>CAKPBJ010000005.1 GCA_934140575.1 uncultured Bacilli bacterium | reverse complement strand
ATTATATTTATGATTATTGGTGCAATTGGATTTGTATTCTTTATAGTAAAAATATAATCATATATAATATTAAAAAATTGCAATTTATCGTCGAGATCAACTTTAATAGTTGGTCTTTTTTACTTTTTATAAATAGGATGATTAAAGACTAACATTATTTTGTCTATGATAGTCTTTCTTTTTAATTCTTCACTTATTACAAGTTTTTTAGTTTCTATTGTCATAACTCATCACTTTCCTTTCTTAAACAACAAAAAAACTAACTATTTCTAGTTAGCGTTTATTACTTAAACTCGAAAAGTTCGAGTTTCCTATCAATTTGGTGGAGCTGAGGAGAATCGAACTCCTGTCCGAAAATAGAGCTACATAAACCTCTACAAGTTTAGTTAACTAATTAATATCATATATATAAAAAGTAGTTAACGACCAAATATATATACTAGTCTAAAAAATTCTTTCTATTCCCTAGACAAAGAATAGCTATAACCTATAAATTGAGCCTCTATATATTCCTAGGTAAAAATATAAAGAAGCGCTGACCTATATTATTAAATTAGGCAAAAGCAACAGCTTGGTTTGCACCAAACAAAGTAGCTACAGCATTTTTAATTTTATTTGCATTTATTTTTTTGTGTCTGTAACGTCGACAACCGACTTGCTATCTATGCTCAACTATTCCCGTCGAAACCAAATCAGCCCCATACACTTCGTATTATAACATATTAAAGGAAAAACTAAAAGAAAAAATCATATATAAAAATGTTAGATACTACTATAAAAACTTTTTAATGTAAAATACACCAAATATAGCAAATATTTATTTAGATTTAAATAAAAAATTGATATAATTAAGTACGGAGGTTGATATATATAATGAATGAATGGAAAAATTTTAAAGAAGGTAAATGGTGTGATGAAATTAACGTAAGTGACTTCATCAAAAACAACTATAAACCATACACAGATGATGAATCATTTTTAGTAGGACCTACTGAAAAAACAAAAAGAGTATTAAAGGTATATGAAGATGTCTGCAAAGAGGAAGTAAAAAAACATGTAATTGATATCGATGTTGATACTCCTGCAGGAATAAATGTTTTCAAACCTGGATATATTTCTGAAGATGATGATGTAATCGTTGGTTTACAAACAGATATGTTATGTAAAAGAGCTATAGTTCCAAAAGGTGGACTAAAAATGGTTTATCAAGAACTAGACGCATATGGTTACAAAATGAATGAACAATTAGATAAGTTCATGAAAACAAACTTAGTTAAAACACATAACGATGGTGTATTTGATGCATATACTAAAGAAATAAGAACAGCAAGACACGTTAAGTTATTAACAGGTCTTCCAGATGCATATGGTCGTGGAAGAATCATTGGTGACTATAGAAGAATTGCCTTATATGGTATTGATAAATTAATGGAAGAAAAATTCAATGACTGGGATAATATGAAAATTACAGTTATGGATGACGAAACAATTCGTCTTCGTGAAGAAATATCAATGCAATATAAAGCATTAAAAGAAATTAAAGAAATGGCTGCATCTTATGGATTTGACATTTCAAAACCAGCAACAAATGCTAAAGAAGCAGTACAATGGACTTATTTCGGTTACTTAGCTGCTATAAAAGAAAACAATGGTGCAGCAATGTCTTTAGGAAGAGTAGATGCTTTCTTTGATATATATTTCGAAAGAGATTTCGCAAATGGAACATTAACTGAAGAAGAAGCTCAAGAAATAATTGATCAATTTGTAATTAAATTAAGAGCTGCAAGACATTTAAGAACTCCAGAATATGATGAATTATTCTCAGGAGACCCAACTTGGGTAACATGTTCATTAGGTGGTATGACAGAAGATGGAAGAACATTAGTAAATAAAACATCTTTCCGTATTGTTCACACTCTAGAAAATCTTGAAAGTGCACCAGAACCAAATATGACAATTTTATGGGCACAAGATTTACCAGAAGCTTGGAAGAAATATTGTTCAAGAGTAAGCATCGCAACAGATTCTATCCAATATGAAAATGATGATGTTATGCGTCCATCAATGGGTGATGATTATGCTATTGCATGTTGTGTATCATCTATGAGAATTGGAAAAGATATGCAATTCTTTGGAGCTCGTTGTAACTTAGCTAAAGCTCTACTATACTCAATCAATGGTGGAATAGATGAAGTTAAACGTCAATTAGTAATTCCTGGATTTGAAAAAATGACAGATGAATACTTAGACTATGACAAAGTAAAAGAAAATTACTGGAAAATGTTAAAAGAAGTAGCAAGAATCTATAGTGATGCAATGAACATTATCCACTACATGCATGATAAATATGCATATGAAGCTGGTCAAATGGCTTTACATGATACATATGTAAATAGATTAATGGCTTATGGTGTTGCAGGATTCTCAGTAGCAGTTGACTCATTATCAGCAATCAAATATGCTAAAGTAAAACCAATAAGAGATGAAGATGGAATTACAGTAGATTTTGAAATCGAAGGAGATTATCCAAAATACGGAAATGATGATGATAGAGTTGATGAAATTGGTAAAGAATTATTAGACAAAGTTTATGAAGAATTATCTTCTCATCCATGTTATAGAAAAGCACACCCAACACTATCTGTATTAACAATTACATCAAATGTTGTATATGGACAAAATACAGGAGCAACTCCAGATGGAAGAAAAGCAGGAATACCTTTTGCACCAGGAGCAAATCCAATGCATGGAAGAGACTCTAATGGAGCAATCGCATCATTAAACTCAGTAGCTAAACTAGACTGGGCAAACTGCTGTAGAGATGGTATTTCAAATACATTCTCAATAGTTCCAAATTCTTTAGGAGCAACAGAAGAAGAAAGAGTATCTAACTTAGTACAATTAATGGATGGATACTTTGGACAAGGTGCACATCATTTAAATGTAAACGTTTTAAATAGAGAAACTTTAATTGATGCAATGAATAATCCTGAAAAATACCCATTATTAACAATAAGAGTATCTGGATATGCAGTAAGATTTAATAAATTAACAAGAAAACAACAAGAAGAAGTAATCTCAAGAACATTCCACGAGAAAATGTAATTATGAATGGTTCAATAAAACAAATAGAAACATTTGGACTTGTTGATGGACCCGGTATTCGTACCGTGGTCTTTCTTAATGGATGTAACTTAAGATGCAAATTCTGTCACAATCCAGAAATGTGGGTAAAAAAAGAAAACAATTATACATCAGATGAAATAGTAAAAAAAATACTACGAAATAAACCATACTTTAAAAATAATGGAGGAGTAACATTCTCAGGAGGAGAACCATTACTTCAATATGATTTTCTAGTAGACTGTTGTAAAAAGTTAAAAAAAGAAAATATTCATATCGCAATAGATACAGCAGGAGTTGGAAATGGAAACTATAAGGAACTACTTGATAATATAGACATGGTCCTATTAGATATAAAACATATTACAAAAGAAGGATACTTTGATATAACTCAAACAAACTATTTAGATAAATTCTTTGAGTTTGTAGAACAACTAAACAAAACAAACGTAGAAGTTTGGATAAGACAAGTAATAATTCCAGATGTAAATGATAATATAGAATATATGAACAACCTAGCAATATTCATTAATAAATATATTAAAAATGTCACAAGAGTTGACTTTTTACCATTTCACATATTAGGAAATACAAAATATGAAGAATTAGGAATTAAAAATCCATATAAAAATAAAGAAGCAATGGATAAAGAAAAATGTGATCAATTACACAAATATTTCCTAGAACAACTAAAAAAGAGCAATTAAACTGCTCTTTTTATATGCTTTAAAATATTTTTATTGATTTACCACCACATATTTTATTATGTAAACTATCTATAATTTTTTAAATTTCTTTCAACGTCTCTTTTTATATCTCTTTCTTTAATTGACTCTCTCTTATCATAATTTTTCTTACCACGACAAATACCTATTAATACTTTTAATTTATTGTCTTTAAAATATAACTTTAAAGGTACAATAGTAAGTCCTTGAACTTCAATCATTTGACTTATTTTTTTTATTTCCTTTTTATGAAGTAATAATTTTCTATCCCTAGTTTCTTCATGATTAAATATATTTCCTTCTTTATATTGTCCAACAAACATATTTAATAAATATATCTCGCCTTTTCTAATAATTCCATAACAGTCCTTTATATTACAAGAACCTTTTCTAATAGATTTTATTTCTGTTCCAGTAAGAACAATACCTGCTTCAAATTCTTCTTCAATAAAATAATCAAATTTTGCTTTTTTATTATAAATTTCCATTTTATCACTCCCCTGATAATCCCCATACTAACTCAGGATACCTTTCGTTAACAATACTCTTATAACTGTCATAGTAAGATAAATGATTCTTAAGTTCATTATCTGTTAAATTCGGATAAGGAACAACCTTAAAATTATGATTGACACCTCTAACCTTAGTTGTTGTTGTATAAACAAGTTCCGCTTTAGGTTCAACAACACTATTAGTAACTTTGTCATCTACATCCACATGCTTTTTTAAAGTAACCTCAAAAGCTAGTCCTGTAAAATTATCAACATCATTTTGATCACTAATAAAATTACCCAATGAGTAAACAACAAAAGTTTTATTATTATTTATATACTCAACAGTTTGAATAACATGAGGATGAGCACCAATTATTATATCAACTCCTAAACTAGATAAATAATTAGCGATTTCCTCTTGCTTAGCATCTACTTTAAATGAATACTCTGTACCCCAATGCATAGCAACAATTACAAAATCAACCTTATCTCTAACTGCTTCAATATCAGCTTTAGCCTTTTCTTCACTATATAAATTATTTAAATATTCTTTTCCAGTAGGGGTATTTAAACCATTAGTCCAAATAGTATAAGAAATAAAAGCATATTTTATATTATTAACTTCATGAATAGTTGCGATTGATTGATTTCTTTCTTCATCACTACTCCATTGTCCAGATGATACAACACCACTCTTAGTCTTCCAATAAGCAACAGAATTTAAAACACCTTGTTCACCCTTATCCATAGTATGATTAGTAGCAAGGGAAACTAAATTAAATCCAGCATCAACAAAAGCATCTCCAACCTCTTGAGGAGAATTAAATCTAGGATAATTAGAATAACCTAAATCTTTTCCTCCAAGAATAGTTTCTTGATTATAATAAGCTAAATCATACTTAGTTGAAATCGGTTTAATAGCAGATAACATAGGAGTAAAATCATAAGTACCATCACTTTGTCTAGCATCCTCATAGACAGCACTATGAATCAACGCATCACCAACCATAAAAACCTTAGCAGTATAATCTTTATCTTTTTTCACTTCTTTTTCTATAACATCTTTTTTCTCTACTTTATCAGTAGACTTAAAAAAAGAAAAGTTAGAAGATGAAAAATAAATTATTCCAGCACACACTATCAATATTATTATAAATAATATTTTTCCCCTTTTTTTCAATCTAACTTTTCTTCTCTTTTTCATACTACTTTCCTTCTACTTTCCTAACAACCTCAAAATCAATTGTCTTTTCTTCTTTAGAAGCCCTAACAACCTTTATAACTACTCTTTCACCAATAGAATATTTAACATGACTCTTCTCACCAGTCAAAGTCATTCTTTCTTCATCAAAATGGAAGAAATCTTTCATATCTCTAAGAGGAACAAGTCCCTCAATTAAATTATCTAATTCAACAAACATACCAAAACTTGTAATAGAAGATATCATACCTTCATATTCTTCACCAATATGCTTCTCCATATATTCAGCCATCTTCATATCATCAACTTCACGTTCACAATCAACTGACGCTCTTTCTCTCTCACTAGAATGCTCAGCTATATATACAAGTTTCTCTTCCCACTTCTTAATTGTTTGCATATCAACTTTTCCTTCTACTAAATATGTTCTAAGTAATCTATGAACAGTAGTATCAGGATATCTTCTAATTGGAGATGTAAAGTGAGTATAACACTTACTTGCTAAACCATAATGTCCTAAATTTTCAGGCTTATATACAGCTTTTTGCATACTTCTTAATAATAAACTTGATAATATTTTGTACTCAGGTTTATCTTGTAATTGTTTTAATATTGCTTGCATAGTAGTAGGTTTAACATCTTTTATATTACCATTAACTTGATAACCTAAACTACTAACAAACCCTAAAAAGCTTCTGATTTTTTCTTCCTTAGGATATTCATGAACACGATAAATAAATGGTAAATTCATAAAATAAATATGTGTAGCAACACACTCATTAGCCGCAATCATAAAGTCCTCAATTAAATTTTCTCCCATACCTCTTTCTCTTAATACAACATCAGTAGGAACACAATTCTCATCAACTAAAATCTTAGCTTCTTCAACACCAAAATCAATATAACCACGCTTAACTTTTGCTTTACGTAAAATTTCAGCTAACTCTTCCATAGTTCTTAAATCATCTGCAAAATCTTCATAACCTTCAGGAATAATATTCTTCTCAAGAATACTATTAACCTTTTTATAAGTCATTTGGATTCTAGATCTTATAACACTTGGAAAAATTTCATAATCAAGTTGCTTACCTTCGCTATTAAATTCCATAACACATGACATAGCTAATCGATCAACATTAGGATTCAATGAACAAATACCATTAGATAATTCATGAGGTAACATAGGAATTACTCTATCAACTAAATAAACACTAGTTCCTCTGTCCATTGCCTCAGTATCTAAAGGACTACCTTCTTTAACATAATATGATACATCAGCAATATGTACACCTAATCTATAATGACCATTAGATAATTTTTCAATACTAATAGCATCATCTATATCTTTAGTATCATCACCATCTATTGTAAATATTACTTGATCACGTAAATCTCTTCTTCCTTTTAAATCACTTTCATAAACTTCCATAGGCATAGATGCAACTTGACTTTTAACCTCATCTGGGAAATCAACATTAATATTATATTTATAAATAATAGATAAAATATCCACTCCAGGATCATTAACATGTCCAATAATTTCACATACGTGACCTTCACATCTACCATTATGATTCATCATCTTATCAACTTCAACAACTACTTTATGACCATCAACAGCATTTAAACTCTTCTCTTTAGGTACTTGAATATTTAATTTAATTTTTGAATCATCAAGGATAACATGTCCCATCCCCTTAGAATCAAACTTCATAAGACCAATATATTTTTGTATTTTTCTTTCAATAATTTTAAGAACTCTACCTTCAATTCTATCTATATTCATCTTACTAGTAATTTCAACTAAAACAACATCATCATGTATAGCACCATTCATATTATCTTGAGAAACATAAATATCATCATCTAGTCCTTCTACTTCTACAAAACCAAATCCTTTTTTATTGGCTCTCATTACACCTTTTCTTAAATGACTATTCTCAAGCATCATATATTTATCTTTATTAGAATGATATACAACAACTTCATCTTCAAGTTTTCTAAGTTCTTCAGTGAATTCCTTAGTCTCTTCAACAGAATTAACTCCAACTCTATCTTGCAATTCATAAATATCAAGAGCTCTATCAGAATTCTTTAAAACATTTATAATACTTTCTCTCATTAATACCACCTCTATTTTATATCTATATATATTATACTTTATTTTTTTCTATATAACAAATAAAAAAGGACCGAAGTCCTAAATAAACATAGATACTAAAGATATTATAAAAAATGCAGCTCCTAATAAAATAGTAATACGAGTTATAACTAATTCAGAACCTCTCTCTTTTCTATTAGAAAAAAGTTCACTCTGACCACCACTAATAATTTGAGGACCACTTTCAGCTTTAGCACTTTGTAATAAAACAATAATAATTAATAATACTGAAATAATTAATAATGCAGTTTCCATTTAATCCCTCCGTTTAATAAACACTTAATATAATATCATATATATCAAATAAAAGCAAACACTTAATTTTAAGTAAAAACTTATTAAATATTAATCTCTTCAACATCTGAAGAATCTCTATATTTAAGTTCAACAATACCATCACTTGCTTTTTTACCAACAACAATTCTTTTTGGAATTCCTATTAAATCCATATCTTTAAATTTAACTCCAGCTCTTACATCACGATCATCTAAAATTACTTCTATTCCGTCTTTTTTGTATTTTTCATATAATTCATTAGCAACTTTCATTTGAGTTTCATCTTTAGAATTAACAACAACAATTGCAAGATTATATGGAGCAATAATTTCTGGGAAAATTATTCCATCTTCATCATGATTTTGTTCAACAACAGCGGCCATTATTCTAGCAACACCAATTCCATAACATCCCATCAAAACTGGTTTTAATTTATTATTTTCATCCGCAAAATAAAGTCCCATAGACTCAGAATACTTAGTACCCAATTTGAATGTATTTCCAACTTCTATACCATGTTTAAATGATAAATCATGACCACACTCTGGACATTTATCATCTTCACATACATTTCTTATATCAGCTACTTGTTCATACTTAAAATCATTTAAATTAGTATTAATGTAATGATAATCCGATTTATTGGCACCAACTAAGAAGTTTTTCATACATAAAACTTCATTATCAATAATAACTGGTATTCCTAAATCAATTGGTCCAGCAAATCCAACATTAGCTCCAGTAATTTTTTCATCTTCTTCAGCAGTAGCCATTTCAACACTAACAGCATTTAAAAGTCTAGAAATTTTATATTCATTTACTTCTCTATCCCCTCTAACCATAAATGCATAGAACTTACCATCAACTTTATATATCATAGTTTTACATGTATTCTTAGAATCAATTCCAAATTTTTCATATAAATCATTTATAGTTCCACAATTTGGAGTATAAAGTAATTCTTTTTCTTTTGTTTCTTCATTAGATTTTTCACATTCACTCTTTACATCACAAATTTCAATATTAGTAGAAAAACCACAATTATCACAAGTAACAACTATATCTTCACCAATATCTGTAATTGCTTGAAATTCTTCTGAAAGAAGTCCACCCATAGCTCCAGTAGATGCTCTAACAATTCTATAATCAATACCAATTCTATCAAAAATTTTCTTATATGCATCAAACATTAATTTATATGACTCATCTAAACCTTCTAAATCCTTATCAAATGTATAAGCATCTTTCATAACAAACTCTCTTGTTCTTATTAAACCATATCTACTACGAGGTTCATCACGATACTTATTAGCCATCTGATATAAACTAATTGGCATATCCTTATATGACTTAATCATATCACGACATACTTCAACAAATAGTTCTTCATGAGTTGGTCCTAATACGTAATCTCTACCAACTCTATCTTTTAAAGAAAACATATCATCTCCAAAAACTGTTCTTCTTCCACTATCAATATAATAATCCTCAGGAAGTAAACTAGGCATAACAAGTTCCTGTGAACCAATATTATTCATTTCTTCACGAACAACATTTTCAATTTTTCTAAATACTCTTAATCCCATTGGTAAAAAAGCATAAATACCGCTACCAACTTTCTTAATCATTCCAGCTCTAACTAATAAATTAGAACTAACACACTCATCATCTTTTAAATTTTCCTTCTTAGTTACAAAATAACTTTTACTTAATCTCATATTTACCTCCTAATAATAAAAGGATGATACCAAAGGAGTGCATAAAGCACGGTACCATCCTTAATTTTTCTTAATTTTATAACGATGTAAGTAACACCGGAAACAATGTTTCTCCGAAGAGATAGGAATTATATAAGATTATCATTAAGTTCTCATTATCCTTAACTCACTGTGCATAAGAGCTTATATAATTATGGTCTCCCCATAGATTTAAATTTTTTTGAATTTTCTCTATTCTATAAAATATATTACTATTTGTCAAGAAAAAATTATCTATTTAATTCTTCTTCAATTCTCATTAATTGATTATATTTACAAATTCTATCTGTTCTTGACATAGAACCAGTCTTAATCTGTCCTAAATTTAATCCAACAGCTAAATCTGCTATAGTAGTATCCTCAGTTTCACCAGATCTATGTGAAATAATAGTTGCATAACCATGTTCACGAGCAAGTTCAATAGTTTCTAATGTTTCTGTAATTGTACCTATTTGATTAACTTTTAATAAAATCGCATTACCAGCATGTTTATCAATTCCCATTTGTAAACATTTTTTATTAGTAACAAATAAATCGTCACCAACTAATTGAATCTTATTTCCTAATCTCTCAGTAATTTTAGTAAATCCATCCCAGTCATTTTCATCAACTGGATCTTCAATTGAAATAATAGGATATTTATTAACTAATTCTTCATAAAAATCAATTAATTCATCTGTAGTCAAGCTTCTTCCTTCCCCTACAAGATTATATTTTCCATCTTTATAAAATTCACTAGCAGCAACATCAATTGCTAAACATACATCTTTTCCAGGTTCATATCCTGCTTTTCTAATAGCTTCCATTATAAGTTCAAAACCTTCAGTATTAGATTGTAAATCTGGAGCAAATCCACCTTCATCTCCAACTCCAGTTGCTAAACCTTTTTCATTTAATACTTTCTTTAAAGTATGGAATACTTCTGCCCCAACTCTAACTCTTTCGTGAATTGTATCACGTTGAGGAATTATCATAAACTCTTGAAAATCAAGCTTATTATCAGCATGAGCTCCTCCATTTATAATATTCATCATTGGCTTAGGCATAACAATACCATCACCAACATATTCATATAAAGGTTTTCCTTCATTTAGTGCACTAGCTTTCATAGCAGCCATAGAAATACCTAAAATAGCATTAGCACCAAACTTAGATTTAGTTTCAGTTCCATCTAGATTAATCATTGCATAATCCAATTCTTTTTGATTAGCAGCATCCATTCCAATTACTAAATCTCTTAATGGTCCATTTACATTTTCTACAGCTTTCAAAACACCTTTCCCATTAAATCTGTCTCCACCGTCGCGTAACTCTAAAGCTTCACGCTCACCAGTAGATGCACCTGAAGGAACAGCTGCACGACCAACAATTCCATTTTCTAAAACAACATCTACTTCAACAGTAGGATTACCACGTGAATCAAGTATTTCACGTCCTCTTACATCAATAATCTTCATATTAACCTCCTATTAATATATTCATTATATACAACATAATTATAACACTCTAAAATTATCCTCTCAATACAAATATAATGTAGTTTACACTAATAAATTACATATTCACATTACATATTCATATTATTGAAACTTATCATTTATATGATATAATATATAATATGATAGGAAGTGGGCAAAGATGAAAATAGTAAAGTTAACGTCTGCACAATTTGATAAATTTGCTTCATCACATAAATATAGAAATTATTTTCAAAGTTCAATGTATGGAAATGTAATGAAAAAGTTCGGGTACAGAACACAATTCTTAGGTATAATAAATGAATACAATAAACTAATGGGTGCTACATTAATAATATACAAAGAAGTATTCATGAAAAATAAAATAGCATATGCCCCTAGAGGAATTTTATTTAATTACGAAAATAAAGAACAAATAGAAGAACTAGTAGAAAAACTAAAAAATGTCCTTGGAAAGCAAGGCTTCATGCTATTAAGAATTGACCCATATATCCCGCTAACAATAAGAGATGCTCAAGGAAATATTATGAATATAAATAATAAAGGAACAGAAATAATTAATAACTTGAAAAAAGCAGGATTTTCATATAAAGGAAAAAATCTATATTTTGAAAATGAAAAACCTAGATGGGAAGCACTTATAATATTACAAAAAAATATAGAAGAAACATTTACAAGATTTGATAAACGAACAAGAAACAAAATACGTAATGCAATGAATAGTGGTATAGAAGTTATAAAAGATGAATCAAAAAGTGTAAATAAGTTATATCAATTTGCAGGTAAAAAAGATAAAAAGCCACTATCATTCTATAAAGAGATGACTTTAAGATTTGAAAATGATATAGATATTTACTACGCTAAAATAAATACTGAAAAATTTCTTATTAACAGTAGAAGAAGTTATGAAAAAGAAGTTGAATATAATGGTTTATTAGCAGAAAAAGTACAAGATATGACATTAGACCAACGAGAAAGAAATCAATACTTAAATAAAAAAATGGAATCTGACAAATTAATCACAACATATAAAAACAGGCTATTAAAAGCAACAGACATGCTTAAAACAAATCCAAATGGAATTATTATTGGTGGAGCAATGATAATAAAATATGATGGTGCTGCATACATATTTAGCGAAGGAATAGATGAATCAAATAGTAATTTAAATGCAAATTATTTAATTAGATGGCAAATGATTAAAGATTATACAGAACAAGGATTTAAATATATTAACTTAAATGCAATAGTTGGAGACTTTGAAAACAAAAATCAATATAGTGGATTAAATGAATCAAAATTAGGATTTAATGCAACAGTTACTGAATATATTGGAGAATTCGATATAGTATTAAATAATTTTGCATATAATTTGTATAAGAAAATGAACAAATAAAATAGAAAAGTAATTTATATTTACTTTTCTATTTTTTTACAAAAAAAAAAAACTATTAACAAAATTGTTAATAGTTTATAAATTTATACCTAAATTATTCAATAATTTCAGTAACGCTTCCAGCACCAACAGTACGTCCACCTTCACGGATAGAGAACTTAGTACCTTGTTCAAGAGCGATTGAATGAATTAATTCAACAGTCATATCAACATTATCTCCAGGCATTACCATTTCAGTTCCTTCTGGTAAAGTGATTACACCAGTAACATCAGTAGTTCTGAAATAGAATTGTGGACGATAGTTGTTGAAGAATGGAGTATGACGTCCACCTTCCTCTTTACTTAATACGTATACTTGTCCTTTAAATTTATGATGTGGAGTAACAGATCCTGGTTTAGCAAGAACTTGTCCTCTTTCAACTTCTTCACGAGCAATACCACGTAATAATACACCAGCATTGTCTCCTGCTTCAGCAAAGTCTAATTGTTTACGGAACATTTCAATTCCAGTAACAACAGTCTTCTTAGTTGGCTTAATACCAACGATTTCAACTTCATCATTAAGTTTTAATGTACCACGTTCAACACGTCCAGTAACAACTGTTCCACGTCCTGTAATAGTGAATACATCTTCAATACTCATTAAGAATGGTTTGTCGTTGTCTCTTTCAGGTGTTGGAATCCATGTATCAACAGCTTCCATAAGTTCATCAATCTTTGGTGTCCATTCTGGATCTCCTTCAAGAGCTTTTAATGCAGAACCACGAATAATTGGAGTATCGTCTCCTTCGAAACCATATTCGTTTAATAAATCACGAATTTCCATTTCTACTAAATCTAATAATTCTGGATCGTCAACCATATCACACTTATTCATGAATACAACCATTTTAGGTACTCCAACTTGACGAGCAAGTAAGATATGTTCACGAGTTTGTGCCATTGGTCCATCTGTAGCAGCAATAACTAAGATAGCTCCATCCATTTGAGCAGCACCAGTAATCATGTTCTTAACATAGTCAGCATGTCCTGGGCAGTCAACGTGAGCGTAATGTCTAGCATCAGTACTATACTCGATATGAGCAGTATTAATAGTGATACCACGATCTCTTTCTTCTGGTGCTTTATCAATGTTAGCGAAATCAACAGCAGCATTACCGTTTTTACCAGCTAAACATTTAGAAATAGCAGCAGTTAATGTAGTTTTACCATGATCTACGTGTCCAATTGTACCAATGTTAACATGTGGTTTTGAACGATCAAATTTTTCTTTTGCCATAATAATTTCCTCCTTATTTGTTTACAAATTATATTTTATCTAATAATTGAAAAACTTTCAACTATTTTGATACACTTTTAATTAATTTCCACTCTTTTTAATAATTTCTTCAGCAATGTTTTTTGGTACTTCTTCATAATGATCAAAGAACATTACGAATGTTGCTCTACCTTGTGTATTTGAACGTAAGTTAGTAGCATAACCAAACATTTCTGAAAGTGGAACCATAGCACTTAGTTTTACAGCATTTCCTTGAGTTTCTTGTCCTAATGGTTTACCACGACGAGAAGTCAAGTCACCCATTACATTACCAAAATATTCATCTGGAGTAGTAACATCTACTTTCATAATAGGTTCAAGTAAAACTGGCTTACATTTATTTTTAGCTTCCTTCAATGCAAAACTAGCAGCAATTTTGAAAGCCATTTCGTTAGAGTCTACATCATGATATGAACCATCAAATAATGTACACTTAACATCTATCATTGGATAACCAGCAAGTACACCTGTTTGTAAAGCTTCTTGTAATCCTTTGTCAACAACTGGAATATATTCACGAGGAACAACACCACCAACGATTTGATCAACAAACTCATATCCTTTATCAGGATTTGGTTCAAATTTAACCCAAACGTGTCCATATTGTCCACGACCTCCAGATTGTTTAATATACTTACCTTCACAATCAGCAGCTTGCTTAATTGTTTCACGATAAGCAACTTGTGGAGCACCAACATTAGCTTCAACATTAAATTCACGTCTCATACGATCAACTAATACATCAAGGTGTAATTCACCCATACCAGCAATAACTGTTTGACCAGTTTCATGATCTGTATGAACTTTAAATGTTGGATCTTCCTCAGCAAGTTTTTGTAATGCTAAAGCCATTTTATCTTGATCAGCTTTTGATTTTGGTTCAACAGCTAATTGAATAACAGGTTCTGGAACTTGTAAACTTTCAAGTATAATAGCTTTCTTTTCATCACATAATGTATCACCTGTAGTTGTATTTTTTAATCCAACTGCAGCAGCAATATCTCCAGTATATACATCACTAATTTCTTTACGAGTATTAGCATGCATTTGAAGAATACGACCAATTCTTTCTTTTGTATCTTTTGTAGAGTTTAATACATAAGAACCACTTGATAAGTGTCCTGAATAAACTCTGAAGAATGTAAGACGACCAACGAATGGATCTGTCATAACTTTAAATGCTAAAGCAGCAAATGGTTCACTATCACTTGGATGACGAACTGCTTCTTCTCCATCTAAAGTAGTACCCTTAATGGATGCAATATCTAATGGGCTTGGTAAATAATCAAGAATAGCATCTAATAATAGTTTAATACCTTTATTACCTAAAGCAGTTCCACACATTACTGGGAAGAATTCTGCATTTAAAGTACCAGTTCTAATAGCTCTCTTAATCATTTCAATTGAAACTTCTCCACCTTCAAGATAAGTTTCCATCATTTCATCATCAAATTCAGCAACAGCATCAATTAACTCTTCTCTCTTTTCTTCTGCTATTTCTTTTAAATCAGCAGGGATTTCGATTTCTTCAGCATTTTCTGCTTGTTGTCCATCATAATGATAAGCTTTCATTGTAACTAAATCAATAACTCCATTGAATTCAGATTCAGCACCAATAGGCCATTCAATTGGTTTAGAATTAACTCCTAAACGATCCTTAATAGTTTTTAAACTATATTCAAAATTAGCACCCATTTTATCCATCTTATTTGCAAAAATAATTCTAGGAACTTTAAATTCAGATGCTTGTCTCCAAACTGTTTCAGTTTGTGGTTCAACACCAGCTTGTGCATCGATTAATGCAACAGCACCATCAAGTACACGAAGAGATCTTGAAACCTCAATTGTAAAATCTACGTGTCCAGGAGTATCGATAATATTTAAACGATAACCTTTCCAATGAGCTGTAGTAGCAGCAGAAGTGATTGTAATACCACGTTCTTGTTCTTGTGCCATCCAGTCCATTTGAGATTCACCATCATGAGTTTCTCCAATTTTATGAGTTACTCCAGTATGGAATAAAATTCTTTCAGTACAAGTAGTTTTACCTGCATCAATATGAGCCATTATTCCAATATTTCTTGTCTTCTCTAAAGACGTATCTCTTGCCATAATTTACTCCCTTCTACCATCTATAATGAGCAAAAGCCTTATTAGCTTCAGCCATTCTATGAGTATCTTCACGTTTTTTTACTGATGCTCCAGTACCATTAGATGCATCGATAATTTCATTAGCTAAGTTATCAGCCATACCTTTTCCACCACGCTCACGAGAATACTTAGTTAACCATCTTAATGCTAAAGCTTGGCTTCTCGCAGGTGTAACCTCGATAGGTACTTGGTAGTTTGAACCACCAACACGACGACTCTTAACTTCAAGTTGAGGTTTAATATTTTCCATAGCAGCTTCAAATACTTCTAAAGCTTCTTTTCCAGTCTTTTCTTTTACTGTATCAAAAGCTTGATAAACGATAGTTTGAGCTGTTCCTTTTTTACCATCTAACATAATAGTATTAATTAGTTTTGCAACTACTTCTGACTTATATATTGGATCTGGTAAAATACTTCTTTTTGTTGCACGTCTTTTACGCATTTTTAAATCCTCCCTTCAAAAATTTTTTTATTATTCTATTTTCCTTTTTTTGCACCGTATTTACTACGTCCTTGCTTACGATCTTTAACACCAGCTGTATCTAATGTACCACGAATAATGTGATAACGAACTCCGATAAGGTCTTTTACACGACCACCACGAATTAATACAACACTGTGTTCTTGTAAGTTATGTCCAATTCCAGGAATGTAAGTATCTACTTCTTTACCATTAGATAAACGAACACGAGCGTACTTACGAAGTGCAGAGTTTGGCTTCTTAGGTGTTTTTGTACCAACACGAGTACAAACTCCACGTTTTTGAGGAGAGTTAGTATCAGTTGCTTTTTTCTTGATTGTATTTAAACCAACACCAAGAACTGGTGCTTTACTCTTTCTTACTTTATCCTTACGATTCTTACGAACTAATTGGTTAATTGTAGGCATTAAATCAATCTCCTTTCTTTACACATATCCAGGTGTATCATATTACCCTTTAAATAAAACTTTGCAAAAAAGCAAAGCTATTTAATCAGCACTAATAATATAACACGTCAATATATTAAAGTCAACAATTTTTATTAAAAATTACCTATACCATTATACATATATACAAAGACAATTATTAGTAAAAACAAAACAAAAGCAATCATAAAACCAATCATAGTCGAAATACCAAAACCACCATTATTTAATTTTTTCATATCATCACCTAACCTATAATAATAATACTAAATCTACCAATAAAAGTAAAGAAAAAGGAGTAGTTAACTACTCCATAAATTGATCTTCTAATTGTTCTAAAGGTTCTTCATCCATAAATTCGGTTTTTAATTCGTAATCTACATCTCGATAATTTTTAATACCAGTACCTGCAGGTATTAATTTACCAATAATAACGTTTTCCTTTAATCCACATAGATTATCAACTTTTCCTCTAATAGCAGCATCTGTCAAGATACGAGTTGTTTCTTGGAATGAAGCTGCAGATAAGAATGAATCTGTTTCAAGTGCTGCCTTAGTAATACCAAGTAAAATTGGTTTTCCAAGAGCAGGTTTCTTACCTTGAATAATAGCATCTTTATTTCCATCTGTAAATTCACGGAAATTAACAAGACTACCAGGTAAGAACTTAGTATCTCCACCATCAACAATTCTTATTTTACTAATCATTCTACGAGCGATAATTTCAATATGTTTGTCTGAAATATCAACACCTTGAGAACGATATGTATATTGAACTTCTTTTAATATATATTCTTGTGTTGTAATTGGGTCAGTAACTGCTAATAATTCCTTAGGACTTATAGCACCTTCAGTAAGTTTATCACCACAATGTACTTCTGTACCCTTTTCAACGCATAACTTAGAACCATAATTTGTAACATGTTCTTTTGTTTCTAATTTATTAGTAATACTAATCTTATACTTACCATGATCTTCTTTAATCTTAGAAACAGTACCATCAATTTCAGCAATTGTAGCTTTTCCTTTTGGATTACGTGCTTCAAATAATTCTTGAACACGAGGAAGACCTTGAGTAATATCTTCAACACCAGCAACTCCACCAGTATGGAAAGTACGCATTGTAAGCTGTGTACCAGGTTCACCAATAGATTGTGCAGCCATAACACCAACTGCTTCTCCAATTTCTACTAAATTTCCTGTTGCTAAGTTTCTACCATAACACTTTTGACATACACCATTTACAGTAGCACAAGTTAAATTAGTTCTAATTTCAACTTCTTTAATTCCAGCTGCAATAATTTTATCAGCTAATGATTCATTTATCATTTGAAGTTTATCAACAATAACTTCTTTTGTTTCAGGATTAACAATTTTCTTATTAGCAAATCTACCAATAATACGATCTCTTAAACTTTCAATAACTGATCCAGTCTTTTCATTAATAAAGTCCCTAACAACCATACCTTGATCTGTTCCGCAATCTTCTTCACGAACAATCATATCTTGTGATACATCAACTAAACGACGAGTTAAGTATCCAGAATCTGCAGTCTTTAAGGCAGTATCTGCAGAACCTTTACGAGCACCATGTGTTGATAAGAAGAATTCAGCAACAGATAATCCTTCTATGAAGTTTGATAAAACTGGGATTTCTACTGAAGAACCATCTGGTTTAGCCATTAATCCACGCATACCTGCAACTTGTGTAAAGTTTGAAATGTTACCACGAGCCTTAGAATGCATCATCATGAAGATTGGGTTTTCTAAGTCACTATTAGCAATTTCTTGTAACTCTTCTTGAACTTTATCTTTAGCACCATTCCAAGTTTCAATAACTTTATTATATCTTTCTTCTTCAGTTATTAAACCACGTTTATATTGTTTATTGATTTTATCAACAAATTTTTGTGCTTCAGCAACAATTTCACCTTTTTTATCACTAGTCTTAACATCAGACATACTAACAGTAACTCCAGCAATTGTAGAATAATAGAAACCTAAATCTTTCAATTTATCAAGCATTGTAGAAGTTTCAGTTGTCTTATATCTATTAAATACTTGTGCAATAATTTTTTCTAAAGTACCTTTAGCAAATGGTTTAACTAAATCCATAGCCTTAATTGCTTCTGGAATATTAGTACCTTTCTCTAAGAAATACTTATTAGGTGTAATATTATTAATATTTTCATCTGTTGGCTCATTAATATATGCAAAAGTATCTGGTAAAATTTCATTAAATTTTATCTTTCCAACAGTTGTTACTAAATATTTACCTTTTTGACTTTCAGTAAATAATTTATGTCTAAATGAATCAACAGGTAAAGCTATACGAGTATGAAGAGTAATTTCACGTCTTTCATAAGCCATTAATGCCTCATTAGCATTTCTAAATACTCTTCCTTCTCCTTCTTCACCAGCTTTTTCCATTGTAATATAATAGTTACCTAAAACCATATCTTGTGAAGGTGTAACAATAGGATCTCCACTTGATGGTTTTAAGATATTGTTAGAACCTAACATTAATAATCTAGCTTCAGCTTGAGCTTCTTCAGATATTGGAACGTGTACAGCCATCTGGTCACCATCAAAGTCTGCATTAAATGCTGGACATACCAATGGATGTAATCTAATAGCCTTACCACCAACTAATACTGGTTCAAAAGCTTGAATACCTAATCTATGTAATGTAGGAGCACGGTTTAATAATACTGGATGTTCTTTAATTGCCTCTTCAACAATATCCCAAACAACAGGATCTTGTTTATCAATTAATCTCTTAGCAGCTTTAATATTATGAGCAATATCCTTGCTTACCAAACCATGAATAACATGAGGTTTAAATAATTCTAGAGCCATTTCTTTTGGAATACCACATTGATACATCTTTAATGATGGACCAACTACGATAACTGAACGTCCTGAATAATCAACACGTTTTCCTAATAAGTTTTGACGGAAACGACCTTGTTTACCTTTTAACATACTAGAAATTGATTTTAATGGTCTATTTCCGGCACCAGTTACGCTTCTTCCACGACGACCATTATCAAATAATGCATCAACAGCTTCTTGAAGCATACGTTTCTCATTTTGAATAATAATTCCAGGAGCTCCTAAATCAATAAGTTTCTTTAAACGATTGTTACGATTAATAACACGTCTATATAAATCATTTAAATCACTAGTAGCAAATCTACCACCATCTAATTGAATCATTGGTCTTAATTCTGGTGGAATAACAGGAATACAATCCATAATCATCCATTCAGGTTTATTTCCTGATTTATAGAAAGCAGCAAGCACATCTAAACGTTTTAATAAACGAGTACGTTTTTGTCCTTGAGCAGTCTCAAGTTCTTTTTCTATTTCATCTATATCTTTCTTTAAATCTACTTTTTTAAGCAATTCTTTTACTGCTTCGGCACCCATTCCAACTTTGAAACCAGTACCATATTTTTCATAATAAGCTCTATATTCTTTTTCAGATAATGTTTGCTTATTTTCAAGTGGAGCATTACCTTTATCAATAACTACATAGCTAACAAAATATAATACTTCTTCCAAATCTCTTGGACTCATATCAAGTACAAGTCCCATACGAGAAGGAACACCTTTAAAGAACCAAATGTGAGAAACAGGAGTAGCTAACTCAATATGTCCCATACGTTCACGACGAACTTTAGCACGAGTTACCTCAACTCCACATCTATCACAAACAATATTTTTATATCTTACTCTCTTATATTTTCCACAAGCACACTCATAATCTTTTGTAGGTCCAAAAATCTTTTCACAGAAAAGTCCATCTCTCTCTGGTCTAAGTGTACGATAATTAATAGTCTCAGGTTTTTTTACTTCACCATATGACCATTCACGGATTTTTTCTGGAGAAGCTATACCAATCTTTAATGCTTCAAATTTATTAACATCTATCATTAAATATCAGCTCCTTCCTTTTCAATTTCTTCAGATTCAAATAACTCATCTTCATCAAAATCTTCTGAATCTTCAAAATCATCATCATATTCGTCAGACTCATCATATTCCTCATCATCTAAATCTTCAGGTTCATCTTTAATTTCTTTTGCTGGAGAATTTTCCACTTCATCAATATTTGTATTAAAGTCTTCCTTATCTTCTGAATCTTCTATATCCTTTAATTCTAAAGTTTTTCCATCATCATTAATTATAGAAACATCTAATCCCAATGCTTGGAATTCCTTCATTAATACTCTAAATGATTCAGGTATACCAGGTTCATTAATCTCTTGTCCTTTAATTATTGACTCATAAACTTTAACACGTCCAACTACATCATCAGACTTAACAGTCATCATTTCTTGTAATGTATGTGCAGCACCATATGCATATAATGCCCAAACTTCCATTTCACCAAATCTCTGTCCACCTAATTGTGCTTTACCACCAAGAGGTTGTTGTGTTACTAAAGAATATGGACCAGTAGCACGTGCATGTAATTTATCGTCAACCATGTGATGTAATTTAATCATATACATTACACCAACAGATATTCTATGATCAAATGCTTCACCAGTACGACCATCATATAAAACAGTCTTTCCATCTTCATCCATTCCAGCTTCTTTCATCATATCTTGGATATCTTGAATACTAGCACCATCAAATACTGGAGTAGCAATATGAACACCTAATTTCTTAGCAGCCATACCCATATGTAATTCAAGAATTTGTCCAAAGTTCATACGAGAAGGAACACCTTGTGGATTTAACATTATATCAACTGGAGTACCATCTGGTAAATATGGCATATCTTCTTGTGGAAGAATAAGTGAAATAACACCTTTATTACCATGTCGTCCAGACATCTTATCTCCAACTTGAATCTTACGTTTTTGAATTATGTAAACACGAATAACCTTACTTACACCAGCTGGAAGCTCATCGTTTTCTTTTCTAGAGTATATTTTAATATCATGAACAATACCATCTCCACCATGTGGAACACGAAGTGATGTATCACGAACCTCTCTTGTTTTCTCACCAAAGATAGCATGTAATAATTTTTCTTCTGAAGAAAGTTCTGCCATACCTTTTGGAGTAACTTTACCAACTAAGATATCGCCTTCTTTAACTTCAGTTCCAATAGCAACGATTCCATTAGCATCAAGATTCTTTCTAGCTTCTTCACTAACATTTGGAATATCTCTTGTTATTTCCTCAGGACCTAATTTAGTTTCACGACATTGCATCTCATAATCTTCAAGATGTAATGAAGTTAACTTATCATCCTTAACTAAGTTTTCATTTAAAATAACAGCATCTTCATAGTTATAACCATTAAATGTCATGAATGCAATTGTCATGTTTTTACCTAAGGCCAATTCTCCCTTATCAGTTGAATTACCATCAGCTAATATAGTTTTATCTGCAGTAACTTTATCACCAACATGAACAATTGGTCTTTGATGAGAACAAATACTAGAATTTGCTAATTCAAAATTAGATAACTCATAAGTTTCTTTTCCTTCTTTTGTATTAACAACAATTTTCTTTGCATCTGCGTATTCAACAATACCATCATGTTTTGCTACAACTTCAACACCAGAATCTTTTGCTGCAATAAACTCAACACCAGTACCTACAAAAGGTGCTTCTGTCTTAATTAAAGGCATAGCTTGACGTTGCATGTTAGCACCCATCAATGCACGAGTAGCATCATCATGTTCAAGGAATGGAATACAACTTGTTGTAACAGATACAACTTGTTGTGGACTTACATCAATATAATCAACATTTTCAGGTTTTGCTAATATATTTTCTCCTCTAAAACGAGCATTAACTTGTTCATCAATTATTTTATTATCTTCATCAGTACCAACTGTAGATTGTGAAATAATATAATCTAATTCTTCATCAGCTGTTAAATACTCAACTTCATCAGTAATTTGAGAATCAACAACTTTTCTATATGGAGTCATAATAAATCCAAAATCATCAATCTTTGCATAACTTGCAAGAGAAGTTATAAGACCGATATTTGGACCTTCTGGAGATTCAATTGGACATATACGACCATAATGTGATGCATTAACGTCACGAACCTCAACTCCAGCTCTATCTCTAGATAAACCACCTGGTCCTAAAGCAGAAAGTCTACGCTTATTTGTTAACTCAGCTATAGGGTTAGTTTGATCCATAAATTGAGATAATTGAGAACTACCAAAGAACTCTTTCATAGCAGCAGTTACAGGTCTAATATTAATTAGAGTCTTAGGAGTAACTTCCTCCATCTCTTGAGTCGTCATTCTTTCTCTAATTACTCTTTCCATTCTAGAAACACCAATTCTAAATTGATTTTGTAATAATTCACCAACTTGACGAACACGTCTATTTCCTAAATGATCTATCTCATCAAAATTACCAACACCATGTAGTAAATTTAAATAATAAGAAACAGCAGCATATACATCAGAAATAGTTAATCTTTTAACATCAATTGATTGATCATTTCCAATTACAATTAATTTCTTTTTCTTATCACTTGGATCTTGAACTTTAACAACTTGTACTTTGTTAAATGAATCTAACTCCTCATTAACAATAGCGTCGCATACTCCATATCCATTTTTTAATACTTCATTTAAATCTTTAATATTTGCTTTAGTAATTTTTGTACCTTTTTCAAATACAACATTACCATCAACTATAATATCTTCTGCTAAAACTTGATCTAAAAGTCTATCAATAACATTTAATTTTTTATTAAATTTATAACGTCCAACTTTAGATAAATCATATCTGAATTCATCAAAGAATCTTGTAATAATTTGGTTCTTAGATGAATCTAAAGTTGCAGGCTCACCAGGTCTTAACTTTTCATAAATTTCAATTAATGCTTCATCAGTATTTTTAGTAGAATCTTTAGCAATTGTATTCTTTAAATATTCATCTTCTCCAAACATTTTAAGAATTTCGTCATCACTAGAAAGACCAAATGCACGAAGAAGTGTAGTTATAGGAACTTTTCTAGTTCTATCAATTCTAACATATAATACATCTCTTGCATCAACTTCAAACTCTAACCATGTACCACGATTAGGAATAATTTGGTTTGTTATTAATTCTCTACCATTTTTGTCTATTTCACGATTAAAATAAACACTAGGAGAACGAACTAATTGTGAAACAATAACACGTTCAGCTCCATTAATAACAAATGTACCTGAATCAGTCATCATAGGCATATCACCCATAAATATTTCTTGTTCTTTAACTTCACCTGATTCACGATTAAATAATCTAACTTCTACTCTTAAAGGTGCAGAAAAAGTAGATTCACGATCTTTACTCTCTTTAATTGAGTACTTTGGTTTATCAAAATGGTAATTTCCAAATTCAAGCGATAAAGTTCCAGAGAAATTTTCTACTGGAAATAAATCTTCAAATACTTCTTTAATACCATCAGTTATAAACCAATTATATGATTTTTTTTGAATTTCAAGCAAATCTTTTAATTCATAAGAATTTCTAATCCTAGAGAAATTACGTCTTTCTCTAAAGTCACCACTTTTAACTATCTTATATGACACTATTTATTCACCCCACATACAATTTTTTATATAACTTTTTGAATTAAGTTGCAATTATTATTAATAGCACAAACACATCTTGTAGTCAATTATAAACTACATTTTAAAATGAAAAAACCTTTTTTCTTCGCAACAATTTCAACAGTATATATCTTTTCCAAATCTGATATCAATGACTTAGCACCTTGCTCTTTGCGAATTACTAAAAAAAGTTTACCATTATTTTCTAAATAATCACGAGCATTCATCACAATATCATAGACTATTTTTTTACCAGCCCTAATAGGAGGATTGGTAACAATACAGGAATATTTTGAATTAACATTCGAATAACAATTACTCTCAAATATATTAACTGAAGAGCAACCATTTTCACGAGCATTAATTTCTGATAAATGTAATGCCCTTAAATTAACATCACACATATCAACACTACATGAAACAATTTTATTCAAAACAATACCAAAAACTCCATAACCACAACCCATATCAAGAACTTTGCCTCCAACTTCTTCAAGCGGGATTGTTTCAAGAAGAAGTCTACTGCCAAAGTCCAAACCGTCCTTTGAGAAAACACCATTATCTGTAAAAAAAATGAATTTCTTACCTAATACAAAAGCTTCTGTTTTTACCATCTTACTTGGTAAATGATCATTATCAAAATATTGTCCCATATCATCACCTTATAAAAATAAAAAAAAGAAGAAGAAAACATCGCAAAAAATACTTATTTTTCTTCCTTTCGAAACATATGATACATCATTTTAAATTTTTAGTCAACAAAAAAATTAAAAATTTAAATAATTTTTATTTATTGTAGCTTTTTATTGATTGCTTAAATTGTTTAAATACTCAGAACATCTATTTAATTCATTCAATAAATATTTATTATGTTCAAGATATCCAAGACAAGATTTTATAGACATATAAGCATTTTCGCCAGACCAATATGATTTATTTCCATCACCATTTTGTAATTCAATCATATCTTTTTCAAAATTATCCATTGCTAACTTTAATTTAGATATTTCTAGATCTAAATTTTCAGAAAGAGCAACAAGTTCTTCATTCTTTTCAATCATTACTCTTCACCTCGCAAATTTTCAATATTATTTACTTTTTCCTCTAAAACCTCTAATCTATCATAAAGTTTTTTGATAGTTAAATCTTTCTTATCTTCATTATACTTTAATTTTAAACTATTTTTTCTTTTCTTAGCATTAGCAGCTTGAGTTTTACATTTGTTACTCCAACCATTAAAAACATCAGCATATGTACCACTTACATATTTATTGGTAATAGCTGCATTTAAGTAATTATTTATTTTATTTAAAGAAGAAGATATATTATCCAATTGATAAACCATGTCACTAGTTAAATTATTGGCATAATCACAATTAATATCAAGTTCTTTATTATCAACCAAATTAGAAACAATAGCATCTGCTTTTCCCAAACTAAACTTTCCCACAAGTAACTCCTCCTTATTCTTAAACTAATATAAGTATAACAATAATCAATCATATTTACAAGATACTTAAACGCAAAAAAAACACAGACAATGAAAAATCTGTGATAAAAATATATAATTGATTACAACTACATAATCAAAAACATTTTTTTACAATTAGCATACTGATAATACACTAATATCCTTGGTTTAAGAAACTGCCATCTATTAGCTAAATAGAAACCGTTTTCATTCCAGTTGCAGCTGTTATTGTTTAAAGTGTCCTTCTTTAAAAATTGTAATCTATCAATAGTCCGTGATAAGATTTCTGCCATATAATCGTTATCTCACATATTTCATATAAATACTACTCTCATATCAGATAACCAAGCATCCTACTATTGATAAATTTATTTTATTACATAAATCATAAGAAGTCAATAAAAAAATTGTAATAAGCTTTTCCACTTATTACAATCGAGTTTCTCACAATATAAAATTATTATCAGTAACCTTATATCGTCACTTATCACAGAGAGTTGTCTCTCTCCCAAATTACAATCAACTTAGAGCCCAATAACATTAAATATTTCTTTAGGCACTGTCAAATACCATAAATATGATTTTGACTACATAACATCACCAAGTAAAATGTAAAATACTAAACTAAATAGCATTTATACAAACTACTAAATCAACAATATTAGTATTCCTAAGTTAATACTAGTATACCACAAAATTTATTTAAGTCAAATAAAAAAGAAGTTAAATTATTTAACTTCTACAGTAGCTCCAGCTTCTTCAAGCTTAGCTTTGATTTCATCAGCTTCAGCTGCAGGAATGTTTTCCTTAACAGCACCGTTGTTATCAACGATATCTTTAGATTCTTTTAATCCTAAACCAGTAATTTCTTTAACAACTTTGATTACTGCAACTTTAGCAGCTCCAGCATCAGCGATTGATACAGTAACTGTACTTGGAGTAGCATCAGCATCAGCTCCAGCAACTGGTGCAGCAACAGCAACAGCAGATGGATCAACACCAAATTCTTCCTTCATTGCATCTACTAATTCTTTAATTTCTAATAAATTCATTTCTTTTAAACTACTGATAAAATCTTCTTTTGTTAATTTAGCCATTTTATTTCCTCCTATATATTTAATTTTTATTAATTTTCTTCTTTTTGTTGACTATATAAGTCTAAGCAAATAGATAAGTCTCTTGCGATACCCATCATACCACCAGCAAGCATTGTCAATAATTGGTCTCTTGATGGTAATGTAGCATATTCTGCTAACTTAGCTTGATCAGCCTTTTCTCCATCTACAATCCCTACTTTTAAAACTAATGCTGGGTGATCTTTAGCAAATTCAGATATAACCTTAATAGGTGCTATTTGATCATCACTGTAAGCAAAAGCACTTGGACCATTTAATCCTTCAGAAAGATCAATACCTAAATCATTGAATGCTCTAGTCATTAAAGTATTTTTATATACTTTATAATCAGAATTTGATTCTCTTAATTTGATACGTAATTCTTTAGCTTCACTATCAGTAATACCACGATAATCGAATAAAACTATAGACTTAGCATTAGAAGCACGATCCTTAATTTCATCAATAACTGTTTGCTTTTGCATCAATATTTTCTCACTTGCCATAATACACCTCCTTAATTTTTTGAGGGATGCCATAATAAAAGGATTCTAAGACATATGCCAAGAACCCTTATATACTAATTAAAGTCCTCGGTAGGATTTATTTTTACACCTACTGTCTATGGCACCTACAAATTGTCTTTATTATAAACTATTAAATCTTATTTGTCAAAATTATTTTCAACTTTTATACCAGGACCCATAGTTGATGATATAGAAATATTCTTAATATATTCACCTTTTACAGTTGCTGGTTTAATTCTAATAATTTGAGCAATAAATGCATCTAAGTTAGCAAGTAAATCTTCTTCACTAAATGAAGCTTTACCAATTATACCATGAATATTACCGAATGAATCAGTTCTGTATTCAACACGTCCAGCTTTTACTTCTTCTACAGCTTTCTTTACATCCATAGTAACTGTTCCAGTTTTTGGGTTAGGCATTAAACCTTTAGGTCCTAAAACTCTACCTAACTTACCAAGTAATGGCATCATATCAGGAGTTGCTATCATTGTATCAAAATCGAACCAATTTTCTTTTTCGATTTTTTCTAACATATCAGTATCTCCTACATAATCAGCGCCAGCATCTTTAGCTTCTTGTGCTTTAGGTCCTCTAGCAATAACTAAAACCTTTTTAGTCTTACCAGTTCCTTTTGGAAGAACTATAGCACCTCTTAATTGTTGATCAGCTTTCTTAGTATCTAGATTTAATCTCATAGCTACTTCGATAGAACCATCAAAAGAACTAATAGAAGTTTCTTTAACTAATTTAACAGCTTCTTCTTTTGCATATGCTTTAGTTTTATCAATTTTAGATAAAACTTCAGTATATTTCTTACTTCTCTTTTTCATTTTCTTTCCTCCTTGTGTGGTTAAAGCGGATTTTTATTCCTTCCACTAGGTAATTCCTATATATTGAAGGTTAATTACTTATTATTAATCTTGTATTTCAATACCCATGTTTTTTGCAGTACCAGCAACAATTTTCATTGCTTCATCAACAGTATATGCATTTAAATCAGGTAATTTAATTTCTGCAATTTCCTTAAGTGTTGCATTACTAATAGTTGCAACAGTTTGTTTAGAACCATTAACAGAACCCTTTTGAATTTTTGCATATTTCTTTAATAAGAAACTTGTTGGTGGAGTTTTAACTACAAAATCAAAACTTCTATCATCATAGATTGATATTTCAACTGGTAAAATATCTCCCATTTTTTCTCTAGTTGCATCATTATACTTAGTACAGAAATCTTGTAAGTTAATTCCTGCAGGACCTAATACAGTACCAACTGGTGGAGCTGGTGTAGCTTTTCCTGCAGCTATTTGTAATTTAATCTTTTTTACTACTTCCTTTGCCACGAAAAACACCTCCTATAATTTTTAGTTTTCGCGAGTGGTCCAAATAGCTTGATTACCGCTTTTATAAATGCAAACCATGCTTCCCACTAATAACTATATATAAATAAAATATAGCTCCTAAATAATAACATACTATATTCTATTTTTCAAGTAAAATAAACATTTTTAGAAAAAATTAAGCATTTTCTATTTGTTTTAATTCAACTTCTACAGAAGTTTCTTGACCAAATAAGTCAACTAATAACATAACTTTTTGATTTGGTAAATCAACAGAATCAATCTTACCATACATACCATTAAATGGACCATCAACGATTTTAACTTTAGAACCTTCTTTAAGTTCTGTCTCAACATTCATTCTACTAATTCCCATATTTCCTAATATATTATCAACTTCATATGGTTGTAAAGGTGTAGGTTTAGCACCCTTTCCACTTGAACCAATAAATCCAGTTACACCTGGAGTATTTCTAACAACATACCAAGCTTCATCACTCATTACCATCTCTACAAGAATGTATCCAGGAAACATTTTCTTTACTCTTTCCTTAGTAACACCATTCTTAACCTCAGTAACTTTTTCTTCAGGGATAACAACTCTATAAATATAATCTTGCATATCCATAGACTCAGCTCTCATCTCTAATTTTTCCTTTACCTTATTCTCATGACCAGAATAAGTATTAACTACATACCACTGTTTATCCATAAATCTAACTCCTTTTAACTAAATAAAGATTGAACTAACGCAAAAATAAAATCAACTAAATAAAAGAAAAGAGAACAAAATATAATAAATATAACTGTTGATATTGAATACTTAATCATATCTTTTTTATTAGTCCAATGAACCTTATTGAACTCAGACTTAACACCATGGCAAAATACCATAAATCTTTCAAATAAATTTTTCTTTTCTTTCTTAACTTCTTTCTTATTTGTAATCTTTTTTACTTTCTTCTTTTTTTCTTCTTTTTTATCAGCCTTTTTAATACTTGCTGTATTATACTTATCTTCGATAACTTTTTTTCTAACCTCAGCCATATCTTCACCTATTCCTTATTTTTTTCAAAATAAAAACACTTCCAAGTGCTTACACCTATAAAATAGCACAAACACCTAGAAATGTCAACAAAACAAACTAAAATAAACTTAAAATCCACCCTATCATTCCAAAAACAAATAAAGTAAATAAAACTATAGTAACAATAAGCATATAATTAGCAAAAGCAACATCTCTTAAACCATTAATTTGTTTATAAATAATATCATTAATTCTATTATTAGTATCATTCTCAAAATCAATTCTATTTGGAGAAGACTTCACTAAAGACCTTCCATTACCTTCTGTCTCACCAAACTCTTTATCTGTCTCACCAAACTCTTTATTAAGATTTTCAAATTCTCTATTCCTACGTTCAATATAAAACTCACATAAATAAACAGAAGCCCCTCTTAAAACAACTCCTCTATAATAAGGAACATCAGAAGAAGGTAAAAACTGTGCAAAAGAATCAAAGTTTTCTTTTAAAAAATCTATATTCATATCTTTTACAGGCATATTCATATAAAAACAAATCTGCAAAATAGATGATGTAAATATGTCTTCTTTTATCATTTTTTTACTTTCAACAGGATCAATCGGTAATTGATATAATTTAACAAATTGAATATACTTAGGATTGTTTTCTAATACAATAATAGAAGAAGGTGCAAAATCACCAACACAATAATCATGATCATGAATATATTTTAATGCTTTATCCATATTAAGAAAAACTATCTGCATATCTGTTTCTGCTGGATGCATACTAATCCATTCAGATAAAGAACAATATTCATAGTTTCTTGGTACATAACTATGATTTAATTTACTAGTACTAGAATTTTCTATCATTCCCATCATATTAAAACCATCCTATCCTAATACAATTGTAAATCAAATTTTAATAAAACACAATTTTAAAATTACCGATTATCTAATTTTCTTAGCTCATTCTTCAAATGTTTACGTACATATTTTATTTTATAATCAATAGAAGATATAGGAACATCAAGTAATATACTTATCTCCTTATAAGTAAAATTATTCATTCTAAGTTCAAAAGGAGCACTATAGTCTAATTTTAAAGAATAAATTGTATCCTTAACAATATTAAATACATCAGAATAATCAACATAAGAATCAATATTAATATTATCATCAATAATATCAAATTCATCTATAGGTAAAAACAAATTAGTATTATTATTTTTCTTAATTGCACTAATCTTCTTAACAAATGAAAGAAGATGTCTTCTTATACAAAGATTAGCAAAAGTATAAAATAAAGCTCCCTTATTAGAATCATAATTACTTATAGCATCTTGAAAACCTAAATATCCCTCTTGTATAAAATCCTCATAATCAGCACCATAGCAATTATACTTTCGATAAAACTCTTGTGCTATACTTTTAATAATCGGCTCATATTTACTAAAAAGTGAATAATATGAGTCCTCGTCATTTTCACATACCATTGAAATTAATTCATAATCATTATATTTTTTATAATCCATATACCCTACTTTCTATTACGGATCATTTCATAAATCATTATTCCAGCTGCTACACTAGCATTTAAACTATTAGTAGTGCCATACATTGGTATTTTTGCAATAAAATCACATTTTTTCATAACTAAATTAGATATTCCTGAACCCTCATTTCCAACAATAAGAGCAATTTTACCATTATAGTCAATATCTCTATAATCAACACTATTTTCAAGTGCTGTACCAACAATCCAATAACCATTATCCTTTAGCTTGTCAATAGTATTAGATAAATTAGTAACTTGAATAACATTTACATTATCCAAAGTACCAACGCTGACTTTCATTACAGTAGCATTAACTTGTACCTGTCTATCTTTTGGAATAATAATTGATTTAATACCTGCAGCTTCACAAGTTCTAATAATAGCTCCTAAATTATGAGGATCTTCAATATGATCAAGTAATACAACTTTTTCCTCATTATTTTTTAGAAAACTATTAAAATCTGTATATTCATAATCCGGAACAAATAAGAGTATACCTTGATGTACGCCAGAACACAAATTGTCAATTTCACGTTTTTGTAAACGTTTAACCTTAATTTTTTGATTTTCTATTAGTGAAATTACTTCTTTGTCACTAAAATTATCCTGCAAATAAATTTTTTCTATCTTTTTACCTTTTTTTAATAAATCTTTCGCTACATTTCTACCATATACTAACATATTCATCACCTAAAATAAATTTCATTATTTCTCCTATTCTTTCATTTTCACATTTTAAATTCAAATATCCAATTAATGCTTCCAAACCAGTAGCATACTTATAAGTTATAATATCACAATTTTTTGGATGAGAAGTAGTTTTATAATTTCTAGCTCTCTTAACAACATCTAATTCTTCTTCACTTAAAAAGCAAACATCCATCATCTTCTTTAAATAACTAGCTTGTGCCTTAGCACTAACATATTTAACTGCCTCTTTTTGCAAAGCATTAACATTACCAATTCCTCTATTAATTAAATATTTTCTAACAAAATTTTCATATATTGTATCGCCTAAATATGCTAACACTAATACATTAATTTCTAATACATTCATAAAATCACCACACATATTATAACATAAGAAAAAGATTAGAAAAACTAATCTTATAATAATTCATATGTTGTTCCCTCACGAGTATCAATTAATTTAATACCTTTATCAAGTAATTCATCTCTAATAGAATCTGCTTTTGCAAAATCTTTATTCTTTTTTGCATCAGACCTTTCTTTTATTTTTTCTTTTATATAATCTTCTATATCTTCAGAAAAATTTTCTTCAGAAATCAAATTCAAAGACAATACCTTATCAAAAGATTTAACAAGCTCAAGTTTAGTACTTCCATTAACCGTATCATCTTTAATTAAATCATATAAAACAGTAATTGCATTAGCCGTATTTAAATCGTTTTCTAACTCACAAATAAACTTATCGTTATAATATCTAAACTTATCATTATCTACCCCATCAGTAGAACTAAATTTTTTAATCTTATTTCGTAATTTTTTCAAAGTATTATTTGCTTGTTCTAAAGCATCATATGAAAATACAAGCTGTTTTCGATAATGAGAATTTAAACACATAAATCTAAACGCTAGCGGATCATATCCTTTTTCTTTCAAAGTAGTAACCGTCAAAATTGCTCCCTTAGATTTACTCATTTTACCTGATTTATCTAATAAATGTTCATTATGAAACCAATAATTACACCACTTATGTCCTAAATACGATTCGCTCTGAGCAATCTCATTAGTATGATGTGGAAAAATATTATCAACTCCACCACCGTGAATATCTAAATATTCTCCCAAATATTTTATAGAAATACCACTACATTCTATATGCCAACCAGGATATCCTAATCCCCATGGAGAATCCCATAATAATTCATGATTTTCAAATTTAGAAGTTGTAAACCACAAAGCAAAATCTGCTTGATTACGCTTATTCGAGTCTTCTTCAACACCTTCCCTAGCTCCTACAACCAAATCATCTTCTTGATGATTCGTTAAAACATAGTAATCATTTAATTTACTAATATCAAAATAAACATTTCCCCCAGATATATAAGCATATCCTTTATCTAAAAGTGTAGAAATAATTTTAATATACATGTCAATATTATCAGTAGCAGGAGATACAATTTCTGGCATACGACAATTTACTAATGAAAAATCTTTAAAAAAAGCATCAGTATAAAATTTAGCTATTTCCATTGAAGACTTATGTTCTCTTTTTCTAGCAACTTCCATCTTATCTTCACCAGAATCTGAATCACTTGTTAAATGACCAACATCAGTAATATTCATCGCACGAGTAACACCATATCCTAAGTATCTAAGTGTCTTATCTAAAATATCATGACCAATATAATTCCTTATATTACCAATATGAGCATAATGATAAACAGTAGGCCCACAAGTATATAACTTAACAATACCTTTCTCATTAGGAACAAACTCCTCAATCTTTCTACTTAAAGTATTATATAATTTCATAATATCACCTCTGTTTAATATGAATATATTATAACAAAAAAATAACAAAATTAATAATTAAAAATATATTAAATATCCAAATACCTACAACATAACGAATCAATATAAGAAAAACTTAAATTATTATCATCAACCTTAGTAAGTATCTCATCATAATCAATAGCTATTTTAGAGTTAGAAATTCTATCTAATATATATCTCTTAGCATTCTCTAAAGTAAGATTGTCAAACTTACATACATAATCATATAAGGAATAATCAAAATCTACAAAACCCATCTTATAATCATTACATATATAAATAAATTGACAAAAACCATATTTCTTCATATTTAACACTTTATTTATAAAATTTTCTGACTTTTTAAAATTACATACAATAAAATTTAAAGGATTAGTACTAATACTTGATATCTTATCATCATCTATTTCACCAATTTTATCAACAATAATCAAATTATAATTATTAAATATAGAATCCAAAAATTCAATAAATATTTTCTTTATAAATAATTTATCCTTACCAACTAACAAAATATGCTTAGTATTTTTTAAACCATTAAAAATATCCACAAATAAATTGCAAAGATTACTAATACTTTTCTTTTCCCAAAAATATTTTTTTAGTAAATTTGATTTTGTCAAACTAATATTTTTAACTAATATATTACCCAAAGGTATGCCTGTAAGTATCTCCAATGTGTCATTAACATCTAATACACTTATATGTTGCCTTTTATTATTAGAACATAATTTTTTCTCATAATATTTACTCTCACACTTCTTTATTTGTTCATTAACTTTTAAATAATCACTATCATTATTAAGAATTAATTGATCATACTTTTTATATAAAATATTTAATTCGTTCCTATACATAATATCATTATTATCACAACAAAACACTTTTCTAGAACATACATTATCCAAAAAATCAATAACAGAATCAGGCTGGTATAAATACCCATAAAAACTATATGAAACATCAAGAATATATTCTAAAATTTCCTTAGAAATAGTAACATTAAAATAATCTTCATATAAATTAACTATATGATTAAGTATATATAATACATCAGTCTTACAAAGTTCATTTATCCTGACAACTTGAAATCTTCTAAGCATAGCTTTATCATTCTTCAAATACATTTCGTATTCCTCATCAGTAGTAGCAGCTATTACTCTTATTTTTCCACTTGATAAATAAGGCTTCATAATATTACAAGCATCTACTGCTCCTTCAGCCGCACCAGCATTTATCACTGAATGAAATTCGTCAATAAAAAGTACTATATTGTTTTTTTTCGCAACATAATCTAAAATTGAAATAAATTTTTCTTCAAACTCACCTCGATATTTAGTACCAGAAACTAAGCTAGCCATTGATAAATTATATATTTTTAAATCAGTAAGTCTATTAGATACAACACAATCATTTATTTTCCTAACAAAGTCATATACAATTGCAGTCTTACCGACACCAGCAGGACCTATTAATAAAATATTATTTCTTTCTTTTTTTAAAAGAATTTGTTCGATTAAAGATAACTCTTTATCTCTTTTATATACAACATAGTTATCAGATTCATCTTCTTTTATGTAAGTATTTATACTATTACCAATATATTTGATATAATCGCCATAATCGTTCTTATACTCAAATACATTTAACTGCTTTCTTATATCACAAAAATTAATATTCATTCCTAAAAGTAATCTAATAGCGACTCCATCTCCACCATTTATTAAAGAATAAAACAAACAATCAACACTATTCTTACAATATCTTGTATAATTAAAAGAATTATTAAGAACTGACTTTAATAAGGGTGTAAAGAGATACCAATTACTCTTCTTAGAACCAATTCCAATAATTTTAATAATCTCATCCTTAAATTTTATATAATCAACACCATATGTATCTAATATACTAGATGCAATACAACTGTTACACTTCAAAAGAGCAAGCAAAAGATGTTCAGTACCAACATATGGATGTTTTAAATTCATCATTTCTTTTTTTGCACAATTTATTATATCTAAAACTTCATCACTGAAATTTGATTTCAAATAATCACCTCAATATAATTTTATAATCATATAAAAATACAAGCAATAAATATCAAGACAAAAAAACATACAAAACTACACAAAAAAAGAAGTCTTTCGACTCCTTTCACTAACTATATTAAAGCTAAGATTATGAAAATAATTAATAAAATTATAAAGAATTCTAATAATAATTTCCATACGTTCTTTAACCATTGTCCATAAGATACATTTAAGTATGATAATACTGCCATTAAGATTAAACTTGTTGGAGCAACTAACATAGTTAAACCATACATAGATTGGAAAATAACTCCAACTAATGGATAGTTAGCTGTGTTAGTAATTACACTTGTATAATATGGTAATACACTTTGGAATACATAAGAAGCTTCAAAGTTAAAGAAACTTGATAATATTGCAACAATTGAAGTTGTAACAACATTAAACTTACTTCCTATAATTGCCTTATAAATAGTTAATTGATATGGATGATATGTTACTAATACTAAAATTGAATATAGTAATAAAACAATTACAGCTGGTAATAAAGCTTTTTTAGCTCCATCAATAAATCCATCAAACACATCATCAAATTTTACCTTGTAAATAATAGCTAATAAAACAATAACTACTAATATTGGTAAAAGTAAATCAACTAGTGTCCATGAACCAAATGCATTAACTGTTCCTAATAACTTACCAAATAAAGCAAATCCAAAAATCTTAAATTCAGTAACTGAAGTAGTTGCATTAGTAAATGCTTTAACTCCAAAAGCATCACTCCAAGGAATAAATGCTAATACCATTAAGATAAATAACAAACTAAAGAATACATGGAATGGCCAAACATTAGCCTTTTTAGTATTTGTATTTACTGCAATAACATCTTCAGCAATTACAGCTGCCTTATTTGCATTCTTTTTAGTTGTTTTCTTTGTAGTAGATTTTTTAGAAGTACCCTTAGTTGTTTTACTACTAGTTTTTGTTGACTTAGTAGCCTTTTTAGAAGTAGCTTTCTTTGTACTTGTTGTATCTTCTTCTACAACATCTTTAACTTCGATTACTTCTTCTTTTACTTTTTCATCTTTAGTAGATACTTCTGCTGTTTTATGTTTTTTGATATACATAATAGTATTAAATAATACTAATACAGTACCTACAACTAAAATAACAAATCTAACACCTATTTGATAATCAGTACTAAGACTTAAAGCACTAACAAGTGTATTAACATTTGATGTAGCATAAGTACTACCAGCAAATCCTACTGTCATTGAACCAACAATAACTAAAGCTGCAACAATCTTATCATATCCCATAAGGAAAATAAGACTAACAATTAAAGGAATAAATAAAGCGAATGCAATTTGTAATCCACAAATAGAAACACCAAAAGCTAAAACAATTGAAATAATAGCTAAAACTAAATATTCCTTACCCTTAAATTTACTTACCATTCTTTCTAAGTAATTATGATAAGCAGGAATTTTATTTAAAACCCCATAAAAACCTCCAACTAGGATTAAGAATAAAGCAATATATCCAAAATATGATAATGAAGTAAATGGATAATTAACTAAATCAAATAATCCCATTTGAACGCGTCCTTGATCTACGTATTGACTTGAATAATATGCAGCAGGTAATATCCAAGACAACACTAAGAATAATAGTAGAACTATAAGAACGACTTTCACTGTATTATGTTTTTTCATAATTAACCTCCCATAATAATTATAACTACTATGTCCTTATTTTACAAGCATTTACAATTTATTTTTATGAAATTTTTGTGAAAAAAAGAACAAAATCATCAGAAATTTTGTTCTAAAAATTATGTATCACATTTAGCTATTTTTTTAATATAATTTTGCACCTGCTGGAATTGAATCATCAACCATTAATAAATGTAATCTTTCTTCACCACACTCTTCATGAACTGCACTAATTAGCATTCCACAAGAATAAATTCCCATCATTTTACGAGGTGGTAAATTAGTAATTGCAATACAAGTCTTTCCAACTAATTCTTCAGGTTCATAATAATTATGAATTCCAGATAATATAACTCTATCTTCTTCTGTTCCATCGTCAAGAACAAACTTTAGTAATTTATTTGACTTTTCAACAGCGGTACAATCTTTTACTTTTACTACTCTAAAATCTGATTTAGAAAAAGTATCAAAATCTACTTCATCTTTAAATAATGGTTCTATTACTACATTAGAAAAATCAATTTGTTCTTTTTTCTTATTATTAATATTATTAATATTTCCTCTTTCTTTCATTGTAGGGAATAATAATACATCACGAATTGAATCTTGCTCAGTAAATAGCATAACAAGTCTATCAATTCCATAACCAATACCACCTGCAGGAGGCATACCATACTCTAAAGCTTCAACGAAATCATAATCAATATCATTTGCCTCATCATTTCCTAAATCCCTCTCAGCAAGTTGAGCCTCAAATCTTTCAAGTTGATCAATTGGATCATTTAATTCAGTATACGCATTAGCAAATTCTTTTCCACCAATAAACAATTCAAATCTGTCAACAAATCTAGGATCATCTGGATTCTTTTTAGTAAGTGGAGAAATTTCAATTGGATGACCATATAAGAATGTTGGTTGAATTAAAGTTTCTTCAACATATTTTTCAAAGAACAAGTTAACAATATGCCCAAAACTCTTTTCATGTTCTTGAACTTCAATACCATGTTCTTCAGCTAATTTTAAACATTCTTCTATAGATAAATCTTTTTTAAAGTCAATTCCAGTTTGTTCTTTAATAGCATCAACCATACTAATTCTTTTCCATGGACCTTCAAGATTTATATTATGACCATAGAAAGTATAATCCATTTTACCAACTACATCACGAGCAATTTTAGTAAACATACCCTCAGTTAAATCCATCATACCATTTAAATCAGAATAAGCTAAATATGCTTCTAACTCAGTAAATTCCGGATTATGTCTTAAATCCATTCCTTCATTTCTAAATACTCTACCAATTTCATAAACTGCTTCCATTCCACCAACTAATAATCTCTTTAAAGGTAATTCTAAAGCAATTCTTAAATACATATCCAAATCTTGTGCATTATGATGAGTAGTAAATGGTCTTGCAGAAGCACCAGTAAGCAAAGTAGATAAAACTGGAGTTTCTACTTCAACAAAGCCTTGTCCATCTAAATAATTTTGAATACATCTAATAATTTTTGGTCTTAAAAAGGCAACCTTACGTGACTCTTCATTCATTATTAAATCAACGTATCTTCTTCTATATCTTTCCTCTTTATCTGTTAATCCATGGAATTTTTCAGGTAATGGTCTAAGTGCTTTAACTAAATGAGTATACTCTAAACACTTAATAGTAACCTCACCAGTCTTAGTTTTCATAATTTTTCCATATACACCAACAATATCTCCAATATCAGCAGTCTTAAATAAATTATAATTATCTTCACCAATATCATTTATAGAAATATATACTTGAATAGTACCTGTCTTATCTTGAATAGTAAAAAATGATGCTTTTCCCATTTTTCTAATAAACATAATTCTTCCAACTACTCTAGCAGTATCATCCATATTTTCAAATGCATCATGGTCAACATTAGCATATTTTTCTTTTATATCCTTAGCAAAACTATCCCTATCATATCTATGTCCAAATGGATCTAATCCAAGTTCCCTTAATCTTTCTGCTTTTTCTCTTCTAACAACTTCTTGTTCAGTTAATTCTCTCATATAATCACTCCTCTTTCTTTATTCACTTACATTTATAACTCTAGTCTTGCATAAAACATCTTGCACTCCACGACCATCTTCTCTAAACATAATCATAAAACAAGATACAACTAATACTATAAACTGTAATCCACTAAATATAGCAACACAACTATAATAATTACTCTTAGATAAGAATAACATAAAAATAAATGAAATAATATAAAGTAATAAATAATCAGTTATAAATGTTCTAAAAATCATCTGATTAGTATTTAATTCACCATCATCAGATATAATTTTAATTTTCATTAATTTCTTTCCAAATGTTTGACCATTATTCTTTAATTGATAAACTACAAAATATACAATAACTAATAATATAGTAATTATTGATACAATACCTTCTTCTCTAGCTAATTTATAAGAAATATCAGAAAATTCAATTAAATATTCCTCATAATTAATTTCCTGTTTAGAATATTTTTCATAACTACTAAATTGTTTATCTTGTAATTCAGTAATTGCCTTAGAATCTATAAATGGCATTGAAAGTAAACTAGCAATAAAAGAAATAATAACCATATCTATACAAAATGCAATTAATCTCTTAATAAATAATGCTTTTTCTTCACCATTTTTATTTTCTTTAGTTGTCTTTCTAACTTTACCTTTTTCAACATAATCTTTTATTTTAGTAATATCTTTATCATCTTCAATGTCTTCTACATCAACAATTTCTTTATTAATTGATTCTTTTAACTTAGATTTAGATTTATTTTTAGTCTTTTCTTTTAATTCTTTCTCTTTAGCCATTTTGTGCCTCCTTAAATTCATTTAATAATAAGATTATATCATGAATATTAGAAGTTTGATATACCTTATTCTTTAACTCATTGGCACCACAAATACCCTTAAAATACCAAGATATATGATTCCTAATTTCTAAGCAAGCAACTTTTTCACTTTTTAAAGATTTAAGTAATTCTAAATGTTTTAAACACATATCAATTCTATCATTTATGCTAGGCAAGACAATTTCTCCACCATCCAAGTAACTAACTGTATTTCTTATTAGCCAAGGATTACCAAGTACACCTCTTCCAATCATAACAGCATCACAATTAGTTTCATCAATCATCTTTTTAGCATCCTCAGGACACTTAATGTCGCCATTCCCAATAACTGGAATACTAACACTCTGTTTAACTTCTTTTATGATATTCCAATCTGCTTTTCCACTATAACCTTGACTCCTAGTTCTAGGATGAACACAAATAGCACTAGCCCCTGCTTTTTCAACTATCTTTGCTACCTCAACAGCATTTATATGTTTACTATCCCAACCACTTCTGATTTTAACTGTAACGGGAACACTAACACTAGAAACAACACTAGAAACAATATCATAAATTTTTTTAGGATCTTTTAATAAAGCAGAACCAGCCTGTGCTCTAACAGCAACTTTAGGAACCGGACACCCCATATTGATATCAATAATATCCGGATGCATATTTTGTTCAATATACTTAGCAGCCGCAACAAAAGATTCCTTATCACTTCCAAATATTTGTTGAGAAATTGGTCTTTCCATATCAGTCATATAAAGCATATCAATTGTTTTTTGATTATTATATGTTATAGCTTTATCACTAACCATCTCAGCATAAATTAATCCACAACCCATTTCCTTACAAATTTGTCGATATGCAGAATTACAAATACCAGCCATAGGTGCTAAAACAACTTGATTAGATATTTTAACATTACCAATTTTCCATTCCACTAATATCACCTCAAAACAAGCCTATTATATAATAATTAATAAATTAAAACAAGAAAAAAGATTGACACAAATATCAATCTTTACTTACTCTTACTTAATAAATCACGAATTTCTTCTAATACGATAAGCTCTTCTGACTTAACTTGACTCTTTTTCTCTTCCGTCTTATCTTCATGAACCTTCACAATTCTATTAAAAACTCTTAATAAAATAAACAAGACAAACGCCATTATAAAAAAATTAATAATAGAAGTTATAAAATCACCATATAATATACTTTGCCCACCATATATCTTTAAAGAACCTCCAACTTCTGCTCCACCTATTCCATTAATTAACGGATTAATAATATCCTTAGTTAAAGCTGTAACTACATCAGAAAATGCCGCGCCTATAATGACACCTACTGCCATATCCATAACATTCCCTCTCATAACAAACTTCTTAAAATCATTAATAAAACCTGTACTTTTTTCTTTAATATTAGAAACATCTACATTTAAATCTTTTTTCATAATAATCACTCCATATACCAATTATATCAAAAAAAAATTAGACTAAACATCTAATTCTTTTAATAATTCAGCTTTACTCATTTTTGAATAATTTTTAATTCCTTTTTCTTTTGCTATTTCTCTTAATTTAGTAGTAGACATAGATTCATAATTATCAGTTTTATCCTCTTCAGGCATATGACCATTTTCAACTAAATAATCAATTTGTTCTTTAGTTAATGTTTCATATTCAAGTAAAGTCTCAGCAATTAACTCTAATAAATCTTTATTCTTAGTAATTATTTCCTTTGCTTGTTTATGACAATTATTAATTATTTTTCTCATTTCCATATCTATTTCATTAGCTACTTCATTAGAAAAATGTTGAGGTTTATTATAATCTCTACCTAAGAAAACACTTCCACTTTGTTGTTCAAATTGTAATGGTCCTAAATCACTCATACCATACTCAGTAACCATAGCACGAGCTATTTTAGTAGCTTTTTCAAAGTCATTATGTGCTCCAGTAGTAATTTCACCAAATGTAATTTCCTCAGCAGTTCTACCACCTAATAAACCAGTAATTTCTTCTAATAAATCAGTTTTTGTAGAACAGAACTTTTCTTCACTAGGAACCATCATGTTATATCCACCAGCTTGTCCACGAGGAATAATTGTTACCTTTTGAACATCACTTGCATTTCTTAATTTAAGTCCAATAACAGCATGACCAGCTTCATGGTAAGCAACTAACTTTCTATCATTTTCACTATATTTATGACTAGTTTTAGCAGGTCCCATTAAAACACGATCTGTTGCTTCATCAATTTCACTCATTGTAATTTCAGACTTATTTCTACGAACTGCAAGTAAAGCAGCTTCATTCAATAAATTTTCAAGATCAGCACCACTAAATCCAGGTGTTCTCTTTGCTAAATTCTTTAAAGTTATACCATCAGCTAAAATCTTATTTTTAGCATGAACTGCAAGTATCTCTTCACGTCCTTTTATATCAGGTAAATTAACAGTAATTTGTCTATCAAATCTTCCAGGTCTTAATAATGCTGGATCTAATACATCAGGTCTATTTGTTGCTGCAATGATTATTATACCTTCATTAGCACCAAACCCATCCATTTCAGTAAGTAATTGGTTTAAAGTTTGTTCACGTTCATCATGACCTCCACCAATTCCGCTACCTCTTTGACGACCAACTGCATCAATTTCATCAATAAAAATTAAACATGGTGCTGTTCTTTTTGCTTGTTGAAACATATCACGAACACGGCTTGCACCAACACCAACAAATAATTCTACAAAGTCAGATCCACTAATAAAGTAAAATGGAACATCAGCTTCTCCTGCAACTGCCTTAGCAAGTAAAGTTTTACCAGTTCCTGGAGGACCCATCAATAAAACTCCCTTAGGTATACGAGCACCTAATTTTTGAAATTTCTTAGGAGCTTTTAAGAAATCAATAAGTTCTTTTACTTCTTCTTTCTCTTCTTCAAGTCCAGCTACATCCTTAAAAGTAACTTTATTAGTATCACTATTTAATCTAGCACGACTCTTTCCAAAATCCAATGAACTCTTATTTCCTGCCATTTGCTTATTAAAAAACCAAAAAGCAAGTACAACCAATAAAGCAATTGGTAAAACATTAACAAGAATTACAAGTAATGATGAAGATTCAGGATCAGGTACAACACTTAATTTAAAATCTTGACTATCACTAGCCTTAACAATTTTTTTCATAACTTGATCACTTAAAGGTAATGTAGCTTCAAAGCTCTCATTATCAGAATAACCTTCTAATTTACCAGATACATCATAAACATATCCACTACCCCTAGTAACAATAGTTAACTCAGTTATTTCCTCTTTATTTAATTTTTGAATAAATTTATCATAAGTCAACTCATGTACATTTCTATTAAAAACAGAATAGAAATAAAATACACCAAGCATAATTACAAAAATAAATAAATATGGTAATAACCCTTTTTTTATAGTCTTTTTATCCATTTTATTATTCACAAATATTTCCTCCTTAACTATATTTCAATATTATATCATAAACATCGGTCTTTTTCTTGTCAAATTTAGATTTCTTAATACCCGGAATCCAAACAACATTTCCACGTGAGTCTACAACTATTGGCCAACTATCACGCTTCTCCAATGATATTTTCTTATCAATAAATATATCCTTAACTTTTTTACTACCATCAAGTCCCTTTACCTTCATCCTATCACCAAACTTCCTAGTTCTAACAATTAAAGGTAAAGTAACTTCATTACTATTAAGTCTACATATATAATTACTATTATCACTAACATCATCAATATACTCAATATAATGATTATTAGGAAGCATAGTATAATTATCTAACTCTATCTCATAACTAGAAATAGTATCAACATTTCTTTTTAATGTTAAAAAATTATATGTTTTTCTAGCAATTACATCATTAGGTAAATTTATAAAACTATTCGCCTTACGACTATTTATAAGTTCAAAAATCAAACTAATATGTTTATCACCAACTAATATTAAATCATCTTGATAAAACTCACCCAGCATATAATATAAAATTTCTTTTTCAATAAACTCATCCTCTAATAAAAATTTATCAATAATAAGTCTATCTTTATCAAAAACTCTCTTAATTGCTTTGTCTTTTTCCTTTTCAATAAATTTATTAGCCTCATCAAGTGTCTCACTAAACTTTAAAAACTTCAAGTGAGCATTCTTTTCTTCTTGTTTTAAGAATGGTAACACATATTTTCTGTACCTATTTCTAGTATACTTATCTTTATCATTTGAACTATCTATAAAGTATTTAACCCCATTTTCTTCATCATACAATCTTAATTGTTCCTTAGTATAATGAACTAGTGGTCTAACAATCTTATAATCTCCCATATCAACACAATATTTAAAACCACCATATCCATTTAAATTTGATCCACGAACAATTCTCATAAGAACTGTTTCCATCAAATCATCACCATGATGAGCAGTCATTAAATAATCAGCATTATACTTTTGAACTAAACTTTCAAAGAAATTATATCTAATAGCTCTTGCTTCATTATGAAAATTATCATCACCATACTCTTCAATAACCATACTTTCAAAAATCAAGTCATTCTGAGCACAATAATCTTTTAAAAACTCAGCCTCAGCATAACTCTCTTTTCTTACATTATGATTAACATGTGCAATAATTAAACACAAATTATATTTTTTTCTTATTTTTAATAACATATCCACTAAAGACATAGAATCAGGTCCAGTAGAACATCCAACTACAATTCTATCACCATTACTGAATTTAAAATTTTTATCTATTTCAATCATGGACTCCCTCCAATCACAGAATATTATAACATATAAAAGCAAAAAAAAAGAAAAATATATTCTATTTATCAGGGATTTGTAAAATATACTCTCCATCTTTAGAATATGAATATTTTTCACGAGCATACCTAGCTACATAATCAGGATTTTGTAATTTTTTCGCATCTACCTGTAACTCTTCTTCTTTTTCTTTTAATCTAGTAAGTTTCTCATCCAATTCTTTCTTTTCTTGATATTTATCAAATATCTCTATCCAATATTTTCCAATAGAGAATGTAACACCAAAAATAATAAATATAGAAAGTAATCCTAACAATAAAGTTCTTCTTCTTTTCTTATTAACCTTTTTTCTTTTAGTCATCACATTCACCTACCTTTTCACCCTACATTATATATCTTTACAAATACCAAAACATAAATAACAATATATTTCTAATAAAATTTTACATTTATTTACGTTTTTTCTTATAAAAATTATAAGTAATTAAAAAACCAAATATTATTAATAACAAAAAATATAAATGTAAAATACCATTATTTAAAAACCTTAAAATTACAAAATACAAAATTGAAATAAATAAAAATATAGAAACATAAAATAATAAACGTAACTTATACCTACGTATTATTAAATATTTATAATTAATTTTAAATATAAAAAATAAGAATACTCCAAAACAAAAAGAAAAAAACAAACTAATTAATTGCGTTACTAAATTCATCATTTGAATAACCTATTAAATATACCGTCTTCTTCTTTCTTTTTATTCTCAACAATATAATTTATAGAATCTATTGTTCCTTTAATTGTAACATTTCCTGCAAGTGTATCTAATTTTATAAGTTCCAAATCATTTCCTTTAATAACCATAAATCCCATCGTAGTTTCTAGTATAAAATGTAACTTATCAAACGTTTCTATCTTTTTAACACCTGTTATTACTAATGTTTTTCTCTCAAGTAAACTAACACTATGATTATAATTATTTATAGTAGTATTATCCTTATCCATATTTTCCTCCCAATAAAACATATGAAAGGAAAACTAAATTTATGAAAGAAAAAAAGATGTATAAAACATCTTATTCTTCAACAGTTTCATCTTCTGCTTTTTCATAAGCATCAAAAATAGCTTCTTCAAACATAGTACGAACAGCAGGATTAATTGGATGTGCTATATCACGGTAGTCACCATTAGCAATCTTTCGGCTAGGCATTGCTATGAATAAACCGTTGTCTCCTTCAATAATACGAATATCATGTACTGCAAAACTGTCATCTAATAATACAGATGCAATTCCCTTCATACGAGAACCTTCCTTATCAATTTTACGTACATTAACTGATGTAATCTTCATATGATTTTCCTCCCTCTTAAAGCGTAACCACTTTATAAGTTAATTTTATAATAATATTTACCAAATTGCAATATATTTATTTTCGACAAAAAAAGATAAATATAAATAACTAACTTAGTATTTCTAAATTATTAATAAGTAAATCGCTATAACAGAAAGATAGAGTTTTTCCATCATCTGTAATAATCGTAAAAATCGCCGGATATGCTTTATCTATATAACCATGAAAGTATTCATTTTGGTTTCTTGGTCCCTTATAAAAGAAATTATTAGAAACCCCTAAATTTTTAAATACTATTCTTTTTGCCATATCGAGATTCATCTAGGATACCCCACATACATAGTACCATTAGTAATAATTCCTCCAATTCCATCACTACCATACTTAGTTTTCTTAATCATATTTATTAAATCTATACTTTGATTTTTATCAGATAAAGCTATACTAGATGCAATAATTGCCGGATCTAACGCATGAATATTAATTCTTTTTGGACTAGATGCAAAATTAGCACCAGCCTGAATTAATTTCTCATAATTAGACTGACATGCTCCAGCAATTATAATTAATTTATCTTGGTTTTTTTCAAATTTACGAGCTTCCTTAATTGCTGATATAAAATTAGATGAATTTTCATAATCATCTTTCTTTGAAAAATATGCATCATGTCCAGTAATAACAATAATATCAGGTCTATATTCCTTAATTAATCCAAGTATTTTTGAAGGGACTATCTTCTCAGATAACATAATTCCATTCGCTTTAATTCCCATATTTTTATAAAACCTCATACATCTATTTAAATAATCATTATCTCCATCAATATGTAAAATTTTCCCTGGAATATAAAAATAATTATCCCTATCCATATTTATAAGTGAAACATTTCTTTTTATTATAGAATCATCTTCAGATTTAATATCATGAACAAATACCAAATCATTTACATCTGAATCAGCATAAAGTCTCAAATCAACACCCTTTAAGAACACAACATTTCCACTTATATCAATAATTTTAAACACAATATCATTATTATGTGATATACGACTAACTAAATCTCCTATTTTAAATTCCAATTAATCATCTCCCATAAATTTATATGCTAAAAATCAAAAATTAGAATAAAAAAAGTAGTTATATTTCAAACTAATTAAAATTAAAAATACTATATTAATTCATTTGCTAAATCAACAAAAACATCAAGTTGCAAATTCTCAGCTCTAATACTTAAATCATATCCATATTTACTTAAAACATCAGAAACAATTTTCAAATCATAACTTCTCAAATTATTTTTAATAGTCTTTCTTTTATATTGAAAACTATCCCTAACAATTTTTTGAAAAAAAGTAAAATCTTTCAAATACTTCTTATCCTTCTTTTCAGTAAAAGAAACTATTACACTATCAACATTTGGAACAGGAACAAACTGATTCCTTGAAACTAAAAATTCTTTCTTAACATCAAAAAAATAATTTAAAAGTACAGTAATTGATCCATACTCTTTACTACCAGGTTTTGTAGAAAATCTATCTCCTACCTCTTTTTGTACCATCATAACAATCTTTGAAAAAGAAAGATTTGACTCTATAATCTTCATAAGTATTGGAGTAGTAATATAATAAGGAACATTACTAACAAAAAACAATTTATCATAAGAATAATTCTTAACATCACTAACTAAATCAGCATCCAAAAAATCTTTAAATAAAACATCAACATTACCACAACCATCAAGTCTTTTTGATAATTCTTCTTTTAAATCTTCATCAATCTCATATGCCAAGACATTACCTGCTCTTTTAGAAAGTTCCCTTGTCATAATAGCTCCACCAGGACCAACTTCAATAACTAAATCATTATCCCCAATTTCACTTACATTAACAATTCTTTCCACAACACTTATATTCTTTAAAAAATTTTGACCATACTTTTTCTTAAATTTAACATCATACTTTTCCATAAAATCACCAACTGAAAATATTATAAATTATAAACAAAAAAAAGAAAAGTACTTTACTCACTAAGTGCCTTTCTCTTTTCAACAACAACTCTTGTAATTTTTAAAGCATCATAACCTATAATCATTAAAATTGGTATAAGTAAACAGCCAAAGAAATTAGAAGGTTTTGAAAAAAATGTATGAATATATCCAATCTTAGGAATAATAAATAAAACTCTTCCATAAATCTGATCAGTCTTAACACCAGCATAATCAGCAACTAAATTATTATCTCCCTTTGTAGTATAAATAGAACTTGCATTACTAGAACTTTGCTTATTAACTATTCTGTGAGTAACTGTAAGTCCTTTATAATTAATATCCGAAGAAGAAAAACTAATAATATCACCAATCTTATAATTATCATGATCAATTCTCTTAACAATAATTGCATCATTAATATTAATTGTTGGAACCATACTCTGAGACACAATTACATAACTATTAAATAAAGGTCTATTAGACTTACCTCTACCTAAATTAATGATTAAATCTCCAAAATAAACAGTAACCATTAAAGCTAAAATACCAACAAAACAAAATATAGAAAGCAAAAATGCTCTACCAATAAAATAAGATAAGTATTGAAACTTACTTAAATTTTCATACTTTACTTTCTTCATATTATCGCTCCAATTCTAGAATTATTATAATACTACAACTAAAAAAAAACTATAATTACAAAAAAAAAGAAGTAAACTTGACATCAACTTCTATTTAGCCTTACCAACAATATTTACTTCTACAGAATAACTACCAGATGTAACTAAACTAGTATCTGCAAGCCACATTCTAAGTCTATACTTATCACTACCAGATTCATTTTTTGAAGTCTTTACAAGAATCATACTATCTTGATCTGTACCTAAAGAACTATCATCCTCTAAACCAACAAACTTTTTTGGACCAAAGACACTCGAATAAACTCCCTTATCCATTTTCTCTAAATAAACCTTAATATCATTATCTGGAATAGTAGAATTAGAACTAACCTTACTAATAGACAATTCATAATCAATAGACTTAGCTTTATCCAAATCAACATCAACAGAAAAATCAAAATAACTTCCATCTATATTATTAGCCATACCAACTATATCCGAAGTAGGAACAACATTAGTAATAGTTAACCCATCTGTATTACCAGAATAATTCAAAACAAGATTACCACCATTCTTCTCTTCCTTAACTACATTATCTGGCTTATTGGAAGACATCACAAAACCAGTAGCTAAAAAAATAATAAGAATACAACATACAACAATCACAACAATCCAAAAATTTTTAGATAACTTATTATCTAAAGTACCACTACTACGCATAACTCCTCCTAAATACTTCTTACATAAATATCAAATGAAAAACATTCCTTATCTCTATTAACAGAATATAAATCAGACACCCATACTCTAAGTCTAAATTTACTAATACTATTCTTATTAATTGAACCAGTATACAAAAGTTTACTATCAGGCTTATCATTCAAACTACTAATAGATGAATAACTAGGTAACTTATTATTTTCAAATCCACTTAAAGGATTGTTATTAGTATCAGTTAAATATAACTTTATAAAATCTTCATCAATCATATTTTCACAACTATTTTTTACCCTTAAATATATCTGATAATCAACTTTTTTATCATAATTATTCTCAATACTAAATTCTTTAAAACCATATATCCCAGTCGAAGAATTAACACCATCCAATTCCCTACCAATTTTATCAGTAACAGGCAAAGTATTTTCTAAATAAACATTACGATTATCTGAAAACTTAACGCCTAAATTATATGCTTTATTTTCACTACTTTTATACCTATTGAATAAAAAACCTAATCCAATAAAAACAACAAATAAGCATACAATAACTATAATTGCTAAAGTTAACTGTTTAACATCCTTTTTAACCATATCAACACCAACCTATTATTGACTAAAGAATAACATAAAAACTATTTCAAGTCAAACAAGCTATATGTATTTTTAAGCGTCTTTTTGGACACTTCTTCAACACTAACATTTAATATTTCAGATATTTTAGAAGCAATTAAAGGAATGTACTTTGAACTATTCTTTTTCCCTCTATATGGAACAGGAGTTAAATAAGGGCTATCAGTTTCAAGTAAAATATTATCAAGTCCAACATGTTCAACTATTTTATAAAGATTACTATTTTTAAAAGTTAAGACTCCACCTATCCCCAACTTATAACCCATAGATATATAAATATCAGCAGTTTCAATACTACCACTAAAACAATGTATATCACCAATAACATTAGGAAACTCTTTCAAAATATTAATTGTATCAAGAGTAGCATCTCTACTATGAATAACCACAGGTAACTTATATTTTTCAGCTAATTTCATTTGAGCTCTAAATAGTTTTTTTTGTAAATCAATATCATCCTTACCATAATGATAATCAAGACCAATCTCACCAATTCCAACAACCTTATCATTATAAGAAATCATCTCTTCAAGAAAATTCAAATCATTTAAAGATGTAATAGAAGCCTCACTTGGATGAAAACCTATAGTAATATAAACATCAGAATACTTTTTAGATAACTCAATAGACTCAATAATACTTTCCTTTGTACACCCAGAAATAATAATTTTATCAATCAATGCCTCTCTATTTTCCTTAATAACTAAATCAATATCATCATAATCTTCATTTGATAAATGACAATGTGTATCTATAAACATAAAATCTCTCCTAACACTATACTTATTATACCAAATAAAAACCTATATAACACAATATATAGGTTTTATAACTACTTAGTAGTATCAATTCTCATAAATAATGGACTAGCTTCTCCTAACTCATAACTATTATCAGTTAAATAATCAAAATCCTTCTTACAGTTATTTAACTGTTTAAAAATCTTTTCACTAGTTTCAGTTAAAAATGGATTTAATAATACAGCACTAACCCTAATAGCCTCTAATAAATTATAAAGAACTGTTTCCAATCTATCTTTTGATGCTTCATCCTTAGCTAATGTCCAAGGAGTAGTAACATCAATATATTTATTACTTGCTCTTAACAAATTAAATATCTCAGTCAAAGAATCAGAAACTTGTAAATTATCCATCTTCTTACAAACATTATCATATAAAGAATTAATATTATTAATAAATTCTTCATCTACACTATCATAAATTTTCTTATTAGTGACTTTACCATCAAAATACTTCTTACCCATTGATATTGTTCTTTGTACTAAATTACCTAAGATATTTGCAAGATCACCATTTATTCTTTCTACTAGTAATTCCTTTGTAAATAATCCATCACTTGCAAAAGGTATCTCATGTAAGAAATAATATCTAACAGCATCTACGCCATATTCATTAACTAAATCATCAGCGTATATAACATTACCCTTAGATTTACTCATCTTACCATCACCAACAATTAACCAAGGATGACCAAATACTTTTTTAGGTAAAGGTAAATCTAGACTCATTAAGAAACAAGGCCAATAAATTGTATGGAATCTAATAATATCTTTTCCAATAATATGAATATCTGCAGGCCATAACTTTTTAAATTGATCTGTTTGACTATCAACATCATATCCAATATTAGTAATATAATTTGTTAAAGCATCAAGCCAAACATAAACAACATGTTTTGGATCAAAATCAACAGGTATTCCCCAACTAAAAGATGTACGTGAAACACATAAATCTTGTAATCCCGGCTTTATAAAATTATTAATCATTTCATTTTTTCTAGCAGCAGGTTGAATAAAATCAGGATGCTCATTTATATATTTTTCAAGTTGATCTTGATATTTACTCAATCTAAAGAAATAAGCTTCCTCACACTTTTCTTCAACATCTCTACCACAATCAGGACATTTACCATCAACTAATTGACTCTCTGTCCAAAAAGATTCACAAGGAGTACAATAAAGTCCACTATATTCTCCCTTATAAATATCTCCCTTATCATACATATATTTAAAAATATGTTGAACAACTCTCTCATGATTTTCATCAGTAGTCCTTACAAATTTGTCATAACTTGTATTCATAATATCCCAAATATCTTTAATCTGCTTAGATACATCATCAACAAATTTCTTAGGACTAACACCAGCATCTTTAGCCTTAATCTCTATCTTCTCACCATGCTCATCAGTACCTGTTTGAAAATAAACATCATATCCTTGTAATCTCTTAAATCTAGCAATTGCATCAGAAAGTACTATCTCATAAGTATTACCAATATGAGGTTTACCAGAAGTATATGCAATCGCAGTACTTAAATAAAATTTTTCTTTCATATTCATCCCTCCAAAAAAAAATATTATAAACATAAGGACGATTCTCTCGCGGTACCACCTTAATTTATAATATTTAAATTATACACTCAAATAGTTAACGCCTATCTACGTCTATACTTACATATCAATATAGAAGTTCAGAAGCCATACTCTATAAATTATTTATACTCATTTCCACCAACAGAGTTCTCTATAATAAATATATATCTATAAAGCTCTTCATCAAAACATTTAAATATGTTCATAATATAACACAACAGTTAAGAATATGCAAACTATTTATCTAAATCATTTAATAATCTAGAATTATTTAAAGTAAACAAATATCTCTCAGCCTGTTCCTTTGCACCATTAATAAGTGTAGTATCTTTAACTAAAATTTTAATATCAATATTTTCAAGCAATTGATTCTTATAACTTCCCTTAATCCACTTAGTAATATCACTAGTAATCTTTAATTTTTTTTCATCTTCTACACCATCTAAAAATACAGAATCTATTTTCTTTAAAATAACCTTTTCAAATCCATCAGATAATTGATTCTTAATAATTTTCTTAATTTCTTTATTTATATTATTAAAATCTTTTTTATTTATCTTAATAACTTCATTATTTTTAGAAAATTCAATTTTCTCTATTTTATCTGACAATTCACTAACTCTAATATTTTTAATTTCCACACAACACTTCATAACATATTTACGATAACTATCTAATATTTTTTTTAATTCCTCAGTATTTAAAACTATCTTATTCTTCTTTGCTAAATCTAAAAACTTTGTCCTAATTAAATCCATTGAATCAAGAGGAGGCGTTTTTAATAATGACTTAATATCTTCATCTACAAGTACATTCGTATTGTTTTTTACATTCTCAAGAATAGCCATCTTATAATTATTTATATGTTGTAACATTATTTCTTCATGTTCATTTGCACTCATTTTTACCCTCCTAGCATTCTAAATTTAACAAGTAAAAAACTATTAGTCAAGAACTTTACCAAATTTATCATAAATTTTACTCAAATACTCAACTAAATAATAAATAGGATGCTTATCAAGTTTAATAGTATCCAAAATAATAATTAAATTAGACCCTCTACTAATAAATCTAAACATATGAGATATAGAAATAGCATCCATAAACAATTCCTCGGTATCAAGATGCGCTACAACATCACCAGGAAAAGTCATTTCAATAGAATTTCTACTCTCCCTAACATGTTCAATATGTAACTTATCCACAAGTTTTTCAAACCATTCAGTATACATATAAATAAGAATATCTTCATTTAATTTACCAAATCTATCCTCAAGCTCATTTTTAATAGTATCAAAACTATTTTTATCAGTAATTGTATTAATAAGCTTATGTATCTCAATTTTTAAGTCATCATCAGAAACATAATCATCAGATATATGCGTAGAAATATTAATTAAAGACTTCTTATCCTCCAAATCATCAGAAGAAACATCAATACCAGTATTACGTCTATTAACTTCATCATTCAACATTTTTAAATATAAATCAACCCCAACACTATCAATAAACCCAGCTTGTTCACTACCAAGAATATCACCAGCACCTCTAATTGATAAATCCCTAGTCGCAATAGAGAAACCACTACCAAGCTCAGTAAATTCCTTAATTACATTAAGTCTTTTAACAGCCATCTCAGTAAGAGACTTAAAAGGTTGATACATTAAATATGCATAAGCAAATTTATCAGACCTACCAACACGTCCCCTGATCTGATACAATTGACTAAGTCCAAACCTATCAGCATCAATAATAATTAAAGTATTAACATTAGGTATATCAATACCAGTTTCAATTATAGTTGTACAAATCAAAATATCAAACTCATAATTAACAAAATCCATAATAGTACTTTCAAGTGTATTTTTATTCATCTGACCATGAGCAATACCAATCCTTGCATCAGGTATTAAATTTTTTATTCTTAATGAAAATTCATCAATAGATTGCACTTTATTATACAAAATAAATACTTGTCCATTACGAGATAATTCCTTGTAAATAGCATCCTTAAGTATTTGCTTATTCTCTTCAACAACATAAGTCTGTACAGGATATCTATTAACAGGAGGAGTTTCAATTAAACTTAAACTCCTAATTCCAACTAAACTCATCTGTAAAGTTCTAGGAATTGGAGTAGCAGTTAAAGTCAAAACATCAACATTAGTCTTATATTGTTTAATTTTTTCCTTATGAGCCACTCCAAATCTTTGTTCCTCATCAATTACAAGTAAGCCCAAATCCTTAAGATAAATATCATCACTTAGAAGCCTATGTGTCCCAAAAACCATATCAATAGTACCATCTTTTAAACCATTTAATATTCTCTTCTCCTCACTACTTGAAGTAAATCTATTAAGAAGTCCAATATTTACAGGAAAATTTTTAAATCTAACTTTAGCATTTTCATAATGTTGATTAGAAAGAATAGTTGTAGGACACAAAAATAATACTTGCTTAGAATCAAGAATAGCCTTAAAAGCAGCAACAAATGCAACCTCCGTCTTACCAAAACCAACATCTCCACAAAGTAACCTATCCATAGGAACAGGCTTTTCCATATCAGACTTTATTTGTTCAATGGCTCTTGCCTGATCAGTCGTTAACTCATAAGGAAAATCCTTCTCAAAATCACGTGACATATCGCAATCTTTAGAAAAAGCAAATCCTTTTCTTGATTCTCTCTCAGCATATAGCTTTAATAATTTGTCAGCCATATCAGTAACCTTAGCTTGAACTCTACGCTTAGTCTTAATCCACTCAGTTCCACCAAGCTTATTAACTCTAGGAGAAACACCCTCTCTACCAGAATATTTACTGATTAAAGATATCTTCTCAACAGGAATATAAATCTTATCAGTACCAGCATATAATATTTCTAAATAATCCTTAAGATTATTATTAGAAGAAAGAGTAACAATACCATTATAAACACCAATACCATGTACATTATGTACAACATAATCCCCTATTTCTAATTTATTTATATCCTTAATTGCAGAAGAATACTTAAATTTTGTATTATATTTCTTCGTATTAGAATGAAGATTAAACAATTCTTTACTTGTCAAAACAACAATATCGTCATAAACAAAGCCTTCATTAAGTTCACCATCAACTATATTTACTATATTAGTTTTAATAGATGAAAAGTCACTCTGAACAAGCTTCATATTTAAATGTTTAAGAACACTTCTAATCTGATATTGCTTTAATACAATAATAACAGTCTTATTAGAAGCAATAGAATTATTAATATAATTATTTATTAAATCACCATTTTCATTAAAACTATTAATAGTTCTAACACCAAAATTTACAACCTGAGACACATAACTACCATACGTTAAATTATTAAGCGAAAAATAATAAATAGGAAAATCAACATGTATTTTATTGAAATCCATCATATATTCTAAATCAAACTCAGTATCCTTACTATTTCTGTATTCAATAATTTCATTCATTATACCTCTATAACTTACTTTTAATTGCTCATAATCTTTAAAAATAGTAATAGTATCATCCAAATAATCAGATATAGAACAAACTTCAGTATATTTTTGTAAATACTTTTGTTTTCCAAACTCTTCCTCCGGAACTTCACCATTAACAATAAATTCAAAATTAGGCTTAATAGATATCGAATTGGCAAAAGAAATAGATTTCTGATCCTCAGGACTAAAATATCTTATTGATTCAATTTCATCGTCAAAAAATTCAATTCTAATAGGATTATCCTCATCTATTGGAAAAACATCAATAACAAAACCTCTAACACCAAATTCACCAGTCTTATTAACCAATGTATCACGAACATAACCAATAGATATAAGCTTAGAAACCAATAAACTAGGTTCAATCACTTTTCCTACTTTTAACTCAATTATACTATCTAAATAAACACTTTTTTTAGGTAAAAATCTTAAATATCCCATTAAATTTGTTATTACAATACACTTTTTACCACTATTAATTTTATTTAAACATTCAAGTCTACTAATCATTAAATCTGGAGAAATAGCTAAAGCTTCACTAGTAAGAAAATCATCCATAGGAAATAAATAAACTAAATCAGTATAATTACTAAGAGAACTATATAACTTATTTGCTTCAAATAAACTATCCACAACAACAAGAATGTTCTTATCTTCTCTATTAAGCTTATTTAATAATACACAAAAAAACTCATCGGTAACATTACATATACCCATGTCTTTTTTTAAATCAAACTTAATGACATCATCAAAAAAATTCATTAAATCACCTATTCTTACGATTATATTTACTCATTAAATCATTAAATGGTATTTTAAAATAATCATCAATTACTAAATATAAAGTATTAAATAATTCATCAAGCAAATTTAATTCTTCACTAGAAAATTTACCAAGTACATAATCCTTAGTATCAACATTACTTTTCTTAGATATACCTATTTTTAGTCTTTTATATTCTTGAGAACCTATTTTTTTTTCAATATCACGTAAACCATTATGCCCACCACAAGATCCATTTGACTTTAATTTAAAATTTCCAACATTCAAATCAAGGTCATCATTTATAACTAAAATATCATCAACACTTATTTTAAAATAATCCATAACCTTTCTAACAGAATCACCAGACAAATTCATAAAAGTTTGAGGTTTTAAAAATATAGTTTTCTCACCATTAATATTACTTTCAAAATAAAGGCCATCAAACTTATTGGACCAATTTACATTAATGTTTTTATACTCAAGATACTTATCAACAAACATAAATCCAATATTATGTCTAGTATTATCATATTCCTTACCAGGATTTCCAAGTCCAATTATTAATTTCATACAAATCACTTCCTATTATGATATTCAGAATAAACTATTGACTTTGCAATATCACGTTCACGAGCTACTATTTTTATCGCTTCTTTTTCACTTACACCATCATCAACATATAATTTAACATGCGTAAAAATATCCAAATCACTAAAATCATGAACATTTTTGTTTCCCTCTACAACCAATACAAATTCACCTTTCATAGAATCAACTTTTTCCAATAAACAACTAATTTTATCACGAGAAATTTCTTCATGTATCTTTGATAATTCACGACAAATCGCAATATTTCTATCACCAAAAACTGATAACATATTTTCAAGCGTTTTTCTTAATCTATGAACAGATTCATAAAAAATAATTGTATAAGATAATTTTTTAAGAGCTTTTAATTCACTTATTTGTTTAGAACTTTTAGAATTCAAAAACCCATAAAATAAAAATGGTGATGGTTCAATTCCCGAAGAAGATAATGCTGGTACAAAAGCTGTTGCTCCAGGTAAACTTATAACATTATATCCAGCATTAATAACACCACGAGCAACAACATATCCAGGATCACTAATAACAGGAGACCCTTGATCAGTAACAAGTCCAAGATTATAACCAGCCTGTAACTTAGAAACAACATAATCTATCATTTTACTTTCATTATACTCATGACAACTTACTAACTTTTTATTAATATCATATTGTTTTAATAAAATACCTGTGTCTCTGGTATCTTCACAAAGAATTTCATCAACACTTTTTAAAGTATTTAAACTTCTAATAGTTATATCTTCTAAATTACCAATAGGTGTTGGAATTAAATAAAGACTTGCACTATCATCATAACTATTCTGTACCATTATTAATTACCTCCTGTAATCTTTTATATTCACTAGTCATACTACCATCCATATTATACATAATTAAAGGTTTATCTATCTTTAAACCAACATGTCCACATTTTTGACCTTCAATCAAAACTAAAGTAGACAAAGATTCAACATTATTATAAACAAACTTAATTCTCTTTGGTTCTATCCCATGCTTCCTAAAACACTCGATAATTTCAATTAATCTATCACTCCTATGTACCATAGAAAAAGTCCCATTGTCTTTTAAAACTTTTTTTGCACAATCCAACAATTCATCTAAATTAAGAAAAATTTCATGTCTAGCAACCTTTTTTTCATAAGATATATTCTTTGTACTAGAAAAATCATTCTTAAAATATGGAGGATTACATAAAATCAAATCGTAAACATTCAAATTATTTTTTGAAAAATCTTTAATATCCGAGCAAATAATATTTACCCTATCATCAAGGTTATTTAAAGTAACACTTTTTTTAGCTAAATCACATAATTTATCCTGTATTTCAACACCAACTATATTACTAGAAGAACGCCTACTCAAAATAATAGGAACAATACCATTACCTGTACAAAAATCAACAATTTTTTTATCTCTTAATCTAATAGTTGAATAATTAGCAAGTACAATACTATCAAGAGAAAAAGAAAAATATAAATCATTTTGATATATTTTTAAATTTTTATATCCCAAAATATCATTAATCATTTCCATTGTTTTTATTATCTCCCATAATTTTAACAATACCCTTATCACCTAAATCAACAGAAAAGCAATTATTAAAAAGATCAACTGCCACAACTTTTCCCATACCATAAGGTGTTTCTGCATTGTACCCAATTTTAGGCAAATTCTTTTTTAAATCAGTATATGTATCATTTTCATAACCCAAGCAACATAAAAGTCTTCCACATATACCATTTATTTTAGAAGGATTTAAAGCCAAATTTTGATTTTTTGCCATATTAATTGAAACACTATTAAAATCAGTTAAAAAAGAATTACAACATAACATCAAACCACATGGTCCAATACCACCAATTTTCTTAGATTTATCACGAACGCCTATTTGCCTAAGTTCAATTCTAGTTTTATACTTTTGCGCTAATTTTTTTGCCAATTCTCTAAAATCAACCCTATTATCAGCCAAAAAAGAAAGCATAAGCTGAGTCCCATCAAAATTCAAAAAAGAATCAATAAAATTCATATCAAGTCCCAACTCATTTGATAGCTTTTTTGCATCCTTAAAAGCTTTTTCAGAAATAATTGAATTTTTCTTTAAAATATCAACATCAGAATCTTCACACAACCTAATGACTTTGTTTAAAGGTAAAACTAAATTATTCTCATTTTCAACATAATTTGCTTTAATTACTCTACCAGAAAACAATCCATTATCAGTTTCAAAAATAACCCTATCATTTAAATTTAAACTAAAAGAATTAGGTGATAAATAATAAATATTTTTAGTTTCATCGATAGATACAGTAACAACATCAACCATAACTCTAACCTCCAATCAACTTAGAAAACAAAGAATCAAGCCACAATTTATAATTAACATTAAAAACAAGTTTAGGAATATATTCCTCAATAATAGAAATAATATGAATCAACTCATCCAAAGACTTATTCTTAAATAAATATTTAATATCATTGTTAAATTCACAATCAAAAGAGATTGAATTAATATAGTCAATTATAACATATTCAATATTAACAAATTTCTCTTTAGCAATCACCTTATCAGTAATATAATCATTAGTCATGGCCTTATAATTTATAAAAAAATTCTTAGGATTTAAAACACAATCCAATAAATCAATAAACTCATCATCATAATTAAAATTATTATTTGATTCTTTCAAAGATAATACCTGACATCTAGATAAAATAGTATCAATAACATGATATCTACTATCAGTAAGTAATATTGCAATTATATCATCTTCAGGCTCCTCTAAAAATTTAAGAATAGTATTTGCAGATGAAGAATTTAACTTTTCAGCCTCATTTATAATATAAAATCTCTTATTATCATATAAAGATTTATTACTATATTCCCTTTGCAAATCTATCATTTGATTCTTTTTTATCATTGAAGAATCAGTTGAAATAACCATAATATCAGGATAATTTTTTTCATCAATTAAATTAAATATTTTATCATTAGAATTATTAACAGTCTCAAAACTTTTCTTAGACAATATCATTTTAATAAAACTATAAACAAAGAATAAATCAGAATCATAGTTATCAACTTCAATTATATACGCATGAGAAACCCTATCATTGTCAATAATTCCATTAACATAATTAATAAATTTTTCTTTAATTACAGAATATCCCATACTACCCTCCTAAATAAAAAGTTTAAAAACAGTTAATAATACCAAACCAACAGTTCCAAAAATACTAATAAATATAACATTTATAAGATTAATTGGAATAAAAACATTAAATTTACTCCCAATACAATCAAAACTATACAAAAATAAAGAAGAAATTATACATCTAATAGAAATTTTTTTTAATAAATTCATATAATATTCACCATTAAAGATTATGAATATATATTTTTTTTATTCTATAGTTATACGATCATTTAATGCTTTTTCTAAAGTCAAACCATCTACATATTCAATATCAGCACCAATTGGAACACCACTTGCCAATCTAGAAATTTTTATGTTCAATCCTTCTAAAACTCTTTTAATATATAATGTTGTCGTTTCCCCCTCAATACTTGGCTTAAATGCAAATATAATTTCTTCAAACTTTTCATCATTAATTCTATCAAGTAATTTATCTAATCCAATATCCTCAGGATTAATTCCATCTAAAGGCGAAATTAACCCATCCAACACATGATATTTACCATTAAACATACCTAATCGTTCAAAAAGAAAAACACTTTTACAATCATCAACAACACATAAGGTTTTAGAATCTCGAGTTTCATCAGAACATATATAACACAAATTATCTTCAGTTAAAGTATTACACTTACTACATTTATGTATTTTTGATTTGACATCAACTAAGCTCTCAGAAAATAATTCGACTTGTTCATCATCCAATCCCAACACAGAAAAAGCCAATCTCTCAGCTGTTTTCTCACCAATTCCAGGTAAATATTTAAAAGATTCAATCAAACATTTAATACTCTCTGGATACATACATAATTCCTAAAATAAACCTGGAATATTACCAAATTTACCCATCTTTTGTTCAGTTAATTTATCGATTTTTTTATTTGCATCATTAATAGCTAAAACCAAACTATCTTGTAACATTTCAATATCATCTTTATCTAAACTATCATCACAATCAATTTCAACACTGACTGCTTCTCTAGTTCCTTTTAAAGTGACTTTTACCATTGAACTTTCACCAACAAATTCAGTTTCATCAATTTCATTTTTTACTTTCATCATATCTTTTTGTAAAGCTTGAGCTTGCTTTAACATAGCTTGCATATTCATATATATATTCTCCTTTTTCTATTCAACTTCCACAATATCACCAAATAGTTCTACTGCACTACTTGTTATTATATCATTATTTTTTAATTCTTCAAATATAGGTTCAGGTTCTTCAACAACCTCATATTTTACATTATTTTTTATATTTAAAATATATTCATTCTTAACCTTTTCCCAATATTCGTCAGTAATAATCGCAATATTTTTATTAGAATTAGTAATTTTATTATAAACATCTGTTATTTTTTCAAGATTATTCAGATTTTGTCTTGCATTAGAATCATAATCATAACTTAAAACAAGACAATCATTACTAACAACACGTAATTTAGCATCTAAAATTGCACATACTAAATAACCAATTTCTTGATCAAAAGTATAATCATTAAGTAAAGTAAAATTTTTCATTTCCAATCTTAATAAATTTTTATCAGCCTTCGCTAAAGTATTATTAACTCTTACCTTCATAATTTCATCAATATTAGTAATTTTAGGTATTGAAACTAAATCATTATTATCATAATCATCATTTTTATCATCCATATAATTATTACCATTATCATTTAAAGAAACATTAGAGTTATCAATTTTTTTCTCATTAAAATCTGAATTTAAGCCTACAGTTTTATCAAAAATAGGATTAGAATTATTATCAGATTTTATTTTTGACTTCATTATTCCATTATTAGTCTTATTTATATGATTATTCACATCATTACTAACTTTTATCATTGTAGAATTAGTATTTAAAATATAATCATCTACAAATTTCAACAAAAACATTTCAATATAAATTTTAGTATTACCACTCTTTTTTATATCGAACATTTTTTCGTTAATTAAATTTAGAAAATTTTGTAATAAATCTACTGAATATTTAATATCATTTTTAGAAATATAATAATCCACAACCATATTTCTAGAAAAAACTATTAATTGAGTAATAACTTGAATTAAATTTTTTCCACTATCGTTTACATATTTAATAAAATTTAAAATTTCAACAATATTTCCAGTTAAAATATAATCTAAAAATTTAGAAATATCTTCATCCGAAACAACACCATTTACATCATTAAAATCTTCAATAGTAATTTTATGATCAGAATAAGAAACTAATTTATCAAGCATTCCTAACGAGTCACGTAAGCCACCATCAGATAAAATTGAAATTTTTTCTAATACATTATCATCAATTTCAATATTCTCACAATTACAAACATATCTCAATCTATCGACTATTGCATTATCTGATATACGTTTAAACGAAAAACATTGACATCTAGAAACAATAGTTTCAGGAACTTTTTGAGGATCAGTAGTAGCTAATATAAATATTGCATGTTCCGGCGGCTCCTCTAAAGTCTTCAATAGCGCATTAAATGCTCCAATAGATAACATATGAACTTCATCAATTATATAAACTTTGTATCTTAATTCACTTGGAACAAGAGAAATTTTATTCTTTAAATCACGTATTTCATCAACACCATTATTCGATGCGGCATCAATTTCAATAATATCAACGCAATCTTTAGAAAAGGAAACTTTACATGCGTCGCATTCCTCACAAGCAATACCATTTTTTGGATTTAAACAATTAATATTTCTAGCAAAAATTTTCGATACTGAAGTTTTTCCAGTACCTCTAGGACCAAAGAACATATATGCATGTGAAAAATTTTTATGAATTATTGAATTTTTTAAAGTTTTAATAATAGAATCCTGCCCAACAACAGAATCAAAGTCTTTCGGTCTATATTTTCGATATAAAGCATGATACACATTCATCCCTCCAATTAAAAACTATTATAACATAAAAGCAAAGATTTTAATCATTTCTTTGCTTTTTAAAAAAACTATTCATCATTTTTTGTGATTTTTCAACATTTAAATTAGAAGCATAATTGACACTAGGATTTGTATTATCACTTTCAAAAATTAATTTTAAAATTTTTTCGTTATTTATAAATGAATTATTACATGCAGAATACACATTTCTTATTCGTGATTGCTTAATTGCACTTGCACACATAGGACAAGGATCAAGAGTTACATAAATATCACATCCATCTAACCTCCAATTATTTAAATATTTTGCTGCTTCCTCTATAGCGATAATTTCAGCATGAGCAATAACAGACATATTTTTTTCTTTTTTATTATAACCACGACCAATAATAACATTATTTTTTACAATTACAGCCCCAATTGGCACCTCATCAAGATTATAAGCAACTTTAGCACAATTAAACGCTTCTTCCATATATTTTAAATTCATAAATTCCTCCAAAATAAAAAGTGCACATGAAAGGAGGACCTTAAGGCTGCTATTTTCCAATCCTGACCTGTTTCAATCACTTTCATTGCACATACATATTGTATTATAAACTGCTGAAAAAGTAAATATAAATATAATTATTAATAATATTTGTGACTTTTTTTCTTTAAATTCAATTATTATCATTTTTTGTGGATAAATTGTTTCACGTGAAACATAAATTTAAATTATATTTTTTATATAGAAAATATAAATAAAAAAGAGTAATAAAATTAGATATAACACTCAATATTTGTTGATATTTAAGAAAAATTAGAGAATTATTACTATTATAAGATATATAAGTATCTGCATTCTATAAAAACAATAATATTTTATGCTAATTATCGCTTTTTTTGTTGAAAATTTATTTTATCATAGTATTTCAACTTTTCTTGTGGATAATAGTTTCACGTGAAACATTACTAATTTATTAAACATTTATTTCCCGGGAAATATTATAAATTTAAATATAATAATTATTTAAACACCAATAAAATATTAACTATATATAAATTTTACAAAAAAATGTTTATATAATTAATTAATTTTATATTTTCTACTTTTTCTGTGGATAACGTTTCACGTGAAACATAAATTTAAATTATATTTTTTATATAGACAACATAAAAAAGAGTAATAAAATTAGATATAACACTCAATATTTGTTGATATTTAAGAAAAATATAAGAATCAATACTATTATAAGTTATATAAGTATCTGCATTCTATAAAATATAATATTTTATGCTAATTATCACTTTTTTTGTTGAAAATTTATATTATCATAGTATTTCAACTTTTCTTGTGGATAATGTTTCACGTGAAACATTACCAATTTATTAAACTTTTATTTCCGGGAAAATATTATAAATTTAAACATAATAATTATTTCAACGCCAATAAAATATAAACTTTATTTAAATTTTACAACAAAAAAAGTTTATATAATTAATTAATTTTATATTTTCTGCTTTTTCTGTGGAAAGAATGTTTCACGTGAAACATAACATTTAATTTTAAAATTATTTCCCGGGAAATAATTTTAGATATTTCCCAAATCCTATTGATATGTAAATTTACTAGATTTATTTGTAACTATATTTGTGAAAAAATATAAATGTTCCACGTGAAACTATTATACATCATACATAAAATAACAAAATGTGTGGAAAGTATAGGTTTAAACAAAATGCATTTTAAGCAATTTAAATTATTAAAGATGTACAAATGCTAATGTAAATTGCTTAAATTAAACATAAAATTATTTCCCGGGAAATAATTTTAATTTTAAACAATTAAAAAAAAAGAAGCCTTATGCTTCTTCTATACTTGACTCTTCTGAATTATTCTCAGAATTATCTTCTTCTTCAACTTCTTTTTCAACTAAAGCTACTGTAGTTACTTTTTGACCTTCTTTTAAATTCATTAATCTAACACCTTGTGTAGCTCTTTTCAAAGTAGAAACTTGCTCTAAAGGAAGTTTAATAATAATACCATTATCAGTCATAATCATTAAATCAAGATGAGCATTTGGCATTAGAGTTTTTAAAGAAACCATTGTACCATTCTTTTCTGTGATATTTAAAGCCTTTACTCCTTTACTGCCTCTATGAGTTAATCTATATTCATCAATCAAAGTTTGTTTTCCATAACCATTCTCAGTAACTATAAGAACCATATGTCCAGGTTCAACAACCTCCGCACCAACAACTATAGCACCATCAAGATCAATACCTTTAACACCAGAACTACTTCTACCCATAGATCTAACTTCATTCTCATCAAATCGAACCATACGTCCATTACTTGCTCCGATTACAATTTCATTTTTTCCACAAGTCTTTTTTACACTTATTAATTCATCATTTTCCTTTAAAACAATAGCAATTTTACCACCTTTTCTAATACTGTCAAACTCTTCAATCGGAGTACGTTTAACAATACCATTCTTAGTAGCAAATATTAAATATTTTGTAAAATCATCATCCTGTTTAACACTCAATATCGAACTAATGTTCTCATCTTTTTCCAGTGGCAATAAATTTATAATTGGTAATCCTTTAGATTGTCTAGAAAATTCAGGTACTTCGTAACCCTTCATTCTATAAACTCTACCCTTATTAGAGAAGAATAAAATCCAATCGTGTGTACTCATAGAAAGTATTTTTTCAACAAAATCTTCCTCATTTGTTGACATACCCTTAATACCAACTCCACCTCTATTTTGAGTTTTATAAGTATCACTTCTTAATCTCTTAATATAACCATTATTAGTCAAATTAATAATAATATCTTCTTCTGGTATAAGAGATTCATCTTCAATATATTCAATTGCAGTCATATCAATATTAGTACGTCTCTCATCGCCAAATTTTTGTTTAATTTCTAATAATTCATTCTTAATAACCTCTAATATCCTCTCATCACTAGCTAAAATGGCTTTTAACTCAGCAATTGTCTTTAGTAAGTCATTTAGTTCATTTTCTATCTTTTCACGCTCTAAACCAGTTAAACGACGCAATCTCATCTCCAAAATTGCATTTGCTTGAATTTCTGTTAATGAAAAACCATTTATCAATCCATTTCTAGCCTCTTCATCTGATTTAGAACCTCTAATTACTTTAATAACAGCATCAATATTATCTAAAGCTATTTTTAACCCTTCTAATATATGTACTCTTTTTTCAGCAACATCTAAATCAAATTTAGTTCTTCTAATAATAACTTCTTTTTGATAATCAATATATTTAACTATTATATCCTTTAAACCAAGAGTTTTTGGAACACCTTGATCAAGCATCAAAAATATAATTCCATATGATGTTTGAAAAGCAGTATGTTTATATAATTTGTTTAATACTACTTGAGCATTTGCATCTCTTTTTAATGTTATCGTAATTTTTATACCATTTTTTAAGTCTGAATGATAATCAGCAATACCTTCGATTGTCTTATTATGAACCAATTCAGCAACTTTATTCTTTAACTCTAAAGTATTAACTCCATAAGGAACTTCATCAATTATAATTTGTTGTTTACCATTATTTTCCTCAATTGTAGCCTTACTTCTAATAGTTATTGTTCCTCTACCAGTTTCATAAGCTTTTCTTATTCCACTATTTCCGAGAATAATGGCTCCTGTAGGAAAATCAGGCCCCTTAATATATTTCATTAATCCATCTAAATCAATATCAGGATTTTCAATATAAGCAACACAACCATCAATTACTTCACTCAAATTGTGAGGAGGAATATTAGTTGCCATACCAACAGCTATACCTGTCGTACCATTAACTAATATATTAGGAAATCTTGAAGGTAAAACTTCTGGCTCTCTTTCACTCTCATCAAAATTAGGAGTAAAATTAACTGTATCTTTATTAATATTTCTTAATAATTCAAGTGATATTTTAGAAAGTCTTGATTCAGTATAACGCATTGCAGCTGCACCATAACCTTCAATATTACCAAAATTACCATGACCATCAACAAGCATATATCTGTAAGAAAAATCTTGGGCCATTCTTACCATTGCCTCATAAATTGAAGAATCACCATGAGGATGATATTTACCCATAACATCTCCAACTATTCTAGCACTCTTTTTATGAGGTTTATCTGGTGTATAACCTGATTCATACATAGAATATAAAATACGTCTATGAACAGGCTTTAAACCATCTCTAAGGTCAGGTAATGCACGAGCAACAATAACACTCATTGAATACTCTAAAAACGAATCCTGTACCTCTTTTACTATATTGTTTTTTTCTAATCTATCCATAAAACCCTCCTAAACATCAAGATTCTCTACATAAGTAGCATTAGTTTCAATAAATTCACGTCTTGGTTCAACTTCCTCACCCATAAGTTTTGAGAAAACTTCATCAGCAGCTATTGTATCATCAACAGTAATTTGTCTTAAAACTCTCTTATGTATATCCATTGTAGTTTCATTTAATTCTTCAGCATCCATTTCTCCTAAACCTTTCATACGAGCAATATCATACTTTGTATTAGGAGATAAAGTTGCTAAATATTCATCTCTTTCATCTTCATTTAAAACATATTTAATAGTTTTTCCATGTTTTATACAGAATAATGGAGGTTGAGCAGCATATACATGTCCTGCTTCAACTATTGGTCTAAAGAAGCGATAGAATAAAGTTAATAATAATACACGAATATGACTTCCATCAACATCAGCATCAGTCATAATAATTATCTTATGATATCTTAACTTAGATAAATCAAATTCTTCTCCAATACCAGTTCCAAAAGCAGTAATTATTGTACGAATTTCTTCATTACTTAAAGCTCTATCTAATCTAGCTTTTTCTACATTTAAAATCTTTCCACGTAAAGGCAATATAGCTTGTGTCATACTATCTCTACCCTTAATTGCAGATCCACCAGCAGAATCACCCTCGACTAAGAAAATTTCACTAACTGAAGCATCTTTACTCTTACAATCAGATAATTTTCCATAGAAATTAGTAACATCTAAATCACCTTTTCTACGAGTTAATTCTCTTGCTTTTTTAGCAGCAACTCTTGCTCTACTTGCAGTCATTGACTTTTCAATAATAATACGAGCTTGATCAGGATTTTCCATTAAAAATCTTTCTAAAGCTTGTGAAAAAATCTTATCAGCTATTCCTCTTACTTCACTATTTCCTAGCTTAGTTTTTGTTTGACCTTCAAACTGAGGATTCGGATGTTTTGCTGATATAATCATTGTAAGACCTTCTCTAACATCATCACCAGTTAGAGGATCATCCTTTTCCTTTAAAATACCAGCACTAGAAGCATACTTATTTAAACATCTTGTAAGAGCTCTTCTAACACCATCTTCATGAGTACCACCCTCAGGTGTAATAATATTATTAACAAATGAATAAATGCTAGAATTATATGTTTCATTATATTGCAAAGCAACTTCTATTCTTATATCATTTTCTTCACCTTCAACTTCAATAATAGATTCATGAATAGGATTTTTATTTTTATTAAGCATTTGAACATATTCAACTAATCCACCTTCATAGTGGAAAGAATCTTTTTTATCAGCTTCTCTCTCATCATACAAAGTAATTCTTAAACCTTTATTTAAGTATGCAAGTTCTTGAAGTCTAGTTTTCAATACATCATAATCATAGACAGTAGTTTCTGTAAATATTTCATCATCTGGTAAGAAATGAACTGTAGTTCCAGTTCTATCCTTATCACATGAATCAATTATTTTTAATGAATCTTCTGGATGTCCACCTTTACTAAAACGTTGATAATAAACATTTCCATTTTTATATACTTTTACTTCTAACCAATCACTTAAGGCATTGACAACACTGGCACCAACACCATGTAATCCTCCAGAGACTTTATAGCCTCCTCCACCAAACTTTCCACCAGCATGTAATACTGTATAAACTGTTTCCACAGTACTTTTACCTGTTTTTGGATGAATATCAACAGGTATTCCACGTCCATCATCTTTTACAATAATACTATTATCTTTACATACAGTAACTTCGATATGTGTACAATAACCAGCCAATGCCTCATCAATTGCATTATCAACAATTTCCCATACTAAATGATGTAAACCTCTAGAACTTGTACTACCAATATACATTCCAGGTCTTTTTCTTACAGCTTCAAGCCCTTCAAGAACTTGAATCGCAGAAGAATCATATTTAGATTCTACTTTCTCACTCATTTTACTACCTACTTTCTTTCTATATTTCCATTTTTAACATTGAATACATATGCATTATCAACATACTTCTTATTTATATTTCTTAAATCAGTAGTAGTTATAATACTTTGAATATCTTCATTATTCATAATTTTTAGTAATTTATTCCTCTTTTTTATATCAAGCTCACTAAATATATCATCAAGTAATAAGACAGGATTAGTTCCAGTAAACTCCTTAAAAATTGCTATTTCTGATATTTTAAAAGATAAAATAGCTAGTTTTTGTTGTCCCTGAGAACCATAAATTTTTAAATCATTATTTTTGTATTCAAAATAAAAATCATCCCTATGTGGACCATATATAGTCATACCATAATTAAGTTCTTTAATATAATTTTTTTTAAATATATGTTTTAACTTCTTTCTTAAACTTTCTGAATCAAAATCATCAAAATTTATATTAGGAACATACTTCACAACAATACCATCATCTAAAGAAATTTCCTTATAATATTTATCAATATAAATATTAACCATATCTATATATTCTTTTCTTTTTTGATATATAAATACAGCTTTCTCAATCAGCTTATCAGTGATAACATCTAAATAATTTTTATCAGCAATACTATTATTAAATAATATTTTTAAATACTCATTTCGTGTTTTTAATAATTTATTATATTCATTATAGATTTTTATATAACTTTGTGAAATTTGAGATAATTGAATATTAAGTAAATTTCTTCTAACACTAGGAGAACCCTTTATAATTTCTAAATCATCAGGAGTAAAAACAATTACATTTAAATTAGAAATATAATCAGCGACTTTCCTTATATTATTACCATTTATACTTAGTTTTTTATCTTCATTTGTCACTTCAACAGCCATTTTTTTTATAATTTTATCTTTTCTAATCACTCCACTAATCTTACATTTATTTTTATTAAACATAATGATATTAGGGTTATTCCCTACTCTATGTGATTTAGTTAAAGCTAAAATTATAATTGATTCAAGTATATTTGTTTTACCTTGAGCATTATCACCTACAAAAATATTCATATTTTTATTAAATGAGACACTCATATTTGAATAGTTCCTAAAATTAACTAATTTAATTTTACTAATTTTCATTTAAAACGACTTATAAGACACATACATAAATTAACCCCCTAACATGGTATTCCTATACATACATACTTATTATACCATAAATACCCCTTTAAAACAGAAAAAATAGCTTTTTTAGCTATTTTTTCTTTTGTGCAATACAGTTTTTAATCTAGATGCTCTAGAAAATTGGTTTTCAATAGATCTAAATGAACAAGGTACAATGATTTCCCTTTCATTATCAAAGACTATTTTAGTATTATCATTATCAATTCTATAAATATTATCAACTCTATTTAAAGATATCCAACAACAATCATTAGATCTAGGAGATGATGTAGGAAATACAACTAAATTATTTGAATCTTCAATAATAATTGGAACCTTATACTCTGCTCCTAAAATATCTTTAGCGCCTTGAATTCTACCATCAAAAGTACTTCCAAAGTATTTACAACTTCCTTCCATAATATTCAAAGGATTATCCTCAATAATATATCTGCTTTCATCCTCATAAATTAAACTAGATTCTTTACCGTTAGGTATAATTGCCAAAGTTCCTTTGTTGAACTCATATTCACATTTGTTATTCAACTTAGAACCCCCCTTTCAAAATTTATTTTAGAACGCTAGTTGTCGCTCTTGTTGAAAAATAATAAACTATACTTTAGTCGAAATTTGTCGAATTTTGTAGAAAAATATAATTTTTTTACTTTTCTACTTAAATTATTATCTTTTTAAACAAAAATATACAAAAAAAAAGAGAAATTTCTCTTTTTCTTAATAAGTACGTATTGGTAAAACAAGTTGAGTAAGAGTTTCATCCTCAGTAGATTTAATTAATATAGGTTTAATTTCACCAACAAAATGTAAATCAACAGTTTCTGTTGAAAAACTTTTTAAAGCTTCCATCATATATTTTGCACTAAATGAAATTCTTATATCCTCATTGTTATTTTTAGAAATAGTCATTTTCTCTTCTACTCTACCTATTTCTGCAGAACTGCTCTTTAACGTTAAAATATTACCATTTGTTTCTAAAGTAACAATATTTTTTTCTTTATCACTAGTCAAAATACTAACACGATCAATAACATTATAGAAATCATTTAAATTAGTACTTACTACTAAATAAGAATCATCTGGTAATAAATTAGATGTATTTGGATATGTTCCATTAATTAAACGTGATTCAAATTTTAAATTTCCATTCTTAAATAAAACTTTATTATTAAATATATGCAATTCAACGTCTTCATCATCATCACCTAATATTCTTGTAAATTCAAGTAAATTATGACTTGGAATTACTATATTATAGTTATCCTCACTAGATTTTTCTAATTTAACTACTTTTCTTGCTAATCTATAAGAATCTGTAGAATTACATTCTAAAACATCACCAACAATATTAAAATTTATACCAGTAAGAACAGGTTTACTCTCCTCTGTAGATGTTGCAAAAGCAGTTTGATTAACTATACTCTTTAAAGTTCCTGCCTTCATGTTAACTTTCTTTTTACTTTCTTCTAAACCAACATTAGGATATTCACTTTCACTAATACCATTTAAGTTAAATTCACTATTTTCTGTGTAAATTAATATTTTTAATTCATCAATAACTTCAATATTTATATATTTATCAGGTAATTTTCTAACAATATCCAAAATATATTTACCTTGAATAATGATACTTCCTTCATTATCTATTTTAAAATCGTCATCTGATAAAGAATCTATAGATGTTTGAATAGTAATATCATTATCACTTGCAGTTAAAGTTAATCTTTTCTTTTTTAATTCAAATTTTACTCCTGCAAGAACAGGTATTAAATTTTTAGTAGAAATAGCTTTAGATACTTTAATAAGAGCATCCAATAATAAATCTTTTTTAATTGTAAATTTCATATTATATTCCTTCTTTCTTTTTTACTATTTATATTATTACTGTGGAAAAAGTTTAAAACATCATTTTTTCCTTTTATTTAAAAGATTTAACTAAATTTTAGTTGTGGATAACCTATTGAAAAATCACATATTTTTCACAACCCCTATATCCTTCTTTAATTTTTCAATAATATTAGCCAAATCTTTATTAACTTTAATTTCATTTTCTATCTTTTCAACAGAATGCATTACAGTTGAATGATCTTTTCCTCCAAATTCTGTACCAATCTTAGGAAAACTCTCGCTAGTCATAGTTCTACAGAGATACATTGCAATTTGTCTAGGAAAAGATATATTTGAACTTCTCTTTTTACTTCTTATATCATCTACAGAAATTTGAAAATACTCAGAAACAATTTTCTGAATTCTGTGAATATCATTTTTCTCCCCTATTCCTTTACTTATAAAGTCTTTCAAGGCATCGATTGCTAAATCAAGATTAATCTTTTCTCCACCCATTATTGTGGAATATGCAATTAATCTTGTAATAGAACCTTCAAGTTGTCTAACATCAGGCCCAATATTTGAAGCAATATACTCTATTACATCATCAGGAATATCTTGCTCAAAATTACCTGCAACTATTTTCTTCTTTAAAATTTCTGTTCTAAGCTCAAATTCTGGAGGAAATATATTAACTGTTAATCCCCAACAAAACCTTGTTCTTAAACGTTCCTCAAGGAGTTTTAAATCATCTGGAGACCTATCAGAAGATATAATTATTTGCTTACTATCATTATATAAATTATTAAATGTATGGAAAAATTCTTGCTGAGATTGAGGTGCTCCTCCTAAAAATTGGATATCATCAATAAGAAGAACATCTATATTTCTATATTTATCTTTAAAAAAATCAACGTAATTAAAATTAGTTCCATTATCATCTTTTCTATTTGCCTTAACAAATTCTTCTCTAAATTGTTCACTGGTAACATATAAAACCTTTTTATTAGTAGTTTCAACAATATAATTACCTATTGCATGCATCAGATGGGTCTTCCCTAACCCACTATTTCCAAACAAAAACAGTGGATTATATATTTTTCCAGGATTTTCTGCAACCGATAATGCTGCAGCATGAGCAAATCTATTACTATTTCCAACAATAAAATTTTCAAAATTATAATTAGATTTAAGGTTTGAATTAACATTAAAATTATAATTATCACTCTTTTTCTCTACTATATCCTGTTCATTTTTCATTTCTTTCTCAACAATTAATGTAGAAAGTTCCTCTTCAAGTAAAAAATTAAGCTCATAACTTGAATCAGTTAAATTATCAAGTTTACTTGATATAATATCGTAATAATTATCCTGTAAATGCTTTTTATGTATTGGCATTGGAACAATTATATAAGCTTTTCCGTCTTTTAGTTCATGTAATTTTGTTTCAGAAAACCATGTTTGATAAGAGATAGATGTAATTTCGTCTTTAATTTGACTAAGTATTTTTGACCATAAAATATCTACATTCAAATTACCATCTCCCCACAAGAATCAATATTCAAACTTATTCTACATTAAAACCCAAAAAAAAGAAAGTAAAAAATAGGGTAAAATAATGCGAAATAAAAAACATTACTAAATACAATATCACAAATTTTATAATAGTCAAAACAAAAATATTAATTATTAACAAATTTATAAACACATAAAAAAAAGAAAATAATTCAATTCGACAAAATCCACCATTATTCCACAATTTTATCAACAAACAAAAGCTATATATATAAATGAATAATTAAGTTTTCCACATTTTCCACAATTTTTTATAAACAAGCTTATTTTTTGTTATCAACAGATATGTGGAAATTGTTAATTAGAAAAAAACACACAATAAAAGTGGATAAAATATTATAAAAAGATAAGTTTTATTTGACAAATCATGAAATATATTATTATAATAATGTAGATTTATGTCTGGAGGTGGAACAAGTGAAAAGAACATATCAACCAAACAACCGTAAAAAATCAAAAAAATTAGGATTTTTTGCTCGTAAAAAAACAAATATTTTAAATCGTCGTCGTCGCAAAGGACGCAAAAGTCTTTGCAAATAAAATACCGCTGTCTTAAACAGTGGTTTTTTACTATAAAGGAATAGGGTATATTATTATGAAAAAGAAATATGTAGTAAAACATTCAAGAGATTTTGAAAATATTATACAAAATGGTAAATGTAAAAAAAATAGAAGTTTTATAATTCATCATAAACCAAATGATTTACCATTCGATAAATATGGCATATCTGTAAGTAAGAAATTAGGAAACGCTGTTTTTAGAAATAAATATAAAAGAATTATAAGAAATATAGTTGATAATTATAAAAAAAACTATATAAATAATGAAGATTATATTATAATATTAAGAAGAGGCGGAGTTGATAAATCATTTAAAGAATTAGAAAAGGAATTCTTTGATTTGATGAATCGACAATAGGAAAGGAATATCAAGATGAAAAAAAATGCCAAAAAGATTAAGATAGTTATAATATTAATGCTATTATTACTAACAACAGGTTGTACAAAGACATTAACAAACGAAAATAAACAAGCAGTAAAAAACGAAAGAACTGGACAAACATTAACAGAAAATATACTGTGTAAGCCTACAAATAAAGAAACAATTAAGTTATATGAAAAAAATGGAGTAGAATTAAACAAAATTCCAGAATGTAAAAACTTTAAAGTAAATTCAGGAAAATATGAAGGATTATGGACAGGCTTATTCGTTAAACCATTAGCATTTCTTCTTATTTGGTTAGGAAATTTAGTTAAGAATAATGCTATATCAATCATTGTAGTAAGTTTAGCAATAAGATTAATTGCATTCCCATTAACTAAAAAAACTGCTATGCAATCCGAACTAATAAAAAAAGCACAACCAGAATTAACAAGAATACAAAAGAAATATGAAAACAAACAAGATCAAGAATCATTGATAAAACAAAATCAAGAAATAATGATGGTTTACCAAAAATATAAAATAAATCCAATATCAGGATGTCTATTTGCATTTATCCAATTACCAATCTTCATTGCATTCTTTGAAGCAATCCAAAGAACACCAGTAATTTTTGAAGATAAATTTTTGGGATTACAACTAGGAACAACTCCAATAGTAGGTTTAGGAACTGCATCATTATTCTCATACATTATATTAATGATAATAATAGCAGCAACAACATATCTATCATTTAAATTCAATTCAACAGGAAATATGGAAGACCCAGCAATGAAAATGATGCCTACAATGATGTCAGTAATGATTATTGTAACAGCCTTATTCATGCCATCAGGTTTAGGAATATATTGGGCAACATCAAATTTATTCACAATAGTTCAAAATATTTTGGTAAAAAGGAGTAAAGAATTAAATGGAAAAGCATAGATATACAGGAAAAACAAAAGAAGAAGCAATAAAAAAGGCTCAAGAAGAATTACAAGAATTAGAAAGCAATTTATTAATAAAGGAAATAGGTGAAACAAAAAGCGGCCTATTTAAAAGTAAAAAAGTAGAAATCGAAGTCATAGAAAAAAGAGAAGTAATTAATCATATTAAAGAATATTTAGTAAAAATACTAAAAGAAATGGGGTTAACAGTAAATATAGAAATAAAAAATAAAGATACTGTTCCAAAATATATAATTTACTCAGATAATGATGCACTACTAATAGGAAGAAATGGAAAAAATTTAAAAGCTTTATCTATGATTGTAAGTGGCCATTTAAATGTAGAGTTATCAAAAACATTTAAATTTACAATAGATGTTAATGACTATCAAGAAAAAAGAGAACATTCATTAGAAAAACTAGCTAAGAGAATAGCAAAAGAAGTAACTGAAACAAAAATAGAAGCTAAATTAGATTCAATGAATTCATATGAAAGAAGAATTATCCATAATGCATTAACAAATAATAAAAATGTTTACACAGAAAGTGAAGGCGAAGAGCCAAACCGCTATGTTGTAATCAAGCCAAAAGAAGAAAAATAATTAATATTATAAAAAAATAAGAGTAAAATTAAACTTGAAACAAACCAAATCGTTTAAAAATACTCTTTTTTTGTTTACTAAAAAAAATATATGATATAATAACCTAGAAAAAAAGGAGGGCTACTATGAATGAAACAATATGTGCTATTGCAACAAGTCAAGGAGTTGGAGCAATTGCTATAATTAGAGTAAGTGGAGACGACGCAATAAATATAGTAAATAAAATATTTAAAGGTAAAGACCTAACAAAAGTAAAATCTCATACAATAAACTATGGTCACATAATGGATAAAGACCAAGAAATAGATGAAGTTTTAGTATCAGTAATGAAAGCACCAAAAACTTTTACTGCAGAAGACACTGTAGAAATTAACACACATGGTGGAATATCTCCTACGAATAAAACTTTAGAATTATTATTAGAAAATGGATGTAGATTAGCAGAACCAGGCGAATTCACAAAAAGAGCATTTTTAAATGGAAGAATAGACTTATTAGAAGCAGAAGCTGTAATGGATATGATTAATTCTAAAACAGAAAAGCAAAGAAAAATGGCAATAAACCAAATAGAAGGAAAAGTATCAGATCTTATAAACTCATTAAGAAGCGATATGGTTCAAATAATTTCCAACATAAATGTAAACATAGATTATCCAGAATATGATGATGTAGATATAATAACAGACAATATACTTATTCCCAAAATAACTAATTTAAAACAAAGAATAGAAAAAATATTAAAAGAGTCAATAAACGGAAAAATAATAAAAGACGGAATAAAGACATCAATAATAGGAAGACCAAATGTTGGAAAAAGCTCTTTATTAAATGCTTTATTAGAAGAAGATAAAGCAATAGTAACAGATATAGCTGGAACAACAAGAGATATAGTGGAAGGGCAAGTAGTCATTAATGGTATCATTTTAAATATGATAGATACAGCTGGTATAAGAGAAACTGAAGACCTAGTAGAGTCAATTGGTGTAGAAAAAAGTAAAAAAATGATTGATAAATCAGATTTAATACTTTTAATGCTTAATAATAATGAACAATTAACAGATGATATAAAAGAAATATTTGAAAAAATAAAAGATAAAAACTACATAGTAATAATAAATAAAATAGATTTAGAAAAAAAATTAGACATAAGTAGTCTTGATATAGATAAAGATCAAATAATAGAACTTAGTATTACAGAAAATAAAGGTCTTGAAGAATTAAAAAATAAGATAATAGAGTTATTTAATATAGAAGCAATTGAAACTCAAGATCCAACATATCTAAATAATTCAAGAAGTATAAGTATATTAAAAAATTGTCTTTCAGCAATCAACGATGTAGAAGAAGGATTAAAAAATAATATGCCAATAGACATGATAGAATTAGATATAAAAAACATTTGGGAAGAACTAGGAAAAATAAATGGAACTTCATATGAAGAAGAACTATTAGATGAAATGTTCTCAAGATTTTGTCTAGGAAAATAGGGATGGTGATATAATGTACGAAATTATAGTTGTAGGTGGAGGTCATGCTGGTTGTGAAGCAGCTCATGCATGTGCCAAAAAAGGACATAAAACTTTATTAATAACAAGTAATAAAAAAAATATTGCTGATATGCCATGTAATCCTCACATAGGAGGTAGTGCAAAGGGAATTGTAGTAAGAGAAATAGATGCTTTGGGTGGAGTAATGGGACGTGTTGCTGATAAAACACATTTACAAATAAAAATGTTAAATAGTGCCAAAGGTCCAGCTGTTCAGTCATTACGTGCTCAAGGTGATAAAATTGCATATCCAAGAGAAATGCTAAATGTACTAGAATCAGAAAAAAATTTAGAAATAAAAGAAGCAATGGTAGAAGACTTGATAGTAAAAAATAATACTGTAAACGGTGTAATTTTAGAAACTGGAGAAAGAATAGAATCAAAAGCAGTAATATTAACAACAGGAACTTATTTAAAATCAGATATTTTAGTTGGTGATACAAGAACAAGACAAGGTCCTCACGGAGAAAGACCTTCAAATTATCTTAGTGATAAATTAAAAGAGTATGGATTTAAAATAATAAGATTAAAAACAGGTACTCCTCAAAGACTAGATGGAAAAACAATAGATTATACAAAGACAAAAATGGAACCTGGTGATAACGAATATTTAACATTCAGCTTTGACCTTGAACCATGCTACAAAATAGAAGATCAGCTTCCATGTTACTTAACATATACAACAGAAAAAACTCATGAAATAATAAAAACAAATTTAAATAAATCAAGCATGTATGGTGCGCTTGATGATATAGAAGGAATAGGCCCAAGATATTGTCCATCAATAGAAGATAAAGTTGTAAGATTTAAAGACAAAGAACGTCATCAACTTTTCCTAGAACCAGAAAGTAAATATTATGATGACATTTATTTACAAGGGTTCTCAACTTCTATGCCAAAAGAAATTCAAGAACAAATGGTACACAGTCTACCAGGTCTTGAAAATGCAAAAATTTTAAAATACGGTTATGCAATAGAATATGATGCTATATATCCAACTCAATTAAAAGCGTCACTTGAAACAAAAATTCTAAGCAATTTATATACAGCAGGTCAAATAAATGGAACAAGCGGTTATGAAGAAGCAGCCTGTCAAGGATTAATGGCTGGAATAAACGCAAGCCTAAAACTAGAAGGCAAAGAACCATTAATATTAAAAAGAAACGATGCATATATTGGGGTATTAATAGATGACTTAATAACAAAAGGAATAAGAGATCCTTATAGATTATTAACAAGTCGAGCAGAGTATAGATTACTTTTAAGAAGTGATAATGCAGATTTAAGATTAAGAGAATACGGCTATAAAGTAGGTTTAATAGATGAAGAACAAATAAATAGATTGCATGAAAAAGAAGAACAAATAAAAGAATTAACCAAATTTCTTCAAGAAAACAAACTAAAAATAGATGATACAGTTAAAAAAGAATTTGAATCTAGTAATCTTCAAATACCATCATTTACAATGACACTAGAACAATTAGTAAAAAGACCAGAAATAACAATTAAATTTTTAGAAAAATTCATTGAAATTCCATATGATAGTGAAATAAAGAAACAAGTAGAAATAAATCTAAAATATGAAGGATACATAAATAAAGCATATAAAGAAGCAGAAAAAATGTTAAAATTAGAAAAAAAACAAATCCCAGAAGACATAGATTACGATAAAATAAAAAACATTGCATCAGAAGCTAGACAAAAATTAAAAGAAGTATCACCAAAAACAATAGCTCAAGCAATAAGAATAAGTGGAGTAAACCCATCAGATATTTCAATCTTATCAATATACTTGAAAAAGGAGTATGGAAAAGATGAATAAAGAAAAATTTATAGAAGAATTAGAAAAAATAAATATAATTTTAACTGAAGAACAAATAGAAAAACTTGATAAATTTTATAAACTTCTAATAGAATGGAATAAAAAAATTAATTTAACAAGAATAGAAGATGAAAAAGAAGTATATTTAAAACATTTCTATGATAGCCTAACAATAGTAAAAGTAGTAGACTTAAATAAAATAAATACATTATGTGATGTAGGAACAGGAGCTGGGTTTCCAGGTATTGTATTAAAAATAGTATTTCCAAACCTAAAAATTACATTAATAGATTCTCTACAAAAAAGAGTAAATTATTTAAATACAATAATAAAAGAATTAAATCTAAACAATATAGAAGCAGTCCATGCAAGAGGAGAAGAATATAAAGGAAAGTTTGATCTAGTAACATCACGAGCAGTAGCAAATATAGAAAAACTTGTTAAATATACAATGCATTTAGTTTCACCATCTGGCATTTTTGTTGCTATGAAAGGTGATATTGATAATGAATTAACAGAAGATATAAAAAGAAAATTATCTAAAAAATATAAAATAACAAAAATAGAAAAATTTTTATTACCAATTGAAGAAAGTAAAAGAAGTTTAGTAGTTATGAAAAATAAATAGACTATGTCAAATGTGCAAATAATATGCTCTAAAGACATAGTCTTTTTAAAATTTATTGAAATTAAAACAAAAATAACTTATAATGATAATATAGGGAAAATAAAAAAGAATGAAAGTAGGGGAATGACTCATGTTTAATAATGAAAAAGACGAAGTAGTACAATTATATTTAGATGACATTATTCCGAATAGGTTTCAACCACGTGAGATATTTGATGAACGTGCATTAAAAGAGTTAGCTGTATCAATTAGAGAACATGGTGTTATTCAACCAATTATAGTTAGAAGTGTTCAAAACGGAAAATATGAAATAATTGCCGGAGAAAGAAGATATAAAGCATCAGCTTTAGCTGGCTTAACTAAAATTCCTGCAATAATCAGAAATTTAGATGATAAAGAAAGTTCAAAAGTAGCTTTACTTGAAAATTTACAAAGAAAAAACCTAAATCCAATTGAGGAAGCTAGGACATATCAAAAAATATTAGAAATAGATCAAATGACACAAGAAGAATTAGCTAAAACTATGGGAAAGAGTCAATCGGCTGTAGCAAACAAATTGAGATTGTTATCACTGCCAGATGATATTCAAGAATCTTTATTAAAAGAACAAATATCTGAAAGACATGCACGTGCATTAATAAATATCCCAGATTCAAAAAAGCAAAAAGAAATGCTAAAGAAAATAATTGATAATAAGATGAGTGTACGTTCAGTAGAAGAAGAAATTAAAAGATTATATTCAAAGAATAATGATTCTACACAAGTAAGACCAGAATTATCAAATAATGAACAGATTGCAACAACAAATGCTTTTGTTAATAGTAGTCCATTAATGCCAACTGCTGAACTACCAGCAGATGAGTCTAATTTTGGAAAAGTAACAATCGCACCACCAGAAGGAGAGGCGATGCCTACGGGTAAATTTATAAATTACGGAGAAATAGACAAAGCAAGAGAAGAAGCAATAAACAATCAAATTGCTGAAAAACCTCCTGCTATTACTTCAATAGATATAAATGATTTAAAGAGTAATACAAATGATATTTCAACACCATCTGGAGGATCTTCATTAGATAATCTTCTAAATATTGGCGGACAGACAAGTTTCATTACTCCAGCTGAACAAATAGTAAAAACTGAAAGCACTCTTGAAAAAGAAAACAAATCAAAAGACTATTTCAATAATTCAGACCTTTCAGCATTCAATATACCACAAGAAACATCAAATATATCACCAATGAATAATGGTATGATTCCAATATCAAATGTTGCAGACGAAAATTATACTATTGAAGAAGCTACTGAAAAAATAAGAAATTTAGTAGAAGATTTAAAAGCACATGGAATTAATATAAGTACAAATGAAATGAACTTCGAAAAATCATTCCAAATTATCATTAAATTATATAAAGAAAATAAATAAAGTAGAGCTTTTAAAAGTCTACTTTTTTTATTAAAACCATTTAAAAATAGTTCAATCTCTGATACAATATATTAGTAAATTAGAAAATGGGTGATTAGATGGGAAAGGTTATATCATTAGTTAATCAAAAAGGTGGCGTAGGAAAAACAACTACCAGTATTAATCTTTCTGCATCATTAGCGGTATTAGGAAAGAGAGTTTTATTAATAGATTTAGATCCTCAAGGAAATACAACTACTGGTGTAGGAATTAATAAAGGAGAAATAGAAAAAAGTATATATGATGTTTTAATTGGCGAATGTAATGTCACAGAAGCTATGATTAAAACTAAATATAAAGGATTATATGTAATACCAGCCACAATCAATTTAGCAGGAATAGATGCTGAATTATTAGAAAAAAGTAGAACACAGAATGGTTTTAAAAAAGGAGAACAATTAAAAAATAGTCTAGTGGATATAAAAGATAGCTTTGATTATATAATTATAGATTGTCCACCATCACTTGGTGTAATAACAACAAACGCATTGACTGCATCAAATTCAGTAATAATTCCTGTTCAGTGTGAATTCTTTGCATTAGAGGGAATTACACAATTATTAAAAACAATTATGTTAGCTCAAAAAGGTTTAAATCCAACTTTGGATATAGAAGGCGTATTATTAACGATGCTTGATTCTAGAACAAATCTAGGATTTGAAGTAGTAGAAGATATTAGAAGATTCTTTAAAGAAAAAGTATATAATACAATAATACCAAGACTTGTAAGACTAACAGAAGCTCCATCACATGGAGAACCAATTGTGGCATATGATCCAAAAAGTAGAGGTTCAGAAGCATATATCAACCTAGCAAAGGAAGTGATTGAAAGAAATGAAGGAAATGGAAACAAATAACAATGAAATCCCAAGAAGAAGAGCTCTTGGAAGAGGACTTGAAGAACTATTTAACAGTGAAGTATTAGATTACAGTACAGTAGAAAAACAAATAGTAGAAGAAACAGAAAAAGACGAAATAGTAAATATTAAATTAAGTGAGTTAAGAAGTAACCCATACCAGCCAAGAAAAGTTTTTGATGAAAAAGCTCTAGAAGAATTAGCTGCATCTATCAAAGAACACGGTGTATTTCAACCTATCATTGTAAAAAAATCAATTAAAGGTTATGAAATAATAGCAGGTGAGAGAAGAGTTAAAGCCTCTCTTATGGCAGGATTAACAGAAATACCAGCAATAGTAAGAGATTTTAATGATACACAAATGATGGAAATAGCTCTTTTAGAAAACTTACAAAGAGAAAATTTAACAGCAATAGAAGAAGCAACAGCTTATAAAAAATTACAAGATACTCTAGGATTAACTCAAGAACAACTTGCAAATAGATTAGGAAAAAGTAGAAGCCATATTACAAATATGTTAGGACTACTAAATTTACCAAATAGTATTCAAGAAGATATTAATAGTAAAAAAATAACTATGGGACACGCTAGAGTCTTAAGTAAACTAGAAGATAAATCTCAACAAGCTGAACTAGAAGAAAAAGTTATTAATGAAGGAATAAGTGTAAGAGAATTAGAAGAATTAACAAAAGAACCAAAAATTATTAAAACTAATCCTCAAAAACCAAAAATAAGAGAAAACAGTGAATATAGTTATCTTCAAGAAGAAATAAGTGAAAAATTAGGAACAAAAGTAGTTATAAAGAAAAATAAAATAGAAATTAGCTTTGTAAATGGAAATGATTTAAATAGACTTCTAGAAATAATGAATATAGAGGCAGGTAATTAATAATGATAAATATGTTAGGACTAAAAGTTGAAATTATTAAAATAGTAATGCCAATCATATATATAATAGGAGGTTCTATATTATTTAAAATAATCAAAAATGTCATTATAAAAGCTACATCCAAAAGAAAAGTTCTAAAACAAGAACAAGAACAAAAAATAAGAACAATGAGAAGTTTAATTCTTAATATAATAAAATATGTAATAGTAATAATAGTAGCACTAGCAATACTTGCAAATTTTGGTATAAATGTTAAATCAATATTAGCAGGACTAGGACTTGGAACTGCCCTAATTGGTTTAGCATTTCAAGATTTAGCAAAAGACATTATTGCAGGTTTTTCTATAATAGCAGAAGGAGAATATGAAGTTGGAGATACAATTGAAGTAGATGGATTTATGGGGGAAGTTGTATCTGTTGGACTTAGAACAACAAGAATTAGGAATTACAAAGGAGCTACAAAAATAATAGCTAATAGAAATATGGATAATATAATAAACTATAGTGACCACAATTCTTTAGCTGTGGTAGATGTAGGAATAGCTTACGAAAATAATGAAGAGGAAATAGATCAAGTTTTTCAAAAACTTTTCCAAAGGCTAAAAGGAAAAATACCTAATGCCACAAAAGAACCTGAAGTATGGGGAGTAAATGAACTTGATGACTCATCAGTTGTTTATAGAATAGTAGTTGAAACAAAACCAACAATGCAATTTGCAACTGAAAGATTTTTAAGAAGAGAAATAAAAAAGGAATTTGATCAATCTGGAATCAAAATTCCATATCAACAAATTGAGGTGCATAATGGAAAATAAAGATTATAAATTAGGCTCAATTGTTATTATGAAAAAACAACATCCTTGTGGAACTAATGAATGGGAAATAGTAAGAGTTGGAGCAGACATAAAAATAAAATGTTTAAATTGTGGAAGAACAGTTTTAATTCCTAGGATTGAATTCAATAAAAAATTAAAGAAAGTAAAAGAATAGGAGGAAAAACATGTTAGAAAAACCAAAATTAAAATTAAAAAAATTTTATTTTCACCCAATAACAACATTTATACTTTTAACTTTTGGAGTAATGATTTTAAGTGGAATATTTTCATTATTCCAAGTACAAGCAACATATAATACAGTAAATTCAAATACATACGAATTAGAACCAGTACTTTTAACAGTAGAAAATCTATTATCATTTGATGGATTAAAATTTGTTATAAGTAATGCAGCAGTTAATTTCTTAAGTTTTGGACCTCTCGGTACATTACTAATATCTTTACTAGGTATAACTATAGCTGAGGGTACAGGATTTATTGAAATGCTAACAAAAAGACATATAAGTAAAGCAAATAAATATGTCTTAACATTTATAATAATTTTAATAGCAACTATTTCCTCATTAATAAATGAAGTAGGATATGCAATATTAATTCCGTTAGTTGCTCTTATATACTTTATAAATAATAGAAATCCAATTCTTGGAATAGTAACTGCCTTTTGTGGAGTCTCATTTGGTTATGGAGTGTCAGTCTTTATAGGATCAACTGAAGTAAACTTAATGGGATATACAAAGAATGCTGCAAGATTAGTAGATGATACAACGCATATAGCTTTAACATCAAACTTAATATTTATAATAGCAGCAACTATAATTCTATCAATAGTAGGAACAATTGTTATTGAAAAATTAATTGCTCCTAAAATTGGAAAGTATAAAAAAGATGAAGAATTTGCAAAAACAGAACAATATAGAGTAGTGAATATTGAAGAAGAAGAACAAAAACAAATAGAAAAAGATAAATATGAAAATAGAGGATTAAGATACGCCCTTATAGTAGGAATTATTATGTTATTAATATTTATATATGCATTAATTCCAAACTTACCATATTCAGGAATGTTACTTGATAAAGATGCAACAACATATCTTGATCAATTATTTGGACCAAATTCATATTTCCAAGATGGATTTACATATATGGTTTCCTTAGTATTTATATTAATGGGAATTGCTTATGGCTTAGGAAGTAAATCAATAAAAAGTGATAAAGAAATAATAGAAAATGCGAGTAAAAAATTTAGTAACATAGGAAGTATAATAATATTAATATTTGTAGTGGCACAATTTATAGCTGTATTTAGAAAAACAAATATTGGATATATTGTAACTGCTTGGTTAGCAACATTATTAGAGAATATGCAATTAAGTGGAATTCCACTTGTACTAGTATCATTATTATTAATAGCACTATCCGGATTCCTTCTAACATCACCATCAAGTAAATGGATGATATTTGCCCCAGTAGTTGTACCAATGTTTATGCAATCTAATTTATCTCCTCAATTTGCTCAAATTATAATGAGAGTTGGAGATTCAATGACAAAAGGATTTACACCTTTACTTGCATCATTTGTAATATTTATTGGGTATTTAAATATATATAATCTAAATAAGAAAAAACCATATACTATTAAAAGGTCATTAAGACTTGTAACACCTTATTTCCTTATAATAGCAGCAACATGGATTTTAATAGTATTAGGTTGGTATATATTAGGACTACCAATTGGACCTGGAGTTGGTCCAACAATCTAGGGAACGAAAGTTCTCTTTTTATTTTACAAGCATATCTGAAAATGCTATAATATTTACGAAAGAAAAGAGGTATATATATGAGTTTAACAGCAGGAATTGTAGGACTTCCAAACGTAGGAAAATCAACTTTATTCAATGCAATAACAAATCAAAAAATATTAGCAGAAAATTACCCATTTGCAACCATTGAACCAAATGTAGGAATAGTAACAGTACCAGATGAAAGAATGGATAAATTAAAAGAGATGTATGAACCAAATAAATTTATACCAACAGCTTATGAATTCACAGATATTGCAGGACTTGTAAAAGGTGCTAGTAAAGGTGAAGGACTTGGTAATAAATTCTTATCACACATAAGAGAAGTAGATGCTATAGTTGAAGTTGTAAGATGTTTTGATGATGGAAAAATTATCCATGTAGATGGAAACATTGATCCAATAAGAGATATAGAAACAATAAATCTTGAATTATCAATTGCAGATTTAGATGTAATTAACAATAGATTAGAAAGAGTTTCAAAAAAAGCAAGAACTACTAAAAATAAAGATGATATTTTAGAAACAGAAGTCTTAGAAAAATGTAAAAAAGCACTAGAAGAAAACAAACCAATAAGACAATTGGATTTATCAGAAGAAGAAAAGAAAGCCGTAAAATCATATAGTTTTTTAACAGAAAAACCAATTATATATTTGGCAAATATAAAAGAATCAGAATTAGGTAACCCAGATAATGAATATGTATTAAAAGTAAAAGAATATGCAGAAAAAGAAAATGCTAAAGTAGTAAGTCTTTGTGCTAAAGTAGAAGAAGATTTAAGTGAATTAACCAAAGAAGAAAAACAAGAAATGTTAGAAGCATTAGGATTAGATGGTTCAGGATTAGATAAATTAATAACTGCAACATATGATATTTTAGGTTTAGCAACTTATTTTACAGTAGGAAAAGATGAAGTAAGAGCATGGACATTTAAAAAAGGAATGAATGCAAAACAATGTGCAGGTATAATTCATACAGATTTTGAAAGAGGATTCATTAGAGCAGAAGTAATAAGCTATGATGACTTAATAGAATGTGGTAGTGAATTAAAAGTCAAAGAAGCAGGTAAAGCAAGATTAGAAGGAAAAGACTACTTAATGCAAGATGGCGACATATGTCATTTTAGATTTAACGTATAAAGAGGTGATTAATTGAAATCACAAATAAAAATATTTGAAGCTAATAAAAAAGATGGAGTAATGAGCAGAAATAAAATATTTTATAAAGAAGGATTAACTCAAGAAGAAGTAAATGAAATATTTAAAGAAACAAGAATAAAATTAGGAAAAAAGTATGGATTTGATGGTTTAAAAATAATTCAAGCAGTCCAAAAAAACAACTTAAATAAAGTAAATTATCCAGACGGTAAATATATAAATATAAAAGCAAAAAATTTAACAAAAGATGACTACTGGTATCTAAACTTAGAAGCTGATATCTTAATAATTAGTAATGAATATAAAGGAATAGTAGTAGGAAATATGTGTGCTGACTGTCCTATAGTAATAGCAGAAGATAGAAAAAAAGGAGTAACAGCCTTAGCTCATTGTGGAGCAGCATACATTGATAGAAACTTACCAAGCCAAATAATAGAAGCTTTACAAAAAGAATACAAAAGTAATGTAGATGATATCTATGTCTATATTTCAAGTGGAGCAAAAAAAGAAAATTTTATATATGACACATATCCACATTGGGCAACAAATAAAGAAGTATGGAAAGACTGTATAGAAGAAGAAAATGACAAATACAAAATAGATATGTATAAAGCAATATTAAAGCAACTAACAGATAAACAAATAAAACATATAGAAATAAATAAAATAGATACAATAACAAATAAAGACTATGCATCTCATTATTGTAGAATAAGAGGTAATGTAGAAAAAAGTGGTCAAAACTTTGTAGGATTTTATTATATGTAATTAATTTATAAAAAAAAACAGAAAAAAGTTAAATACTTAAATGAAATTTGTATTTATGGTTAGTTAAATAGTTAAATGCAATTTGTATTTAATTATTGGTATTCAATGGTATAATGCAATTTATACCTTTCTT
>CAKPBJ010000004.1 GCA_934140575.1 uncultured Bacilli bacterium | reverse complement strand
AGAAAAAAATGGAATGTTTAGCGATATGTATTATGGAAAATTAAATTAAAATTTAGATAAGTTTTTAGATAAGTTCTACTACCTATGCCAAAGTGAACTACATACATTTTTAGCAGAAAAAACAGGGGTAAAATGCTACTAACAATAGCCAAATTGAATGAAGATAATATCCTTGTGGAAGTGGTGAAAAAATATAAGCAATGTTGTGGTAAATAAGCCCACAAACCCGCATAAAATAAGAGATTGCGGGGTTTTCTATAATTACAATATTTAGGTAATTATAGGCATGTCTTTTGTCTTAGATAAGTTTTAGATAAGCCATAATACATTTATAAGCCCTTATAAAATAAGGTGAAGCGCATATCGGAACAATGATTTCAAATCGAATACAAGACTTATCTAAATTGTAATTTGTTATTCAAAAGTTGTAATATTAAAAATATTAGAATAGATATATGGCATAATTTATATAGGAGTTGATAGAATGACAACAATATACTTTATGAGACACTCAGAAGCAATGAAACCTCAAAATATAAATAATACTGATTCATTACAATTACAAAACGAAAAATGGATTTTAACTGTTAATGGAGAGAATATAGCAAAAGAAAAAAGCCAATTAGAAGAACTAAAAAACTTTAATTGTGTTTATTCTTCCAATTACGTTAGAGCCATTTCAACAGCTAAGTATTTTGCTGATGAGATAAAAATTGATGAAAGATTTGGAGAGAGAAAATTTGGTATAAATAATTGGGATGAGTTACCTTCTGATTTTGGAGAAAAACAATTTAAGGATTTTGATTACAAATTAAAAAATGGTGAATCCATAAATGAAGTAATATTAAGAGAACAAAAAGCTCTTGAGGAATTACTAGAAAAACATAAAGAAGAGAAAATATTAATAGTAGGTCATTCTACTGCTTTAGCCTCATTATTTAGTAAGTGGTGTGAAATTCCATATACAGGACCATATAAGTATAATGATATCGATTTTTTTGATGGCAAATGGAATTACTGTGAAACATTTAGGTTATATTTTGATGATACCAACAAATTGATAAGTATTAAGAATATAAGATGATATTTATTGAAAAATTGTAAAAAATTAAAATCAAATTATTTTAGATAAGTTCTTCTTGGTTTGCCGAGTGCAACCAAGTGCTCAGAAAAGCTACCAAAATTCCTAATACAAAAGACCATGTGGTTTGGGAAAAAAATATAAACAATGTTGTGGTAAGTAGCAATAAATAAAGGTGTGAACAATGTTATATTTGTTGACACCTTTTAAAAATAAAAAATTCAAATTAAAAATGAAATAAGTATGATATAATCAAACTATAATAGAAAGGAGACTTTTATGGAAGAAATACAAGAAAAGAAAAAAGGAAAAGGACCGGTAATAACTATAATATTATTAGTAATTATAATATTAGGACTAGTTTGTTATATCTGCTATGATAAAGGTATGATATTTAGTAAAAAAACAGAAAAAGAAACAAAGACAGAAGAAAAAACTACAACAAAAGAAAAAGAAGAAAATGTTACTTTCTCTGATAGTGAATTAGAAAAATACGTTAACTATATTTTCCCAGCAAGCTATGGACCATCTGAATTGTTATATAATATTGATACAGTAGATACAAAAAAATTATCAGTATCTGATAAAATAAAATATATTGCAGGACAAGTATATAGTAAACATACATCAACGTCCGATTATAGTTATGATATAATATCAGAAGCTGATGTAAAAAGTGTTTTAGAAGAAATATATGGTCCAAACACATATGAAAAGACAACGTTTAATTTAGGATGTGGAGATTACACACTTAATGAAAATGATAAAAATTATTATTCTAAAACAGGATGTGGAGGAACAACCGCAACATATACAAGTAACGTTATTACTGGTTACAAAGCAACTAAAAGTAAATTAGAAATTACTACTACATATGCATTTTTGGATGGAGAGACAAATACTATTTATAAAGATTATAATAAAACTATTTCTTTAGATACATATACAGGAAGCATGACTGAAGATTCGCAAGTATACTTAGATAATTATGTAAAGAATAATAAAGATAAATTAAATACTTTAGTTTATACATTTGAAAGTACTAATGGAAGAAATTATTATTTTACAAGTCTTAAAAATAATAGGTAATTAAGTATAAAAAGTAACTATATAGTTGCTTTTTAAATTTTTCTAAAATAAACAAATACTAATTCTTATAATAAATATAAAATAGTAAACAATAATTAATAAAAAGAAAATTAAATGACGACATTTGACATACAAAAAACAAATAAATTTCAATAAACAGTTTATTTGTTTTTTTATTTGATATAATAAAAATATAAAGATAGGAGGATGCAAATGAAAGCACTTACATTAGTAGGAACTAAGAAATTTGAATTAATTGAAAAGGATATTCCAAAAGCAGAAGGTAATAAAGTTGTTATTAAAGTAATGAATACAGGAATTTGTGGTTCTGATATTCATATGATTTGGGCAACAGGTTATAATGCCGGAACTAATTTTGTAATTGGACATGAATTTTCTGGTGTAATTTATGATGCTGGAAATAGTAGTGAATTTAATGTCGGAGATAGAGTTGTAGCTATGGAGATAGATTCATGTTTAAAGGATGATTGTGAATTCTGTGGAACAGGAAGAGAAAATATCTGTGATCATGTATTAGAAGGTGGTCCAGGTATTGGAACAGACGGAGGATATGGACAATATGTTGCAGTAAGAGAAGATATGGTTAGACACTTACCTGACAATGTTAGTTTTATATCAGGTGCCATGGTTGAACCAGCATCAATTTCTATGCATGGATTAAAGTTAGCTAAAGTTAATGAAAATAGTAAGGTTTTAATTACTGGATGTGGAGCTATCGGAATGTTTGCCGCAGCAGATGCTCATGCTCTTGGAATAAAAGATGTATATATTACAGAAGCTAATTTAGATCGAGTTGAAATGGCTAAAAACTCAGGATTTGTAAAAGAAGCATTTAATGCAAAAGATGAACAATTAGATGAAAAATTATCATCTGTTGCCCCAAATGGATTTGATGCTGTTATAGAATGTTCAGGAAATAAAACAGCTAGTACAACAGGAATGAATCATTTAAAAAAAGGTGGAGAAATGGTTCTTATTGCCTATGGAGAAGCACCAGAAATAAATGTATTTAATTTTGTAAATAGTGAATTCCACTTATCAGGAAGCTTATTCTTCAAAACTAGTGAATTTGAAGAAGTTATAGAATTAATGCATGAAGGAAAATTAAACTTAGAGCCATATTCTAAATTAATAGAAATGGAAGAAGTACAATCATCTCTAGAAAAACTAGAAAAAGGAATTGAATCTCCTATAAAATATGTAATTAAAATGAATGACTAAAATAAATAAAAAATAAGATTACTAAAGTAAACATAATGATTATTTACTAATAGTAATCTTTTTTATATCAATATCTACAGGTAATTATTTATTTTCACGAATTTCCCTAACGATAAATTTATTGCTCTTTTTATCAAATGTTATTTTATAATCAACATAATGTTCAATATCCATATCCATTTCTATTGGTCCATATATAGTTGTAACACTCTTTCTTAATACATCTGGTCTAGTACAAGAACATGTAAGTTTAATATTATTTCTCCCAGGATTTAAATATAAAATATTTTGTCCCTTTAAACTCTTTATTTTAGGTTTTTCTCCATTTACATTTTGTACTTGAATTATCCTTGAATTAACACCTACAACAGTTTCTAAATATACTTTTCTAGCATATTTATTTTCTAAAAGCCACTTATCAACATCTTTGTTTCTCTTCCATTTTATATAAAAAATAAAAGCTACAGCAAATATAATAAACATTAAGCATAAAATTATAAAAGTATTATCATCCATATAGATCCTCCTTAGAACTCATTTACTATATAATAGCACACCTTAAAGTTAAATGTAATATAATTGTAAATCAACTAAATTTAATTCACCAAATAATCTAATAAAGTGATAATATAAAAATAGGAGATGGTAAATTTGAAATTAAACGATATAAAGGATATAGCTATAGTAGGTTCTGGTGTAATAGGATATTCATGGGCACTTTCATTTGCTATGAATGGACATCCAGTACATGTTTATGATATAAATGATGAATCCCTTAAACTTGCTAAAGAAAGAATTCATGAATCACTAGAAAATCTTGCTCAAAATAAAGTTATAAATCCAAATAAAATAGAAAAAATAGAAAAGAGAATTGATTACTCAACATCAATTGAAAAGACAGTTAAAAATTCTAAATTTATTGTTGAATCAGGACCAGAAAAATATGAAATTAAATGGTCAATTGTTGAAGAAATAGAAAAATTTGCACCAGAAGATGCTATTGTTGCCTCATCTACTTCAGGTCTTTTAATAACAGAAATTGCTAAAAATGCACAACATCCAGAAAGATTCATTGGAGCTCATCCATATAATCCACCACATTTAATACCTCTTGTAGAAATAACTAAAGGAGAAAAGACTAAAGAAGAAAATGTAAAATTAGCTTATGATTTATATAAATCTATAAAGAAAGAACCAGTAATATTACAAAAAGAAGCTCTTGGATTTATTTGTAATAGAATTCAAATGGCAGTTTATAGAGAAGTATGTGACCTTGTTATGAGAGGAGTATGTACAATTGAAGATGCTGATAAAGCTGTAACATACGGACCAGGAATTAGATGGGCAATTATGGGACCTAGTTTAGTATTTGAATTAGGTGGAGGAAAAGTACACATTGATGGTTTAATGAAACATTTAAATGAATCTATAAATCTATGGTTAAATGATATGGCAGATTGGAAAGAATTCCCAGAAAAATTTCCAGAAGTTGCACGTAAAGGAGTAGAAGAAGCATTAAAAAATAGAAATCCAGAAATTGGAAATACAGATGAGTCACTTGCTGAATATAGAGATAAGATGTTGATTGAAATATTAAAATTACATAATAAATTATAAGGAGGTAACATGAAATACCCAAAATTTATAAATAAAGGAGATGTAATAGGAATTATTGCCCCATCTGCTGGAGCATACTCAGAACAAAAGAAAAATAAATTTAAAAATGCCAAGAAAAATTTAGAAGAAAAAGGTTTTAAAGTAAAAGAATCTGCTTATTTATATAATGACGAAAAAGGAAGAAGTACAACTAAATTTAATAGAGCAAAAGAGATAAATGATATTTCGAAAAATAATAATATAGATTTTATTTTATCCGCAACAGGGGGAGATTTTTGTATAGAAACTCTACCATATATAAACTTTGAAGACTTAAGTAATTGCAATAAATTTGTCGCAGGATTTTCAGATCCCACATGTATTTTATTTCCATTAACTACCAAATATGATGTTGCAACAATCTATGGACAAAACTTCAGTCCTTTTGGAATGGAAAAATTACATAAGTCACAAGAAGATTTTTTAAATATTATTACAGGAGAAAACTTAGAAGAAGAAAGTTATGAATCATATGAAGATGGCTATCAAGAATCAGTAACTGGATTAGAGTATTATAATTTAGATAAAAAAGTACTTTGGAAAACACTTGATAATAAAGATGTATTGGTAACAGGAAGAATTATAGGAGGTTGCCTAGATATAATAAGTGAATTATCTGGTACCAAATATGATGGTACAAAAACTTTTATAGAAAAATACAAAGATGATGGAATTATTTGGTACTTTGATAATTGTGAACTAAGTTGTGATGCAACAATAAGAGTTCTATGGAAATTAAATGAACTAGGTTATTTTAAATATACAAAAGCTATCATATTTGGAAGATTTGGTAGGGAAGAAAGTGTTTATGGTTATACCACGAAAACTTGTCTAGAAGATAGTGTACTAAGTGAATTAAACATACCAATAATATATGATGCTGATATTACGCATAAATCTCCATGCTTAACAATCATTAATGGTAGCATTGCAACTATTTCAGTAAAAAATAATAAAGGAAAAATTAAATTCGAACTAAAATAAAAATACTAGTAATCATATAAAATACTACTAGTTTTTTTATTGTATTTATTTAATTAAATTTATATAGTAGAATTAGTAACATGGTATACTAAAATTATAGGAGGTACATATGTATAAGATATTAAAAAACGAGAAGATAAATAAAAATAGTTATTTATTAAGTATAAAATGTCCAATAGTTATAAAAAAAGCTCTGCCTGGACAATTTGTAATTATAATGTCACAAGAAGATAGCGAAAGAATACCACTAACAATATATGATTATAATCTAGATGATGGCATTCTAAATTTAATATATCAAGTAGTAGGAGCATCAACAAAAGAATTATCAGAAAACAAAGAAGAAATATTTGCACTAACTGGACCATTAGGTAATCCAAATGAAATATGTAAAAATCCAGATAACTATCAAAATAAAAGAATAGTTTATGTAGCAGGTGGAGTAGGAATTGCTCCAGTATACCCACAAGTAAAATATTTGAAAGAAAAGGGTTTTAATATAGATGTTATATATGGAGCAAGAAATAAAGATTTATTAATTATAAAAGAAAAAATTGAAAAAGTCGCAGATAAAGTTTATTATACAACAGATGATGGAACATATGGAGAGAAGGGATTTGTTACAGATGTTTTAAAAAAACATATTAATGAATATGATATATGTGTTGCCATAGGCCCAGTTATAATGATGAAAAATGTGTCAGAACTAACCAAAAAATATAATTTAAAGACGATTGTTAGTATGAATCCAATAATGGTAGATGGAACAGGAATGTGTGGAGCTTGTCGCTGTGAAGTGGAAGGAAAACCGAAATTTGCTTGTATTGATGGGCCAGAATTTGATGGACATAAAATAGATTTTGATATTGCACTTAAGAGATTGAATATTTATAAAGAAGAAGAGAAAAAATTGAAAAATAGAGGGGAAAAGAAAAGTGATTAATTTAGAAAAAATACCAATGAGAACACAAAGACCTGATGTAAGAAATAAAAACTTTGAAGAAGTAGAGCTTGGCTATAATGATGAAGAAGCAGTAAAAGAAGCAAGCAGATGTCTAAATTGTAAGATTCCAAGGTGCGTAGAAGGATGTCCAATAAACATTAAAATACCAGAATTTATAAGTGCAATAAAAGAACAAGATATAGAAAAAGCCTATATAATTATAAGTGAATCATCTTCATTATCAGCAATCTGTGGAAGAGTATGTCCTCAAGAAAAACAATGTGAAGGAAAATGTGTTAGAGGAATAAAAGGAGATTCAATTGCAATAGGAGCATTAGAACGATATGTATCTGATAAAGCACTACTTGATAATATGCAAAGCAAATTTATAAAAGAAAAGAATAATAAGAAAGTCGCAATCATAGGAAGTGGACCAGCAGGTTTAGCATGTGCATCAGAATTAATAAAACATGGGTTTAGCGTTGTTATATATGAATCTCTTCATAAAGCTGGAGGAGTATTAACTTATGGTATACCAGAATTTAGATTACCAAAAGAAATAGTAAACAAACAAATTGATAACTTAAAAAAACAAGGTGTAAAAATAAAATTAAATATACCAGTTGGAAATGCAATTACTATAAATGAATTAAAAGAAGAATATGATGCAATATTTATTGGAACTGGTGCCGGAATACCTAAATTTATGGGAATAGATGGAGAAGATGCAAATGAAGTTTTTTCTGCAAACGAAATATTAACTAGAATAAATCTTATGAAAAGTTATAAAGATAATTCAAAAACTCCAATTAAAAAGTCAGGTATCGCTTATGTAATAGGTGGAGGTAATGTCGCAATGGATGCCGCAAGATCTCTAAAAAGACTTGGAATTGAAACTCACTTAATGTATAGAAGAAGTGAGGAAGAGTTGCCTGCTAGAAAAACTGAAGTCCGTCATGCTAAAGAAGAAGGTATTATTTTTGATATATTAAAAAATCCTAAAAGAATTATTAAAGATGAAAATAATAATGTAACAGGAATTGAATATGTTGATATGGAATTAGGAGAACCAGGAGAAGATGGAAGAAGAAAAGTAAAAGGAATAGAAGGTTCTAATAAAAGAGTAAAATGTGACATGGTAATAATGGCTCTAGGTACATTACAAAATCATGAATCATTAAAAGAATCTAATATCAAATTAAATGAAAAGGGATTAATTATAGTTAATAATTATGAGACAACAGAAAGTAATATATATGCTGGAGGAGATGCTGTAACAGGAGCAGCTACAGTAATACTTGCTATGGAAGCAGGGAAAAAAGCAGCAGAAAATATTATAAGAAGATATGAATAAAAATTAATTATGACTCAAAATATTATTTAGATGAAAGAAATACAAGCAAAGTATTTCTTTTTTTCACAAAAGTTGTGGAAAAAGATAAGCAACAATAATCCACATTTTTTGTGGAAAAAACATATTTGCGGTTAAGCAAAAAAAGTACTATAATATACAAAGAAAAAAGGAGTGGCAGAAATGATATATTTAGATTACGCATCCGCAACACCTGCTGATAAAGAAGTATTAAAAATATACAATGAAACAAATAACTTATATTTCGCTAATCCAAACTCAATACATCCTCTAGGATTAGAGGCAAAAGAAAAGTTGGATTATTATACAAATAGTATCGCAAACAGATTAGGTATCGATAAAGATGAGATAATATATACAAGTGGAGCAACTGAGTCAAATAACTTAGTTATAAAGGGAATTGCAAAAAGATATAAGAATTATGGAAAACATATTTTATTAAGTTCATTAGAACATCAATCATTAATAGCCCCTGCAACATCTCTAGAAAAAGAAGGATTTGAAGTTGAACTAATTCCAGTAGATAAAAATGGTATTGTAGATTTAGATGAATTAAAAGATATGATAAGAGAGGATACAATATTAGTTAGCGTAACTTCAGTGGATTCAGAGTTGGGAATTATACAACCAATAAATGATATTAAAGAACTATTAAAAGAATATAAAAACTGTAAATTCCATACAGATGCTTCTCAAGCTATTGGAAAAATAAATATAGATTTTACAGGAATAGATTTAGTAACTATAGCCCCACATAAATTTTATGGTTTAAATGGAACCGGAATATTAATTAAGAAAAAAGGAGTTGAATTGTCACCCATAATTGAAGGTGGCAGATCAACTACCCCTTATAGAAGTGGAACACCAGTAATTGCGGAAGCTGCAGCCCTTGATAAAGCTTTAGAACTAGCACTTGAAAATATAGACTTACGAACAAAATCTGTGGAAAAATCAAATAAACAAATCATGGAAAATTTAAAACAATATAATAATATTTATATCAATTCAAATGAAAATTCTGTTAAAAATATTATCAATCTCAGTATCAAAGGAATTAAATCCACAGAATTTGTGGATTACATGGGTAAAAATAATATTTGCATCTCTGGAAAAACATCTTGTTGTCCAATAGACGCCCCATCCAAATTAGTTTATGCTAAAACAAAAGATAAAAATTTATCATCCACATCTGTTAGAATTTCACTTTCTCATTTAACAAAACAAGAAGAAATAGAGGAATTCTTAAAAGTATTAGAAAAAGTTCAAAAGGAGTTAGTCAATGGAAAAATATAAAGAAATTGAAAGAAGTATAATAAAAACTTATCGAAAAGATATATGGTCTAGATTTATAAAAGCAGTAATTGATTATGAATTAATCAAAGAAGGAGATAATATCATGGTTTGTATTAGTGGTGGAAAAGACTCCTTCCTACTAGCAAAATGTATTCAAGAACTACAACGACATGGTAAATACAAATTTAATGCTCACTATATAGTAATGGACCCAGGATATAATGAATATAATAGATCTTTTATCGAAGATAATGCTAAGATTTTAAATATACCAGTTGAATTCTTTAATAGTGATATTTTTGATGTGGTAGAAAAAATAGATTCAAAAAGTGCTTGCTATATGTGTGCTAGAATGCGTAGAGGATTTTTATATAAAAAAGCAAAAGATTTAGGTTGTAATAAAATAGCCCTAGGACACCACTTTGATGACGTAATAGAAACAACACTTCTATCAATGTTTTATTCATCAGAAATAAAAACTATGCTTCCTAAACTTCATTCTGATAATTTTGAAGGGATTGAACTAATTAGACCACTATATCTAGTAAAAGAACAATCAATAATTACTTGGAGAGACCACCATGACTTAACATTTATAAATTGTGCATGTCGCTTTACCGAAGGTTGTTCATTAATAAATGACGCTTCAAGTAAAAGAAAAGTTGTAAAAGATTTAATAAAGAAATTAAAGAAAACTAATCCAAATATAGATGAACATATTTTTAAATCACTTGATAATGTTAATATGGACTGTATTTTAGGATATAAAGAAAATAAAGAATACCATTCATTCTTAGAAAAATATGACAAATAAAAAGGAGCTAAAACTTAAGCTCCTTAATCTATGTACAGAGGATCTTCACACTACATAGTGAACCTTCCTCAATAATAATATATGATAAATTAAAAAAATAATACCAATAAATTCTTAAGTTGAATAAAAATAATAAAATATGCTACACTATAAGTAACAAAGTAGAAGGAGATATCTTATGGAACTAAGAGAAATAAAAAATTCATTAGAATCAAATTTAAATACAATAAATAATCTATGGAGGTCACTTTGACATTGAAAATAAACAGTCTAAAATAAAAGAACTCCAACAAAAAAAAGAAAAAGAAAATTTCTGGAATGACAGAGAAACTGCAGAAAAAACATTAAAAGAATTAAATGAATTAAAAGAAACCGTTAATCAAATAGTTAGTTTAAAAAACAATATTGATACTAATTTAGAAATGATTAACCTTTTAGAAGTTGAATTTGATGATGACTTATTAAAAGATTTAGAAATTTCAACAAAAAAATTACACTTAGAAACAGAAAACTTAAATAAATTATTACTATTAAATGGACCATATGATAAATACGATTGTATTCTTGAAATTCATCCTGGTGCGGGAGGAACAGAGTCCTGTGACTGGGCAAGTATGTTATATAGAATGTATTTAAGATATTGTGAAAAAAAATCTTTTAAAGTAACAATATTAGATTATCAAGATGGAGATGAAGCTGGACTAAAGAGTGTATCTATCTTAATAAAAGGTACTAATGCTTATGGTTATTTAAAAAATGAGAAAGGAATTCATAGATTAGTTAGATTATCTCCTTTTGACTCAAACAATAGACGTCATACATCATTCGCATCAGTAGAAGTAACACCAGATATTGACAAAGATGTAGATATACAAATAGATGAAAAAGACTTAAAAATAGATGTTTATCGTTCAAGTGGTGCAGGAGGTCAAGGAGTAAATACAACAGATTCAGCAGTAAGAATTACTCATTTACCAACAAAGACAGTAGTTACATGTCAAAATGAAAGAAGTCAAATTCAAAATAAAGAACAAGCACTGCGTGTTTTAAAAAATAAATTATTACTAATGGAAATTGAGCGTCAAGAACAAGAGCTTAATAAAATAAAAGGAGACCAAATGAATATTAATTTTGGATCTCAAATTAGAAGTTATGTAATGCATCCATATTCCATGGTAAAAGATCACAGAACAAACACAGAAACAAGTAATGTAACAAAAGTGCTAGATGGAGATATAGATGAATTTATAGAAGATAATTTAAAAAGGGGTTTATAGTATGAATCTATTTTCTAAAAATAAAACAAATTTTGTTGAATATATTAATAAAAAATCATATAAAAAAAGATTAATTCAATTTATTATAGGTTGCTTAATAATAGCCCTTGCGTATAACCTTTTTATAGCCCCAAATGACTTAGTGCCAGGTGGCGTAGGAGGAATTGCAATTATATTAGATAACTTATTCGGCTTTAACAATGCTTTATCAGTTTTCATACTAAATATATTTTTATTAATCGCCAGTTACTTTTTACTTGATAAAGAAAAGACAAAAGCTTCACTTTTAGGCTCAATTCTATTTCCATTATTTATTAGTCTAACTCAATATCTACATGTTTATCTTCAAATAGATACATCAAAATTACTATTAAATGCAATATTTGGAGGAATGCTATATGGTTTTGGTGCAGGACTTGTTTTTAAAGCAGGATTCACAACAGGTGGAACAGACATAATAAATCAAATATTTTCAAAATATTTTAAAATGAGTATGGGAAAAAGCATGTTATTTAGTGATGGACTAATTGTTTTATGCTCAGGATTATTTTTTGGAATAAACAGTATGCTATATTCAATAATTATTTTATATATAATAAGTTTAATGTCAGATAGAGTAGTACTAGGAATATCAGGTAATAAAATGTTTTATATAGTAACTAAAAAAGATGAGGAAGTAAGAGAATATATTTTGAAATATCTTCATCATGGAGTAACTATCTTTAAAGGAAAAGGTGGATATGACAGAAAAGAAGAAAATGTACTAATGGCAGTATTACCAACAAAAGACTATTATAGATTAAAAGAAGGAATTAATGAAATCGATAAAGATGCATTCTTTATTGTAACAGACTCCTATGAAGTATTTGGAGGAGAGTAGTATGGAAAATATATTAGAAGTAATTAGAAAAAAGAAAAAGTTATATAGAATTTTATTAATGGGAGCATCACTACTAGTAACTGCAATTCTTTATAATGTATTTCTTTTACCTTTAAGTCTAGTAACAGGTGGAACAAATGGTGTCGCAACAATTACCCATTATTTATACGGAATTAATCCGGCAATAATGCTTTTATTATTATCCATAGCTTGTGCAATATTAAGTTTTATGTACTTAGGACCTAAAAGAACAGCAGGAACACTTGTTGCAAGTGTAGTATATCCATTATTAGTACAATTAACGTCACCCTTAACAGCATTAATATCACAATCAAATACTGATATGTTATTAATGGTATTATTTGCGGGAGTATTAAGTGGAATTGCAAATGGATTAATGTATAAAACAGGTTATAGCAATGGAGGATTTCCAGTAATAAGTCAAATTCTTTTTGAAGAAAAACAAATACCAGTTGGTAAATCATCACTTGCAATTAACATTGCAATAGTTATAGTAGGAGCATATTTCTTTGGAATAACTAATGCCTTATATGCAATTATATTTTTATATATAAATAGTATAGTATTAGATAAAGTCCTACTAGGAATATCTAATAATAAAGCATTCTATATCATTACAGAAGAAGAAAAAAAAGTAAAAGAATATATCATAAAAACACTAAATCACAATGTAACAACATTTGAAGTAAAAGGTGGCTTTTTAGATAAAAACAGAAAAGTAATATTAACAGTTATTCCATCAAGAGAGTATTATAGAGTAACAGAAGGAATAAAAGAAATTGATAAAGATGCATTCTTTGTAGTAACAGATTCTTATACAGTAGAAGGTGCAAAATAACGTAAAGTAAAATTAAAAGCTAAAGGCTAAAGAGAGCCTTTCTTTTTTTATACAAAAAATTATGATATAATGAAATAACTAAGGTGGTGATAATATAGATGGATTTAATTCGAATTAAAAATGTAGAAAAAAAATATAAAAACGGAGTAACAGCCATCTACGATTTAAACTTAGCAATAGAAAAAGGTTCTTTTGTCTTCATAATTGGAGGCTCAGGAAGTGGAAAGTCAACATTGATAAAAATGTTATATAGAGAGGAAAGACCGACAAAAGGTCAAGTAGTAGTAGGTGGTCTTGATGTTGCAAAACTAAGAAATAAAAAAGTCTATAAACTTAGAAGAAAACTAGGAATAGTTTTTCAAGATTATAGACTACTACCAAAACTAACAGTCTATGAAAATGTAGCGTTTGCATTAGAATGCATTGGTGAGAAAAAAGAAATAATTAGAAAAAAAGTTCTAAAAGCATTAGAAGATGTTGGATTAAAAAATAAAGTTCATAATTACCCTGACCAATTATCAGGAGGAGAACAACAACGTGTCGCAATCGCAAGAGCAATAGTAAATAATCCTAAATTATTATTATGTGATGAACCTACAGGAAACCTAGATCCAGAAAAAAGTATGGAAATAATGAAAGTATTAGATGACATCAATAAAAATAGAGGGACAACAATTATAATGGCAACTCATGATAAAGACATAGTAAACAAGATGAAAAAACAAGTTATCACTTTAAAAGATGGTCATTTAGTACATTATAAACAGAAAGGAACTTATAGCGATGAAGTTGTTTAGAATGTTAGGAAGAAGCATAAGGGATGCTTTCAAAAGTGTAATAAGAAACTTTAGTTTATCCCTAGCATCAATTTCCTGTATTACAATCACACTAATAATAGTTGCCATTGCCATTATTGCATCGTTCAATGTAGAAAACTTTACAAAAGAAATAGAGCGAGACATGACAATAGTAGTATTTTTAAATAATAATGCAGATGAAGAAGATGTAAAAACTACAGAAAAAGAAATAAAAAAATTATCAAATGTTGAAAAATATACATATCAATCTAAGGTTGAAGTAAAAGAACAAATGCAAAAAGAATCAGATGTCTTTAAAACAGTATTAGATGGATGGGACGAAAATGAATCCCCACTAAAAGATACATTCCAAGTTAAAGTAAAAGACATCACTAAAATTAAAAAAACAGCAAATACAATAAAAAATATGGATAATGTTTCAGTTGTAAGATATGGTGAAGGATATGTTGATAAAATGATAACAGCATTCTCATCAATACAAAAAGTAACTTATGGAATAGTGATTGCTCTAATTTTAGTAACTATATTCTTAATTATTAATACAATTAAGTTAACTATTTCAGCAAGACATAGAGAAATAGAAATAATGCGTGTTGTAGGAGCTAGTAACTTATCAATAAAGATTCCATTTATCATAGAAGGTATGATTTTAGGACTATTTGGTTCTATTGTACCAGTATTAATAACAACATATGGCTATTTAGCATTCTATGAACATTTTAATGGATACTTATTCTCAGAGTTAATTAAATTAATTAAACCTGAACCATTTATTTATTCTACATCACTAATTGTAATAGTAATTGGAGTAATAGTAGGTATGATAGGTAGTGCAAGTGCTGTAAGGAAATACTTAAAGATATAATGAAAATAAAAGAAGTATTACTAACAGCTATAATTATAGTATCTATTGCAGCACTACCAATAAATACAAAAGCTGTAACATTACAAGAATATGAAAATGAAGTTGCTAAATATCAATCACAAATAAATGATAAAAAAGCTCAACTTGCAAAAAATAATGAAACAATAGCCAGTGTTCAAGCAAAGATAAAAAGTTATCAAAGTCAAATACAAAAAAATCAAGAAGAACAAGAAAGACTACAAAAAGAAATTGATGACTCTAATGCAAAGATAAAAAAGAAAACTGCAGAATCAAAGAAATTAGTTGAGTATTATCAAATATCAAATGGAAATAATTCTTATTTAGAATATATCTTTGGAGCAAGTTCAATAACAGATATGATTTATCGTATGTCTGTTGTAGAACAACTAACAGATTACAATGATAAAATCATGAAGGAATTAAATGCTTTAGTTGAGAAAAATAAGAAAAGTCAAATAGAATTAAAAGCTAAGAAAGAAGAATTAAAAAAACTTCAATCAGAACAAGAAGCTGAACAGAAAAAAATAGAAGCTGATAATAAAAGTATAGAAGGAACAATACCAAATATTGAAAATGACTTAAAGACTGCTCAAGCAAGAGTTACATATTATAAGAATAAAGGATGTAAATCAAGCGATAGAATTGGTATTGATTGTGATAAACCAAAGCCAGCAGTTAAACCTGGTGGAAGTACAAGTGCTGGAGATGTAATTGCTGCAAATGGATTTACTTTCCCAGTAAGTGGAGGTCATATTTCACAAAGTTATGGAAATAGAGGACACAAAGGTGTAGATATTGGAAAAGCATGCAATGCACCAATCAAAGCCGTAGCATCAGGTAGAGTTTATTATGTAGGAAACACATTAGACAATTATGGAGCAAAGATGATTATAATAGTCCATAATGTAAATGGTAGATTAGTATTCTCACAATATGCTCATTTGAATGGTTATGCAGTAAGTTCAGGCCAAGATGTAAGCGTAGGACAAGTAATAGGATACATGGGAAATACAGGATATTCATTTGGTTGCCACCTACATCTAGAAATGTCAGAAGATTATGGATGGAACTATAATTCATCATATTATACATATATAAGACATATAATTAATCCATTTAAGTATGTTCCACGTTAAAATATAAAAAAAAGTATTGGTTCTTTGTCAAAAAGTGTTGGTGAACAATAAATTTGATAAATGACTTGTTTAGAGAGAGTGATTTTTAATCACTCTTTTATAATGCTTTTAATTAAAAATATTATTTTTTATTTGTATAAAAATAAGCTATAATAAAAATAGAGGTGTAGTATGATTAAAGTTTTAATAATTATTTATATATTATCATTTTATCTATCATTACCAGGCTTTTTTAGTAAAGCAGGATATAATGCTCTATCTGGCTTAATCCCCATATATAACTTATACATTTTATTTCAAATATTAGAAATAAGTCCAATTTTATTAATAATCATTAGCTTAGGATTAATTTTCTCGCCAGACAGATCGTTTTTTGGAACACTTATTTTTGTATTTATGCCATTTATACTAGCAGATGCCTATGAAAAAGGAAAAATTACAGGTTTACTTTGCTTTATATTTCCATTTGTATTTTATCCAATACTTGCTTATTTTACAGGGGCATATAGATATGATATGGAGGACTAAATGAGATATTATAAAAGAAATAAAATTTTTACTGTAATATTAATTATTGCTTCAGTGTTCATTTATATAAATTATACAAGAATAATAGAACCAAATCCAAATATAAATAAAAAAAGCGAATTATACATAAATGATATATATATGTCAGATGGAAAAATTTATAATAATTATTTAAGTAAAAATGAGAAAAAAGCATATAAAACTTTATTAGAAACAATAAAACAAAGAAAGACTTCTAAAAAAATAAAAAAGCAAGATAATGAAACAATTGAAAGTATAATTAGTGATTATAGGGTAGCCAATCAAGCTATATGGGTAGAACATCCAGAATTAATAAGTTATGCATACTATTCTTATCGCTATAAAGAAAATTCAGATTATATAGAAATATTTCCAATATATGCAATTAATAACCAATTAGAAGAAGAAATAAATACATTGTTAATAGAACGTAAAATTGATAAAATAAAAAAAGCTACAAAAAATATGTCTGATTTAGAAAAAATAAAATATGTTTATGAATGGATTGGAGATAATGCTTATTATGATCAATTGCTTACAGGAAGTTCTAAAAATCAATCTATATATAATGTCTTTATAAAAGGTAATGCAGTATGTGCAGGATTTGCTAAAACAAGTCAAGTGATTTTTCAAAATATAGGTATAGATTCTATGATTATAACAGGCTACTCAACAGGTTCACACATGTGGAATATAGTCAAATATAATGGAAAATTCTATTATTATGATTCAACATATGCCGCAAGTATAAGAGATAAAAAACATAAAAATTATTATGATGGACTAAAACAAGAAAAGATGAATTTTTATACTGTTGATTATGAAAACTGGTATCCAAAAATAGAAAAAGAAAACGCACTATATAAAAACTAAAAAATAAGATAAATTATAAATCAGAAAGTTTTATACAAAAAATTTATAATAAAAAAGGAGAAGAAAATGAACTTACTAGAATTAATAAAAAAGACAAAAGCAAAAATATCAGATGAATCATATAAAAAATACGCTAAATACTATAATTTAACTGAGCCAACGGATAATGAATTTAATAGGAAATTAGAAATAATTTATGATTTAATTATAAATAAAAAATATGATGATATAGAAATTATTGCTAAAGAGAGTAATTGTACATTAGAAGAATGTGTCATGAAAATTCGCTATCTAAAGAACAAAAGATTAATTGGAGATTATTATATAGATGTAAATACTAAAAAAATAAGGCCTTGTTCTGAAAGTGATGAGAAACTATTAAATGAATATTCAAAATTTATCTATTATCAACACTTACAAATAGATGAAATAGCAGTAAGATACCCAAAAACTACATTTAATAACCTTGAAGAGACAAAAAATAAAATATATAATGACATATCATATCTTTATTCAAAAGGTTTATTAAATGGAATAAAATTAAATAACGTTGATAAGTCGATATCATATTATACTATTGATAAAAGAAAAGTTAGTTTGGAAAAAAAGACTATAAATTGTCCAAATTGTGGTGCAATTAATGAACTTAATAAATTTAGTAAAGTAAAATGTGAGTATTGTGGAACTATAATTGAAGATAACAATTAATGTATTACAAGTTTATAAGCAAAATAAAAAATCTAAATATAGTTTAATTAGCAGAAAATTTTATTAGTACTTTAAGTGATTTACTAATAGAAAAAACTGTAAACATACTTTTATTTAAATCACGCAACAAGTAAAGTTATTAAATTATAAAAGAAGTAGAAAGCAAATGACATAGAAAAAATTCAGAATATCATGAAAATCTCGTATTAGCTTATAAAATAATAAAATAGTTCTTTGTATTTTTTTGAAAATGATTTATAATAAGTATGATTTTGAGGTGACATTATGTTATATTGTTTTGATAAACTTTTACCATGGGATTATTCTAAAAGGGAAATGGCAATTTCTAAGATGAATCAAAATGGAATACTTTATGATAATAAATTAAAAATTTTTACTGATTTTGATGGTAATATAATAGATATTAAGTCTAAACTAATATTTCCAAGAACTGGTGAAACTCAAATACATGATATGAATGATGAAATTATTAAACAAGGTGGTATTCCTATCATGTCAAATAATGATGTTGAGATAGTAAAAAGTTGGCCAAATTATTACTCTACAGAAAGAAAATGTAAAATATTTAAAGGAAAAGATTTGATTAACTCTGATATAGTAAAAGAAATAGAAGAAGTATATGGAAAAGAAATATTCTTTAAAACTAAAACTAAAAACTTTAGTGCTATTATTCCAGTAAAGTTACTTTTAGATAAAGAATGCGCATTACACAAAACTTTAATGCATCATTTAGAAGATGACTTTATTATTAGTAAAAAAGTTAATATTGAAGAGGATAATTATGGTGTAAAAGAATATCGATGTTTTGTAGTTAACAATGAAATCTATAATATTTCTAGAAATACAACTACTATTTTACATAGTATAGAGCCAGAAGTATTAGAATTTGCAGAAAGTATTGTTGAAAAACTTAAAGGAGTATTTCCTGATTATTATGTTTTAGATTTATTTGAATATCAAATTGAAAATCAAAGTTATATTGATGTATTAGAATTTAACCCTATTCAAGCCGCTGGACTTTATCTTTATAGTTCTTGCATGAAAAAAAGTAATGATCTTTTGCATGAGAAAACAAATAACGTATCCTATGAGTTTATTGATAAGATAGATAAATGTACAACTAATGGAGTAATATCTAGTGAACCATCAAATCACTATGATTATCCAAATGGTTTTTCTAATCATTTAAGAAGTATTTGTTTTAATGGAGATATAGGAACTTCTTTTGTTCAAGGATTACATTTATCAAGTAAAGATTTCGCAAGCCATGAACCAATATTTAATCCTAAAAATTCCTTTTTGATAGAAGATGATTTTTTTAGTAAATTAAAACCTTTTGAACCAAAGAATTTGCAAGATGAAAATGAAGAAAAACCCAAAAAAATGGTAAAGGAAAATAAAAATTATTAATAAAAAATATATAGGAAACTAAAAATAGTTTCCTTGTTTTGATGTATATAAAATGATAAAATACAAATAAATAAAAAAAGAAGTAATTTATGTTTAAACTTGTTTCAAAATATAAACCAAATGGAGATTAACCACAGGCAATTAACGAACTAGTAAAGGGATTAGAAGAAGGAAAAAACAAGTTTTACTAGGCACTACTGGAACAGGAAAAACTTTCACTATAGCTAATGTAATTGCAAGAACAAATAAGCCAACTCTAGTTCTTGCTCATAATAAGACTCTTGCTGGCCAGTTATACAGTGAATTAAAAGAATTATTTCCTGAAAATAGAGTAGAATATTTTGTATCTTATTATGATGTTAGCACTTTTCCTATGTTATCTAGTGTTGATAAATCCACAAAAATAGGACTAAATAAAACGAAATGGACTAGATAATACTGAATGTTAAAATAGATTTTGTGACTTTCATTCGTCCCAATTCGTCCCCAATAATAATTGCACAATTAACTTAATATTATTATATTGATATAATATAAATAACAAATGGGAGTTTGATTATTATGATAAAGAAAAAAATTAAACTACCGACTTATAATAATGAAATAAAAATAGTATTAAATGCTTTAAATGAATTTAGAAATAAAATATTAGAACATGGCAGATACACAGAACCTGTTGATGAACTTATATTAAAATTAAATAAATATATTTGAACTGATTAGAAATAGTCAGTTTTTTTTTGTACCCATACATAGCCACTCTATTTAATTGTATGGTGGCTAAATTAAAAAGAAAGGAGGAGAATATATGCAAGAAAGTAGGTGTAAGGTAATTGCTATTACAAACCAAAAAGAGGGAGTTGGTAAAACAACAACAACTTTTAATCTTGGAGTAGCATTAGCAAAGCAATGTAAAAAAGTTTTAATTGTAGATGTTGATCCACAAAGTAACCTAACAACTTATGCAGGTTGGTATAATGAAGAAGATTTAAGTAGAGGACAAACACGCAATGATGAGGTTAAAGTATTTGAAAGAGAGAAAGAAATCTCTATACACAACACTACTAATGAGCACTTAATGAATATTCAAGAGATAGCAATGGAGAGAGTATAACAGATAGTATCAGAAATGAAAGTAAAAGAGAATTCTGCAAATGACCACCTTAAAGTCAAAATAAGTGATATTAAAAAACAAAAAGAAGAACAAAAAAATGTAATAGAAGATACAAAAGAAGAAATAATAATTCCTGAATTTGCAAAAAAAGAAAAGAAATATAATTTTGAAATAAAACCACTTTCAAATGAAGATAAAAAGATATTTGAAAAATATATTAATGAATATAAAGACACTGCTAAAGAGCGTGAGATTACAATATATTTTAATATGCTACAACTTGCTATTGATACTGTTTTAATATATTACAATACTAATGGAACAAAGAAAAGCATAGAAGAAGTAATAAAATATATAATTAAAGAATAATTTTTCTATTTGATCTATAAAAAAAATTAGCTCATGTAGTTATGAGCTAATTTTTTTATATGATGCAACAAAATGTGTACCATGATATATCTTTACCTTACTACCAGGTTTATAAATTTTCCCATCGCCAGTATTATACCAACCTTTGAAATCTTTCGTTTTCTTAGGTTTTTCTAACGTATAATAACTATTTTCTTTCAGTAAATATTTTCCTTTATTTTTACTTGTTACTTTATCATCTGATGTTGTTACCATCCAATATCTTTTTTTGTTTTTAGTTATTGGATCTAATACCATTTCTTTATTTAATAATAAATCGGTAAACACAGATTCAAATTCTTCTTTAGTCATATAATTATACTTAATTATAACCGCTCCATCTTGTGCTCTTAAGCCATGGAACAAGTAATACGGAATAAATTTATAATCTTCATAGTTTAAGAATGTATTATTCTTTATAACTTCTTGTCTTCTTGAAGACCAAACAGCATTTTCCTTAAATTCATAAAAATTAACTAGTCCTGTTCTTCCATCTGATGTTAATACATCGTTTGCAATTATATCATAGTATCTTGTTGATACAACGTCATAATAATCAATCGATTTATTTACCTTTTCTATATTAGTTACAGAAACACTTTTGAGCTTGTAACCTCTCTTAGATTTTACTGTTTTTAATATGTTAGTTCCAACGTGAAATGTATTTTCATCTGTTACATCAACATATCTATTATCATCAACACTAAATAAAGAATGTTTATCAATCGTTGTTAAAGAAGTACCATCACTAAATGTTATTACTTGATAATTACTAGACAAATTACCTTTTTCAATCCAAATAGGATATTCAGGAGTAAATGTACCATTTTCATGATTATATACCATTAGTAAATCATCATATCTAATATTTTCTATGTTCTTATATTTGCCATTTGCAAGTAATATTTTTGTTCCTTTAGCAAGGCAAGCATTTCTTGCTGCTGTTGCATTAATAACTAAATCACCTGTCACCTGATTTATTGTTATAGTATATTTATTAGCATCCGTTGAATAATCTTTAAAAGTTTTACCGTCTGACGTAACTGAAGGAACAGAATTATATTTATAGTTATTATTCGGTTTTAATGTAGCTGTAAATGACTCACCTAAATTAGCCTCATTAGGTCCTGTAACATTAATATTTGTAACATTATATGTTATTGTTCTTTTCCATCTCATTTCTTTTGTAACAGATTTTCTTGCATTGGTTGTTGATGTTGAAGAAACTGAAACATAAGTTTCTCCTGAATTTTCAGCTTCGTCTATACCATAAACTACAGCATAATAATTTCCTTGTGCTTGATTTTTAAATCTATAGGTGGTATCTGAATTACCAGTGTTTCCGGTTGTAACAAGAGTTCCCGAATCATTATAAAGTAAAACAACATAATTAGTTACTGGAGCCTCATTTTTATTATCTAAATTAGACCAAGTAACATCAATTGATCCGACTTCATATACGATATCAACTGATACTGCCCCTATTTGAGGAGGTGTTGTATCAACATAGCCACTTGTTGTATTTGTTTTTATTTTTATTTTTCCAAAATCTAGTGTAATATCATTATAACTTAAACTAAAGTTTGTTTCATATTCTGTTTTGTAATATGTAACATCTGGCTTTTTGGATATATAAACAGTTATTTCTTCTTCAGTATGAGCTTTTATAGAAAGAGAACTTAAAAAATTTCCATTAATATCAGTTAGTTCAAATTTAGTATTATCTATGTTGAGATTATAATTGATTGCAGAATCTCCATTATTCATTACCTTAATTTTTACGGCTTCCTTAGTTTTATTAGTTAAATCAACACTATTTGTATATGAAAGTGCAGAAAACTTACCGGAATCTTCAAAATTAAAGTTCATTTTCAAATCATAATTACCTGTACTTGCACCGTTTCTATACTTATAAGTTAACGTATATGTTGCACTATTCCCAGGAAACAAATACTCACCGGAAGAAAGACCATCCGTAAGTTCATAATTAATAACATTTTTAGTTGATGTAACGCTATTATAAGTTTCTCCTGTATACTTTTGAATAGAATCCGTACCATTTGCAATAGTTACCTGATATGTTATATATGAATATTCATTAGAAGGAAAATTTATATTAGTATCCAAAGTAGTTCCATTTGTTATGGGAAGTTCATTTTGTGAACATCCGTTTATGTCAATTATTTTTACTTCTTCGATAAATAATTCTGGTACTTTTACAGCACTCGCACTACCATTTATTTCAAGCGAGGCCTTTGAAGCTGCGTAACCTATATTCAATAAAAATATAGTTAATATAAGAAAAATTGCCCACTTCTTACTATCACTATATTTTTTTCGTGCCTTTAAAAATTTATCTTTAACTTTCATGTTTGCATCCTTGCTCAATCACATTACTAATTGAATAATAATAGATGTACACTAGTCCAGAATTTGTTGGAACAACAAAGGCACTTCTTGTTTTTGTTTCATCCTGACAAAATAATATAGGTGAATTACTTGAATTTCTTACCTCAAATAAATCCTCAAACTCTTCAACTAATACAATTTGAAATTTTTCATATTTAAACTCCGTTTTAATCTTAGATATATATTGACCATAATTATTAAAAATACTTTTTAGTTTTTTATTATATATAGTTAAAGTGCTTCTAGTTCTTTTTGAATATCTAATAGTTCCTACGAAAACACCTAAATCAATGAATAATAAAACTATGCCTAAAATAAGTAATTTATTATTTAATACTGATTCTTCTCTACATTTTAATAACTTGTTTGTAGAATTATTTAATTTATAATTCATGTCAATATTAACAGTGTTTGTTGTTAATGGGACGTTCATACTAATAACTGCGTTGTCTGCTAAAGAAGAATCAAATTTTTTACATTCCCCTTCAATTCCAACATACATACTTAAAGTGACATTACTTTTAACATTTGATAAGTTATATCTCTTAATAAACGTATTTACTATATTATTATAGTAATTATAATCCAAATTAACAGTTTGATCTATTTCAAAAGCATGATTAATAGGATCCTTGAAATATTGTTTTTCAACTACTTTATCAACCTTTTTATATAATGGTTTATCATTAGTATCTAAAACCTGAACAGTTGCTTCTACGTAATAATAATATGAATAATCAATTTTCTCATCGATTGATAATTTATAATTAAAATCTGCCTCCACATAATCAATTAGGCTTGCAATATATTGATTGTTTTTACCTAGGTATCTTCCAAAATAATCATTTTCTTTTAAATATACCTTATAATCTAAATCACTTTTTTCATCATAATGAATGTAGTAATTCTTCTCACTATTTATAGAGATAAAAATTATGCTTATAGCTGCAAGTAAAACAGCTATTACAACAAATATCAAAATAGCAATAGTTCTAGTTCTTTTTTTTGTTGCTTGCATAACTTTGTTTATTTGTTTTCTGTCCATAACTTTACCTCCTTTTTAAATTTTAATTACATTAATTAAATAAATTTCTTATCCAAATAGATGGGTATCCAATATATTTTATCCTATAGTGAACTATACCTTGAATATCCTTTTGATAAACATACCCATTATCTTCTACTTTATTTTTATCTCCTTTTGTTATATAAACGTATTCATCATTGAATATGCCAACTTGTGTGATTCTATGGACTATATTTCTTTTGCCTCGTTTAAATATAATAATGTCACCTATTTCTAACTCCTGACCATTAAATTTTTCGACAAAAGCAATATCTCCTTTGTTTAAAGTTCCAGTCATAGAACCACTTCCAATTGTTAAAATACCATATCTAAATTCGCAAGATATTAAACCTGCCATAATAATTACTAATATAAGTATAATTATTGATGAAATACTTATATTAGGCTTTACCTTTAATGCTTCTTGAAACGTTACCCTATCATACATATAAGATAATATGAAGTAAAAAATAAGAGGAATAACTATTCTTGCAATTGCCCTAAATAAAATATACATATTAGGAACGATAGGCAACATGTAATAACATAACGTTGTTAATAATCTATAAACAAGTATTGGTTTATATCCATATTTAACTACCATATCATCAAACACAATATTACTTACCAGACTAGGAAAAAACGTTATTCCTAAAAATTCTAATACAGAATCCAAACTATTAAAAATCACATTTGAGCCAAATAAAGTCACATCAAATAGTACAAACATAGTAATACTAAGTATTCTTATTAAATTGTTTTTTTCGAATTTTACTGATATCATATATCTTAATAATTCAATAACTACTAATATTAATATAATAGGTAAAATAACGGTTAAAAAACGGTTAAAACTCATACTAATAGCATTCTTAGAAAAACCCTCTAAAAAGCCGGTTAAAAGATATAAAACTATTTGTACAATTCCTATAAGTAACATTGTAATAGTTACCCGAATTCTTGCATAAGTTTTGTCTTTTCTAAATTTGAAGAAGATAAAACTTAACAAAAATATAATTATAAATATGGGTAACAATTGTAATTTTGCACTAATATTTAGCACAAGAAGATTAAGGAGAAGAAATACTATTACAAATGCAAAGTATATATAAGCCGAATCTCTTCTTTTAGCCACGATATACCTCCTCCTTAATTAATTTCTTTCAAATATTATTTTTCAGCTGCTACACCAGTTGCTGTAATTTTGAATGATTTTGCTGTCTTTGCAGCTGTATCATCAGCAAAAGCTTTGATTAGTGTAACTTTAACTGTTACAGTAGTTGTTGCATCTGGAGCAACACCATTTGCACCACCTGTTACTTCAACATTATAATGATCTGCATCTTCAATAGCAGATGATACTTTTGCTGTAATGTCAGCGTTTACATCAGTACTTTTGTTTATGATAGTATAAGTTGCTTCTGCATAATCACCAGCGTTCTTTAATCCAGAAACAGTCATTGTAGCATCAGCATTTCCATTAGCACCATAAGCACCTGAAGCAGCTATTGCAGCACCAGCACTTTTTTGTATTGTTATTTCAGCATCAGTTTTAAACTGAATATCAAAATCCGTTGCAACAGCGCTTGCAGTACCAGTAATATTTACTGCGTCTTGTGATGCTGCAAAACCAACACCAATAGCTACTACAAGTAGTATTACTAAAGCTATTAACCCTTTCTTTTCCTTTTGATTCACGTTATTCGCCTCCTTTTGTATGAAATATTGAAGACATTTAATGCTTCTTTTAGATAACCACTAAACCACTTAGAATCGGCTATCCTACTATAAAAAAATACCACAAAATTCGACAAAAATCAATATTTTTCTTGACGTAAATTAAAAAAAATCAAAGTTAAAAACTTGACTTTTTTAGATTTTTTTATCTGTTATAATAGTTCTGTCCTTTTACCGGAAATCCTATTATATTTCTTGGGTTAAATGAATGTCCTATAAAACAATTATTTCCATAATATGAATAATAGTCAGCATATCACCTACCATTTGCTAATCCTAAATGTAAGTGTGGTCCTGTTGAATTACCGGTATTTCCTGATTTTCCTATTACAGTATCTTTAGTAACTATTTGTCCAACCGATACATTAAACGCTGAAAGTCCATCAGTCATTAGCATAGAAGTTCCGATTGAAACTTTAAAATATCTTGCTACTACTTGGTTTGATATATCAGTTCCACCAGTTGTAAATCAACTTTTAAATATAATATCAGATGCAGTACCTACGCATACACCGCCTACTATTGATATTAAAAGTAAATTATCGTTTGAAATATGAATATAATCTCCTATATTTGCCGTAAATTTAACAAATAGTGGAAATAAAACAGAACCTACAACCGAATCTAGGTTTTTTCTTTTTCCTAATAAAAACAAACTTAAAATCAGGAAAAATACGTTTAAGATAAGTATCATAACAGAAGGATCTATTATCTTTTGGGTAATTATTGATATACCACTTGCACCACCAAATACTATGCTATTCTTAAAGAAAAATAAATTATATGCTGCTGCATAAATTGCGGTACCAATAATTAGAAATACAAATTGGGGACGAATCTGATATTTCTATTGATGAAAATATTTTAAATGAATTAACAGTATTTTAATTAAAAAATAGATGATAATAAGAATAGGGTATTTTTGCGATTACCTTGTTTTTTCAAGGGAAAAATGATAAAATAATATAGCGAAAACGCCATCTAATGTTGTTTAATGTTATTTAGTCCAGAAAATAAAATTTGTGACTTTCATTCGTCCCAAAGAAAAAAGTATCAATTTAACCATTAAATTATAAGCAATGAGGACAAATTTAGGGACTAATAGTTGGCTGACAGTTATACTTTTAAAAGTTCAAAAAAAGTCACAGAAAGTTATAAAGGAGGGAGGAAAAAAATGTTTAAATTACACGCACATTATGAACCAGCAGGTGACCAACCACAAGCAATTAACAAACTAGTAAAAGGATTAGAAGAAGGAAAAAAAGAACAAGTTTTACTAGGCGCTACTGGAACAGGAAAAACTTTCACTATAGCTAATGTAATCGCAAGAACAAATAAGCCAACTCTAGTTCTTGCTCATAATAAAACTCTTGCTGGTCAGTTATACAGTGAATTAAAAGAATTATTTCCTGAAAATAGAGTAGAATATTTTGTATCTTATTATGATTATTATCAACCTGAAGCATATGTTCCATCAACTGATACTTACATAGAAAAAGACTCATCAATTAATGATGAAATAGATGAATTACGTCATGCCGCAACTTCTGCCCTTATTAGTAGAAGAGATGTAATAGTAGTATCATCAGTATCATGTATTTATGGTATTGGTGAAGTAGAAGAATATAAAAACAAAATGTTAACTCTAAGTGTTGGAGAAAACACATCAAGAGAACAAGTTCTAACAAAGTTAGTTGAAATGTTGTATGAAAGAAATGATTTAGACTTTAAGCGTGGTACATTCAGAGTAAGAGGAGATACATTAGAAATTATTCCAGCAAATCAAAATACAATAGGATATAGAATAGAATTTTTTGATGAGGAAATAGATAGAATTTGTGAAATAGACACATTAACTGGTACAATATTAAAAAATATGAAAAATGTAAGCATCTTCCCCGCAAGTCACTTCGTGGTAAGTGATGAAAAATTAAAATCAGCAATTGAAAGAATTAAACTTGAATTAAAAGACAGATTGGAAGTGTTAAAGAATGAAAATAAATTACTTGCTGCAGAACGTCTAGAACAAAGAACAAATTATGATTTAGAGATGCTAGAAGAAACAGGATTTTGTTCAGGAATAGAGAATTATTCTGCACCAATGGCCGGAAGAAAGCCAGGAGAAACACCAACGACATTAATGGACTTCTTCCCAGATGATTATTTATTAGTAGTAGACGAATCTCACGTTACATTACCACAAGTTAGAGGTATGTATAATGGTGACAGAGCTAGAAAAATGAATTTAGTTGATTATGGATTTAGACTTCCAAGTGCCCTAGATAATAGACCTTTAAAGTATGATGAATTTGAAAAAAAGATAAATCAAGCCATATATGTTTCCGCAACACCAGGTGATTTAGAATTAGAACATACAAATAATCAATATGTAGAACAAATTATTAGACCGACAGGATTATTAGATCCAACAATAGAAGTAAGAAAAACTGAAGGTCAAATTGATGATCTTGTTGGTGAGATAAATGAAAGAATCAAAAAAGATGAAAGAGTACTAATCACAACCTTAACTATTAGAATGGCAGAGGAATTAACAAATTACCTAAAAGAGTTAGACATAAAAGTTGCTTATCTTCATAGTGAAGTAAAAACATTAGAGAGAATGCAAATAATTCATGATGTAAGAGCCAAAAAATACGACGTACTTGTAGGAATCAACTTGTTAAGAGAAGGTCTAGACATTCCAGAAGTATCATTAATTGCCATACTTGATGCTGATAAAGAAGGATTCTTACGTAGTACAAGAAGTCTTATTCAAACTATCGGAAGATGTGCAAGAAACGCAAATGGTCACGTAATAATGTATGGTGATAAAATAACAGACTCTATGAATGAAGCAATTACTGAAACTGCAAGACGTAGAAAAATTCAGGAAAAATATAATGAAGAACATGGTATAGTTCCACAAACAATAAAGAAGGATATAAGAGACATTATCACAAATAATGCTAATGCAGATACAAAGACAAAGAAGAAGAGAACTAAGAAAGAAATAATGAAAGAAATAGATAGTATCGAAGCAGAAATGAGAAAAGCTGCAAAAGACCTTGACTTTGAAAGAGCAATGGAATTACGTGATATCTTATTTGAAATGAAGACAACACTATGAAAAAATACAAAAAAATTTATATAGAAATTACCAATAATTGTAATCTAAAATGCAGTTTTTGCAGTGAAGTAAAAAGAAAAAGAAGATTTATGACAACAGAAGAGTTTGAAAATATTTTAATAAAAATAAAAGACTACACCGACTATATATATCTTCATATTAAAGGAGAACCATTACTTCATCCAAATATTATAGAGTTCTTACGCCTTGCAGATAAGTATAATTTAAAAGTAAACCTTACAACAAATGGTACATTATTTAGTAAAGTAGCAAAAGAGTTAAGTGAATGTAACTCACTACGCAAAATAAATTTCTCTCTTCATTCAGAAAATAGTCTTGATAATTACTGTGAAGAAATATTTAAAAAAGTGGAATTATTAAAAGATAAAATTATAATATATCGTTTATGGACTTTAAAAAATAATCAATTAGATAGTAAGTCACAAGAAATTGTTAATAAAATAAAAAAATATTATAATTTACCACAAGAAACTGTTGATAAAATTTATACATCTAATAACATAAAAATAAAATCCACAATATATGTGGATAAAGATAATGAGTTTTCTTGGCCAGAAGTAACAACTCATAAAAGTAATGGTTATTGCTATGCCTTAAAAACTCAAATAGGTATATTAGTAGATGGAACAGTAGTTCCTTGTTGTCTTGATTCAAATGGAGTAGTTAATCTTGGTAATATATTCAAAGAAAGCCTAGAAGAAATAATTAATTCAGAAAAATACATATCATTAAAAAAATCATTTCAAGATAGAAAACCTTGTGAAAAATTATGCCAATCATGTACTTTTAAAGAAAGACTCAATAGTTAATTCTATTTACTAAATACATCTTCTAAAGCTTCAAATCTACTTCTATCATATTTATAATTTATTTTCTTATCCTTGATTCTATATGCTTCAAGGATTTTTTCTTTTAATATATCTTCTCTTCCATCATTAAAATCATCTAAAGATATCACAATACCATTAACACCATCAACAATCCCTAACTCGACTATTGCTGGAATATCACATACAATAACTTTCACATTAGAAGATAATGCTTCTGTTAATGAATAAGATAATGCTTCAGTCCTACTAAATTGAACTAAGTAATCTGCATCCTGTATATAATCAATTATATTAGTAACACAATTTCTAAACAGTAATCCACCTTGATTAGCCTCAACTATGTCAGTAAACACTTCCCAAGTATATGGAATATTCAAAATATCAAGAATTCTACCCATTTTCTTTATTCTATCAATTCCTTTCTCAGGAGCATTTCTTAAAGCAGAAACTAGTTTTAAATGTGGTTTAATCTTTGATTTATCATATGTATATGGATTATAAATATATTCAATATTATCAGTAGGAAAATATCCAATAGCTCTATCTCTTGAAATACGAGATACTGCAATATATCTATCATAAATATCATTATAAAACCTAGCAGAAGCCTCGTAATCAGCCATGTTACCATGAATAAACAAACTACATTCATTTAAACTATAAATATTCATCGGATAAAAATAAGTAGAATAGGTAGTAATTAAATTACAGCAAACATAATCAACACAAGAATCGTACTTAACACACTTAAAATACTTATTAAACTCACATAAAATAATATCATTAATCTCTGTATAAATAAGACAAATATCTAAAGAAGGAAAAGCATTATAAATCTCTCTTAACCATGTTATATAACCATTAAATAGTCCATTACAAAAATTACCCATATAAATAATATTTTTAAAGTACTTAGCTTCTTTTCTATTCACAAGACCACAAATATTAATGAACTCTCCATCTTTATTATGAAAGTATATTAAATCAGTAATAACACTTCTTTTCTTAAAAACTTCATCCTCAATACATTCACCACTAATTAAATATTTCTTATTAATCTCCTTAAAATAACATAATAACTTTTCCTTATTAAAAATAAAGTTCCAAATATATTCACCATTTTTTGGAATATAAGTACTCATTTCACTTTCTTCTAATCTAAGCTTTAACTCTCTTTTAAAGGGATAATTAATTTTATAATTAATAAAACATGAATCAAACTCTTCGCACTTTATCTTATTCAATATAATATCAAAATAATTGTCACTAATATTATCTTCACAATCGATAAAAGAAATATATTTACCAAGTGCTTCATTAATAGAATTTAAATCATTATATCTTAATATTTGAACATTTCTTGGAACATTAAATAAATTAACCTCTTCATATCCTATAATAAAAGTAGTCAATAATGTATCTTCCATAATATCACCTAATAATAATATATCATAAACATCCCAACAAAAAAAATCTTTAAGAGTATAAATAAAATAATTTGTGGTATAATATACGACAGGTGAAGAGTATGGATAAAATTATAGTAAAAGGTGCAAGGGAAAATAATTTAAAAAATGTAAGTATTGAATTACCAAAAAATAAAATGATTGTTATGACAGGATTATCTGGAAGTGGAAAAAGTTCATTAGCTTTTGATACAATTTATGCTGAGGGACAAAGAAGATATGTAGAAAGCCTATCAGCATATGCTAGACAATTTTTAGGTGGCTCAGAAAAACCAGATGTTGATTCGATTGAAGGTCTATCTCCAGCAATTAGTATTGATCAAAAAACAACTTCTAATAATCCAAGATCAACAGTGGGAACAGTGACAGAAATATATGATTACTTAAGACTATTATTCGCAAGAGTGGGGACTCCATATTGTCCAAATCATAATATTCCAATATCTTCTCAAAGTGTAGAAGAAATGACAAATAAGATCATGGAATATCCTATAGGAACAAAAATGATTATTTTGTCACCTGTAGTTCATGGAGAAAAAGGAACACATAAAGATTTATTAGATAAGTTGAGAAAAGAAGGATATATAAGAGTCAGAGTAAATGGCGAAATGTATGATTTAAGTGAAGACATAACTCTAGATAAAAATGTAAAAGATAAAATTGATGTAGTAATAGATAGAATTGTTTTAAAGGAAGAATCAAGAAGTAGACTTTTCGAAGCAATAGAACAATCAACAAAATTATCAAATGGCAAAGTAGTCATTCAAATTCTTGGAGAAGACAAGAAAGAAATAGTCTTTTCAGAACAATTTGCATGTCCTCATTGTGAATTTAGTCTACCAGAACTTGAACCAAGATTGTTTAGTTTCAATGCCCCATATGGAGCATGTCCAGAATGTAAAGGTTTAGGAATAAAATTACAAATTGACCCAGACTTAGTAATTCCAGATAAAAATATATCAATTAATGAAGGTGCAATAAAGACACTAAGTGATGATCAAGAAAATATGGATTACAAAAAATTACAATGTGTTTGTAATCATTATAAAATTGATATGGATAAACCTTTTTCTAAATTAACTAAAAAACAAAAAGATATGATTTTATATGGATCAGATGAAGTAATTCATTTTAATTATTCAACAAAAAGCGGGAATATAATGAATTCAAATTCATTTTATGAAGGAATTATTAATAATCTTCAAAGAAGATATATGGAAACTAGTTCAACATGGATAAGAGAATGGCTAGAAAATTATATGATTGAATATGAATGTGATACTTGTAAAGGCGCTAGATTAAATGATGATGTACTTCAAGTAAAAGTTGGAGGAAAAAATATTTATCAAGTTACAAAAATGAGTATTAAAGAATTAGTAAATTTCTTTAGTAAATTAAAGCTTTCTAAAGAAAAACAAGAAATTGCAAAACTTATATTAAAAGAAATAGAAGATAGACTAAACTTCTTAAAAAATGTTGGATTAGAATATTTAACATTAAGTAGAAGTGCAGGTACATTATCAGGTGGAGAAGCTCAAAGAATTAGACTTGCTACTCAAATAGGTTCTCATTTAACGGGAGTTTTATATGTTTTAGATGAACCTAGTATTGGACTTCATCAAAGAGACAATGAAAAATTAATAAAGTCAATGCTTGAGATGCGTGATTTAGGAAATACTCTTATAGTAGTAGAACATGATGAAGATACAATGAGAGCTTGTGATTATCTAGTTGATATTGGACCAGGAGCTGGAGATCAAGGTGGACAAATAGTTGCCTGTGGAACTCCAGAAGAAGTTATGAAAAATGAAAAAAGCATAACTGGACAATATTTAAGTGGCAAAAAAAGAATAGAAATTCCAAAAACTAGAAGAAAAGGTAATAAAAAGTATTTGAAGATAAGAGGGGCAGAAGAACACAACTTGAAAAATATTGATGTAGATATTCCTCTTGGAACTTTTACGTGTATAACTGGAGTATCAGGCAGTGGAAAAAGTTCATTAATAAATGAAATACTAGTAAAGAAAATATCTCAAGAATTATACCATAGTAAAGAAAAACCAGGAAAACATAAAAAAATTTTAGGAATAGATAATATTGATAAAATAGTTGCAATTTCTCAAAATCCTATAGGAAGAACACCAAGGTCAAATCCAGCAACTTATACAGGAGTATTTGATGATATAAGAACACTATTCACAACAACAAAAGAAGCTAAAATGTACGGATTCGAAAAAAACAGATTTTCATTTAATGTAAAAGGTGGTCGCTGTGAAGCTTGTAGAGGAGATGGTGTAAAGAAAATAGAGATGCATTTCCTACCAGATGTTTATGTTCCTTGTGAAGTATGTCACGGAACTCGTTATAATAGAGAAACTCTAAACATAAAATATAAAGGAAGAAATATTGCAGAAGTATTAGATATGAGGGTCAAAGAAGCATTAGAATTTTTTGATAATGTCCCAAAAATAAAACAAAAACTACAAGTATTAGAAGATGTAGGACTAGGATATATTAAGCTTGGCCAAAGTGCACCAACACTATCAGGAGGAGAAGCTGAAAGAGTAAAATTAGCAAAAGAGTTACAGAAAAGAGCAACCGGAAAAACACTATTTGTCCTAGATGAACCAACAACAGGATTACACACAGATGACATAAAACGACTTCTTGCAATTCTTCAAAAAATAGTAGATAATAAAGATACGGTAGTCGTTATAGAACATAACTTAGATGTAATAAAAGTAGCAGACTATATTATCGACTTAGGTCCAGAAGGTGGAGATGAAGGTGGACAAATAGTTGCCTGTGGAACACCAGAAGAAGTAGCAAAAGTAAAAGAATCTTATACTGGACAATTCTTAAATAAAATGCTCTAGAGGTGAGATGATTGCAAATAATTATAAAAGAACAAGATAAAGTAAGAATAAATAAGTTAATAGATTGGACTTTATATTTTATTGGATATACGATAGTCTTTATTCTTACTACATCATTATTTAATAGTATAGTAATAGATAATAATCACTTAATCATATGGTCAATAGTAATAGTTTTTATAACATACTTATTAAATAAAACTATAAAACCAATATTAATAACACTAACAATACCAATAACAGGTATAACTTTAGGACTGTTTTACCCATGTATAAATGTCTTTATTTTAAAATTAGTTGATTGGCTTTTAGGACCACACTTTCAAGTAAATAACTTATTAGTAGCATTCTTTGCCGCAATACTTATTTCAGTAACAAACTTTATAATGGAAGAAATTATAAAAAGTATTCTAAGTAAGGTGAAAAAACATGAATGATGTAATGCTTAACTTAGGAATATTTCAAATTAAATGGTACTCGTTCTTTATATTTCTTGCGATGTTAACGGCATGCTTAATAATTTTTAAAGAATCTAAAAAGAAAAATGTACCAGATAATTATTTAACAAACTTAATATTTTATGGATTAATAATTGGAATACTAGGAGCAAGGTTATATTATGTAATTTTTAACTTAGATTACTACCTAAACAATCCATCCCAAATATTTGCTATTTGGAATGGTGGATTAGCTATTCATGGTGGTTTAATATCAGCCCTAATATTTTTAATAATATACTCAAGAAAAAACAAAATAAATATTCTACAAATGTTAGATATTATGGTGGTAGGCGTAATTATAGCTCAAGCAATAGGAAGATGGGGAAATTTCTTCAATCAAGAAGCATATGGAAATATAATTTCCCTACAAGCACTAAAAAATATGCACTTACCAAAGTTCATTATAGATGGGATGTATATAAGTGGTTTTTATAGAGAACCAACATTTCTTTATGAATCAATTTGCTCATTAATAGGTTTTATATTATTATTAATATTAAGAGCTACAAAGAAATTAAAAACTGGACAATTAACCGCAATATATCTTATCTGGTATGGAATAGTAAGATTTGGAATTGAAACACTAAGAAGTGATTCGCTAATGCTAGGTCAAATAAAAGTAGCTCAACTAGTATCATTATTATTTGTTATATCAGGAATTGCTTTGTTTATATACAGTTACAAAAAAAAGAAAAAGTATTGTTTAGATAAAATTGTTACAAATTAAGGAGGACATAAATGTATAAAAAAGTAGTAGTTTTAGGTGGAGGAACAGGAATGTCTTATTTATTAAAAGGACTAAAAGACTTTCCAGTAGATATTACAGCCATAATAACAGTTTCAGATAATGGAAGATCAACTGGAAAATTAAGAGAAGAATTCCACACACCAGCAGTTGGAGATATAAGAAAGGTTATAACAAATCTTTCACAAATAGACCAACCAATCAAAGATATGATGTCATATCGCTTTAAAACATCAAGTGATCTAGATGGACACGCAGTAGGAAATTTAATCTTAACTGCAATGTTAGATATAACAGGATCACTAACAGAATCAATAAAACAATTAAGCAAATTATTAGACGTAAGACACAAAGTCTTACCTATATCAGAAGATTGTGATTTAACACTAATGGGCTTAGATAAAGATGGAAATATAATTGAAGGAGAAGAACAAATTACAGAATCACACCGTCAATTTGAAAAAATCTTTTATAAAAAAGAACCAAAGGTATCACATGAGGCTCTAGAAGCAATAAAAAATGCAGACTTAATAATAATTAGTATGGGTAGTTTATATACAAGCGTTCTTCCAAATATTATTTGTAAAGAAGTAGAAGAAGTTCTTAATGAAAGTAAAGCACCAATTATGTATACTTGTAATATAGTAACTCAACCAGGAGAAACTGATAATTTCACGGTAGGTGATCATGTAAAACTTTTAAATAGATATTTAGATAAAAAGAAAGTTGACGTAGTAATCGCCAGCAATACAAAAATAGATGATGAAATGGCAAAAAGATATGAAAGCCAAGAACAAAAAGACCCAGTTTTAATAGACTATGATGAAATTAAAAAAATAGGCGTAGAACTAATAGAAGATGACCTAATAACAATTGATGATAATACATTAAAACATAATAGCTTAAAACTAAGTTCATTAATATTTTCATATCTAATGAGAAAATAATGTCATTCACTGTAAAAATAAAAGAAGAAATATCTAAAATTAAAAGTACAAGATCAGAAATAATAGCTGAGTTATCAGCATACATCAGAAATAATGGTTTAATAAATGATGATAAAATTACTCTAAATACAGAAAATAGATTCTTAGTAGAAAGAGTAAATTATTTTATAACATCAATAACAGATATTATTCCAAAAATAGAAATTATAGAAAACCTAAATTTTAGTAAAAGAGAATTATATCAAGTTATAATAGATAATAACGTTCAGGGACTACTTAAAGACTTAGGAATAATTGATGAAGAAAATAACTATTTACCAACAGTTCCAACTTACATTGTAGGAGCAAACGAAGAAATAAGAGCTTATTTAAGAGGAGTATTCTTCGCATCAGGCAGTATCAGTGATCCAAAAATATCAAGATATCATATGGAAATACTAGTAACAGAACCTGAAGAAGCAGTATTTGTTCAAAAATTATTAAATCTATTTGATTTAAATGCTAAAATTCTAAATAGAGAAAAAGGATATATGATATATATAAAAGAAGCTGAAAAAATAAGTGACTTTATAAAACTATTAGGAGCTAATCAAGCAGTATTATACTATGAAAATGTAAGGATATATCGTGATCAAAAAAATAAAACAAACAGATTGAATAATATGGAACAAGCAAATATTGATAGAGTTTTTGAAACAGCAAATGAACAACTAAGACAAATTAAAATTATAGAAGACCATGATGGAATAGACCTATTAGATGACCGAGCAAAAGTCGCTTTAAAATATAGAAAAGCATATAAAGAGTCATCACTAAAAGAATTAGCAGAAATAATTACTCTAGAAACAGGAAAATCAATATCTAAATCAGGTATGAATCATAGAATGAGAAAAATTAAAGATCTAGCCGATTCATTTGAAAAAGCTGATCGTAATAAAAATAATTAAAATATCTATAATTAGTAGATATTTTTTATTTTAATATTTTATCCACAATCCCATATTCTATAGCTTGAATAGAATCCATATAATAATCATGCTTTATATCAGTTTCTATTTTTTTTAAACTTTTATGAGTATTTTTAGAAAGAATTTTATTAAGCCTCTTTTGAAGTACAAATATTCTATCACTCATCAGTTTAATATTATCAGTCTGTCCCTCAAAACCACTGCTTACTTGATGAATCATCACCTCAGTATTTTCAAGAATAAACCTTTTACCTTTACAACCACTAGACAAAAGAAAAGCTCCCATACTAGCACAAATACCAATACCAACAGTACAAACATCACTTTTAATAATATTTATAGTATCATAAATAGACAATCCACTACTAACACTTCCACCAATTGAATTAATATAAATATAAATGTCCTCATTAGAAATAGAATCCAAATAAAGTAATTCCGCAATAACAGTATTACTCAAATTATCATCAATTTCGCCACTAATAAATATAATTCTATGTTCTAGTAACTTAGAATAAATATCATATCCCATTAAATCACTACTCTTATCAAATACCATAGGAATCAAATTCATCATATCACCCATTATAAATATAGTGTCAATTAAAAAAAATATGCATATAATAATATTACAAAATATGTTATACTTAACATAATATTATAAGGGAGTGAATAGTGTGATTGAGACAGTCGAAGTAACTATTAATGGAAAAAAGTATAATTATAGTAAAGATGTAACTTTATTAGAAATTTATAAAGAGCATCAACCTGAATTTAAGTATCCAATAATTCTAGCTAGAGTTAATAATGTATTAAGAGAATTATCATCAAAAATAAAAGAAAATTCTGTAGTAGAGTTTATTGATTTGACAACACCAGCAGGAAATAGAGCTCATGTAAATGGACTTGTATTTATGCTTATTTATGCTGTAAAAAAATTATATGGAAAATCTGCAAACATAACTGTAGAACACTCATTAGATAAAGGAATATATATTAAAACAAGTTTTAAACTAACAGAAGAAAAGTTAGAAAAGATAAAAAACTTAATGAAAGAAATCGTAAAAAAAGACTTACCAATTACTAAAGTAACCATTGATAGACTAGAAGCAAAAAAATATTTTGAAGAAGTCGGAAACCAAACAAAGGCTGATACCCTAAGATACAATACTGATAGTTACGTAACACTATATAGATTAGGTAATATCTATGATTATTTCTACAACCAAATGCCACCATCAACAGCTAAACTAAAAGCATTTGATTTAACTTATATTAAAGATAATGGCTTTACTCTAAGATTCCCAACAATTTATATAAATGACAAAATAAAAAAATATCAACATCATCCACATATGTTTGAAATATTTGCTGAATATAAAGAATGGGCTAAATTAATAGGAGTAAAGAACTCAGTAGACTTAAATAAAGTTGTATCAACAGGGAAAATAAGCGAATTAATAAAAATTGATGAAACACTTCAAAGCAATCGTCTATTAAATGTCGCAAAATCAATAAATACAAGAAAAAATAAGGTTAAGATTGTTTTAATGGCAGGACCATCATCATCAGGAAAAACGACTACATCAAGAAAATTATGTATGTATCTAAAAAGCTTTGGACTTGAGCCAAAAACAGTTGGTATGGACGACTTTTTTATGGAATTAGAAGAAACTCCAAAAAATGAAGATGGTAGTTATGATTTCGAATGTTTAGAAGCCGTAGATTTAAAATTATTTGATAAAAAAATTTCAGAGTTATTAGATGGCAAAACTGTAAAGATGCCAAAATATAATTTTAGTTTAGGAAAAAAAGAATATAATACGGAAATGAAATTAGATGAAAAAGATATTTTAATAATTGAAGGTATTCACGCACTTGATCCTAAAGTATTATCAAATATAAGTCGTGAAAAGAAATTTAAAATATATATTTCACCATTAACTGAATTAAGTATAGATGATCATAATAGAATCCCAACAACAGACAATAGACTTCTAAGAAGAATAGTTCGCGATAACAGAACAAGAAATTATAGTGTAGAAAAAACATTAGCACAATGGCCAAGCGTTCGAATTGGAGAAGAAAAATACATTTTCCCATTCCAAGATGAAAGTGATGTTACCATAAATTCTGCAGCAATTTATGAAATTGGAGTTCTTAAAACATATGCTGAACCATTATTATATTCTGTAGAAAGTGATTCTCCATACTATGAAGAAGCTAAAAGATTAATTAACTTCTTAAGATCATTCTTACCAATACCATCTGAATCAATTCCCGAAGATGCTGTTATAAGAGAATTTATTGGTGGAAGTTATTTCAATGCAGAATAAACATTTTTTGTGGAAAAACAAAACTAAAATATAAAGTATTCACAATTTCTGTGGATATTTTTATTTGACATCTTTACAACTAAAACTTGTTGAATATATTGAAACAAAAAAGATAAAAATATATAATGAAAGCATAGGAGGATTGAAAAATGATAAAAGTAGCAATCAACGGATTTGGAAGAATCGGAAGATTATGTTTCCGTTTAATGGAAGAAAATGAGGAGTTTGAAGTAGTAGCAATTAATGATTTAACTGATGCAGAACAATTAGCATATTTATTAAAGTATGATACTAATCACAGAAACTATAGAATTGATGAAATTACAAGCGATGGAGAATATATAGTAATAGGAGATAGAAGAGTTAAAGTTTACTCAGAAAAGGATCCAGCTATGTTACCATGGAAAGATTTAGATATTGATGTAGTATTTGAATGTACTGGACTATTTACATCAGAAGAAAAGGCCATGGCTCATATTAATGCAGGAGCAAAACATGTAATAATTTCTGCACCAGCTAAAGGTGATGTAAAAACTATAGTTTATAACGTAAACCACGAAAATTTAACAGGAGATGAAAAGATAATCTCAGCAGCATCTTGTACAACAAATTGTTTAGCACCAGTAGTAGATGTACTTGATAGAGAATTTGGAATAAATAAAGGATATATGACAACAGTTCATGCATACACTAATGACCAAGTTACTTTAGATGTTGCACATAAAAAAGGAATAAATGCTCGTCGTGGAAGAGCGTGCGCAGCAAATATCGTTCCAACATCTACAGGAGCAGCTTCAGCAATTGGAAAAGTATGCCCTAACTTAGATGGTAAACTTGAAGGAACTGCAATGCGTGTACCAGTGCCAACAGGTTCAGTAGTTGATTTAGTATTAGAGCTTGGAAGAAATACAACAGTAGAAGAAATTAATAATACATTAAAAAATTCTCAAAATGAAACGTTAAAATATACAGAAGATCCAATTGTTTCTAGTGATGTAATTGGAAGACGTTGTGGTTCATTAGTAGATGGACAATTAACAAGTATAGTAGAAGTAGACGGAAAACAACTAGTTAAAGTTGTATCTTGGTATGATAATGAAATGTCTTATACAGCACAAATGGTAAGAACTGCAAAGTATTTAATGACTAAATAGGGGTAAACTCCCTTTTTTTTGATTTAAAATAATGTTATACTGAAATAGATAGGAGAATTGGCTAATGAAAACAATAAAAGATATTGATATAAATAATAAAAAAGTATTAATAAGATGTGATTTTAATGTACCAATAAAAGAAGGAAAAATAGTAGACAATACAAGAATTGTCGGAGCACTTCCAACAATAAAGTATGCAATAGAACATAATGCAAAGGTAATATTATTATCACATTTAGGAAGAATAAAAGAAGAATCAGACCTAGATAAGAATAATTTAGCACCAGTAGCACAAGAATTATCAAAGCTTTTGGAAAAAGACATACTTTTTAGTGAAAAAACAAGAGGTAGTGAATTAGAAGCAACTGTAGATAGTATGGAACCAGGAGATGTTTTATTAATTCAAAACACAAGATATGAAGACTTAGATGGAAAAAAAGAAAGCAAAAATGATCCTGAACTAGGAAGATATTGGGCATCATTAGGAGATATATTCGTAAATGATGCATTTGGAACTATCCACAGAGCTCATGCTTCAAACGTTGGAATAGCAAGTAACTTAGAATCATGTATTGGTTTCTTAATTGAAAAAGAATTAAATGCATTAAATGTTTTAGAAAATCCAGAACATCCATTTATTGTAATTTTAGGTGGAGCAAAAGTTGCTGATAAAATTGGCGTAATAGAAAACTTAGTAACAAAAGCTGACAAGATTTTAATAGGTGGTGGAATGGCATTTACATTCCTAAAAGCCCAAGGATATGAAATAGGAAAATCATTATTAGATAAAGAAAATATTGACTTCTGTAAAAAAATGTTAGAAAACTATAAAGATAAGATTGAACTTCCAGTAGATTTTGCAGTAACAAATGAATATACAAATGATGAAGAATATAGAGTAAAAGAAGTAACCAACATAGCCAATGATGAAATGGGATTAGATATTGGACCACAATCAATTGAAAAATATCAAAATATCATAAAAAATGCATCAATAGTATTATGGAATGGACCTCTTGGAGTATATGAATTTGATAAGTATAAAAAAGGAACCGATGAGTTATTAGAATATGCTGTATCAAATAATATTAAAATGATACTAGGTGGAGGAGATATAGTAGCTGCCGCAAGTAATTCAGGATATAAAGAAAAAGTTTATCATGCATCAACTGGTGGCGGAGCAACACTTGAGTTTTTGGAGGGAAAGAAGTTACCAGGATTAGAAGCAATTAAGTAGGTGAGTAAATTGAATAACGAAAAACTATTATTGGTTGATCCCTATGATGAAGACTATAAAAAGATGATTGAAGAATTTGAAAAAGAAAATGGAATAGTAACATCAACCGGAACATACATTTCTCATGTATCAAATGTTGAAAAAGCAGAATATGAAAAAAACAAAAAACTATCAAACGAAATTAAAGAATCACTTTTTCTAGAATTCAATTCAAAAGTAATAGACTTATGTTACATAGAGGGAGAAAAAGATATTAAAGCCTGTACTATCTCTTTTGCACCTTTAAAAAAGAAATTAAAGAAAAGAAATTTAATAGGAATTGCCACGGACTATGCAATAAATCATTTAAAAATGGAAGAGATATTTGTAAAAGTATCACCAGAAGATAAAACTATGATTGATATTCTAAAGCAAAATAGCTTTGAAAATTTAGGAGAAAATGAAGGGGAAATAGTCTTTTTAAAAGAAAGAGAAGAAGAATTAGAAACTCAAAGGAAATTATCATGAATTTTATAAATACAATTAAAAAAAATACAATTATTTTATTCCTTATAACGGCAATAGTACTTTATATAGTTTTAAAAGATGATTGGTCATCGATAGTTAAAGCTATGAGTACAATTGATATAAAATATGTACTTCTTGCAGTAATCTCTTTATTTATATCCATAGCATTAAAGGGAATTGTGAATTATCTTATTGTAAACGATAAAAAAAAGATAAACGTAAAAGAAGCAATAAAACACAATTTAATAACACAATTTTTTAATGGAATAACACCATTCTCAACAGGTGGTCAGCCAATGGAAATATATATGTTAACAGAACATAATATCTCTCTTTCAAAAGCAACTAATTACACAGTACAAAGTTTTATATTTTATCAAATTGCTCTAGTAATCTGTGGAATTTTCGCAGTAACATATAACTTTATTTTTAAAATATTCCCAGAAGTAAACTTCTTAAAGTATTTAGTTTTACTTGGTTTTTTAATAAATATAGGTGTTGTAATAGTTTTACTATTAGTTGCAAACTCAAAAAAAGCTACAAAAAAAATGTGTAATTTCACAATAAAAGTTTCAAAAAAATTAAAATTAAAAATAAAAGAAGAAGAAATAACAGAAAAGTTTAAAGATTTATATGAAGGTTTCAAAGAACTATCAAAGAGAAAAAAACTAACTTTTGTAGGAATTGGATTAAATATATTAAGCCTTATATTTTTATATATAATACCATTATTTGTTCTATTTAGTATGCATGACTATAATAGTTTAAATGTTGCCGATACATTAACAGCATCTGCATACATATACGTAATAGGAGCATTTGTCCCAATACCAGGAGCAAGTGGAGGTATTGAATATGGATTTACTCAATTTTTTGGTAATTTTATAGGTGCAGGAACAGTATCAGCCGTATTGTTAATATGGAGATTTATCACATATTATTTTGGAGTGATTTTAGGAGCACTAATATTTATTTTTGAAAAGAAGGTGAATAAATGAGAATAGGAATATTTACAGAAACATATACGCCATATATAAGTGGATTAGTAACTAGTGAAGTTATGTTAAAACATGCCCTAGAAAAACAAGGACATGAAGTGTATGTTGTAACCGCAAATATCGAGAGTTTTAAATATGAGTATGATGAAAAAGAGAGAGTTTTGAAGATACCTGGCTTACCAACAGGAATATATGATTCAAGACTTACAAGCATATATCCAGTTCGTGCTGTAAAAAAAATAAAAAGTTGGAAACTTGATGTAATCCACTCACAAACAGAATTTGCCGTAGGAACATTTGCTCGTATTATTGCCAAACAATATAATATTCCACTAGTCCACACATATCATACAATGTATGAAGATTATATTCATTATGTAACAAAAGGATATTTTAAAAAATCAACAAAAAAACTACTAGAATATTTTACAAAATTTTATTGTGATACAACTGCTACTGAATTAATAGTCCCAACAACAAAGACATATAAGCTGTTCACTGAAAAATATAAATTTGAAAAAAATATTCACATAATTCCAACAGGAATAGAAGTTGATAGATTTTTTGAAGAAAACATAAACAAAGAAGAAGTACAAAATTTACGCAAAAGATTAGATTTATCAAAAAAAGACTTTGTAATATTATTTGTTGGAAGACTTGCCGAAGAAAAAAATGTTGAGTTCTTAATAAACTCACAAAAAAATTTAAATAAAAAATATAATAATATAAAACTAATTATTGTTGGAGATGGTCCAGATAAAGAAAAATATGAAAAATTAAGTAATAGTCTAGGCCTTTCCAATAATATTATATTTACAGGAAAAGCAGCTTGGGGAGACATGCCATATTACTATCATGTCTCAGATGTATTTGCTACTGCATCAAAAACAGAAACACAAGGTCTAACTATAATAGAAGCAATGGCCTCACAAGTAGTACCGGTTTGTATGAGGGATGAAGCATTTCAAAGTATGGTTACAGAAGAGCTAAATGGTTTATTCTTTGTAACTAATGAAGAATATGAAACAGAAATCAAGCGTTTATATCAAAACCCTAAAGAATTAAAAAGATTTGACAAACAAGCAAGAATTCAAGCTGAACATTATAGTTCAAAAAATTATGCCGATAGAGTTTTAGAAGTATATCAAAGAGCAATAAAAGAAAAACAAGAAGAAAATAGATTTGGATTTATATCTAAAATAATAAAAGTAATAAAGGAGAAGTTCTAATGATTATTGCACTAAATAATAAGTCAAATTTAAATAAAAATGAGTTTATCGAGTATCAGAGTAAATTGTCTACAATAATAACAGATAATAAAATGATATTATGTCCCACTTTTTTGAACATAGCAAATTTTAATTTAGATAATATTCACCTTGGCTCTCAAAATGTAAGTGCAACGAGTAATGGTGCTTATACAGGAGAAATATCAGCTGAACAATTAAAAACATTTAATGTAGAGTATTCAATAATAGGTCATAGTGAAAGAAGAGCATATCAAAAAGAATCTTTAGAAGAAATTAATCAGAAAATGAGAATGCTTTTTGAGAATAATATTACTCCAATATTATGTATAGGAGAAACAATAACACAAAGAGAAGAAGGTAAAGTTAAAGAGGTAATAAAAAAAGAACTAACATCAGCAATTATCAATCTGACAGAAGAAGAACAAGAAAAAATAATTGTTGCCTATGAACCAATATGGTCAATAGGAACAGGAATAATCCCAACCAATGAACAAATAGAAGAAGTTTTTAAGATAATAAAGGAAATACTTCCAAAAAATAAAATTCTTTATGGCGGAAGTGCAAATGAAAAAAATATTGAAATCCTAAATAATTGTAAAGGCATAGATGGATATCTTTTAGGCGGAATAAGTCTAAAGCCAGAGAACCTTCAAGAATTTCTTAATAAATTAAAAAATAGATAAGTTTATATTTTCGACAAAACTTGTCTATTTTTTTCTTTCTATTTTTTTATCTATGTTATATAATTAAAATACGTGATAAAAAAGATAAAGAGGAGAGATTATGGAAAAAATAAAATTATTAATTATTGATGACAATAGAAGCTTAGTAGGAATGGTAACAGAATTCTTCAAAAAGACTGATGAAATAGAAGCTCCATTCATTGCGTATGATGGAGAAGAAGGATTAGAAATAATCAAAAATCATAGGAATGATTTTGATTTAATATTACTAGATTTAGTAATGCCTAAAAAAGATGGATTAGCTGTACTTGAGTATATTAGAGATAATAGTATAAATAAAAAAGTAATAGTATTAACATCATATAATACTCAAGATATGATTAGAAAAGTAGCTGAGTTAGGGGCATGCTATTTTATGTTAAAACCATTTGAATTATCATATTTACAAGAAAAAATAGAAAGTATCTATAAAGATCATAAAAGAGTGTCAGAATCTGTTGATATATTTCAAAACAATTTACAAGTGTCAATATCAAACACACTTCATGAACTTGGAGTACCATCTCATATTAAAGGATATCAATATATCCGAGAAGGTATAACACTAGTATTCAAAAACCCAGAATATATTGGAGGAATTACCAAAGAATTATATCCCACTATCGCAAAAACATATAATTCAACAGCCTCTAGAGTAGAAAGAGCTATAAGACATGCAATTGATATTAGCTGGAATAGAGCTAATTGGGATTTTATGGTTAGTTTATTCGGATATACAGTTGATATAGATGGAGCTAAGCCAACAAACTCAGAATTTATTGTTACAATAGCAGATAAACTTAGACTAGAATACAACGTACCAGTAAGAAACTAATAAGACTAAAAATAGTCTTTTTTTATTTTAAAGAAATTTTTAAAAATATTTAATTAACTTAAAATGTTCAAAATTTAATTTGTTATTATTCTTGACAAACCATAGATAAAAAAGTATACTTATTCTAGAAAATATGTGAGGTGAAAACAGTAAATGGAACGTAAAATAGAAAAATTTCTACAAAAATGGAAAGCAGATATAATTAGAAAGCCATTAATATTATTTGGACCTAAGCAAGTTGGAAAGACATACTCAGTACTTGATTTTGGCAAAAAAGAGTATAAAAATATGATTTACTTTAATACAGAAAACAACAAAACAATAATAGAACTATTTACTAAAGAAAAGTCAACAGAAAAATTAATATTAAACTTATCACTTATTTCTGGAGAAACAATACTTAAAGATGACACCTTAATAATATTAGATAACTTAACAGATAAAGAAATAGTAAAAGGTTTAAAGCTATTTGGAAGCGAACACAGTAAATATCATTTAATAGCTATTACTTCCAGAAAAGAAAAATTATCAGAATTTAAAGGAGAAGAATTACAATTTAAAAGTATGAATGAAATGGACTTTGAAGAATATCTTTGGGCACATGATGAAAAAAGTTTAGCAGAACTAATTAAAGAATCATTTACAAAGAGAAAAACATGCCCATTCCACAAAGTTGCATTAGAATTATTCCAAGAATACATTATATCTGGAGGACTACCAGAAGTAGTATCAGCATCAATAAATGGTAAGTCACAATATGAGTTAGATGCAATAAAACAAAAGTTAATAGACGTATATAAAAAGGAAATAGCATTAAATAAAAACTTAATCGACATTCCAAGAGGAATAGAAGTATTAGATTCGTTACCAGATCAATTACAAAAAGAAAATAAAAAATTCCAATATGGAGTTATTGGTCAAGGAAAAAGATCTAAAGAATATGAAAGCTCAATAAATTATTTAGTAAATAATCAAATAGTATACAGAAGTTTTAAAGCAAAAGAAATAAAGTCGCCATTAAGTAGTTGTAGAGATAATGATAGTTTTAAACTATATACAGTAGATGATGGGCTTTTATATACAATGTTACATTTAAACTATAAACAATTTATAACTAATGAAGACATAAAAGAAACATTATATGAAAATCACATTGCAAAAACGCTAGCAGAAAATGGCTTTTCATTATATTATTATCAGTCAGATGGAAAAGCAGAAGTTAACTTCGTAGTTCAAAATAGAATGGGTCAAATTATTCCAATCGAACTAACAACTAAAACTAATTCAAAAGCAAAATCACTATCAGTATTTATGAAAAAGTATACTGTACCAGAAGGATATAGGATAACAGAAAATAACTTTCAAACTAAAAAGGACATACGATACATTCCAATATACGCAACATTTTGCTTAGATAATTTAACAATATAAGTACTAACTTTATAGTACTTTTTTTGTTTAAAAAAAATATAAAAAATAGTATAATGAAGTTGAGGTGAGAATAGTGTCAGAAAGAATCATATTTCACGTAGATGTAAATAATGCATTTCTTTCTTGGAGTGCTGTTCTTTTATTAAAAAACGGATATAAACAAGACATAAGAAAAATACCATCAATTATAGGTGGAGACGAATCACAAAGACATGGCATAGTACTGGCGAAAAGCCCTGTAGCAAAAAAATATGGAATAGTTACCGCAGAAACAATATATTCCGCAAAAAGAAAATGTCCAAGCTTACAAATTTTTCCACCAAATCATGAATTTTATTATCAAAAGTCTAAAGAATTGATGAATTATCTAAGAAATTTTACACCAACACTAGAACAGTTTTCAGTAGATGAATGTTTTATGGATATGACAGGAACAAATTATTTGTATAAAGATTATATAAAGTTAGCGCATGAAATAAAGGATAATATAAAAACCAAATTTGGTTATACCGTAAATGTCGGAATTGCAAATAACAAATTATGTGCAAAAATGGCAAGCGACTTTGAGAAGCCAGATAAGGTTCATACACTTTTTAAAGATGAAATAGAAACAAAACTTTGGCCGTTACCAGTAAAAGATTTATTTATGTGTGGAAAAAAGGCCACTGAAGAATTAAATAAGATGCATATTTATACAATAAAAGATTTAGCAAATACAAACCAAGAAATATTAAATAAAAAATTTAAAAGTCAAGGAACATATTTAAAAGAAGCTTCATATGGAATAGATAATACACCGGTAATAGTAAAAAAAGGGAGAAGACAAAGTATTAGCACAACAACTACACTGCCACATGATGAAACTGATACAGAAAAATTAAAAGGAATAATTCTACGTCAAACAGAAGATGTTATGAGACAATTGAGAGAAAAAAAATTATATACATCAACGATTGCTATTATATATAAGGATAGTACATTTAAAAATTATTCCTATCAAGAAACATTAAATAATCCAACAAATAATACAGAAAAAGTTTTAAAAACAATTGTTAAACTGTTTGATAAGACATATGGTCAAGAAAAAATAAGATTGATTGGAGTTAGAATTTCAAACTTAACAACAACTAAACAAACACAAATATCATTATTTGATGAAAATGAAGAACAAGATAATAAAGTAGACAATATTCAAGGAACAATTGATGAAATAAACAAAAAATTCGGGAGTACCATTGTATTACCAGCGTCACTTAAGCGTTTGCAAAAATAATATTCAAAAAAAATCAAAAAAATCTGACAAAAAAAGAAAAACTTTGCAAAAACATCAAAAAAATTAAAAAAAAGCTTGAAAAATCAAGGACTATCCGTTATAATTTAATACGTGTGACTGCTTAGATGTGCGAGGTTGCTGATACACCAGGTTAAGTTGATAATTGGTTATCGGGTTATTCGCTACGGAGCAAGTCTATACTAGATATAGGCGAGAGGAGGATTTCAAATGTCAACAGAAAAAATTCGTATAAGAATTAAAGCATACGATCACAGAATACTTGATAATGCTGCAAAGAAAATTGTTGAAACTGTAAGAAGATCTGGTGGACAAATCTCTGGTCCAGTACCACTTCCAACAGAAGTTGAAAAATTCACAATTTTAAGAGCTGTACATAAATACAAAGATTCTCGTGAACAATTCGAGATGCGTACACACAAAAGACTTATTGATATCAAAAATCCAAGCAAGGAAACTATTGATGCATTAGCACACTTAGATTTACCAAGCGGTGTAGATATCGAAATCAAAACTAAATAATGGAGGAAAAAGTAATGAAAGGAATCTTAGGTAAGAAAATTGGAATGACACAAGTATTTACTCAAGAGGGTAAATTAATTCCAGTTACTGTAATTGAAGTTGAGCCAAATGTAGTAACTCAAATAAAAACAGTTGAAAAAGATGGATATGATGCAATTCAACTTGGAACTCAAACTATTAGAGAAAAGTTAAGTAACAAGCCAGAATTAGGTCATACAAAGAAAGCTAACACAACACCTAAGCGCTTCTTAAGAGAAATTAGAGGAGTTAATGTTAATGATTACACTTTAGGTCAAACTATTGGTGTGGACATTTTCGAAGCAGGGGAAATTGTTGATGTTACTGGAACAAGTAAAGGAAAAGGTTTCCAAGGCGTTATTAAACGTCACAATCAATCAAGAGGTCCTATGGGACACGGTTCTCAATATCATAGAGGTGTTGGTTCTTTAGGTACAATGTTACCAATGCACGTACTTAAAGGAAAGAAAATGCCAGGTCAAATGGGTAATGTTCAAAGAACTGTTCAAAATCTTGAAGTTGTATCAATCGATACAGAAAACAGCGTAATTTTAGTTAAGGGTAATGTCCCTGGTCCAAAGAAATCATTAGTAATGATTCGTACTGCAGTTAAAAAACCTACTGTAAAGAAAGAAGCAGCTAATCTTGTAAGTTATGCTGAACCAACAGTTGAAGAAGTTGCTGAAGTTACAGAAGAAACAACAGAAGAATAAAATCATCACAGTATATAAATAAAGAAAGAATAAAAATTGTATAAAGTGATGAAAGGAGGAATCGTAGATGAAAAAAGTAGAACTTTTAAATCTTAAAGGTGAAAAAGTAAAGGACATTAATTTAAATGAAGAAATATTTGGAATTACGCCAAACAAAAACGTTTTAACAGATGCAATCATTTTATCAATGGCATCATTAAGACAAGGTACACATAAAACAAAAAATCGTTCAGAGGTTTCTGGTGGAGGAAGAAAGCCATGGAGACAAAAAGGAACTGGGCATGCTCGTCAAGGTTCAATTAGAGCCGTTCAATGGGTAGGTGGAGGAAATTATGGAACTCCAGTACCAAGAGACTATAGCAAAAAACAAAATAGAAAAGAAAGACAATTAGCAATCAAATCAGCATTATCTGAAAAAGCAGCTAATAAAGAGTTAGTAGTATTAGAAAACTTAGAAATAAAAACTCCTAAGACAAAAGATATGAAAGCTATTTTAGAAGGCTTAAAAGTAGCTGATAAGAAAGTCTTACTTGTTGTTAAAGAATTTGATGAAAATTTAATTCTTGCATCAAGAAATTTAAAAAATCTAGTATTAATTTTAGCAGATGAAATTAATGTGTTAGATATTGTAGGAACTGATGTAATGGTAGTTACAGAAGATGCCTTAAAATTTATCGAGGAGGTGCTTAAATAATGAAAGATACTAAATATTTAGAAATAATCAAAGCACCAGTTATTACTGAAAAATCAGAAGCAGCTAGAAGCGAAGGAAAATATACTTTTAAAGTTGATCCAAAAGCAAACAAAATTGAAATAAAAGAAGCAATTGAAAAAATATTCAATGTTAAAGTAACATCAATTAGAACAATGAATGTTAAACCAAAGAAAAGAAGAGTTGGTCGTTATACTGGATTAACTAATCGTTCAAAAAAAGCAATTGTTACACTTGCAGAAGGACAAACAATTGATCTTGGTTAGAAGGAGGAAATAAATTATGGCAATCAGAAATTATAAACCTACTACACCAGGACGTAGAAAGATGAGTGCATTAGTAAATGAAGTAATAACTACTAGCACTCCAGAAAAATCACTATTAGTTACTGTAAAGAAAAACAGTGGTCGTAACAATCAAGGTAAGATAACTGTTCGTCATCAAGGTGGCGGAGTAAAAAGAAAATATCGTATTATTGATTTTAAAAGAAATAAATTAAACGTACCTGGAAAAGTAGCAAGTATTGAATATGATCCAAATAGAACTGCAAATATTGCATTAATCAATTATGCAGATGGAGAAAAGAGATACATTATTGCTCCAAAAGGATTAGAAGTAGGAGCAACAGTTGAATCTGGAGAAAAGGCAGATATCAAAGTTGGTAACGCATTACCAATTATGAGTATTCCTGTTGGTACAATGATTCACAACATCGAATTACGTCCTGGAAAAGGTGGAGAACTAGCAAGAAGTGCTGGTACATCAGCACAAATCCTAGGTCGTGAAGGAAATTACGTTATGATTCGTTTATCAAGTGGAGAACAAAGAAAAGTGTTAGGTACATGTTATGCAACAATTGGTGTAGTTGGAAACGAAGACTCATCACTTGTTAAAGTTGGAAAAGCTGGACGTAAACGTCACATGGGTATTAGACCAACAGTTCGTGGTTCAGTTATGAATCCAAATGACCATCCACATGGTGGTGGTGAAGGACGTGCACCAATTGGACGTAAAGCACCAATGACACCTTGGGGTAAACCAGCACTTGGATTAAAGACACGTAAGAAAAAACAATCTGACAAGTTCATAGTACGTCGTCGCAATAGTAAATAGGAAAGGATGATTAAAAAATGGCAAGAAGTTTAAAAAAAGGACCTTATGTATTCGATAGATTATTAAAAAAGGTTCAAGAATTAAATAAGTCTGGAAAAAAAGAAGTCATTAAAACTTGGTCACGCCGTTCCACTATTTTTCCTGATTTTATTGGACACACATTTGCAGTACATAACGGAAAAGAATTTATTCCAGTTTATGTAACTGAAGATATGGTTGGACACAAATTAGGAGAATTTGCATTAACACGTAAATTTGGTGGACATGGTTCAGACAAAAAATAATAGAAATGACTAGGAGGGTAAAAAAATGGAAGCAAAAGCAATTGCTAAAGGTCTTCGAGTATCACCTATCAGAGCAAGATTAGTTGCAGATATGATTCGTGGTAAAAGTGTACAAGAAGCATTAAACATCTTAACAAATGTTAATAATAAATCAGCAAGATTAACTAAAAAAGTTTTAAATTCTGCTATTGCTAACGCTGTTAATAATAATGGTGCAGATGCTACAACACTTTATGTTAAAGAAGCAAGAGTAGATGCTGGTCCTGTTATGAAACGTCACTTTTTTGATTCACGTTCACACATAGGACATAGAAATCACAGAACTAGTCACATTAATATAGTAGTGGCTACAAAAAACTAATAAGGAGGTAACAGAATGGGACAAAAGGTAAATCCTAATGGACTAAGACTTGGTATCAATAAAGACTGGGAAGCAAAATGGTACAGTAATAACAAAGATTTCTCAAAATTCTTAGACAAAGATATTAAAATTCGTGAATATTTAGAGAAAAATTTAACTAATGCTGGAATTGCTAAAGTTGAAATTGAAAGAAATGCTAAGAAAACAGAAGTTGTTATCCACACTTCAAAACCAGGTGTTATGATTGGACACGGTGGAGAAGAAATTGAAAAATTAAAGAAACAACTTTCAAAGGTTGCAGGCGAGAATGTTCAAATCTCAATCGCTGATATTAAAAAAGTAGACTTAAACGCTCAATTAGTTGCAGACAATATTGCAAACCAAATTACTAATAGAGCATCATTCCGTATGGCTCAAAAAAGAGCAATTAGAAATGCTATGAAAGCAGGAGCTAAAGGAATTAAAACAAGTGTATCTGGACGTTTAGGTGGAGCTGATATGGCTCGTAGCGAAGGATATACAGAAGGAACTATTCCTCTACATACATTAAGAGCAGATGTTGATTATGCTACAAGTGAAGCTGACACAACATTCGGAAAAATTGGTGTAAAGGTATGGATCTATAAGGGAGAAATCCTAAACAAAAAGGCTAAAGGAGGTAATTAATATGTTAATACCGTCAAGAACTAAATATCGTCGTGTTCATAGATTACCTTACGAAGGAAGATCACGTGGAAACAGAGAATTACATTTCGGTGAATATGGACTTCAAGCAAAAGAAGGTGCTTGGATTACAGCAAACCAAATCGAAGCTGCTCGTGTAGCTATGACTCGTTACATGAAACGTGGTGGAAAAGTTTGGATAAACATCTTCCCACATATGCCATTAACTAAAAAGCCTATCGGTACAAGACAAGGTAAAGGTAAAGGTAATGTTGAAGGATGGGTTGCAGTAGTTAAAGAAGGAAAAATAATGTTCGAAATAGCAGGTGTTGATGAAGCAACTGCACGTGAAGCATTAAGACTTGCTTCTCATAAACTACCAGTAACAACAAAATTTGTAAAAAAAGAAAATGGTGGTGAATCAAATGAAGGTTAAAGAGATTAGAGAATTATCAACTGAAGAAATCAACAAAAAATTAGTTGAAGCAAAAGAAGAACTATTCAATTTACGTTTTCAACAAGCAACAGGTAATTTAGAAAAACCTTCTAGAATTAGAGATTTAAGACACACCGTTGCAAGAATGAAAACCGTTCTAAAAGAACGTGAGATTAACGAATAGGAGGATATAAAGTGGAAAAGAAAGTAAGAAAAGAATTAGTTGGAAAAGTAGTAAGCGCAACTAATGATAAAACAATCAGTGTTTTAGTTGAAACTTATAAAAACCATCCGTTATATCACAAAAGAGTTAAAAGCTCAAAGAAATATTGTGTACATGATGAAAAAAATATAGCAAAAGTTGGAGATACTGTTCGTATAGTAGAAACTAGACCATTATCAAAAACTAAACATTTCTATTTAAAAGAAATAGTAAAAGAAGCAGTTATTATTTAACGCTTAGATGAGAAGGAGGAATAATCTATGTTACAACAAGAAAGCCGTATGAAGGTTGCTGACAACTCTGGTGCACGTGAACTTTTAGTAATTCGTGTATTAGGTGGAAGTAAAGTAAAAACAGGTAACATTGGTGATGTAGTAGTTGGAACAGTTAAAAGCGCAATTCCTAACTCACCAGTACCAAAAGGAAAAGTTGTAAAAGCAGTTATCGTTCGTAGTCGTCAAGGCGTTCGTCGTGAAGATGGAAGTTACATTAAGTTCGATGACAATGCTTGCGTTATCATTCGTGATGACAAGAGTCCAGTAGGAACTCGTATCTTTGGACCAGTAGCAAGAGAACTTCGTGATAAAGATTACATGAAAATTGTTTCTTTAGCAAAAGAAGTACTATAAGAGGAGGATAAATATGAACTTTAAAGTAGGAGATGAAGTTGTAGTTATCACTGGTTCTGATAAAGGTAAAACAGGAAAAATCGTTAAAACATTAAGAAACGAAAATAAAGTTATCGTTGAAGGTGTACATATGGTTAAGAAACATCAAAAACCAACTAGCACTGAAACAGGTGGAATAATTGATGTAGCTGCACCAATAAATGCATCAAATGTTATGATTGTTGATCCTAAAACTAAAAAAAGAACTAGAATAGGACATACAACTGATGAAAAAACAGGTAAAAAAATAAGAATAGCAAAAAAATCAAACGAAAAAATTGATTAATTGGAAGGAGGGTAATTATGAACCGCCTAAAAGAGAAATACTTAAATGAAGTAGTTCCAAGTTTACAAGAAAAATATAATTATAAGTCAATAATGCAAGTTCCAAGACTTGAAAAAGTTGTTATTAATATGGGTGTTGGTGATGCAACTACAAACTCTAAATTATTAGAAGCAGCAGTTCATGATTTAACATTAATTTCTGGACAAAAGCCAGTAATAACAAAAGCAAAAAAATCAATCGCTGGATTTAAAGTAAGAGAAGGTCAAGCAATTGGTTGTAAAGTAACACTAAGAGGAGATAATATGTATAACTTTATTGACAAGTTAGTATCAATATCACTTCCAGGTGTAAGAGATTTCCGTGGAGTTAGTTCAAAAGCATTTGATGGTAGAGGAAACTACACAATGGGAATTAAAGAACAATTAATCTTTCAAGAGATTAATTACGATGATGTTGTAAAAGTTCGCGGTATGGATATCGTATTTGTTACAACAGCAAAAACAAATGAAGAATCATTCGACTTATTAAATGGACTTGGAATTCCTTTTAAAAAGTAAAAATGGGAGGAATATTATGGCAAAGAAAAGTATGATAGTAAAGGCTAATAGACCACAAAAATACAAAGTACGTGAATATACAAGATGTTCTCGTTGCGGTCGTCCACACGCAGTTATGAGTAAATTCGGAATCTGCCGTATTTGCTTCCGTGAATTAGCTTATAAAGGACAAATACCAGGAATAAAAAAATCAAGTTGGTAATTGGAAAGGAGGAAAATTATAATGGCAGTAGTAACTGATACAATTGCAGATATGTTAACAAGAATTCGTAATGCTAACCAAATGCGTTATGAAGAAGTAAAAGTTCCAGCTTCTAACATAAAAAAAGAAATCGCTAAGATTTTAAAAGAAGAAGGATTTATAAAAGATTATAAGATTGACAGTGATGACGCTCAAGGAACAATAGTTTTAACTTTAAAATATACTGATAAAAAAGAAAGAGTTATCACTGGTTTAAAGAGAATTTCCAAACCAGGACTTCGTGTATATGCAAAAAATGATGAAATTCCAAAAGTTTTAAACGGATTAGGAATCGCAATCATTTCAACATCTAAAGGAATTATGACAGATAAAGAAGCTCGTAAACAAAATATAGGTGGAGAAGTTCTAGCTTATATTTGGTAATAAATATAAAAATATAAGGAGGTGTCATTATGAGCCGTATTGGAAATCGTATTATTACAATTCCAGAAGGAGTTACAGTTGAAAATGCTGATAACGTTGTAACAGTTAAAGGACCAAAAGGAACATTAACTCAACCAATGTTAAAAGACATTACAATGAATATTGAAGGTAACAAATTAACATTTGCACGTGCAAACGAGAATGCTAAAGCAATGCATGGAACAATGAATGCTTTAGTTGAAAACATGATTATTGGTGTAACTAATGGTTATGAAAAAGGACTAGAAATAGTTGGTGTTGGTTATCGTTTCAATGTTCAAGGAAAGAAATTAGTAATTAATGCTGGATATTCACATCCAGTTGAAATGGAAGTACCAGAAGGACTTACAGTTGAATCAGTAAGTAATACTGAAATCAAAGTTAAAGGTATTAATAAAATGTTAGTTGGAGAATTTGCAGCTAATATTAGAAAAGTAAGACAACCTGAACCATATAAAGGAAAAGGTATCAGATATAAAGATGAACATATTCGTCGTAAAGAAGGAAAGAAAGCTGCTTAATAAGTAGGAAGGGAGAAAAGTTATATGATTAAAAAAGAATCTCGTAATAAAATGCGTGAATCTCGTCACGAAAGAATTCGTAAAACATTAATGGGAACAAGCGCTATACCAAGATTATGTGTATTCCGTTCTAATAATGGAATTTATGCACAAATCATAGATGATGAAACTAGAACTACTCTTGTATCAGCTTCCTCATTAGATAAAGATCTAAAAATTGAAAATGGAAGTAATGTAGAAGCAGCTAAGGTTGTTGGAAAAGCAATCGCTGAAAAAGCTACAAAAGCTAAAATTACAAAAGTAGTATTTGATAGAGGTGGTTACCTTTATCACGGACGTGTTAAAGCTTTAGCTGAAGCTGCACGTGAAAACGGATTAGAATTCTAATAGGAGGGTAATATGCAAAAGAGAAATGACTCTAAAGAAAAACAATTCGAAGAATTAGTAATTGATGTTAAAAGCGTTGTTAAAGTTAACAAAGGTGGACGTCAAAGAAGATATTCTGCAACAGTTGTTATCGGAGATCGTAAAGGTAAAGTTGGATTAGGTATTGGAAAAGCAAACGAAGTACCTGATGCAATCAAAAAAGCATTACAAGATGCAAACAAGAATATTATCACAATCCCTCTAATCGAAGGAAGAACAGTTGCACATGAAGCAATTGGTACAGCTGGAGCTGCTAGAGTAATCATCAAGCCTGCTGCTGCAGGTACTGGTGTTATCGCTGGTGGATCAGTTCGTGCTATCTTAGATTTAGCAGGAGTTCGTGATGTTGTATCTAAATCACTAGGAGCAAGAACAAAATTAAATATGGCAAGAGCTGCAATGAATGCATTAAAGTCAATAAAGACTGTAGAAGAAGTTGCTGCACTTCGCGGAAAAACAGTAGAGGAGATATTAGGATAATGAAGTTACATGAATTAGAAAAAAATATCGGTGCTACTCATGCAAAGAAACGTGTAGGACGTGGATCAGGTAGTGGTCTTGGTAAAACAAGTGGTCGCGGACAAAAAGGACAAAAAGCACGTAGTGGTGGTAGTATCAACCCAGTATTTGAAGGTGGACAATTACCATTATATAGAAGAATCCCTAAAAGAGGATTTAAAAACGCTAAGTTCAAAACTGTTTATGCAACAATCAATGTAGAAGACTTAAACGTTTTTGAAGATGGAACAGTAGTTACACCAGCATTATTAAAAGATACTGGTTTATTAAAAAAACAATTAGATGGAGTTAAAGTACTAGGAAATGGTAAACTTGAAAAGAAAATTACTATTCAAGCTAATAAATTTTCAACTAGTGCATTAGAAAAGATTAAAGAGGCAGGAAGTAAAGCTGAGGTGATCTAAGATGTTTAAATTTATGAAGGAATTATTTACTTCAGAAAATAAAGATTTACGTCATAGAATATACTATACTTTAGCTGCTCTAACAATATTCGTATTAGGATGTTCAATTAGAGTACCAGGCACAAAAGATTTAACGGAAAGTCTAGGTTTCCTAGAATTGTTAAATACTATTGGAGGAGGAGCTCTTAAAAACTTCTCAATATTCGCATTAGGAGTTATGCCTTATATAACGGCATCAATCATAATGCAATTATTACAAATGGACATTATTCCATATTTTACAGAATTAAGAAAACAAGGACATACTGGTAGACAAAAAATCAGTCAAATAACAAGATACTTAGGAGTAGCATTCGCTTTTATTGAAGGATATGCATTTGCCTTTGCATTCTTTGGAAAAGGTGAAAGTCCAATGCAATATATGTATATTGCAACAGTTTTAACTGCTGGAACTTCACTACTTATGTGGTTGGGTGATCAAATCACTCAAAAAGGCCTTGGAAATGGAATGAGTCTAATAATTATGGCAGGAATTATTGCATCACTTCCACAAATGTTTATCACTGCGTTTTCAAACCTTGTAACATTTGATGGAACAGCACAAATTATAACACTTGGAATTGTTAAATTTGCATTATTCGTTATTGTATATTTTGCAATAGTAATTGGAATGATATTTGTTCAAGAATCAGAACGAAGAATACCAATACAATATGCCAATAAATCAACAAGTGCTTATGGCAATGCCCAAAGTTTTATGCCTATAAAATTAAATTCAGCAGGAGTTATTCCAGTAATATTCGCATCAAGCTTGATGTCAATACCAAGTATTATTGCAACAGTTATAAAAAATGATAATTTCACAGTAATTGTTCAAAAATACTTAACATATACAACTCCAGTAGGATTTATATTATATGTAATATTTATCTTCTTCTTTGCATATTTTTATACATTCATCCAATTAAAACCAGATGAATTTGCAAAGAACTTACAAGATAATGGTGGTTACATTCCAGGTATTAGACCAGGAGATGAAACAAAGAACTATGTAAATAGAATCTTATCAAGATTAACAATTTTAGGAGCAACATTCTTAACTGTAATCGCAGGGCTACCAATTATATTTTCTAAAATTACAAGTCTGCCAACATCTGTAACAATAGGTGGAACAGGATTGTTAATTGTAGTTGGTGTTGCACTTGAAACTTATAAACAACTAGAAGGAAGTATTTTAACTAGAAGTTATAAGAGAGGATATAGTAGAAGATAATGAAAAATGTTATGTTTATAGCTCCACCTGCCGCAGGAAAAGGTACACAAGCCGAATTGGTAGTAGAAAAATATGGCATACCTCATATCTCAACAGGAGATATCCTAAGAGAAATTTCCAAGCAAGATAATGAAATTGGTCAATATGTTGCTGAAACATTAGCGAGCGGGAAGCTAGTAAAAGATGAAATTACATATCAATTAATCGAAGACAGATTAAAAAAAGATGATTGTAAGCATGGTTTTATAATTGATGGTTTTCCTAGAAATTTAGACCAAGCTTATGAATATGACAAAATCTTAGATAAACTAGGATATGAAGTAGGTAATGTAATTTTAATAAATGTAGACAAAGAAACACTTGAGAAAAGAATTGTTGGAAGAAGAATATGTGAAGATTGTAAAACAATTTATAACATTAACTATGAAAGTAGTTCTCCACAAGTAGACTCTATATGTGATAGTTGTGGTGGTAAGTTATATCAAAGATCTGATGATAACCTAGAGGCATTCGATACAAGATATCAAATGTATATAGAAAAAACTGAACCAATAATAGAACATTATAGAGATAAGAAAGTGTTAATAGAAGTAGACGGTAATGATACTGTTGAAAATATATTTAAAAAAATTGATAAAATTATAAGAGATTAATGTATCAAATCAGTATCTGATAATAAGAAGGTATTTATTACCTTCTTAGATAGATACAATTCCATCGCTCTATTAATAACTGCCGATGGATAAAATATTGACAGGAGAGTGAAAAGATGGCTAAGGAAGATACAATTGAAATTGAAGGTAAAGTTCTTGAAATTATTCCAGGAGGAAAATTCAAAGTTCAATTGGAAAATGGACACATTGTGGAAGCTCACGTTTCTGGTAAAATACGAATGAATTATATTCGCATCTTAGCAGGAGATACCGTAATGATAGAACTATCGCCTTATGATTTAACACGTGGGCGTATTACCTATCGTAAATAATAGGAGGGAAAAATATGAAAGTTAAAGCATCAGTAAAACCAATATGCGAAAAATGTAAAGTAATTAAGCGTAAAGGAAAAGTAAGAATTATTTGTGAAAACCCAAAACACAAACAAGTTCAAGGATAATTTATAGGAGGTGTATTAAATGGCACGTATTAAAGGTGTAGACATTCCAAATGATAAACATATCTGTATTTCATTAACATACATTTATGGTATTGGAAGAAGTCTTGCAAAACAAATTTTAAAAGAAGTTGACATTGATCCAACTACAAAAACTAAAGATTTATCACAAGATGATTTAATTAAAATTCGTGATGAAATCAATAAACATTTAACTGAAGGTGACTTACGTCGTGAAGTTAACATGAACATTAAAACAAAGATGGAAATTAACTCATATGAAGGAAGTCGTCATAAAAAAGGATTACCTGTAAGAGGACAAAGAACTAATCGTAATGCTCGTACTCGTAAGGGTAAAGGTAAAACTGTAGCAAATAAGAAGAAAGTTTAGTTAAAGGATAAAATTTAAAAGGAGGTAAGACTTATGGCTTATAAAACAAGAAAGAAAAAAGTTAAAAAGAATGTTCCAGAAGGTATAGCTCATATTCATTCAACATTTAATAATACAATTACAACATTAACAGATAAAGATGGTAATGTAATTAGTTGGGCATCATCTGGTGCAATCGGTTTCAAAGGAAGTAAGAAATCAACTCCATTCGCTGCAGGAATGGCTGCAGAAGCTGCAGGAAAAGCAGCATTCGATATGGGTATGCGTAAAGTTGAAGTTCGCGTAAAAGGTTTAGGTCCAGGTCGTGAAACTGCAATTCGTTCATTACAAACAGCTGGTCTAGAAGTAACATCAATCGTTGACGTTACACCAATTCCACACAATGGATGTCGTCCACCAAAACGTCCTCGTGGATAATTTAGAAATTAGTTTGTGAAAAAAAGTAAAGGGAGGTTAGTTTCATGTTACAATTTGAAAAACCAATTTATAAAATAACTGATTCTGTAGAAAGTAATTTTTATGGAAAATTCGAACTAGAACCATTAGAAAGAGGTTTTGGTACTACAATCGGTAATGCATTAAGAAGAGTTATGCTATCATCTCTTCCAGGAAGCGCTATCAGTAGTATTAAAATTGATGGAGTACTTCATGAATTCCAAACAATTGATGGAGTATATGAAGATGTAATTACTATTATCTTAAACTTAAAAGGAATAGTATTTAAAAATCATTCAAATGAAGCAAAGGTTGTACGTATCAACACAACAAAAGAAGGAGAAGTAACTGCAGCAGATATTGAACATGATGCAGATATTGAAGTAATTAACCCAGATAAAGTTATTTGTACTTTATCAAAAGGTGCATCTTTCAGCATGGAAATGACTGTTACAAATGGTCGTGGATATGTTAGAAGTGAAGATAACAAGAGAATTCATGATATAAAAGGTGTTGGAGAAATTGCTATTGACTCAATTTATTCTCCTATTGAAAGAGTTTCATATGAAGTTGGAAATGCTCGTGTAGGACAAGATGAAAGTTATGATAAATTAACTTTAGATGTTTGGACAAATGGTTCAATTAAACCTGAAGAAGCAATAGCATTAGCATCAAGAATTTTAATCGAACACTTAGAAATCTTAACTGATTTATCAGCAATCGCTGATGTAAGTGGAATGATGATTGAAAAAACAGAAGATCCAAAAGTTAAAGCTTTAGAAACATCAATAGAAGATTTAGACTTCTCAGTAAGAGCATATAATTGCTTAAAGAGAGCAGGAATTCATACATTACAAGATCTTGTAAATAAGAGTGAATCTGATATGATGAAAATACGTAATTTAGGTAAAAAATCTCTAAAAGAAGTATTAGATAAAATTAGAGATATGGGCTTAATCTTACGTGATGATGACTAAAATAAGGAGGAGTAACTATGGCATATAGAAAATTAGGTTCAGATAATAAACATAGAAGAAGTTTATTAGCTACATTAACAAAGCAAGTAGTTTTAAATGAATCAATCACAACAACTGAAACTAGAGCCAAAGAAGTACGTAAGTTCGTTGATAAGATGATTACTTATGGAAAGAAAGGTGACTTAGTTTCTCGTCGTAAAGCATTAGCTTTCTTACATAATGACAAAAAAGTTGTTGATAAAATATTTAATGACTTAGCAAAACGCTATGAAAATCGTAATGGTGGTTATACACAAATCTTAAAATTAGATGAAAGACGTGGAGACAATGCCTTAATGGTAATTTTAAGATTAGTTGAAGAAACTAAACCTGAAGAAACAAAAGAAACAAAAAAATCTAAAAAAGAAGACAAATAATTTTTAAGCAAGTAGTTTTACTTGCTTTTTTGATGCAATATTTAAGTGGAAAAACAGCTGACAATTTGCTATAATAAAAGAGAAATGGGTGATTTTATGAAAGCATTAATAACAGGCGCATCATCTGGTATAGGACTAGATATGGCTAGATATCTCGCAACAAAAAAATGGGAGTTAATATTAGTAGCTAGAAACAAAGAAAAGCTAGAAGAAATACAAGAAAAACTTCCTACAAAAGTAACAATAATAGTTGCAGACCTTTCTCAAGAACAAAAAGTAAAAGAATTGTATGCATTAGCAAAAAAAGAAAATATTGATATGTTAATAAATAATGCCGGATTAGGAGACTTTGGACCATTATCAGAAACAGACCTTAACAAGGATTTAGAATTAATTAATACAAATATCAAAGCAGTTCATATATTAACTAAATCATTTGTAAAAGATATGGAAAAACGTGATTCAGATACATATATATTAAATGTCGCATCATCTGCAGCTTTCCAGCCTGGACCATTAATGAGTACATATTATGCAACAAAATCATATGTATATCAACTAACAGAGGCATTATACTATGAAGAAAAGAAAAAGAAAACAAAAGTACACGTATCTGTACTATGCCCAGGTCCAGTAGAAACTAACTTTAATAATGTAGCAAAGGTGAAATTTTCAGTTAAACCATTAAAAAGTGCTTTTGTAGCACGCTACGCCATTGATAAAACACTAGAAAACAAGATGTTAATTATTCCAGGCTTTAAAATGAAATGTGCAAAATTCTTTAGTAGATTTGTTTCAGATAAATTCTTATTAAGAATAATTTATAGAATTCAAAAGAAAAAAGCCAGCTAACAGTTGGCTTTTAATATTAATTCAGGGGAGTGGTAAAATGGATGTTATTTTAAATATTAATGACTTAAAATATAAAAATATTTTTAATAATTTAAGTATTTATATCGAAAAAAATAAAATTACAACTATCTCAGGTAAAAATAACTGTGGCAAAACTACACTTATAAGAATTTTAAGAAGAGAAATAAAATTAGATAGTAATATAATATTATATGGAAAAAACATAAACGAATATAAACCTGATGAATATCTAAAGATAGTAAGAAGTGTAATTCCAAAGGAAATAATTTTTATAGAAAATACATTAGAAGAAGAATTATCATTCCAATCAGAATTACTTGATAAAGATAAAAGAATATTTATGAATTACATAGTAAAAGGACTAAAAATAAAAAGAATGTTAAACAAAGAGATAAATACATTATCAACAAGTGAAATTGTATTAGCTCAAATTGCAGTTGCCCTAATAAATCATCCTGACATTCTACTATTGGATAATATTGATAATTACTTAGATTTAAAAGAACTTGAAAACGTATATAACTTTTTAAGAGATTATAGAGATAAATTTGGCTTAACCGTAATTATGACAACAATAGATTTAAACCAAAGCCTTTACTCAGACTATTTATACATAATAGATGAGGGAAGAACACTTTTATCTGGAGAGCCAATTACAATATTACAAAGAGACAACTTAATAAATAAAGCAGGACTTAACTTACCATTTATGGTTGACTTATCTGTTAAACTAAGAGATTACGAATTAATAACAAAACTAACACTTGATATGAATAGGATGGTTGAAGAATTATGGAAATGATATTTAAAAATTACAAATATAAAGACAATCTCCTAAACTTTACAATAGAAAAAGCAAAAATAAATGGAATAACAGGTAAGGATACTGAAGAATTAGTAAGAATTATAAATTTAAAAAATACATATAGAGGCAAAATAATAATAGATCAAGAAGAATTAACAAAAGATAATATAAATAAATATAAAAATAAAATTAGTATAATTAATGAAGAAATAGATGAAAATATAAAACTACAAACAGTTTATGATTTATTATATTATGAAATAATAAGAAGAAAATTAAAGCTAAAAAATCCAGATAAAAAAATAAAAGATTCAATAAAAATAGTTGAATTAGATCAAGATATTCTAAAAAGAAACATTTATACATTATCATCATCAGAAAAAAAGCTAATCCAAATAGCAATGGGCCTTTTATCAAATCCATCATTAATTATTATTATAGAGCCTTTCAAATTTTTAGACAAAATAAATGAGAAAAAAATAATTATGCTTCTAAATAAAATGAAAGATATCTATAACAAAACAATTATATTTGTTTCAAACAATAGTAATATTCTACATAAATATACAACTCACTTAATTATCTTTAAAAATGATAAAATACTTGCAGAAGGAGAAACAGAGGAATTATATAAAAGAGTAGACTTTTTAACAAGAAATAAAATAACAATTCCAGAAATAGTTGAATTTACATATATTGCTAAAAAAAAGAAAAATATAAATATTGATTATCATAAAGATATAAGAGATATAATAAAAGATATTTACAAACACGTATAGGAGGTTTATATGCGCTTTTTAATAAAATTTTCATATGATGGTACAAATTACTCAGGATATCAAAAACAACCAGGTCTAAATACTATAGAAGGCAAACTAGAAGAAGCTTTAACAAAAATAAATAACGGCGTAAAGACAACTATAACATCAACTGGTAGAACAGACAAAAAAGTACATGCATTATCACAATATGGACATGCAGATATTAAGGTATCAATAACAGAATATAAATTAAAAAGAGCACTTAATAGTAACCTACCAGAAGATATTCATGTAATAGATACAAAAATTGTAAATGATAATTTTCATGCAAGATATAATGTAGCAGAAAAAACATATAAATATATAATAAATCTAGGTGAATATAATCCAATAGAAAGAAATTATGTATTCCAATATAACTATAAATTAAATATCAATGCCATGAAAAAAGCCATAGAGTATTTTAAAGGAACACATGATTTTAGAGCCTTTGTAACTGATAATAAAGAAAAAGAAAATTGTATAAGAACAATCACAGAAACAAATATAGAAGAAGATAATAATAAATTAACTATAACTTTTATAGGGAATGGTTTTATGAGATATCAAGTAAGAAATATGGTTGGTATACTTATAAAAGTTGGAGAAAATAAACTAGAGCCGAATAAAATAAAAGAAATAATTGAATCAAAAGATAGGTTAAAAGCAGGAAAAACTGCTCCTGCCGAAGGATTATATTTAGTAGATGTGAAATTTAATTGATAAAAATACAAAAAAATAGTAGAATAAAAAACCAGGAGGAAAAAAATTCCAAAAAGCTGTATTCTTAGTTGAAAAAGTGAAATTTAAAGTAGTTAATAAAATACCAAATTTTATTTCAACATATGAAAAATTAGTAGATTATAAAAGTAAGAAAAGATTAAAACATGCATCAACAAAAAAAGAAAAACAGACAATTTATGAACAAGCGATAATTGCTAAGTTAGCAATACGAAGAGAATTAAGAACAAATTAGAAAACAAAGAAAGTTAAATCAGAATATCAATATACAAATGGAAGAAAGCAAAAATGATTGTAAAATAAAGCGATGAAACTATACAAAAAAATCAAAAACTATTGATTTTTAATAGTTTTTTTAGTATAATTACAATCGGTACATTAAATCCCCACATAAATTAGGCCGTGGGAAAGTCTGATTTAAGTAAAAGGAGAAAAATATGACAAGTTATATGCAAAAGAAAGAAACTGTAGACCGTAAATGGTATGTTATTGACGCTGAAGGAAAATCTTTAGGTAGAGTTGCTTCATTAGCAGCAGCATACTTACGTGGAAAACACAAACCAACTTATACACCACATATTGATTGTGGAGATTATATCATTATTGTTAATGCTCAAAAAGTAAATTTAACTGGTAACAAGTTAGAAAACAAAATGTACTATAATCACTCAATGTATACAGGTGGATTAAGAGAAAGAACTGCAAAAACTATGAGAGAAAGCTATCCAGTTGAAATGATGGAAAGAGCAGTAACAGGAATGTTACCTCATAATAGATTAGGTAGACAAATGGCTAAGAAGTTATTTGTTTATGCAGAAAGTGAACACAAGCACGAGGCTCAAAAGCCAGAAGTACTTGAAGTTAAGTAGGAGGGTTAAGTAATGGCAAAAGAAAAGAAGAATGTTTATACTGGTACTGGACATAGAAAGTCAAGTGTAGCAAGAGTTACATTAACACCAGGAAAAGGAAAAATCACAGTTAATGGTAGAGATGTAAGAGAATACTTCCCTTCAGAAATCTGTGTTATGGATTTAAGTCAACCATTAGTATTAACTAATACTGTTGAAATGTTTGATGTAGATGCAAAAGTATCTGGTGGTGGATTCCAAGGACAAACAGGAGCAATCCGTTTAGGAATTACTAGAGCATTATTAGATTACGATAAAACTACTCCAGCAGATTCAGAAAATAGTTATAGAAAAACTCTTAAAGTTGCAGGAATGATCACAAGAGATTCACGTAAGAAAGAACGTAAGAAACCAGGATTAAAGAAAGCACGTCGTGCTCCACAATTCTCAAAACGTTAATACAGTTTCAAAAGAAGTCGAACAGGCTTCTTTTTCATTTTATAAAGATAAATATAATTTATTAAAATTAATATAATTCATATAATATAACATAAAATATTACAAGGAGGATTTTATGTTTAATTATGAATATCTACAAAAATTACTTATTATTTCTATAGCATTAAGTACTATAACTTGTGCTATAATTCAAAAAACAAAAGTAATATTCAAAACAAGCAAATATATAGAATGCTACTCATTTATTATAAATATGTTAATTAGTATTATTTTTTGCATTTCTTTTACCGATATTTCATTTCCAACAAGTTTATGGATAGGCTTATTTGCTTTCTTAGGAGCAGATTCCATATATAAGTCATTAGAAGGAAAAATTATGTCTCATAAAGACATTATAAATAAGAAACAAATAACTATCCCTGAAGAAAATATTGTCAACAAGGAGGAAAAATAATGGAAAAACCAATATTTCCTAGTAAGTATATGAGAATAACACAAGGTTATAATGTTGGAACTCATAAAAATTCATATGCAATAGACAACGCTGATAAAGATGGTGGAATTAGTCCGATATATGCTCCTTTTACTGGAATAATAAAAAAGATATATCAAAATGATGCTAATGAGGTATGGTTAGAAAGCTCAGAAAAAGTTGAATATCCAGATGGTACTGTTGATTATCTAACCGTTATGTTTGCCCATAATAATGATGTTAGTAATTTATTTGTCGGTAAAGAAATAAAACAAAATGATATCTTTTATAAAGAAGGAACAAAAGGAAATGTAACTGGCAATCATTGTCATATTGAATGTGGAAGAGGAAAATTTACAGGAACAGGATGGCACAAAAACGAATCGGGATTTTGGAGTATAAATAATGGAAAAAAGCCAGAAGAATGTTTATGGATAGATGACACAATTACAATACTTAACAGTAATAATTATAATTTTAAAAAGATACCCACAAAACCTGTGGAAGAAAGTTCTAAAGATGAACCGAAAAGTGATACAAAAAAGGATGAAGAAAATAAAGAAAAAGCTCCAATAAAAAAAGAAGATAAACAACACAAAATTATCTTCACATTCCAAGCTCCAAAAACAGATTTATACGGCGTCTATTTAAAAGAAAAAGAAGAATTAACAATTACTAGCCAAGAATAGTTTCCATAAATACCATAAAGCTAAAACCTATCATAGAAAGTAAGGCCATAAGGTCTTTTTTTTCGCCATTCTGACTATCAGGAATTAGTTCAACAATAATAACATAAATCATAACCCCTGCTGCTAAAGATAATATTACTGGTAAAATACTACTAACTAGTGTTACCAAGTAATATCCAACAATTGCTGCAATAGGTTCAACTATCCCACTAGCAATTCCAAGCAAAGCAGCTTTTTTACTAGATAATCCCTGTTTCTTTAATGGAAAACTAATTGCTGCACCTTCAGGAAAATTTTGTAAAGCAATACCAATAGTAAGACTAATAGCAGCAAGAATATTACCACCGCCAAAAGCAACACCAACTACTAGCCCCTCAGGAATATTATGAATAGTTATGGATGTAAAAAGAAGTAAGCATCTCTTCCATTCAACATTACTATTAATCTTTTTCTCAAACTTTGTTGTAATTATATTTCCAAAGTATATTAATACTCCACCAAGAATAAAGCTAATTAAAACTAAATAAATGTTACTACACACCTTAATAGCAGGTATAAGCAAAGAAAATATAGAAGCAGCTAACATTATTCCAGAAGCAATAGAATTAATAGAATCAAGGGCATTTTTCTTTATATTTTTAAAAAGTAATATCAAAGAAGCACCCATACTGGTAAATAAAAAACATATAATACCAGCTATAACAACTTTAATCATATCAGGTAAATCATAAAAAATAGAAAACATATTTATCACCAATATAAAATATGTTTAATTTTATTTATTGTTAATTATCCTTATAAATAAATTTCTTTATTCCACTATAACTAAGTCTTTCTATAATGTTAGAAATATAATCAATATCTTGCTCAAAATCATTTTTTACCCAATAATTAATTATTCCTAAGGCACCATTAAAAATAAAAATAGAAGCGTAAGAAATATCTTCATCATCTAAATCTGGATAATCATTTTTCCATTTCTTGTAGCAATTATCGTAAGTTATCTCTAATATATCATTTAAAAACGTTCCCATTCCATCACTAGTATTAAAAAGTATTTTAGTTAATTTCTTATCTGATATAAGAGTTTCTAAAAATCCTCTACTATAACTTGATACAGTATATATATTATCATTAGTTTTTATAGACCCCATAAGCTTTACAACAAATTCATCACGCACTTTATCATATAAATCATAAACATCTAAATAGTATCTGTAAAATGTAGCCCTATTAATATCAGCTTCCTTACAAATTTCACTTACAGTAATTTTATTAATATTTTTTTTCTCTAATAAATTTATAAATGTTTCTCTAATTATCATCTTTGTATATTTAACTCTTCTATCCATTTTATCTCCTTCTTATACACTTTTTCAAAATCTGTTTAATTATTATCAATACTCCATAAATTGTTGATTGAATATCTGTCTATATAAAATATATAATACAAATGTAAATTATTCAACACAATGTTTAATAAAGGAGCAAATATGAAATTGTTTAAAAGAAAAAATAAAGATAAATTAGAAAATTCATGGGATAAATATTATAAAAAAGATCAGAGAAATATTACAATCCCAGATATATCAATATATGACTATTTTGAAAGAACAACGTTAAATAGAGAATATCAAACTGCTATAAATTATTTTGGGGTAAAGACTTCATTTATAGAATTAATAAGAAAAATAGATATATGTGCAAAAGCTCTTGTAAGCAGTGGAGTAAGAGAAGATGATGTAGTAACTATATGTCTACCAAATGTTCCAGAAGCAATAATTGCCTTTTATGCAGTAAATAAAATTGGAGCAATTGCCAGTATGCTTCACCCATTATCATCAGAAGAAGAAATAAAAGATTCCCTAATAAAGACTAATTCAGTATTCTTATTTCTTCATAATCAAACATTAGAATGTGTAAAAAATATTATCAAAAAAACAAAAGTATATAAAACAATAGTAGTTTCACCAAAAGACTCAATGCCTCCTCTTTTAAGTTTAGGATACTACTTAACACAAGATATAAAATTACCAATAGAAAAAAATAGTGAAATGTTTATATCTTGGCAAGATTTTATTACAAAAGGAGAAAAATATCATAATAACGTCTTTATAAGAAGAAAAAAAGAAAGTGATGCAATTATTCTTCATAGTGGAGGAACAACTGGTACACCAAAGAATATTGTACTAACAAATTCAAATGTAAATGCAATTATGGAACAAGCAAAAATTGATTTTGATGACTTAGGAGTAGAAGATAGTTTCTTGTCAATTTTACCGATGTTTCATTGTTTTGGACTTATTGTAAATATACTTTGCCCATTAATGTTTGGTTCAACCGTAATTTTAATTCCAAGGTTTGATGCAAAAAGATTTGATAAACTAATAAGAAGATATAATCCAACTGTTTTATCAGGTGTACCAACTCTATTTGAAGCATTAATAAAAAATCCATATATGAAAGATATTGATATGTCAAATATAAAATATATTGTCAGCGGAGGAGACACTTTAACAATAGAAAAAAATAAATTAGTAAATGAGTTTTTAAAACAACATAAATCTAAGGCAAGAATCATTCAAGGATATGGTATGACTGAAACAACTGGACCAGCGACTTTTGGGGCTAAGGGTTCAGATAAACTTGGCTCAGTAGGAATACCACTTCCAGGTAATAAAGTAAAAATATTAAATATAGAAACAAAAGAAGAAATGAATCCAAATGAAATAGGTGAAATATTCATTTCCGGACCAACAGTAATGTCAAGGTATTTAGACAACGAGAAAGAAACAAGTAGTTTAATACAAGTTCATGAAGATGGTCTAAGATGGGTAAGTACAGGAGATTTAGGATACATAGATGAAGATGGAGTCCTATTTTATGTACAAAGAATAAAAAGAATGATTATATCATCAGGCTATAATGTATACCCATCACATATTGAAGAAGTACTTGTAAAAAATAAATATATCCAAGAAGCAGGTGTAATAGGAGTTCCACATCCATATAAAGTTCAAGTACCAGTTGCCTATGTTGTCCTAAAAGAAAATATAGAAAAAACTCCGGAGTTAGTTATAGAAATACAAAAGTATTGTGAAAAGAATCTTTCAAAGTATATGATTCCCAAAAAAATTATCTTTAAAGACTCACTTCCAAAAACCTTAGTCGGAAAAATTAACTATAAAGAATTAGAAAGAGAAAGAAGCTAATCTTCTCTTTTTATATTGTAAAAAAAAGTAAAAAAAGATATAATAAAATATATAATTAGAATAATACGGGGTGATTTCTAGTGATAGTTAGATTAATCAAAAAAAATAAAATCTACAACTTTGTTTTACCAACAAAAATATCTGGCAATTACTGGATTACTGATAATGACTATTTAGGTAATACTAGAAATTTAATTAATGTTGAAGAAGACAATGGAAAATGGAAAATTAAAAGTGACTTCGAAACAAAAATAATGTCAGGAGAAACAGAAATAGAGTCTGCAATCTTAAAAGATTATACTCTATATTTTTTAAAGATAAATACCGATAATGAATATGTTATTTTATATTGTTCACCAACGCTAGATAAGCAAAGTTTTAGACTACGTTTATTATCACAAAAAGAAATATTAATAGGAACGGATAATAGAGCTCAAATTTGCTACAACTATCCTTTAGTTTCACGACAACATGCAAGACTTATATATAATAATGGTATATGGGTAGTACAAGATTTAGGAAGTAAATATGGAACTTATGTTAATAACCAAGCAATTCAAGCAAAGCAGTTAGAATACGGTGACATTATCTTCATAATGGGGTTAAAGATTATAGTTATGAATAATTCCTTAATAGTCAATAATGTTGCGGGATTCCTAAGAATTGATAATGGTAGTTTTGAATCATTTGCACCAATCATTCAAAAGCAAGTTGAATTCGATAATCCTGATGAAGAACAAATTGAATTTTACAAAGAAGATGACTATTTTTATAGAGCACCAAGATTTAAAACGGGAATAGAGCCGGTAAACATTACAATAGACCCACCTCCTGGAATGCCGGAAGATGATAAGACTCCTGCAATATTTACAATAGGACCTATGCTTACAATGGCTATGATGTCAATGTCTATGGGATATAATTCTTTATCAGGAGTAATAAATGGTACTGCAGATTTATCATCAGCTATGCCAACACTTGTAATGTCAGGAGCTATGATGTCAACAATGCTTTTATGGCCTACACTCCAAAGACATTATCAAAAGAAACAAAAGAAAAAACAAGAAAAAGAAAGATATACAAAATATACGGAATATCTTGAATCTAAAAAAGAAAAAATTCAGTCAGAAATGAAAATTCAAAGACAAATATTAATAGACAATTATTTACCATTAAATGAAACAAAAGAAATTATCTTTAAGAAAAAAAGAAATTTATGGGAAAGAGAAATAGAACAAAAAGATTTCTTAGATTTAAGATTGGGTGTTGGAACAACAGAATTAATTGGACAAATTGGAATACCAGAAGAACACTTTTCACTAAAAGATGATGCCTTACTAAAAGAGGTATACAAAGTAGGAGCTGTATCAAGAACGTTAGAAAACGTACCAGTATCTTTAAATTTTGTTGAAAAAAACATAATAGCAGCAATTGGAGCAGGAAGTAATAAAAGACAGTTTATTGATGGACTTATATTACAGATGCTTACATATCATAGCTATGAAGATTTAAAAATAGTAGTATTAACAAATGAACAAAATGAATCAAACTGGGATTATTTAAAGGTTGCACCTCACTGTTGGAACAATAGTAAAACATTCCGTTACTTTGCTACAAATCTTGATGAAGCAAAAGAATTATCTCTTGAAATAGAAAAAGAAATGCAGGGAAGAAAATTTAAAGATAATAATGGTAAGATGGAACTAAGTGGAGCAGATTATCATAAATATAAACCATACTATATGTTTATAACAGATGATTACAAATTAATAAGAGATGTAGATATTGTTAAAGATATATGTGAAATGCCAATAAACTATGGTTTTAGTTTATTAGTAATCAGTCCAAGACTTATAAATATACCAAATGAATGTAAAACATTTATAAGTATTGGTGATAAAAAATCTGGTATATTTGAAAATGAATTAGTTTCTAACAAGCAAAAAGAGTTTGAGGCTGATTTTGATCCAACATTAAATATGTATGAAGTCTGTAAAATAATTGCAAATATCCCAATAGATATCGCAAAAGAAAGTAGAAGCTTACCACAAAGTGTATCATTCCTAGAAATGTATAACGTTGGTATGGTAGAACAATTAAATATTTTAAATAGATGGAAGACAAATGATCCAACTAAGACTCTTCAAGCTCCAATAGGTCTTGATAAATCAAGAGAAACATTTAAACTTGATTTACATGAAAAAGCTCATGGACCACATGGACTTATCGCTGGAATGACAGGTTCTGGAAAGTCAGAATTTATAATTAGTTATATTCTTTCAATGGCCATAAATTATCATCCATATGAAGTATCATTTGTACTTATCGATTATAAAGGTGGAGGTTTAACAGGAGCTTTTGAAAATAAAGAAACTGGTATGAAATTACCTCATCTAGCAGGAACTATTACAAACTTAGATACAGTTGAAATGAATAGATCCTTAGCTTCAGTACAAAGTGAGTTAAGAAAACGTCAAAGAATGTTTAATGAAGCAAGAGATAAGTTAAATGAATCGACTATCGATATTTACAAATATCAAAGTTTATATAGAAAAGGATTAGTAGATAAACCAATATCTCATCTTTTTATAATATCAGATGAGTTTGCTGAATTAAAGCAACAGAGACCAGAATTTATGGACCAACTAATTTCTACTGCTCGTATCGGACGTTCTTTAGGAGTCCATCTAATTTTAGCAACACAGAAACCAAGTGGTGTAGTAAATGATCAAATTTGGTCAAACTCTAAATTTAGAATATGTTTAAGAGTACAAGATAAGTCAGACTCAATGGATATGATTAAGTGTCCAGATGCTGCAGAACTAAAAACAACAGGACGTTTCTACTTACAAGTAGGTTATAATGAACTATTTGCTATGGGTCAAGCCGCATGGGCAGGAGCACAATATTATCCAACAGAGAAAAGAAAAAAAAGAATCGACCAAACAATAAAAATAGTAGATAATGTTGGTTATACAATAAAGTCTCTTGATACAAAACAAAATGATGTTGTAGTCGCAAGTAAAGGTGAAGAAATAACAAATATTATAAAATATATAGTTGATCAAGCAAAACACGAACATGTAGAAATAGAACAATTATGGTTAGATAGAATTCCAGATGTAATTTATACTGATAAATTAAAAGAAAAGTATAATTATCATGCTGTAAAAAATGTAATTAATCCAATAATTGGTGAATATGATGATCCAGACAATCAAGCACAAAATGTACTTACATTACCATTATCACAAGAAGGAAATACAATCGTCTTTGGTTCAGCTGGAAGTGGTAAAGAATTGATGTTAGCTGGATTGGTATATTCGACAATCTCAACGCATGATTCAAAAGAAGTAAATTTCTATATCTTAGATTTTGGTGCAGAAACACTTACTATGTTTAGAAATGCTCCTCATGTAGGAGAAGTAATTTTATCAACAGATGCTGAGAAAATAACAAACTTATTTAAAATGGTAAATCAAATAATTGATGAAAGAAAAAAATTATTTGTTGATTATAATGGATCATATGATTTCTATATAAATCATGGTGGAAAACAAATACCAATGATTATTATAATGATTAATAATGTTGAAGCATTTATAGAAACATATAGTGACTATGAAGAATTAATAGGTCAAATGACAAGAGACTGTTTGAAATATGGAGTTGTATTTATATTTAGTACAAATGGTCCTAATACTGTTAGATATCGTTTAAGACAAAACTTTAAACAAAATGTTGTCTTACAATTTAACGACCCAATGGATTATTCTTCAGTAATACCTGGAGTAAGAAAAAAAGAACCATCAAAGGCTTATGGTCGTGGACTTATTTCATTAGATTCAATATTTGAATTCCAAACAGCATACGCATACACTGAAGAAAAGATGACAGATTATGTAAGAATAGTATGTGAAAAACTAAATAAAATTTGTGATTATAAAGCACCAAAAATACCAATATTACCAGATTCAGTAACAGAAAATATAGTAAGTGACTATCTAGGCAGTCTAAGTCATATACCAGTTGGTGTAGAAAAAGAATCACTAGATATCGCAACAATAGACTTATCAAATAAATTTATGTATAACATAACTGGAGAAGACGTAACGGCAGAACCTGCATTCTTGAAAGGATTTATCAAAGCAGTTACAAAAATACCGAATACAGAATGTATAATCTTTGATACAAATAGTATTATTGATAAAATATCATATGAAAATGTATTCTATGGAAAAGATACATGTTATGATTCAATTGATAAACTTAATGAAGCATTTAATAATGCTGATCCAAGTAAAACAACAGTTGCATTCCTAATGAATGTAAATGCACTGTTTAATAAACTTAGTGCTATTGAAAAAGGTAAATTCACAACTCTAATAACTGAATGTAAAACAAAAAGTAATATTAAATTTATAATAGTAGATAATATTGATGTAATAAAAAGTATTAACTTTGAAACATGGTATAAAGGAAATGTTGATTTATCAGAAGGCATTTGGTTAGGCAATGGTATTGGTAACCAATTTACACTAAAAGTAACTACAAATTCAAGAATATTACGTCAAGAAGTTCAACCAGGATTTGGATATGCAATTAGAAAAGGAAAAGCGGCATTAATTAAATTAATGATTGATGAATAGGAGGTAAAAATGAATAATAAAATATTAATTGAATTAGAAATTCCTCTTATAGAAAAAAAATACGATTTATTTATTCCAATAAATAAAAAGATAGGAACAATTAAACACCTAATAGAAAATGCACTAGTCGATTTAACAGATAATGCCTATGTTCCAAGAGATGACAGTAATTTTTATAGTAAAGAAACAGGGCAAATCTTTGATGTAAATAAAACAGTAAGAGATACAGAACTAAGAAATGGTTCAAGAATAATTCTATTATAGGAGGTACGTATGTCAGAATATAATCAATATATAACAGCAATTAACAAAATATTTGATTATTTAGCTAAAATGAAAGCAGGCTGGAACAGTCAAGATAATTTAAATTACATAGAAAGTATTGAAGAATACAAACAATTAGTTGTAAATAGTGTTAACCAATTTAAAAATACACCTCCAAAACAAGAAAAATTAAGTGAAAGTTTGGAGGCTCTAGGAAATGATTGATAAATTGACTTATGACCAGGTATTAACAATTTCTAAAGAACTTGCTAAACAATCAGAAATTGTTGATAATTTAGTAAAGGATGGAGAAATCCAAGAACTTAAAGATTTTGCCGCAACTGTTGAAGGTTATTCAAAATTTTTAGAAACAACAGTTCAAATGAATAAAGATGCTGATAAAGCCTTAGAAGAATTAAAAAAATCAAACAAAAAGGGAGACTTATAAAGAGTCTCCTTTTAAAATTCAAAATATTTCATCTTCTTATCACTATCACAATTAATACCAGTAGTATAACTATTATTAATAAAAATCTTTTCTAAATCTATATCTTTATCATTTATATAATCAAAAGAAGCACATATCATCACTTTAGCTAACTTAATAGCTTTTAAATATAAATCTATAAAACTTTCATTACTAGTAATACTATAAGTAGTAGGATTACGCCAAGTGCTATGACTATTATTTAAAAAATTGTGTCTATCATTAAGAGGATAATAGTAACTAATCGCTTCAAATCTAAATGTACCATTTGTAGTGAAAGTGTCGATTAGTTTATAAAAATTTTTTTTAAAGCCATATGGATCATATCTAAATCTTCTCATAGATTTTTTCATATCTTTCAAAGATTTATAATATTTGCTACTCATATCCTTCATATTATAAGTATTAAAGAATGTATAATTAATAGTCTTATTAAGAGAATATGAAAAAGGTCTTAAATCAAAACAATATTTATATATTTTAAACTTATATGGATTAGTTTTAAATCTTCTTCTAATCATATCATTATCAAGAAAAATCTCCATAAAATGATGTATTCCATTATATTTATAAGTACTTGGTTCATGTTTAATAAATTCTCCAGTTTTATAAAATATATATGGATGAACAATAGAGTCAAGTACATAATGACAAATAAATCCAACCATAAACGAATAAGTATCTACATCTTTTATATTATTATCTTTAATGTATCTAAGTAAATTTAAAAAAAATTCCTGTGATTGTTTAGTATGAAAAGTATGCTGGAATTCTCTCATCTTTTTACCAGATTTAAGAGAAAATAGATTATAAAATATAAAACTATCAGTACTTTGTCCAAACATTATAACTCTTTTAATATTTAAGTTTTCTTTTATGTCAGTAGGCATAATATCATAAACGTCTTTAGAAAAGAAAGCATGTGTCATAGTTGCTGGCATAAAGTCACCCCCAATAAAATCTCGTTCTTATTATACCATATAAATTAACTAAAAATTAATACTTTTATATTAATAATATGTTATAATCTATAATAGGGTGAAACTATGATAGAGAAACAATTTAAAAATTTGGATGAACAATTAGAAATATTTAAACATAAAGGTATGATTATTAATGATGAAAATTATACTAAAAGAGTTTTATTAAGAGAAAATTATTTCTTTTTAAATGGTTATAGACATCTATTTCTAGTTTCAGAAACGGATAGAGTATTTAAACCAGGAACTACATTTGAAGAAATGTATAGCTTATTTTTATTTGATAGATCATTTAGAAATGTAATATTTAAATATTTACTAGTAATAGAAAACAACCTTAAATCAATCACATCATACCAGTTATCAAAAAAATATGGGTATAGAGAACGTGACTATTTAAAAGAGAAAAATTTTACACATGCACCAGAAAAGCAAGCACAATTGAAAGATTTGCTAAGAAAAATGAAAAGACAAATAAGAGTAAATGGCTCACAACACAGCGCAACACTTCATTATGTATCAAATTATGGATATATACCATTATGGATTCTTGTTAAAGTTTTATCATTTGGAATTGTAAGTGAAATGTTTTCTATATTAAAACCAGAAGATCAAGTTGATATAGCAAAAATATATGATATTGATGTTAATGATTTAATTGTTTATTTACCAATTCTTGCTAACTATAGAAATTTATGCGCACATGAAGATATTTTATATGAAAATAGAACACAAAAAGCAATTAATGACACAGTTTATCATCAATTATTAAAAATACCAAAACAAGATGGTGAATATACACAAGGAAAAAATGATTTATTTACACTAATAATAATAATGAAACAAATGTTAGCTAACGAAGAATTTAAGAATATGACTTATGAATTAGAAAATGTTATCGGAACACTAAACTTTAACCTTCATACTATTAGTATTGATGCTGTATTAAATAGAATGGGATTTCCAAAAAATTGGAAAGATATAGCTAATATTGAAAGGAGTGGAGATTTGAATGAATAATAAATTAAAAAATAAAAGAACAAAAACAATCATTCAAATAGTCTCTTCTTTTTTTATTGGCGTGATATGCATACTATTATTAGAAAGATTTTTACCTATAAATAGTTATTCAACATCAATAAATAATACAACATTACAAGAACAAATAAAAAAAATAAATCCATCAGTAATCATAATAAAAAGCGATGAATCATCAATTGGTTCAGGATTTATTTATAAAGTAGATAAAAATAATGCTTATATCTTAACAAATGAACATGTAGTAACAAATGAAAAGAAAGTAAATGTCGAATTAATTACAAATAAAAAAGTAAAAGCGACAGTCTTAGGAAAAGATCCATACCTAGATTTAGCAGTATTAAAAATAGATAAAAAATATGCAACAAAACCAGTAAAACTAGGAAATAGTAAAAAGATAAATGTAGGAGATCATATTTTTACAATTGGTACGCCTATTGCCGAAGAATACAAAAACACAGTAACATCAGGTATAATATCAGGATTAGATAGAGCTGTAAAAACACAAGATAGTAGTGGAAATGATATAATTATGAATATGATTCAAATAGATGCCCCTATCAATAGTGGAAATAGTGGAGGACCATTAGTAAACTTAAATGGAGAAGTAATAGGAATATGTACTTTAAAAATAACTGATGCAAACGTAGAGAGTTTAGGTTTTGCTGTCCCAATTAACACAGTAAAAGAAAACATAGATAATTTAGAATCATCAAAAAATATAAAATATCCTTCCTTAGGAGTTGATGTTATAGATACATTTAATGGAATACAAATAACTAAAGTAAACAATAATATTCCATTAAAAGAAAATGACATTATAATAAAAATAAATAATAAAGAAGTTGAAGATTCAGCTCATTTAAAATATGAAATTTATAAATATAAAATAGGTAAAAAAATAAAAGTAACATATACAAGAAATGATGTAGAAAAAGAAACAAATATAGTTTTAAAGTAGAAGTACTTATACTTATATACTAAATAACGTTGATTACTTTCTGAATATGTAGAAAAAAGAAGACAAAAGCAAACAATTGTGATATAATATAGAAACAAAAAAAAGGGGAGTGATAATATGTTGAAGATTTTTAAAACAAGTGCAGTAGAAAAGAAAATAAAAAAAGTAAAAAGAATCACAGTTGATTCATGGATTGAATTAACAACCCCGACTAAAGATGAAATTGATAAAGTAGTAGAAAAGACATTAGTAGATAAAGACTTAATATTAAAAATGTTAGATGATGAAGAGCGTCCACGTATTGAACAAAGTGGAAATGCCATATTAATAGTAATTGATACACCATATCTTGAAAAAGATGAAAATGGAAGCAATTATAAGACATATCCATTTGGAATAATTGTCACTGAAAATAATTATTTAATAACAGTTTCACCAAAGAGAATAGAACTATTAAATGACTTTAAGAAAAACAAAATAAAAGACTTTAGAACAGCTAAAAAAACTAGATTTTTAATTCAAATTCTATTAAGAACATCTAACTATTATTTAAGAGCTTTAAAACAAGTATATAGTGATATGGAAGAAAAAGAAAAAGTATTAAAAAAGTCAACTGAAAATAAAGACTTAATTGATTTATTAGAAATAGAAAAAACATTAGTATATTTTATTACATCACTTAAAGCCAATGATGCAGTATTGGAAAAATTATCTAAAGGAACAATTCTTCCATTATACGAAGGAGATTTAGACTTATTAGAAGATGCAATAATAGAAAATAAACAAGCTATTGAAATGAGTACAATATATAGAGATATCCTATCATCAATAACAGAAGCTTACGCAACAATTGTTTCAAATAACCTAAACTATATAATGAAATTTCTAGCAGGAGCAACAATAGTTTTATCAATTCCTACTATGATATCATCATTCTTAGGAATGAACGTACCATTAGGTTCTTTATCAAGTGAAAATAATGCCTTTGCTCTTACAATAATAATAGCAGCTTTATTATCAATAATAATAGCAATCATCCTAAAAAAGAAAAATATGCTATAAAGTATTAGGAGTCTATATGGAAGAAAACAAAAAAAGAGAACAAATTATAAATACCTACCAAGAACTATTAGAAGCAAATATAAAATACTTAGAATATTTAAACAGTTTTGGCGAAAAAAATGAGTTAGATGAAAAAAGTATAAACTTATTGAAAGTAGGATATGCAACTTTTGCACTTTTGTTGTGGAAAGATGAAATCATAAAAAAAGATAGTGAATATAATTTGTCAACTACTGTTGTTGAAGAAATATTAGACGAACACATTAATATAATTACAAATAAAAAAAATATCTGGTCAATTGGGGAAATAGAATTTACATCAAGCCTGGATTTATTAAATGTATTAAGAAATAAACTAGCACACGGTGATTACCAAATAAAAGAAAATGAGATTATATTAGAAATAAATGATAAAATTGGTTCAGTAAATATAGATAGGCTTTTAGATTTAACAATACAACTAGATCAAAATTTATCTCTTATTCAAAAGCAAAAAGAAAATACAGTTGGTATGATTAGAAATAAAAACGCTTTAGAAAATATAAACATAAAAACAAAAAGTGACTTAGATAAAGCTCTATCAAATATGTCATATGTTGAAATAAAGGAAAAACCAAGAAAACTAAGCTTGAGAACAAAAGAGTATATAGCACTGGCAATTAATTTAAAAGAAGTTGTTAAAACATCGATTCAAAATCTAAGAAAAGTTGATAATTTGACATCAGTACCAAAAGTAAAGTTTTTACTAGAGCAAGTAAATATGGATGCTAAGGTAACAGAAACTATGTCAACAGATTTAGAAGCAACTGAAAAAGCAAGAAAAATGTACGTGAGCAGAATAAATGAAATGAGAGCAATGTCTCCAATGATGCAGCAAAAATACTTAGCATTTTGGCTACAAGAAGCAATAAAAAAAGAAATGCAAAAAAAGTCAATCAGCTTTGGTATAGTCAATAACGAAGTATTATTAAAAGAACTAAAAAAGAATCCAAACAGAAATTTAATAAATATAATAGAACAAAATAAATTTGGACCACTTTTAATGGTAGAAAATGAAAAAACAGTATTAACAGCATATTTAATAAACTTTTATTTCACATATATTTATGCATTAGATAATATTTTAAATGAAAAAAATAAAGAAGATATAAGAGATATAGTGGAAAATAAAGCATTTGACTTTTCAAAACTAGACTTATCAGGAATAAAAAATCAAATGGATATAGAAACAAAAAACTTTTCAAATTTTGAAGGACAAACAAGTAAATTAGATTCAGACATCGTAAATCTAGATACAAGAATATATAAACTTCAAAATATTATAGATTCACTAAAAAATGTTATAGAATCACATCCTGAAAGAAAAGAAGTCTTGGATAAAAATATTTTAATCCAAGAAGAAGCTTTATCAAAAAGAGATTATATTATAGGATTAAAAGAAAGAGTAAAAAAATACTGTGAAGAAGATTTAACCAGATATAAAAAGAATAGAGCAATCATTGAGCATATTAGAAATAGTATTGCTCATGGGAATATATCACTAAATATATTTAATGGAAATTATACATTAGAAGAAGCCTTATTAACATTTAATGATGAACATGATGGTAAAGCAACCACAATACAATTGACATTAAAAGAATTTGAAACACTATTCAGTAATGAAAATATCAAGACAATATTAGACTTTATAAATCCGCAAGAAGATATAAATAGTTTGAAAAAATAATAACACTTTTAGGTATTTATCATAAATTATCTTAGGTGATAATAATGAATAGTAATACATTAGTAATTGTTGATGCGGGACATGGTGGAATTGACAGTGGAGCTATAGGCAATGGACTTAAAGAGAAAGATTTGACATTACAAGCAGCAATTTACATGTACAACAGATTAGAGGAATTAGGTATCCGAGCAGTCATGACAAGGACTGATGATGAATATTTACCAAAATCAGATAGAGTAAAAAGAATAATGAATTTATACAATAATAATCCAAATACATTAATTGTGAGTAATCACATAAATGCAGGAGGTGCAGAAGGTGTAGAAATCGTATATTCTATAAATTCAGATTCAACTCTTGCTAACATGCTTTTGGACAATATTGGCGAAGCTGGCCAAATAAAAAGAAAAGCATATCAAAGAAGATTACCAGAAAATCCTAATAAAGACTATTACTATATAATAAGAGAAACAGGAAATGCAGAATCTGTACTTGTAGAATATGGATTTATTGATAATACAAAAGATGCTTACAAACTACAAAATAACTTAGACGACTTAGTAGAAGGAGCAGTAAAAGCAATTGCTGAATACTTAGGGGTTCCATATACAAAACCAGGTATCACAGTAAATGATCAAGATACATATACAGTAAAAAAAGGGGATACTTTATATTCAATATCTAAAAAGCAAAATATTCCAATAGATACAATAATAAAATTAAATAACTTAACCTCATCAAACCTTGAAATAGGTCAGCAATTAAAGTTAAAAAGTGATTCAAACAATTCATCAAACAAAAATCAATATATTGTAAAAAGAGGAGACACTCTATATTCAATAGCTTTAAAAAATAATACAACAGTTGATAAACTAAGAGAATTAAACAATTTAAATACAAATACACTAACTATAGGACAAATATTAGCCCTTCCAATAGAAACCAATATAGAAGAATATGATATATACATAGTAAAAAAAGGGGATAGTCTTTGGTCAATATCAAGAAAATTTAATATAGATATAAATGATTTAATTGAATTAAACAATTTAAACGATTTAACATTACAAATTAATCAAAGTATTTTAGTTCCAAAACAACAAGAAAATATAGAAACTGATATATACATAGTAAACAAAGGAGACACACTATGGTCAATCTCCAATAAATTAAATATTCCTGTTCAAACACTAAAAGAATTAAACAATTTAAATAGCAATCTACTAAAAGTAAATCAACAATTAAAAATAAAATAAAAAGAACATATGAAGTTCTAGAAATTTAAATTACTTCAAATATGTTCTTTTTTTAATTATTAGAATTAGATTTTCTTGCGAAATAAATACCAGTTCCAACACCACCAACAACTAATATAATAGCAACTAAAGCTATAATATCACTTGCAGATGAATCTTTTTTTGAATTTTTAGTATCCAAATAGTTCATAATATCATATCTCTCAGAAACGTCTTGAGCATAAACTTTTTTTATTTGTTCAATAATTGCATCTTCATATGAAGTATCAAAACCATTCCAAGACTTATCACCAATTATAATATATGGTACACCTTCAGCTGTTTCACCTCTTGCCTCAGCAACCTTTTGCATTAAACTAGCATTATCTTCATTATACCAAACTTCATAATCAACTATTTTAAAATAATCACCATATTCTTTTTTTAAAGTATCCTCAAACCATGCTTCAGCCTCAGCACAATGAGAACAACCTTCACCTCTAAAGAAATATAAATTTACTTTTTTATCACTTGAACTACTTGTAGTTTCTGCAGTTTCACTTATTTCACTAGCTTCATCACTATTATCCTCCGCATAAACAGCAAATGGAATAATTAATAAAGCTACAAGTAATACTACTAAATACTTTAATTTTTTCATTTTCTAACCTCCATAAAATAATGATACCACAAAAATTATAAATATAAAATAAAACCAATGTTTTAATTATCATTTTCACAAAAAATTCACATTAAATAATATCTTTATTAAATTTTGGAATAAAACTATCGTCAGCTGCCTCGCCTTCTTGAACAAAGGCATTAACAACACCTAAATCTATCGCATAATTAACAACTTCGTTATATTCATCTTCAGTAACTTTTCTATTTAAGTTGCTATATTTACACTTCCAAACAGGTGTATATTGATTCATAATACTAATAAATATATCATTACCATAAGTTTTATATAAGTATTCAATTATCTTTTTAGAGTCATCAACATGACCTGGTAAAATTAATACACGAACTACAACGCCTTTTTCTAGCATTCCCTCATCATTAATTTTAATTTCACCAACTTGCCTATACATCTCGTCAATTGCCATAGTAGCATTTTCAAAATAGTCTCTGCACTTTGAATATTTAATTGCTAAATCATCATCATAATATCTTAAATCAGCTAAGTAAATATCAACTAAATTTCTCATCATCATTAAAGTACCTACACATTCATAACTACTAGTGTTATAAACAACAGGAATTTTTAAAGACTTATCTTTGATTTTCTGAAGAACAGATGCGATTTGAGGAACATAATGAGTGGGAGTGACTAAATTAATATTATGAGCACCTTTTTTTTGCAAGTCTAACATTATTTCTTCTAATTTTTTCATAGAAATATATTTTCCATATCCATCTATGCTTATTTTTTTATTTTGGCAGTAAATACATTTCATATTACAATTAGAAAAGAAAATTGTTCCACTTCCATTTTTCCCAGAAATTGGTGGTTCTTCCCACATATGTAAACTGTAATATGCTAATTTAATTTTACTATTTGCCCCACATATACCTTTTTCTTTATATCTATTTATGCCACATTTTCTTGGACATAACATACAATTTTCTAATACTTTCATAATCATAACCTCAAAAATTATAATATCACATTTAAAATGATAAAAAAAGAACGAAAATAAGATGAAAATTAACGCGAATAGACTCTAAACAAAGAAAAAACTTTAAATTTTTAATAATATATGATATAATATACCAACATTGTAAGAAAGGAGTAGAAATATGCAAGAAAAATATTTAGTTATTAATGCAGGAAGTTCCTCTTTAAAATTTTCTTTATTTGATGCTGAAACAGAAAAAGAACTAGTAAATGGATATGTAGAAAAAATTGGTAATCCAGATAGTTTTTATACTTTAAAGTTTAATGAACAAAAGATAAAAAAAGAAACAGAAATTAAAAATCATGTTCAAGCGATAGATTGTATGTTAACAGAATTAATAGATAATGGTTTTGTTACAAACATAAATGAAATTGTTGGGGTAGGGCATAGAGTTTTACATGGTGGAGAATTCTACGGGAATTCAGTTGTAATTGATGAAGAAGTTCTAGAAAATATAGATATGTTAACAAAATTAGGACCACTTCATCACCCAGGTGAACTTAGTGGAATCAGAAGTATTGAGGCTTGTATACCAGGAGTAACACAAGTTGCAGTATTTGATACAGCGTTCCATCAAACAATGCCAATGAAGAATTATTTATACCCAGTTCCATATGATTGGTATGAACAAAGTGGAGTAAGAAAATATGGATTCCACGGAACAAGCCATAAATACATCACTGGAAAAATGAAAGAATTATTACAAAAAGATAATCCAAATTTAATAATTTGTCACATAGGTAGTGGAGCAAGTATCACAGCTGTAAAAGACGGCGAAAGTTATGACACAACAATGGGATTAACTCCAGTAGATGGTTTAATGATGGGAACAAGAAGTGGTTCAATCGATCCATCAATTTTAGAATATATTTGTAAGGAAAATAATATTTCTATAAGTGAAGCCACAGAATTATTAAATAAGAAAAGTGGATTACTAGGAATTGCAGGTAAAAATGATTTAAGAGATGTTCAAGAGCTTGCAGCTAGTGGAGATGAAAGGGCACAATTAGCTATTGAAATGTATAAAAAGAGTATAATTGATAATATTGCCAAATTTTACTTTGAATTACAAGGTAACATAGATAGTATAATCTTTACAGCAGGAGCTGGAGAAAACTCTAGTGAATTAAGAGAACAAATAATAGAAGAAATAGCACCAACAATTGGTATAGAATTAAACAAAGAAGAAAATAATGATATTGCAGGATTTAAGAAGAAAACATCAGGACTTATTACAACAGCAACATCAAGTATACCAGTTTACGTAATTCCAACAAATGAAGAATTAATGATTTTTAAAGATACAAAAAAATTAGTAGAAAAAGAAAAGAATAGAGGAAAAGCATATTATATTGCATAATAAAAACTAACTATTTGAAGTAACATTCAAAAGTTAGTTTTTTTTATAATTCACTACCATAGTAGGCATCTATTAAAATCTTTTTTAATTCATGAACTAAAGGTAATCTTGGATTTGAAGTTGTACATTGATCTTCAAAAGCTTTATTAGCAAGTTCATCGAGTTTATTCATATAAGTTTCTTCATCAAGACCATATTCTTTAAATGAATTTTCTATATTTAAATCATTTCTGATATCATGAACGAATTCGATTAAAGCTTCAACTCCATCATCTACACCATTTACATTAAGTCCAATCTTTCGAGCAAATTTAGCGTATTTTTTATCTGCAATAAAATATTCATATTTTGGAAATGAAACAAACTTAGTAGGTTTCTGAGAATTATATCTTATTATATATGGTAGTAAAATAGCTACGCATCTACCATGGGATATATGAAATTCTGAACCGATTTTGTGAGCAAGAGAATGATTAATACCTAAAAATGCATTTGTAAAAGCCATACCAGCAATACAACTAGCATTATGTACTTTTTCACGAGCTTCTTTATCATCACCATGATTATATGCTTGAACTAAATAATCTTTTATTAATTCTCCAGCTTTTTCAGCAAGACCATCAGTATAGTCACTTGCCATATTAGAAACATAGGCCTCTATAGCATGTGTCAAAACATCCATTCCAGTATCAGCTGTTAATACTTTAGGTAAAGAATAGACAAAATTTGGGTCAACAATTGCAACATCAGGAGTTAATTCATAATCTGCAAAAGGATATTTTACATTATTATGTTTATCTGAAATAACTGCAAAGCTTGTTACCTCACTACCTGTTCCTGAAGTAGTTGGAATAGCAACAAACTTAGCTTTTAGACCAAGCTTAGGGTACTTATATGTACGTTTTCTAATATCTAAGAATTTTAATTTTAATCCTTCCCTGTCAACATCTGGATGTTCATAAAAAAGCCACATTCCTTTAGAAGCATCAATAACACTTCCACCACCAATAGCGATAATAACATCAGGAGCAAAGCTACACATAAATTCAACTCCACGATTGATAGTATCAAAAGATGGGTCAGGTTCAACATCACTAAAAATTTCATAATGAACAGGTTTGTCTCTTTTTTCTAATTGATAAATTACCTTATCAACATATCCCATTTTTATCATAGTATGATCAGTTACAATAAATGCTTTCGTAATTCCAGACATTTTTGATAGGTACTTAACAGAACCAGGTTCAAAATAAATCTTTGGTGGAACTTTAAACCATTGCATATTAACTTGTCTCTTAGCGACTCTTTTTAAATTAATTAAATTTACTGAAGAAACATTATCGGTAGTACTATTACCACCAAACGTACCACAACCTAAAGTTAAAGAAGGAACATTAGTATTATAAATATCACCAATAGCTCCATGTGTAGAAGGAGAGTTAACAATGATACGTCCGACTTTAACTACAGAAGAAAAACGATTAATAACATCAGAATCCTCTGCATGAATTACAGCTGAATGACCTAAACCACCATATTCAATTAACTGCTCACATAAACTAATTCCTTCACTACAATCATCAACCAAATAATATGTAAGAATAGGGCTTAATTTTTCTCTAGAGAAAGGATGATTATCACCAACACCATTTTCACTTACAACGATAATTTTAGTGTCAAATGGAATTTCAAATCCAGCTTCACTAGCAATATCATAAGGATATTTTCCAACAATATTAGAATTTAGTTCATATTTACCATTAACAAATTCAAACATATAATTTAAAAGCATGTTTTTTTCTAAATTATTTACAAAATAGCATCCAGCTTTAACCATTAATTTCTCAAAATCATCATGGATTTCTCTATCAACAACAACAGCTTGTTCACTTGCACAAATCATGCCATTATCAAAGGCTTTTGACATAACTAAATCATTAACACTTGTCTCAAGTTTTGCACTTTTATGTATATAGCAGGGAACATTTCCAGGGCCAACACCCAAAGCCGGTTTGCCACAAGAATAAGCACTCTTAACCATTCCCTTTCCACCGGTCGCCAAAATAAGATTTACATCAGGATGCATCATCAAAGCAGTAGTAGCTTCAATAGAAGGCTTATCAATCCATAAAATACAATCTTTCGGAGCACCAGCTTTTATTGCCGCATTTAACAATATTTTAGCAGTTTCAGCACTACATTGTTGAGCCGAAGGATGAAACCCAAAAATAATAACATTTCTAGTCTTTGCAGCAATTAATGATTTAAAACAAACAGTTGAAGTAGGATTCGTAACAGGAGTAACACCAGCTATAATACCAACACCTTCAGCAATCTCCATAAATCCTTCATCTTCATTATCAATAATTGTTCCAACTGTTTTATTATCCTTTATACTATGATAAATATATTCAGAAGCAAAAATATTTTTAGTAATTTTATCTTCATAAATACCACGTTTTGTTTCATTTACTGCAAGTCTAGCTAAATACATATGATTTTCTAAAACTGCCATAGCCATAGCCTTAACAATTTTATCTACCTCTTCCTGATTAAGTTTAGAAAAAGCTTCCTTTGCAACTTTTGCTCTTGAAACTAAATCATCTATCATAGATTGAATTGAATCATCCATTACCTCAATCTTCTTACTCACACTACTCATATATACCCCTCCAATTATAAAAATTATAACATACTAATAAATTTAATAAAACAAAAATATCCACAAAAAATGTGGATAAAAAGAAAAAGTATTAATAACCCTTGTGTACGAAATCTATAATAATTTTTATTGAAATCCAAAGAGATAATAAAACTACAAATAAAAATAAAACTTTTCTTTGTATAGGATTATTACTAAAACATAAACAAATAATTAAAATTCCATCTAAAAAAGCAATTATAAGTTCATGTAATAAATTCTCTAACTTATCTATATGATTTTTTGAGTCAGAAAATTCAACCTTAAATTTAATCTCACCGTTATTAATAGAAGTAATTAAATTTGAAACTTCCCCAGGTAATTTTAAAAATCCATTTGTACTATTTATAATAGTTTTTCCGAACTTTTCAATACTCTCCCTAGATGTCAAATTTTTAATACTATCTTTTTTAATTTTATTAGTAAGAACTTCCACTAAATTTATATTAGAATCAAGTTCTTCTAAAGTACCCTCAATAACACCAATACCACGAATTAACATTGTTACATCATTATCAAGAACAAGTCTATTACTATTTAACATTTGAAACATTTCTTTAATAAATTTAGTAATATCAATATCTTCTAAAGAGCTATTTCCATAACTAATGAGAATATTTTTTATATCATTTACTAACTTTAAATAATCAACTTCCCCATTAGAAGTACTTAAACTAAGTAAAATTCTAGCCACTTCATTATAGTCAGAATTTATAATTGCCAACATACAATCTTTAAGTAAAGATTTATTTTTTTTAGATAATGTTCCCATCATGCCTAAATCAATATAAACAATTTTACCATTAGAAACCATCATATTGTCAGGATGTGGATCAGCATGAAAAAATCCATCATCAAGAGCTTGCTTTATATAATTTTCACATAAAAGTAAAGCTACATTGTTAAGATTATAACCTTCATCAATCATACTACTAGTCTTATTAAAAGTTAATCCATCAATATATTCCATAACAATAACATCTGATCTACATAATTCTAAGTAAACTTTAGGTGAATATACATATGAAATATCACTATTTAATTCTTTAAATTTAACAAGATTATTAACTTCATTATTAAAATCTAACTCTTGTAATGTAGTATTATATAACTCATCTAAAACCAAATTTAAATCAATTACTTTAATAATTTTATTTAAATGTAGATAAGCAACAGCTTCTTTTAAAAGTTTTATATCAGATTTAATACAAGTATCAATATTAGGTCTTTTAATTTTTAAAACTACTTTCTCATCATTATTTAAATAAGCAATATGTACTTGTGCAATACTGGCAGACCCAATAGGTTCTTTCTCAATTCTTTTAAATATATTATGATAGTTACCATAAGCTTCATTTAATATTCTATCTATAACATCATATTCTAGAGGAATAGCATTACTTCTCAATTTACAAAGTTCATCTATATATTCTTCTGGTAGTAAATCAACTCTAGTTGATAAAATTTGTCCAACTTTAATAAAAGTAGGTCCAAGCTCCTCAAATATTTTACATAATTTTTTAGGATTAATGCCTTCATAAATATAATTCTTATTTAAAATATCAATTATTTCTCTCATTCTGCCTTTCATCAATTATCGCTTCCTTATCATATTAATAATATCAAAATTTGTCTTTTCCGTAAACCAACAAATATGTAGAATAAGATGTAAATGTCAACTAAAAATAAAATAAGAAAAAAATATATATTAAATTTAAAATCTCAAATTATTTTTATTATTATCTTTTATCCTATTAAATAACTTATCAATTGAAAAGTTATCATATACTTTGGTTAACCCTACAATAAAAGTTGTAGAAATTATAGTTTTACCTCTTTCCCAATTAGAAACAGTGGATTGAGTAGTATTTAATTTTAAGGCAAGACTAGACTCCGTATCATTATTTTTTATTCTTAGTTTTCTAAGATTTTTTCCAATTGAAAATTTATTAATAATAATAGGAGAGTAATTCTCATTTCTCCATTTTATTCCAAATAAGTAATCCAAACTATAACCATATAAGTTAGCATAAATAATTAATTTTTTAATAGGCATAGAATCTTTACCTGTCTCCCATCCTGAAACAGTAGATGGATGAACATTAAAAACTTTAGCAATATCTTTTTGTTTTAAATCATATTCTTCTCGGCTCTCTCTAAGATTTTTTATTAGCATCTGCTTCACCCAAAATAATTATTTCATTTAATGATTATTAAAAAGTGTCGATTAGGGGTAATACGATATTTTGAAAAAACAAAAATAAACTGATTTGTGATAATATTTTTCTATGCGGTAAGTCAGGTGGTAGTATGAATCAAGAAAAAATTGGCAAATTTATAAGAAGCTTAAGAGAATCTAAAAAAATGACTCAAGATAATTTAGCAGATGAAGTCGGTGTAACAAGACAAGCAGTAAGTAACTGGGAATTAGGAAAAGCTATACCAGATTCAGGAATACTATTATCTCTAAGTGAATTATTTCAAGTTACAATTAATGAACTTTTAAAAGGTGAAAAAGATTATAAAGATACCAAAGAAAATGAAGAATTAGAAAACATTGCTTTAAACTTAGTAGATGAATATAATATAAAATCACTTCGAATTAAAAGAATTATGAAAATATCTGTAATCATAATAACTGCAATATTATTAACCTTCTTTTTATACTATTTTGTAACATCATACAATACAATTAGCGTTTATAAATTAGAAGGAGAAGGAAATAAATTTTTTACATACAACGGAATAATGATTAATACAAAACAAAAGTCATATATAAGACTAGGTGAATTACAAAGCGATAATGAAGAAAATATTGAACAAGTAACACTTTACTATTATGATAAAAACCATAAGAAAAGAATTATATATAAGGATAGTAAATCGGATATTTTAATAACAGAAACGTATGGTTATGGAGAATGTATTTCTTATAATGATTTAAAGTATATTCAAAAAAAATTAATATTAGAAATAAAATTCTCTGATAATCAAAAAGATAAAATAAATTTATCAATAAAGAAAGATTTTACAAATAGTTTACTTCTATATATTAAGAAAGATGAATCTGCAAAAATTGAACAAGAAAAATATAAAAGTAATCTACTTATTAAAGAAATCGATACTAAAATGAAAAAATACGGAACAAAAAACAATGACCTATATATTTATGAAAGAGATAAAGATGGAAAGCATATAAGTTTTTTATATTCAAATAATGATTTAACGATGACAATAAATTATGATAACATAATAGAAATTTGGAAGGCTTGTATTGCTAATGAAAGTTCAATAACATATATTAAAATGATTGATGGAAAAGAAACAGAAAGTCAAACTATAAATTATAAAACGCCACTAGAATTATCAAAAAACGAAAGAAAAACATATGAAAAAACAATTGTAAATATTCAAAAATATTTGTCTAAAAAATAGAGCAATTAACACTTGCTTTATTTTTTATTAAAAGAGCTTTATATTAAGTACGAAAGGAGGTAAAAGAAGTGAGAAAAAAATTATTGATTGCTATAATATCCGTATTTGCAATATTTGGTGTAAGTAACGTAAATGCCAAAGAACCTGCTTATTACACTAGTAGTAATGGAGTATCATTAACTGAAAAAGAATATAATTTCTTTGTAGAAATGTATAATGAAGACTTTCCTAAAGGTGTTACTCAAGAAGAATATAATATGTATGCAAATGGGAACTTCTTTGATGGACAAATCGAAAAGAAAGTAGTTGAAGAAAAAGCTCAACCAGCTACAAGAGGAACATATCACAGTACCGCTAATAAAAGTATACAAATAGCTACTTCTTGTAATAGTCTTTGTACAGTTGCAATTAGTGTAAAATGGATTAATAGCCCAACAATCAGAAGTTATGATGTTATAGGTGCATACTTATCAGGTGTATCAAAAAGTGGTTCAATAACAACGCGTTCTTCCTCATCTTCATCTACTGTAAGTGCAACTAGCACAAAAACACAAAAAAATGGTTTTGGAGCATCTGTAAAATTACCAAGTGGTTCAAATGTAACATTATATCAATCATTTGTATCAACAAAAGGTGGACATATATATGCAAGCTACCAACATGCAATGAGCAATACAACTCTAGCAGTAAGTCAACAATTCAATGTATCTAGAATTGGATACGGTGGAGTATTTGCGTTCTACGGAACTGCAACAAGTGTATATGACAATATGAATGGTGTAGATATAGCTGTATAGCTTAGTAAAAAAAGGAGAATTCTAAACTGAATTCTCTTTTAATTAGAATGTTTTTCTAAAAAGACAATATTAATAAAATATTATTTTTGATTATATTGTCTACCTTGATTCATTTTATTAACAATCTCAGAGTTCCTTTCAATATTTACAAATAATTGATAAGGTTCAATATTTAAAGATTTTGCAATGCTCTCAATTTTGGGAATTGTAGGGCAATGAAGACCTCTTTCAACATCTGTAATATATCTAGGACTTAGTTTACTTAATTCTGCAAGCTTTTCTTGAGAATAATTATTTAAATATCTATAATACTTAATATTAAAAATAAGTAAATCTTTTAAATTGTCAAATTCAATCTTAGTCATTTTCACACCTCTCATTTATAGGTATGATATGATTTACTGCAAAATATTCACATGAACTATTTACTGCAAGAATTAATTATGATAACATAAAAATAGAAAGGAGTAATTTTATGGATAAAGAAAAAGTTGAAACAAAAAAAAGCGGTTTTGGAACAGCTGGACTAGTTCTAGGAATAATAGGTATTTGCTTAAGTTTTATTCCAATTTTAAATAATGCTTCGTTTTTTTTGGGAGTTTTAGCAGTTATTTTTGGGCTAATTTCATTAATAAAAAAAGCAAGCAAAGGAAAGGCTATAGCAGCTCTTGTTTTGGGAATATTATCAGTAGTGATAACATTGTCTTTACAAAGTAGTTGGTCAAAAGCACTTGATGATGTTTCAAAAGATTTAGATACAGCCACTGGAAATAATACTGAAGATGTATTAAAAAAGATTGATGTAAATATCGGGAACTTCGAAGGTACAACTGATGAGTATGGTTTTGTTGATAGCAAACTTGTAGTAAAAGTTACAAATAAAGATAAAGAACAACAATCTTATAGCATTACAATAGAAGCAGTATCATCAGATGGAAGTAGAATAGACCAGGATACAATTTATGTAAATGATTTAGGTTCAAATCAAAGTCAAGATTTTGAAATATTTACATATGTAGATTCTGGAAAATTAGAAGCAATGAAAGCTGCAACATTTAAAATTGTAAAAGCTTCATTGTATTAAAAAAAACATTTTTCAGTTTAAAAGCTGAAAGATGTTTTTATATATAGAAAATTATATCTAATTATATAATAAATAAAAAAAGCAACCCACAAAAGGTTGCTTTAATATTCTAAATGGCAGGGGATGAGAGAATCGAACTCCCAACAGTGGTTTTGGAGACCATTATTATACCATTTAACTAATCCCCTAAAAATTGTCCAATAAACTTGAACAATTCGATTATATCACAAAGAAAATTGTGTTTCAACAATAAAATATAATTTAATAGCTCTTCTCAGAAGACATACTTATAGTAATTTCAAAATCTTTATTAAAAGCATCAATATTTTCAACACTTGGATTGATTACAGTTTGAGAATCTATAAATCTATCATTTTTAAACTTATTGAAACTCTTTAATGATTTAGAATCACTATTAAAATATTTAGCCACTTCTTCTAACTTATCATTTGAATTTGCCCTATAGATTAAATCACTTCCAGTATCGTAATTAGAAATATAATATACATATCTAGCTAATCCCTCAAGAATACTTTTAGACACTTGTGTTGTTCCTAAATTTCCAGTACCGAATGAAATTGTTACAAAACTTGCATCATTATTTTCATCAAGAGCTTTCTCAGTACTAGTTGGTTTAGTTGAAGAAACTTTACCATTATCATCCTCTATAAAACCAACTTGACCACATAAAATATTGCCAACAGATATATCATTTTTTTCTAAAGCTGCTTTCATAGATATAGTAAGAGCATCAGAATGACCTAATCTAGTATTACTATGTGGACCAAAAATTACTGTATCATTTCCAGAACTATACTGCTGATCTAATGTAATAATAATACTACCATCATAGTTAATATCTTCTGAATTTTGAGTTAAACTAAATGCTAATCCAGAATTTTCCAAATTTTCACATACATCTGTAATAAATGAATCGCTACAATCACTATCATTAATTATAATATTTAAATCATTAATTTTATCGATTCCAATACTTGTAGAACTTTCAAAAAACATATTATTCAATTGTTCGTTAATCAAAATATCACCTCATAATTAAAGTATATATAAAATAAATTTTAAAGTCAAAAGATTAAAAAGTATTTAACAGTAATTAACACAAAAAGTATAAATTTGTTTAAAAATATCTAATAATTAATGATAAAATAAAAGTATATATAAAGGAGTGATGCTAATGAGCTCTACAAAAAAACATAAAGGAAAAAGAAAAAAGAAAAATAAAAAACTCATCTTGGCATCTACAACACTGACACTTTTATCTCTACTTTTATTTACAATTTATTTTATGACAATATTTAATAACAAGCCAAATAAGTTAATAAATAAAGTAATAAACAATGAGGCACAAAAAGAATTAACTATTTTTGATACAAATAGTACTGAAAGACCAATTGCTATAATGATTGATAATAATGTGGGAAACAATAATCATGCAGGTTTACAAGAATCATATTTAAATTATGAAATAATTGTTGAAGGCGGATTAACAAGAATAATGGCAATATATAAAGATAGAAAAGTAGAATTAATTGGTCCAGTTAGAAGTTCAAGACATTACTTTTTGGATTATGCATTAGAAAGTGATGCAATTTATGCTCATTATGGTTGGAGTACATATGCAGAAAATGATATTCAACAACTAAACGTAAATAACATAAACGGGTTAACTGATGATACTCCATATTGGCGTGATAAGTATATAAAAGCTCCACATAATGTTTTCACATCAACAGAAAATCTTCGAAGTTATGCATTAACAAAAAAATATCAAAAGACTTCTTCTAAATGGCAATTATTAAAATATGATGCAGATGAAATATCATTAAAACATTATCAAGAAAAAAAACAGTCATCAGAAAGTAATACAACCGAAACAAATTTACTGACTGCTAACAACATTTCAATGCAATATTCCAACCATCAGACAAGAAGCTATAAATATGATGCTGAAAATAAATATTATTTAAGATTTATGAATGAAGAAGCCCATATTGACAAATTAACTAATAAACAACTTCATTATAAAAACATAATTATTGAAAGAGTAAATAATAAAACTTTAGATTCATATGGTCGACAAGACCTTGATACGGTAGGTTATGGAACAGGATACATAATAACAGATGGTTATGCACTTCCAATAAACTGGACAAAAACATCAAGAAGTGCTAAAACTAAATATACATATAAAAATGGTAAGGAAATAGTATTAAATGATGGAAACACATTTATACAAATAGTTCCAACAACCAGTAATATAACAATAGGATAGGAGAAGTTAAATGAAAGTAGGATTATTTGGAACAGGAGCATATGGGATTGCGTTATGCAGCATTCTCACACACAACAATCACGAAGTTACAATGTGGACAAAAATAGAAAGTGAAAAAGAAGAATTACAAAAAACTAGATGCAACAACGCTAAACTACCAAATTACAAATTAGATAAAAATGTAAAAATAACATCAAGTATTAGTGAAACAGTAAAAGATAAAGATTTACTAATAATTGCTATACCCGCAGCATTTGTAAGCTCTTTATGCGATGAATTGGCGCCATATATAGAAGGGAATCATATATTAATAGCAACAAAAGGTATAGAGCAAGGAACAGGATTGTTCATAAGTGAAATTATAGAGAAAAAGTTAAATACCAAAAATGTTGCTGTAATTAGTGGTCCAACATTTGCGACTGATTTAGTTACAAAAATGCCAGCTGGTCTATCAGTAGCAAGCAAAACACCTGAGACTATTTTAATTACTCGCCAGGCCCTACAGAATAATTATATAAAATTACGAGACACAACAGATATAATTGGGGTTGAAGTATGTGGCTCTATAAAAAACGTTATAGCCCTAGCAGCTGGTATTCTTGAAGGATTGAAAGCCAATGAATCTACAAAAGCAATGTTATTAACAGAAGCTGTACATGATATGCAAAATATATTAAGTGCATTTGACTGTGATAAAAGAACAGTTACATCATTTGCTGGAATAGGAGATTTACTATTAACTTGTACATCTACAAAAAGTAGAAATTTTAGTTTTGGTAAATTAATAGGCGAAAATCCAACCAGAGAAAAAATAGAAGAATACTTAAATACAACAACTGTTGAAGGATATTATACATTAGAGTCAATATATCAATTACTAAAGAACAAACAAGTTACTATCCCAATAATTGATTTAATTTACGAAATAGTCGTGAATGGAAAAGATCCTAATTTATTGCTTTTATTTTTAGTATATAAATCTTAAAAAAATAAAAACATATGATATACTTAATATCGTAGGAGGTACACATGAATAAATTTATGGAAAAAATATTTAAATCATCATTATTAAATTCAATAGCACTAATAATATTAGGATTACTTTTAATATTTCAATCAGAAGTAACTATAGTATCAATATCTTATGTAATTGCAGCAGTAATAATTATGGTAGGAGTTGTCGCAGGTTTAAGATATATAAAAAACTTTAAAGAAGATACAAGAAGTGAACTTGATATAATTTACTCAGTCGTCTGTATAGTATTAGGAATTGTAGTAATAAAAAATCCTCAAGCAATAGCAAGTATTATTCCCTTCGTTATAGGAATAGTCATAATTATTAATAGTGCCACAAAATTACAATATAGTATGGAGTTAAAGGAAAATCAAAATAACTTATGGAAGTCAACGATGATTTTAGCATTAATAACTACAGTTTGTGGAATAATCTTAATTTTTAACCCATTCAGTGGGGCAATTTTAATTACAAGAATTGTAGGAATTTTAATTTTAATTTATTCCGTATTAGATATAATTTCGACTATTTCAATCAGAAGTACAGTAAAACAGCTACATGAAGCTGTCGAAGAAACAATAACAGACGCTGAAATAATTGATGATAAAACTGATAAAAAAAGAAAAAAATCGACAAAAAAAAATAAGAAGGAGAAAAAATAATGCAAAATTTTTATCCACTGATTTTAGGTATTATGGACACATTGAACGATTGGAATGATAAATTAAATGCTTTGGCAGCAGATAAATTAGATAATGTATGGGTTGGTACACTTATATTAGGAATATTAATTGTTGTTGCGTTCTTTGGAGTTCAAACACTAAATAAAAAATAGATAAGAAATAATGAAAATAGTAAATACATCATAATTTACTATTTTTTTATACAATAGTTTATTTGAAAAAAAACAAAAAAAAATGTATAATAAACAAAGACGAGGTAAATAAATGAATATTGAAAAATTGGAAATTGGAAAAAAGTATGAAATTCACGGCTATAAACATGATGGGAAAATCCATAGATCATGGGATGAAGCAGTTCTTTTAGAAGTTCACGATAACTATTTAATATTTGGAAATGAAAAAACTAAAGTAACAGAATCAGATGGTCGTACATGGAGAACTAAAGAACCTGCAGTACTATACTTCTTTTATAAAGACTGGTACAACATAATTGGACAATATAAAAAAACAGGAATCTATTACTATTGCAATATTGCCTCCCCATTTATTATTGAAGAAGGTACAATTAAATATATAGATTATGATTTAGATTTACGTGTGTTTCCAGACGGAAGTTTTAAAGTACTTGATAGAGGAGAATATAAATATCACAAGAATTTAATGAATTATCCTGAGTCCATTGATAAAATCCTAAAATCTGAATTGACGCATTTAATTGATACAGTCAGAAAAAAAGAAGGAGCATTTAAACCAGGAACAGTAGAATATTATTGTGACATGTATAGCAAATTGAAAAAAAATTAGAAAACTTTTTTTCTTTTTTTTTACTAGATTTTATTGTGAATTTTAACATAAACAATGTAAAACTAAAAAAGTTCAAATGTAAATACAATTTTTAGTTTTAAACAGGTAAATGCAATATTTATTAGTTTTTAAGGCTGAGTTTACTTTTATAATTAAGAAAAAAGCAAAAAAATAAAAAATTTTAAAAAAAGTCTTTACAAAAAGAAATTTATGAATATAATATTAACAGAACGCGGAAATAAGCCAAGTGAAAAAAACAAAAAATAAAAAAAATTAAAAAAGTGCTTGACTTTATAATCTACGTTTGATATATTAATAACGTTGCTTGTGAAAAGCACAATGATCTTTGAAAACTAAGCAAAACGTCAATTTTGAGTAGCTAGGAAAAAATTGAAACAAACTAAAATAAAATAAATTTTATTGAGAGTTTGATCCTGGCTCAGGATGAACGCTGGCGGCATG
>CAKPBJ010000003.1 GCA_934140575.1 uncultured Bacilli bacterium | reverse complement strand
GATTTATGGAATTATGAATTTATAAGTAAAGATAAGTCTAATAATAATCCAAAAAATTCAGGAAATGAAAAGAAAGATTTACTTTCAGTATTTAAAATAAAAGGAGTTTTAAGGAACTTTTCAGATTTATATAGTGAAGTAGAAGAATTAACATCTACATTAACTGATGAGAAAAAGTTATTTGAATACTTACAAGCAATGAAAGACAATGATAACCGAATAATACCTACAAATAGTACATTATTATTTAGTGATGGAACAAAAATGAGCGTGTATTGGAGTAAACGTGGAAGTAAAGATAAAATATATAATCTGATAACAGCAGAAAACAATCAAATCAATATCCTATACAAAGATCAGTGTGAAGTATTAATTAAAGCATATAAAGATTATAAAAAAAAGAAAGAAAATCAGTTAAGTGATGAAGAAAAATTATCAGAGTACTTACAAGCAATAAAAGATAACGACAACAAAATAATACGGCAAAGAGATAATAACAAAACATTTAGTAATAATAAAAAAATGAATCAATATTGGTTTGTGAACAAAGATAAAATATACAAGATGATAACAGAAGAAGGCAATCAATTTGTTGCACAGTACAAAGACCAATGTGAAGTACTAATTAAAGAATATAATAAAAAGCAATTAAGTGAAGAAGAAAAAATATTTGAATATTTACAAGCTATTAAAGAAAATGGTAACAAAATAATACCTCATAATAGTACTTTATTGTTTAGTGATGGAATACATATGAATCAGTACTGGGGAGGTAACAAAAATAAAATATACAAATTGATAACAGAAGAAGGCAATCAATTTATTGTACAATACAAAGAACAATGTGAAGTATTAATCAAAGAATTTAATAACTATCAAGAAAAGTTAGAAATAAGAATAACAGAAGAAGAAAAATTATTAGAGTACTTACAAGCAATGAAAAAAAATGGTAACAAAATACTATTTCAACGTTGTGCATTATCATTTAGTGATGGAATACAAATGGGTTATTATTGGAATAGTAATAAAGATAAAATATATAAGATGATAACAGAAGAAGGCAATCCATTTATTGTACAATACAAAGAACAATGTAAAGTGCTAATCAAAGAATATAATAATTATCAAGAAAAGTTAGAAATAAAAATAACTGATGAAGAAAAATTATTAGAGTACTTACAAGCAATGAAAGACAACGATAATAAAATATTACCGTCTATTAGTAAAAAAGTATTTAGTGATGGAACAAAAATGGGTATTTATTGGTGTGTCAAAAATAAGGATAAAATATATAAGATGATAATAGCAGAAGACAATCCATTTATTGTACAATACAAAGAACAATGTGAAGTATTAATTAAAGCATATAAGGATTATCAAAAAAAACAAGCAAAAAAAATAACTGATAAGGAAAAATTATTGGAGTACTTACAAAGAATGAAAGAAAATGGCAACAGAATAATATTTAGCAGGAGTTCATTATTATTTAGTGACGAAACACAAATGGCTCAATATTGGAATAGAGCCAAAAATAAAATATACAAGATGATAACAGAAGAAGGTAATCAATTTGTAATTCAATATAAAGACCAATGTGAGGTTCTAATTAAAGAATATAATAAAAAAACGTTAAGCAATGATGAAAAATTATTAGAGTACTTACAAGCGATTAAAGAAAATTGTAATAATACAATACCTCCAAGTAGTTCATTATTGTTTAGTGATGGAACGAAAATGAGCATTTATTGGAGGGATAAAAAAGATAAAATATATATAATGATAATGGAGGAAGGCAATCCGTTTATTGTACAATACAAAGAACAATGTGAAGTACTAATAAATAAATACATTAAGTTCCAAGAAAGAAAACAACAGAATAAAGAACAATATATTAAAGTTGAAGAAGCTTTTAGAGAAGGATCATTATTTGATAAAACTTTAAAAAATACGAAAGGAAAAAAATCTAATGAAGGAAAAAAAGTATTATGATTTAGTTTCTTCTTTTAGTGAATTAGATATAGAAGATAAAAAAGAAGAGATATTAAAACACACTTTAGAATTATTACAATTACTATATTTAAAGAATAAAGAGTTTGATAAAGAAGCTGATGTTTTACCTGTATTAAATAAATATAGAGATGAAGATGAATATTTTAACTTATTATTTTCTTATATTATTTCATTGAAAGAAGAAAATGCTAAATTAATTGATAAATTAAATAACTTTGGAATTTAAGAAGTAGTAGTACTTCTTTTTTTCTTTTTATGTATATGTGTTATAATAAATTTGGTGATAAAATGAGGACGTGTTTAGTATTAGAAGGTGGAGCACTACGTGGAATATATACTATGGGAGTACTTGATACTTTCTTAGAAGAAAATATTGAAGTTGATTGTGTAATTGGAGTGTCAGCTGGGACTTTATTTGGAATAAATTATGTATCAAAACAACCTAAAAGAGTTTTAAACTATAACCTGGAATATGCTGGGAATAAAGATTATATGTCTTTAAGGTCTTTTATTAAAACTGGGAATATTATAAATGAGAAGTTTTGTTTTCATGATCTTCCTGATAAATTATATCCATTTGATTATGATACATTTGATAAATCTAAAACTAAATTTTATTCTGTAGTTACTAATGTTTTGACTGGTCTTCCTGAATATATTGAAATTACTGATTCTAGATCTCAAATAAATGTTATGAGGGCAAGCGGAGCTATGCCTATTATTTCAGAAATTGTAGAGATAAATGGTAATAAATATCTAGATGGAGGAATAGGAGACTCAATCCCAGTACAAAAAGCAATAGATATGGGATATGATAAGATAATTGTTATACCTACACGTCCAATTGATTATAGAAAGAATAAAACTAAAATGTTTCCATATAAATTAAAATATAAAAATTATAAAAACTTTTTAAAAACAGTAGAAAATAGACCTTCTATGTATAATAGTGAAGTAGAAAAAATCATTAATCTTGAAAAAGACAATAAAATATTTGTAATAAGACCTAGTAAACATATTAAAATTAAACATATGGAGACTAATAAAGATAAAATACAAGCTATGTATGATTTAGGAGTAGATGATACTAAGAAAAAGTTAAATGATTTAAAAAGGTATCTAGAAAAGTAAAAAATGAAGTATAATATATATAGTGATTTATAGGGAATTGTTAAGATAAATTTTTATATAATAACATAAATTTAATAGGAGGAATAATATGCTTGAACTTAAAAATATAACTAAAATTTATGCGACTGATGACTTTAAACAGACTGCTCTTGATAATATTAGTATTGTTTTTCGTAAGTGTGAGTTTGTCTCTATTTTAGGACCTAGTGGTAGTGGTAAGACTACTTTATTAAATATAATTGGAGGACTAGATGACTATACAGATGGAGATTTAATAATAAATGGAACTAGTACTAAAAAGTATACTGATAGAGATTGGGATACTTATAGAAATCATCGAGTAGGTTTTGTCTTTCAAAGTTATAATCTAATAACACATCAATCAATATTATCAAATGTTGAACTAGCACTTACTTTATCAGGTGTTGGTAAAAAAGAAAGAAGAAAAAGAGCAATTGAAGCACTAGAAAAAGTTGGTTTAAAAGATCATATAAATAAAAGACCAAATCAATTGTCTGGTGGACAGATGCAGCGTGTTGCGATTGCTAGAGCTTTAGTAAATAATCCAGATATATTACTTGCGGACGAGCCAACTGGAGCACTTGATTCGGCAACTAGTGAACAAATAATGGACTTATTAAAAGAAGTAGCAAAAGATAGACTTGTAATTATGGTTACACATAATGCAGAACTTGCTCATGAATATTCTACAAGAATCATTGAAGTAAAAGACGGAATTATTTTAAACGATTCAAATAAAGTTTCTAAGGAAGAGTCTGAATTAAAAAGAAATAAACGTGATAAAAAAACAAATATGTCTATGAAAACAGCTTTATCTCTTTCACTAAATAATTTAATGACTAAAAAAGGAAGAACTATATTAACAGCTTTTGCAGGATCAATTGGAATTATTGGAATTGCTTTAATACTTTCTTTATCAAATGGAATAAATTCATATATTGTGAAAACTGAAGAAGAAACATTAAGTAGTTATCCGTTAACAATACAAAAACAAAATGTAGATATGGCATCGTTATTATCAGCGTTTTCTGGTAGTAAAAAAGATAATGATAAAGCTAAGAGCGATGAAATAACTTCTACTAATATAATGGGAGATGTATTTACAACACTTTCTAAAGATACGAAAACAAATGATATGAAAAAGTTTATGTCTTTTGTAGATAAAAATAATGATATAAAGAAATATACATCAGATATTAAATATTCATATGAAGTACAATTAAATTTATATAAAGATACAAGTGATAAGATTGTTAAAGTAAATCCAACAACTGTATATGATTCTATTGGAATGAGTACAAGTAATATTTCAAGTGCATATTCTTCAATGATGTCAAATAATAATGTCTTTACTGAAATGTTAGATAATGAGTCATTAAATAAACAACAATATGATTTAGTTGCGGGTAAATGGCCAAAGAAATATAATGAATTAGTTCTTATAGTTGATAAGAATAATCATATTTCAGATTATACTTTATATAGTATTGGATTACTTGATCAAGATGATTTAAAAGAACAATTTAATAAAATGGTATCTGGCGAAAAAGTTAGTTTTGAAAAGACAAGTTATAAAATAAATGATATTTTAAATTTAAAATTTAGACTTATTAAGAATTCTGATTATTATCAAAAAGAAAATGGAATGTGGCTTGATAAGAGTGATGATGAAGAGTACATGAAAAGTTTAATTAGTAATGCTGAAGAGTTAAAAATAGTAGGTATTATTAAACCAAATGAAGAAGCTGTAAATGGAGCAAGTACTTATGGAATGGTTGGATATCAGCATTCATTAATGACACATTTAATTAAGGAAAATGAGTCAAGCGATATTGTAAAAGAACAAATTGAAAATAAAGATAAAAATATATTTACTGGAAGCAATTTCCAAACAAATAAGAAATTTGATATGAATAGTTTATCAGATGAACAAAAGATGGCTCTTGCTTCAATGTCACAGGATGAGATGGCAACATATATTGAAACATATACAGAAAATATGAGTGCAACTTATGAAGATAACTTAAAAAAACTTGGTTCAGTGTCACTTGATAATCCAGATTATATTTATTTATATCCAAAAGATTTTGATTCAAAAGAAAGTATTGTAAAAATAATTGATAAATATAATGATGGTAAAGAAGAAAAAGACCAAATTCAATATACTGATGTTGTTGGAGTAATGATGAGTAGTGTAACAACAATAGTAAATGTAATAAGTAGTGTCTTAATTGCTTTCGTTGCGATTAGTTTAGTGGTTTCAAGTATCATGATAGCAATAATTACTTATATTTCTGTAATTGAGAGAACTAAAGAAATTGGAATACTTAGAGCAATAGGAGCAAGTAAGAAAGACATTTCACGTGTATTTAATGCAGAAACTTTAATAGAGGGGCTAAGTGCTGGAGTGCTTGGAATAGTAGTAACACTTCTTTTAAATATACCAATAAATATTATTATAAAGAATGTAGTAGGTATTAGTAATATTGCATCTCTTCCAGTAGTAGGCGCTATAGTATTAATTATAATTAGTGTTTTATTAACAGTAATTGCTGGATTTATTCCTGCGAAAATAGCAAGTAAAAAAGATCCGGTAGAAGCATTAAGAAGTGAATAAAAAATTAAATTTATACATAAAATAAAATAGTTAGTTAAGTACTTGACTATTTTATTTTTTTGTTTTATTATTAACTAGCGGATAGAAAAAGAAGGTGATAGATTGCAAAGAAATGTTATTAGTGAAATTAAAAGTTTAAATAATTGTATGGTTAAAAAGCTTTTTACTTTAGGTAAAAAAGAAGATGAAAAATTTCATCCAAGACCATTACAAGTAGAAATAATAACTTATTTAATCGAAAATAAAGATAAAACAATTTATCAAAAAGACATCGAAGAAAAATTAAAAATAAGTAAAGCCGCTGTTTCAGATGTTTTAAATAGTATGGAAAGTAGAGGTATTATTACTAAGGAAGCAGATGTGTGTGATGCGAGACGAAAAAGAATAATAATATCTAAGAAGGCAATTGAAACACATGATGTTATGATGAGGCGTCTTGATAGTTTAAATGATTGTATATTAGATGGAATATCTGAAGATGAACTTAACATTTTTTATAAAGTCATAGAAAAGTTAAAAGAAAATATGAAGAAAGAAGGAGTTTAATGTTTAAATTATTTAAGAATTTATCTACTAAGGATAAAATATATGTAGTTATTTGTATAGTCTTAATAGTTTTTCAAGTATGGTTAGAGTTAAAGATGCCAGACTACATGAGTGCAATAACTAGACTTGTGCAAACTGAAGGTAGTAAAATGTCTGATATATTAGAACAAGGCGCTTACATGTTAGCATGTGCTGGAGGTTCTTTAATATCAGCGATTATCGTTGGATATTTTGCATCTTTAGTCGCATCATCATTTTCTGCTACATTAAGATTAAAAATATTCAAAAAAATTCAAGATTTTGGAATTCAAGAAATTAAAAAATTCCAAACAAGTAGTTTAATTACTCGTACAACAAATGATGTAATGCAAGTAGAAATGTTAATTGGTATGGGACTTCAAATGATGGCTAAAGCGCCAATTATGGCAGTTTGGGCAATTATGAAGATTCTAAATAAAGGATTAGAATGGAGTATTTTAACAGCAGTATGTGTTGCGATACTTTTAGCAACTGTTGTGACATTAATGATTATTGTTATGCCAAGATTCCAAATTGTTCAAAAATTAATTGATAAAATAAATGGAGTAACTGGTGAGAATTTATCAGGTATTAGAGTAATTAGAGCATTTAATGCTGAAAAATTCCAATCTGATAGATTTGAGAAAGTAAATGATAAATTAACAAAAACACAAATGTTTAATCAAAGATGTTTTGCAGTAATGATGCCAATAATGAATCTTGTTATGCATGGCTTGACTCTTGGTATTTATATCATAGGAGCAATATTAATTAATAAAGCAGGAATGCTTGATAAGATTACATTATTCAGTAACATGGTAGTATTCTCAAGTTATGGAATGCAAGTAATTATGTCATTCTTAATGTTAGCTCTAATATTTATGATGTGGCCAAGAGCAGAAATATCTGCTAAAAGAATAAATGAAGTACTTGATGAAGAAATTGCTATTAAAAATGGTACTTTTACAGGTGATACTAAAGAAAAGGGAACTGTTGAATTTAAGAATGTTTCATTCAAGTATCCTGATGCAGATGAATATTTATTAAAAGATATTTCATTTACTGCTAAAAAAGGTGAGACAGTAGCATTTATAGGATCTACTGGTAGTGGTAAATCTACTCTTATAAATTTAATTCCTAGATTTTATGATGTAACTGATGGTGAAGTATTAGTAGATGGTGTAGATGTAAAAGAATATGATGAAGCACATCTTCATAATAAAATTGGTTATATTTCTCAAAAAGCAATAATGTTTACCGGAACAGTAGGTGAAAATGTTGCTTACGGAGATAATGGTCGTGAAAAACCAACTGAAGAACAAATCAAAAAAGCAATTGAAGTAGCTCAAGGAACAGACTTTGTAGAGAAAATGGATAAAAAGTATGATGCTCATATTGCAAGAGGTGGAACTAATGTATCTGGTGGTCAAAAGCAAAGGTTATCAATAGCAAGAGCCATCGCGAGAGATCCAGAAATATATATATTTGATGATTCTTTCAGTGCACTTGACTATAAAACTGATGCAACACTTAGAAAAGAATTAAAAGAATATACAAAAGATGCTACTAGTATGATTGTTGCTCAAAGAATTGGAACAATAATTAATGCAGATAAAATTATCGTATTAGATAAAGGAAGATGTGTTGGACAAGGAACACATAAAGAATTATTAAAAAATTGTGAAGTTTATAAAGAAATTGCACTTTCACAATTAAGTGAGGAGGAGTTAGCAAGTGCCTAGATCAGGAGGACCAAGAGGAGGAGCTCAAGAAAAGCCTAAAAACTTTTGGGGCTCTATGAAAAGATTACTTAAGAATTTAAATAGCTGGAAATTCTTACTTATATTTGGATTAATTCTTGCTTGTGCAAGTTCTGTACTAGCACTAATTGCTCCAAATAAACTATCTGATTTTACAGATGAAATATCAAAAGGTTTAGTACCAAATACAGAAGTACTAACAAAAATATCAAATAAGATGACATCAAACTTCAATGAAGAAAATATCGCTAAGGCATCAACTGAGATTATGACATCTGATAAATTATCTATTGAAGAAAAGAGTGGGTATAAGGAAGTACTTAGTAAGATGTCTACTTTAGAAAATAAGGAAGATGCATCTAAATTATTATTAACACTTCCTGATAATGTTTTGAAGTTTTATTTAGCAGACTTTAAAATAGATGGACAAACAATAACAGTAAAAGATCAATTAGAATTAATGAAATTAACATCAAAAATGAAAGGTGAAAAATCTACCGAAAATGCCTTAAAACTTATTGATGAAATGCCAAAATCAGTAAAGAAATTGGTTGAACCAACAATTGATATGAAAGAAATTAAAACTATTGGATTTGGTTTAGGACTAATTTACTTTATAAGTGCATTATTTAGTTATATACAGTCATTTTCAATGACTACTGTATCAAATAATTTTGCAAAAAAATTAAGAAGAAATATTAGTAATAAAATTAATAAATTACCATTAAGGTATTTTGATACACATGAAAATGGAGATGTATTATCTCGTGTTACAAATGATGTAGATACAATATCAATGAACTTAAATAATAGTTTAGCAACTCTTGTATCTAGTACAACATTATTTGTAGGATCAATTATCATGATGTTTGTAACTAACTGGTTAATGGCAATTACTGCAATTTTATCAAGTTTAATTGGATTTGCTTTAATGTTCTTAATACTTGGAAAGAGTCAGAAGTATTTTGCTAAACGCCAAAAAGAGTTAGGTGACTTAAACGGTTATATTGAAGAGATTTATTCAGGACATACTGTTGTAAAAGCATATAATGGATGTGAAAAAGCAATTGATGAGTTTCAAGAATTAAATACAAGATTATATGATGCGAATAGAAAGAGTAACTTCTTATCTGGGTTAATGCAACCAATCATGGGGTTTGTTGGAAACTTAGGATATGTTGCAGTATGTATAGTTGGAGCTTTACTTGTAGTTAATGGAAATATTTCATTTGGTGTAATTGTTGCATTTATGATTTATGTTAGATTATTTACTAATCCATTATCTCAAATAGCTCAGGCAACAACAAACTTACAGTCAACTGCAGCTGCAAGTGAACGTGTATTTGAATTTATGGATGAAAAAGAAATGAGTGATGAGTCGCACGTTACAAAACACCTTCATAGACATAAAGTAAAAGGTGAAATTGAGTTTAAAAATGTTAAGTTTGGTTATGATGATACAAGAACAATAATTAATAACTTCTCTGCAAAAGCTAAACCAGGACAAAAGATTGCAATTGTTGGTCCAACAGGAGCTGGAAAAACAACGATGGTTAACTTGCTTATGAAGTTCTATGAAATTAATTCAGGAGATATTTTAATAGATGGAGTATCAACAAAAGAATTAACTCGTGAAAATATTCATAAACTATTTGTTATGGTTTTACAAGATACATGGTTATTTGATGGAACTATAAGAGAAAACATTAAATTTAATCAAGAAAATATTACTGATGAAGATATTTGGAATGCTTGTAAAACGGTTGGAATAGATCACTTTATTAGGACTTTACCAGGGGGACTTGATGCTCGCCTTGGAGATAATGATGCGATAAGTAGTGGAGAAAAACAATTATTAACTATTGCTCGTGGTATGGTAGAAGATGCTCCGTTCTTAATTTTAGATGAAGCAACTTCAAATGTTGATACAAGAACTGAAGAATTAGTTCAAAAAGCAATGGACAAGTTAACAGAAGGAAAGACATCATTTATTATTGCACATAGATTATCAACTATTAAAAATGCCGATTTAATTCTAGTAATGAAAGATGGAAATATTATAGAACAAGGAAATCATGATGAATTAATAAAGAAAAATGGTTTTTATGCAGATTTATATAATTCACAATTCCAAAAATAGATTGTCAACTTACAATCTATTTTCTTTTTTTACTACAATTTTTTTAAAAGTGTGGTAGAATTTAGTAAAGGAGTGAGATATATGGCAAAATTTTGTCAAAATTGTGGTACACAAATTGCTGATGATAATCAAGCATTTTGTCCAAATTGTGGAGCAAATTTAGGAGGTAATACTAATACTAATACTTTTGCTCAACAACAAACTAATGTTAATAATAATCAAAAATCTAAAATGGCTGCAGGTTTATTAGGTATATTTTTAGGAGGATGGGGAATACATAATTTCTATCTTGGATATACTGGAAAAGGTATTGCACAAATAATTGTTACTATATTAACTTGTGGTATTGGAGCTCTTTGGGGACTTATTGAAGGTATTATGATTTTAGCTGGTAGCATTACTACTGATGCGAATGGTGTTCCTTTAAAAGATTAGTATTATACTTAGACTTGCAAACGCAAGCCTTTTTACTTGAAAAAAATAAGTATTTATGTTATAATGTAGTCGTAGGAAATATATTAATAAGTTAATATTAATTATGTTTCGTGGGGATACTTTAATAGGGTAAAATTAATTGTATTCTCATTTTTTTTACTAATTTTGATTTAAGTGGGTAATGATATGGGAAAAATGTTGGATAAGTTGTTTAAATGGAGTGTTAAGGATTTATTAAAAGCAACGCTTGGATGTTTTTTATTTGCTTTTGCGGTAAATATATTTTTAGTACCAAATGATTTATATAATGGGGGTATTTTAGGTGTTGCACAATTAATTAGAAGTTTTTTAGTTGAAGTGTTACATTTGAAATTTAATTTTGAATTGGCAGGTATTATTAATTTTTTATTAAATGTACCGTTATTTATATTAGCTTATAAATTTATTAGTAAAACTTTTTTTAGAAGAAGTTTAGTATGTGTTATTTTTCAGACTGTATTTTTAACTATAATTCCAACTCCTAATAAGGCAATTATTAATGATTTATTAACTTGCGTATTAATTGGTGGAATGATTGCTGGATATGGTAGTGGTATTACTCTTTCTGCTAGTGGATCAGGCGGTGGAACAGATATTATTGGAATTCTTATAAGTATGAAAAATAGAAAACTATCTGTTGGCAAGATTGGGGCTTCTATAAATATTATTATTTATGCTATATGTGGTGTTATTTATGGACTTCCTACTATGATTTATTCTATTATTTATGCAGTAATTTCAAGTATTATTATTGATAATACTCATGAGCAAAATATTTGTAGTTATGTGATTATATTTACTAAGGATAAGCAAGATAAAATTATTGAGTTTATTAAAGGTGAGTTAAATAGAGATGCAACTTTTTGGGATGGATATGGTGGATATAAAAAAGAAAAAGTTCATATTGTATATTCAGCATTATCTAAGTATGAGATGCAAAGACTTGAAAGACATTTACCTGATATAGATAATGATGCATTTATGATTACTAGTGAAGGTATTGGAATTTCTGGTAACTTTAAGAAATCTTTAACTAAGTAGATTATTTACTTAGTTTTTATTTACGAAATTATACTTACTGCTAAATAAAAATATTATCTTAAATATCTTTATATTATTTTATATGTTAAAATTTAATTGGAGTGATGAGTATGAAGAAGTTGATTTATTTTATTATTTTATTTTTAATGATTATTCCTTTAAATACATTAGGACTTGTTAAGCAATCTGATGAAATATATGTAACGGATTCAGCTCAGATACTTAATAATGAAACAGAAGATTATATAGTTACTTATTCTGAATTTTTAAAAGAAAATAAAAATATAGATTATTATGTTGTAACTGTTAAATCACTAGAAGGCATTAGTTTAGAAGAATATACTGATTATGTATTTGATTCATTTAATATGAATGATTTAGGACTTTTAATTGTTATATCACATGATGATAGAAGTATTAGAATTAAAGCTGGTAGTGAATTGTCTAAGGTAATTGAATCTAGTACAATTGATAATTATATTGATTCATATTTTATGCCTTATTTAAAGAATGATGATTGGAATACGGGAATTAAGAATGGTTATTCTTCTTTTTATAAATTACTTTGTAATATATTTAAGATAGATTCTTCTACAATGACTGTATATAATGGCAAGAGTTTCATTAATAATTATAGATATACTATTTTTATTGTAATATTATGGATATGTATCTTTATTTCAGGATTTCTAGCAAAAAAAATTGTAAATATTAAAAAAGGAATAGAAAAAGTTAGTACTATTAAAGATTTTTTAATTGCTATTTCTATAATTATTAATATTTATTTATTATATTTTTGTTATTTACTTATACCTTTAAGTGTATTTATTGTTTTAGGGTTTGAATGTGTTATTATTTATAATATTTTAGATCAGAATAATTTCTTTTCTATTAAAGATAAAAAAACTAAAAAGAATATTAATAAAAAGGTAAAAAATAAGACTAAGACTATTAGTAAAAATAAACATAGATAGGTTTAATTATTTAAATTATCTATGTTTTCTTTATACTTTTTATATTATTTTTGATATAATAGTAAAAGTAATTAGAAGTAGTGAAAAGAAGTGAAATTTTTATATGAAAAGAAGTGAAGTTGATAGAAATAAGCTAAGTCCTATGATGCAGCAATATATGGAGATAAAAGATAAGTATGAAGATTCAATTATCTTTTTTAGACTTGGTGATTTTTATGAGATGTTTTTTGAAGATGCTATTTTAGCGTCACGTGTTTTAGAACTTACTTTAACTGGGAAACAAGCAGGACTTGAAGAAAGAGTACCTATGTGTGGTATTCCACATCATGCTTATGCAAATTATGTTGAGGAGTTAATTGATAAAGGTTATAAAGTGGCTATTTGTGAACAATTAGAAGATCCTAAAGAAACTAAGGGAATGGTAAAAAGAGATGTAGTTCAGGTTATAACTAAAGGAACTAGAATTGATTCTTCTATTGATTCTAAATCTAATAATTTTATTGCAAATATTTATGATTTTTCTTATTGCTTTGGGATTAGTTATGCAGATGTTTCTACTGGTGAAGTATATGCTTTATTGGTTGAGGGTGAAGCTGATAAAGTAATTAAAGAAGTTGTAAAACATGGATTTAGGGAAGTTATTGTTAATGATTCTATTGATAGAGAAATTGTTGATAGACTTCGTACTAATTATGATGTTTTAGTTACTATTACTAAAGAAGAATTAGATAGTAAAGATTATGAATATATTTATAAAAAAATAGAGGATGTTAGAATTGTTTCTACATTGAAACATTTACTTTATTATATTGTTGAAACAAAGAAAGGTGATCTTCATCATTTACAAGAATGTAGAGTAATTAGATCAAGTGAATATTTAGAGTTTGATTCTAATACTGAAAGAAATCTTGAATTGGTTGAGACTTTGAGAAATAGAGAAAGACAATATAGTTTACTTTGGTTACTTGATAAATGTAAGACTGCTATGGGAAGTAGATATTTAAAATCAAGTATTTTAAATCCACTTACTAATAAAGATGAAATTGAGAGAAGATATGATTTTGTATCTAAGCTTAGTACTGAGTTTATTTTAAGAGATGATTTGATTAAGTGTTTAAGTGAAGTATATGATTTAGAAAGGCTTGTTGGTAGGATTACTTATGGTAATTTAAATGCTAAAGATTTACTTCAACTTAAACAGTCTGTTAGTGTTTTACCTCAAATTAAAGATATTTTATCTCAATTAAATTTTGATAAGAAGATTGATACTTTTGAAGAGGTTTATAGTTTACTTGATAGAACTATTCTTGAGGATGCTCCTTTTACTTTACATGAGGGACATTTAATTAAAAGTGGGTATAATGCTGAACTTGATGAGTTAAAGAGAATTAGTAGTGGTTCTAAGGATTTTATTCTTGAGATGGAAAAGACTGAAAAAGAAAGAACTGGTATTAAGAATTTGAAGGTTGGATATAATAAAGTATTTGGCTATTATATTGAGGTTTCTAAGGGACAAAAAGATTTAATTAAAGAAGAGTTTGGTTATGAGAGAAAGCAAACTTTAGCTAATGCTGAAAGATATATAACTCCAGTTTTAAAAGAAAAAGAGAATATTATTTTGGGGGCTGAGGAGAAAATTATTTCTTTAGAGTATAAATTATTTATGGATATTAGGGAAGTAATTAAGAGATATGTTAAGGCCTTACAAAAAACAGCTAGGGTTATTAGTGAAGTTGATATGTTACAATCATTTTCTATTGTTACTGATGCGTATAAATTTGTTAGACCTGAGCTTACTGATGATAGAACACTTAGGTTAATTGAGTGTCGTCATCCTGTTGTTGAACAAGTTATGAAAGATAAGTATATTCCTAATGATATTGTTATGGATAAGACTACTGATATTTTATTAATAACTGGTCCTAATATGGCTGGTAAGTCTACTTATATGCGTCAATGTGCTATTACTATTATTATGGCTCAGATGGGATGCTTTGTTCCTTGTAAGAGTGCTACTATGCCTATATTTGATAAAATATTTACTCGTATTGGGGCAAGTGATGATTTAGTTAGTGGTGAGTCAACTTTTATGGTTGAGATGAAGGAAGCTAATTATGCAATTGAGGGAGCAACAGAGAATAGCTTAATTCTTTTTGATGAGTTGGGTAGGGGTACTGCTACTTATGATGGAATGAGTTTAGCTCAAGCTATTCTTGAACATATTCATGATAAAATTAAAGCAAAGACTATGTTTTCTACACATTATCATGAATTAACCGTTCTTGAAAAAGATTTAAAGCATTTAAAAAATGTACATGTTTCTGCTATTGAAGAAAATGGTAAGATTACATTTTTACATAAAGTAAAACAGGGTGCAGTTGATAAGAGTTATGGTATACATGTTGCATCTTTGGCACATCTTCCGGATTCTTTGATTAAAAGAGCTGGTGATATACTAGATGTTTATGAACATAAGAGTAAAAAGAAAGAAACATTTACACAAACATCTCTTTTTGAACTTACTGAACCTGAAATAGATAATTCTATTAATCCAATAGAAGAAAAAATAAAGGAAATTAATCCTTTAGAGATGACACCTATGGAAGCATTAAGTTTTTTATATGAGTTAAAGAAGGAGATTAAAGAAAAAGAATAAAACTTATTTAATTATAAGTTTTTTTATGATAAAATTGAGGTGGTGATTTTAATGAAAAACAGAAATGAATTAAGAGAAATAATTATGAAAGTCTTATATCAGGTAAGTATTTTGGAAGAAACTGAGTTAGACTATGATATTAATGATTTGATAAAGGAACAGCTAGAAATTGAAAATGAATTTGTAAATGAATGTGTTTCTGGTGTTTTAAAGAATAAAAAGGATATTGTTGTTTTAGCTAATAAATATTTAAATGATTGGACAATTGATAGATTAAATAAGGTTGATCAAGCAATTCTTGAACTTGGTATATATGAACTTATGTATACTGAAACTCCATCTATTGTTTCTATAAATGAGGCAATTGAGTTATCTAAAAAGTATTCTGAAGAAGCTGTTACTAAGATGATAAATGGTGTTCTTGATAAAATTTATCATGAAGAAGTTAAAGAAGATAAGTAGGTGATATCTTGAATGATAAGTATATATCTGTATCACAGTTAACAAGATATATAAAATATAAAATAGATAATGATGTTAATTTAAATGAAGTTTTTTTAAAGGGAGAAATTTCTAATTTTAAGGCACATAGTAGGGGACATTTCTATTTTACTTTGAAGGATGAAAATAGTAGGATTAATGCTATTATGTTTTCTTCTCAGACTAGGAAGATTAAATTTGTTCCACAGGATGGAATGAAAGTATTAGTGACTGGGAAGATAAGTGTTTTTGAGTCATCTGGGGCTTATCAAATATATGTTAATGATATGCTTGAAGATGGTGTTGGTAATTTATATGTTGCTTTTGAACAGTTGAAAAATAAGCTTACCCAAGAGGGATTATTTAGAGAAGAACATAAAAAAAGTATTCCTAAGATTCCATTGAGGGTGGGGGTTGTTACTGCACCTACTGGGGCAGCTATTAAAGATATTATTTCTACTATTAAAAGACGTTGGCCTTTGACTGAAATTTATTTATTTCCTTCTCTTGTACAAGGAGAAGATGCAAAAGAAGATATTGTTAAGCAAATAAAAAAGGCTGAGAATTTTGAACTTAAACTAGATACATTAATTGTTGGCCGTGGTGGTGGATCAATTGAAGATTTGTGGCCATTTAATGAAGAAATAGTTGCAAGGGCTATTTATGAATGCTCAATTCCTGTTATTAGTGCTGTTGGCCATGAAGTTGATTTTACAATTGCTGATTTTGTTGCTGATTTAAGAGCTCCAACTCCAACGGGAGCTGCTGAAATGGCTGTACCACAGTTATCTGATATGAGAAATTATTTAAATCAAGTTAATATTCGTTTAAATAATACTATTATGAATATGATAAAGAGTGATAGAAGAAAATTAAATGATGTGATGAATAGAAATATATTTAAGAATCCTATTTCTATATATCAAACAAAAGAATTAAAATATGATGGTTTGATTGAAAGACTTAAATTTAGTCTAACAAATTTAACTAGTGTTAAAGAAAAAGAATTAATTAAAGTTAAAAATTCATATATTTTAAAAAATCCTTTAAAACTTGTTGAAAATAAAGGCAATAAATATTTGCAGATCTTAGCTAAGTTAGATCCTCTTAGTCCTTTGAAAACTATTGAGAGGGGTTATTCTATCGTTAAAAGAGATGGGCATGTTGTTACAAGTATTACAAGTGTTAAAAAAGATGATAATTTGGAATTAAATTTGAAAGATGGTATTATTGATGTTAAGGTTATATAGGAGGATGTTATGGCAAAAGAAAATGAATTAAGTTTTGAAGAGGCTTTAGCTAATTTAGAGGAAATAGTTAAAAAATTAGAGACAGGAGAAGTTCCTTTAGATGATGCTATTAGTGAGTTTAATAAAGCAATGAAACTTGCTAAGACATGCGATGATAAGTTAAAGAACGCTGAAGATGCAATCACTAAACTTGTTGGTGATGATGGTAGTGTTAAGGATTTCAAGGTAGAAGAATAAAGCTTTTTTAAGCTTTTTTTTTTGAAAAAAAAAGAATGATTAATCATTCTTAAATAGTAGTAAACAAGCAATATTAAATTCTTTTTCATTTTCTAGTGGAACGAATAGATCTTTATCTTCTTCTGAACTTTTTCTAATCATTATATCATCTTGGTTCGCAACATTTGATAGGAATATATAAGTTGTATCATTATATTCTTTTTCTTTTAAAATTGCATAATCTTTATTATCTATTGTGATTACTTCTAATTCTTTTTCCATTATTTTCCTCCTTTTGACATACCATTAGTATTTGATGCTTGTACTTTGTTTGTGTCATGTTCTTTGTACATTTCTGAAAGCTCTTGTTTTCTTTCGTCTATTTCTGATTCTAAAACAATTTTCTTTTTCATTGTTTCTTTGAAATCCTCAGAATTTTCATAACCATTTTGTTTTAAGAAATCCGCATAATTTTCATATTGTCTACCACATTGTATTAAAGTGTCCATGTTATATGTTTTGTTGTGGTCTAAGTTTACTAAGAAGAAATATAGTGCTTCATCATAGTCATATTCATTTTCTTCTATTCTATTATTTATTTTATTGTGGTCGTATCCCCAATTATTTGGGTTTTCATCAGTCGATGGTAAACGCTGTTGAGTATTTGCCATAACTTCACTATAAAATTCGCTTGCTTGTTCATTAACAATTAATTGATCTTGGATATCATTTATTTTATTAATTCCACCAATTGTTAATCCTGCGGCTACTGCTACTACCGCTACAAGTTTAAGTAGTTTTTTTCTATAACTTTTTTTTGGTACTTTTACCTTTTTATTTCTAGTTCTTTTTGCACTTGATCCATTTAATGATTTTCTCCTCATTTCTTCTTGAGCAGCTTCTTTCCTTCTTGCTTCTTGCATAAATTCAGGAATACCAAATGTATTTGAATCATCTTTCATATTTTTTCACCTCTATTATAACTATATATGTTTTTTATTTTAATGTCAAAAAATTAAGATTAAAAATATGTCAAAATAAGTATATTAATTAAAAAAATGTCGATAATATTAATGAGGTGTTTATAATGAAGAAAAACATTTGGAAAATAATTATTATTTTTACATTATTATTGCCAATTAATATATATGCTTATTCTAATAAAATAATTGTTGGGGGAGAAACTATTGGAATTGAAGTTTATTCTAAAGGTTTATATGTTGTGGGATTTTATAATGTTAACGGGAATATGATTGCTTCAGAGGCAGGTTTTAAAGTTGGCGATATTGTTGAGAAAATAAATGATAAGACTGTTAATTCTATTAACGATATTAATAATATTATTAAAGATGATGGTGTTTATACATTTGCTATTAGAAGGGGAGACAGTAAAAAAAATATTAGTTTTAAATTAAATTCTAGTGATGGGACTATTAAAACAGGGTTATATGTCAAAGATAAGATAAATGGTATTGGAACTCTTTCTTATATTGATCCAGAGACTAAAGTTTTTGCTTCTTTAGGCCATGAGATTTTAGAAAGTAATTCTATGTCAAGATTTGATATTTCTAGTGGAAATATTTATAAAGCTGAGGTTACAACTATAAAGAAGAGTGAAAGGCAAATTCCTGGTGAGAAACATGCAAATATTATTTATGATGATACTATAGGTGAAGTTAGTTCTAATGAAATTAATGGAATATATGGTAAATATATAGAAAATTTTGATGTTCAAAATACTATGGATGTTGGAAAGAAGGAGGAAATAAAAAAAGGAAGGGCTGATATTAGAACTGTTGTTTTTGGTGATTCAGTAGAAGAATTTGGTATTAATATTATAAGTGTTGATGAGTCTGATCCTGTAAAAAATATTTTCTTTGAAATTACAGATGAAAAGCTTATTGATATGACTAATGGTATTATTCAAGGTATGAGTGGTTCTCCTATTATTCAAAATAATAAGATTATTGGTGTTGTGAATTATGTTGTTGTTGATGATGTTAGAAAGGGATATGGTATCTTTATTGAAACTATGTTAGAAGAAGGGGATAAAATAAAATAAGAGTTACTTTATAAGGTAGCTCTTGTTTTTTGTTTAGAAAAAAATAAAGTAGTTTTGACTACTTTACATATTTTTTTATTGCAAATTTATCTTCCATTGCTTTTTTATTTTTCTTCATTTTTTTGATATAGGAATCGTATACTTCTTTTTGGTTAGCAGATAATTTTCTTTTTGCTTTCTTTGTTTCATTTATTATGAATGATATTTCATCATTTTTTACTTCTCTAACTATATCACTATCAGCAATAATCATTTCACAGTTTTCTTTTGTAACTAATTTATATCCATAAATAAGTATATCATATGTACCAGTATACTTATAATCTTGTGTTGAACCTTGTAAAACAAAAGTTTCGTTATAACCTAGTGGCATATCATAAACTTTTATTGATTTATTATCAACCTTACCAAATATATATGAATCTGGTTTGTTTTCTTGATCTGTATATATTCCTTCAAAGTATCCTTCATCGTTTATTATAACTCTATTGCCACGTTTAATTTTATCTTTTTTTGAGTTTGTATGACATGTGTATAAATCCATTAATCTTTTCATTGTGTATCCCCCTTTCTCGCTTCGCTATTATAACATAAATTTCTGTTTTTTGCAAATTTTCTTTTTGTAAATTAGCTTTTAAAATATTCTTTTAGACTTGTCTTTAAACTAATTTTAATGATAAAATAAACTGGTAAAATATGGAATAGGAAGGTTGTAGTTATGTATATTGATTTAATTGTATTAATTGTATTAATTGTAGTTGTTATTATGTTTTTTAAAAGGTTTTCTTCTTTTGTATTTTTTATCGCAATTGTAGATATCTTTTTAAGAATACTAACATTTATTAAGAATAATATTCCTTTGCCTGATGTTTCTGCATTAATTAATAAGTATATTCCTGAAAGTGTTTTGGCTATTATTAATAAGTATACTTATAGTATTCCAATTCTAAATACTATTTTAGAATGGGCATTTATTATAATAATGATAATATTTTTATCTTATATTATTAAAATATTTATTCATAAAAAGAAGATATAAACACTAAACGACAATATAGTCGTTTTTTTATTTTTATAATTAAACTGGTGATAGAATGAAAGTTTATATTGAACTAGTTTTTATTGTTAATTTTTTGTTAGATTTTATTATACTTTATGGGACTAAGAGATTACTAAAGATAAATAAATCTAATATTAGAATATTTTTTGGAAGTTTATTTGGTTCTTTAACGACTTTTTTAGTTTTTATTAATATTACTAATTTAGAACTTATGATTTTAAAATTAGTATTTAGTTTAATTATAATATGTATTAGTTTTGGATTTAAAAATATCTTTAATAATATAATGTATTTTTATCTTATAAGTATAATAATAGGAGGAGTAATTTACCTTTTTGATTTAAATGGGAATTTATATTTTAATTATATAACTATGATAGTACTAAGTCCTATTATTACTAAGATACTTATTAAGGAGTTAACTAAGTTTAAATTAAATATAAATGATAAATATATTGTGGAGATTACTATATCTAATAAAGTATATAAGTTTGAAGGGTTTATTGATACTGGTAATAGATTGTGTTCTCCTATTAGAGGTGATCCTGTTATTCTTGTTAATTTGGAACTTGATTATAGGAATGTTTTATATATTCCATATAAGGCTTTAAATAATTGTGGGGTTATTCCTTGTATTAGACCAGATAAGGTTAAAATTAATGATAAAGTTTTATCTAATTATTTAGTGGGGTTATCTAAAGATAGGTTGGATGTTAATGGGATGGATTGTATTTTACCTAATAGATTAAAGGAGGATTTATGAATAGATTATTTAAGTTTTTAAGAAGATTTTTTAATAAAGTAAATAGTATTTTTTATGTTGGGGCTACTGATATACTTAAGGAACCTTTGAGTAGGGAACAAGAGGAGTATTATGTTAAATTAAAAGAAGATGGTGATAAGCTTGCTCGTGAGAAGTTGATTGAACATAATTTAAGATTAGTTGTATTTTTAGCTAAGAAATATGAAAATACAGGTGTTGATTTAGAAGATTTAGTGAGTATTGGAAATATTGGGCTTATTAAGGGGATTAATACTTTTAGTAGTGATAAGAATATTAAATTAGCTACTTATTGTTCTAGATGTATTGAGAATGAGATACTTATGTTTTTAAGAAAGAATAAGAAATTAAAAATGGAGGTTAGTATAGATTGCCCTTTATCGCTTGATGGGGATGGGAATGAATTACATTTAGAGGATGTTATTGGAACGGATAAAGATGTTGTTTCTAATGATATTGAGGAAAAATCTAATAAAGAGGTTATGATTAATTGTATTTTGAAACTTAAGCCAAGGGATAGAGATATAATGATTTTAAGATATGGATTACTTGGAAGTGAAGAGTATACACAAAAAGAAGTTGCTTCGATGCTTGGTATTTCTCAGTCTTATATTTCTAGAATTGAGAAGAAAGTTATTAAAAAATTACAAATGATAATAAATGTTTAAAAAGTTGTTTTTTTGTTTTAATTTTGTGATATAGTTTATGTAAGGTAGGATGATTATTATGGCAAAATTATATTTTAGATATGGAGCAATGAATTGTGGTAAAACAGCTTTACTTTTACAATCAGTTCATAATTATGAAGATAGAGGAATGAATGTTTTAGTATTAAAACCAAGGGTTGATACTAAGGGTGGTAATAAAATAGTTTCTAGGATTGGGCTTGAAAGAGAAGTTGATCATTTAGTAAGTAGTGATGAAGATTTATATTTTTATTTATCAAAGAATATTGAAGGTATAAGTTGTATATTTGTTGATGAGGCTCAATTTTTAAAAAGAGAACAGGTTGCTCAATTATTACAGATTGTTGTATTTTATGATATTCCTATTATTTGTTATGGATTAAGAACTGACTTTACAGCAACTGGTTTTGAAGGCAGTACTAGACTTTTAGAGATTGCACATACTATTGAAGAAATGAAGACTATTTGTTCTTGTGGTAATAAAGCTACGTTTAATGCAAGGCTTATTAATGGTAGATTTACTTTTTCGGGAGATCAGGTGGCAATTGATGGCAAGGCTAATGTTACTTATGAATCTTTATGTCCTAAATGTTATTTTAAGAAGATGAAAAAGTTTAATGATTTGAGAAATAAATTACAAGACTAAATTATAGTCTTTTTTTTCTTGATAAATAAAATTATGTATATTTCTATGAAATGATTTGTTATTGATAAATTTAAGTGATAGAATATTATTATAGATAGTAGAGGAGGATATTTATGGTTAGTAGTAGTTCGGTTAATAATGATTTAAGTTCGGTTAAATCTATTTTAAGTAGTTATAGTTCTCAAATTAGTGGGCTTGATGGTGCATGGAAGGGAACGTCACATGATTCTATTGTTTCAAAGACTGAAAGTTTTATTTCAGAGTATACTAGTGCGATTGAGAGTGGGATGAGTGCTTTTGCTTCAGCTTGCGATAAGTATGAGAATTATAAATCTTATAAAAATTCATTAGATATTGCGAGAAATAATTTAAATTTAGCAAATCAGAAACAAGATTCTGGTGCACAATCTTTATATTCAAATCAAGTTAGTGAGTATACTGGAAAAATGAATAGTTTAAAGGCTGAAATAGAAAGTTTGTTATCTACTGTTTCATCAAATAGGTTAGCAGCAGCATCTTCAACACCAAATTTAAATGATTTTGTTAATTATTATCAATATAATTATAGTGATCCTTATTATGCGGGAACTACTATTGCTGAGGCTGGATGTGGTCCAACTTCTATGGCAATGGTTCTTACATATTTAACTGGTAAAGAAGTAAGTCCTGTAGAAGCAACAAATTATAGTTTGAATCATGGAACGTATGTGAATGGTCAAGGTACAGCATGGAGTTATTTTGAAAAAATTTCATCTGACTATGGTATTAATTGTGAAGAAAGTGGAGTTAGTTCTCAAAATATAGTTAATTCTTTATCTAATGGTAAAACTGTTATTATGTCTATGGGACCTGGAACGTTTACTCGTTCAGGACATTTTATTGTATTAACAGGAATTAATGATGATGGAACAGTGTCTGTGGCTGATCCTAATAGTGAGGAACGCTCTAATACTAATTATGATGTTTCAACATTCGTTAATGAGGGAAAGGAGATGTGGAGTTTTGATAAATAATAATATTGAAAAAGCAATAAAGATGGCTAATGAGTTAAATAATCAAAGTATATTTATTCCCTTAATTGATGGATTTACAATAAAGATGAAATCTGAAAATGGTTTTTTAGCTGCGAATAATCAAAATTTTACAGAAAGATTCGCAACTAGTGATGCAAATGATGCTTTTGATAATTTAATTGAAAAGGATATAAATTCAACTATTAGTTATGGTAAGAATAATAATATTATTATTGATAAAAATAATGTAGTTTATTATGAAGATTATAATTATTCATTTCAATATAAAGTATATTTTAGAGATGTTATAGTTAATAATGATAGTTTTATGAGAGAAGTTTTTGCTTATTTTATTAATAGTCGTAATAATTCATTTAATATTGTTTCACTTTCAACTTGCTTATTTCCTTTAAGTGGTGGTGTTCTTCTAAAAGATGTTAGTAATTTGAAAGATGATAATCTTATTAATTATTTATTGAATTCTATGATGCTTATTATTAAAAATATTAAATAAATTTTATCTATTATGTTTTTTAATATAGTGGGATTTTGAAAAAAGGAGGAAAAATATGGCAATTTTTATGTTAGAAACTGATGCGGTAACATCAGCTGCAAGTGCAATTGGTTCACTTGCGTCACAAATTAATAATGTTGCTAATTCAATTAATAGTTATGATACAAGTTGTGAAGATGGGTTTGATTTTTCTAATGCAAAGAGTGTTTTATCAAGTAATATTGAGGCTTGTTCTACTAAAATTAAAAATACTTCTGTAGTTTTAGAAAATGTTGTGTCTGCTCATACAAAACTTCAAAGTAGTATGAAGTTTGATGGTAGTGATGATTTTTCTGCTGATAAAAAAACTTCTTCTGATAGTAGTACTTCTAATGAAAGTTCATCAAGTGGAGGAGGAAATTACTCTAGAGGTAGTTATTCTGGCAATTCTTCAAGTGGTTTTGTTTCTGGGGGAGCAATTGCAGGTGGCACAGCAGTTTCAAATTTAGTATCTGAGGAAGCAACTGATAATTTAGAAAAATCAGAGGAAGATGACTTAGAAAATGAAAAAAATAATAATTCTACAAATGATTTAGAAAAAGAAGTTACTACAGAATTAAATAAGGTAAATTATGCTTATATAAATAATGACATTATTACTGATGAATCAAAGAAATTATTTGATGATGAAACTTTTAAGTATGATGATAGTACTGGATATGCTTTAGTTGATGGCAAGTATGTAATTGCTTGTGATAGTTCGGTAGGTGAGGTTGGAGATGTAATTAAATTTACTCAAAAAGATGATTCTGTCGTTGAGTGTGTTGTTGGTGTAAATACTGTTACTGATTCTTTTAAAAATTCAATTAGTTTTATAGTTGACAAGGAAAATTGGTCTAATAAAACACCTTTATCTTTTTCTGAGAATTTAATTAATAATACAACTTCTATTACTAATGTTGGACAATATAATTTAAAGTCTGATGAGGTTATTACTTTAATAAATAAAGATACTGAAATAACTACGGATACGGATTTATCTAATTCGGTTACAGCTGATATTAAGGAGGTATAAAATGGCAAAATTAGTTTGTGATTTTAGTCAGGTGACGGCTATAGGAGAAAAATTGTGTACTACTGCATCAGATGTTTCATCGTCTATTAATGGTTATGCTAATCAAATGGATAGTGATTTGACTTCTTGGACTGGTAGTGCTAAGAATTCTTTTCAAACGACATGTAATGGTCAAGTAGAAACTGTTAAAGCAGATGCTGAATATGTTAATAATTTAGGAAAATTTATCAAACAGGCTGCTCAAAATATAGAAACACTAGAAGGAGAGCTTGCTGCTTTAGACATTTAAGTGTAAACTTATTGTAATATGTATTGTATATTGATTATACTTTTTATATAATTTAGATAAAGGTAGGAGGAAAAGTTTATGTCAGGATTAAGTGTTAATACTGGAGCTATGGATGCGAATGGTAAACAAACTGTTGCTAATGCAGAAGAATTTGCAAATGAATTAGCTAATTTAAGAAATAATATTGATGGCTTAATGACTATTTGGAGAGGACTTTCTGCAAATGAATTTAATAAGTCATATGAGGTTCAAGCACAAAACTTAAATGCTTTTCAACAATTATTAAATGAGTTGGGAGAAGCTATTAGTAAGGGTGCTAATATTCTTAATAGAACTGAAGAAGATAATGCTAGTGCTGGTGCACATTTATTTTAATAGGAGGTTAAATATCCATGAATGAATTTGAAGAGAAGGATTACGCTGGAGCAAGAAGTTATGCTGATGGTGTTCAAAAAAATGCAGATAATATTATGATGATTTTTGATGATTTAAATAATGTTATGAGTAGTTTGTATGGCTCAAATTGGGAAAGTGCTGGAGCAGAAGAATCAAAGGCTAGATATGATGAAATTCGTCAAAATTACCAGGTGTTTTATGATAAGGTAGTTGCAATGAAAACTCATATTTATAATGTAACTGCTGCTAATGAAGAAGCAGATGCTGCAGCAAGTCAAACAATTGCAAATATTTAAAAAGTGGGAAGCCACTTTTTTTGCTTTTTAGATCGTAATTAGATTGTTATCTTTTGGTTTTAATGGTAAAATTATATTTGTATAGTACGGAGGTATTGTTTATGAGTGAAAATTATAGTGTATCTGATTATGGGATATTTGATAATGCTGTTTCTACTACTTCAAAGGTTACTGAGGAGTTAAATATAAGTAAAACAACAATTGATGAATGTAAAACTAATCTTAGTAATGAAAGTGTATTTATGGGGCCTCTTTGTGATGAGGCAGTAAATGGATTTGCAACTTCTTCTGCAAATATTACACAAGTTTTAGATAATTTTTCAAAGATAAGTTCTTATATTACTGAAACTTCTTCTAAATATAAAGCTGGTGATGAAGCTGCTTCAAATACTGTTCTTAGAATTGATTCTGGAAAGATTAGTACAAGTACTGTTAGTAATGTTTCTACTGGTAATGAAACAAAGGATAAGGTATATAATTATCTTGCTAGTCAAGGATTTAATAATGCGGCAATTTGTGGTATTATGGCTAATATTCAACATGAATCTAGTTTTAATACACAAGCTTTAGGCGATGGTGGAACTTCTTATGGTATTTGTCAATGGCATAATGGTAGATGGACAAATTTGAGGAATTATTGTAGTTCTAATAATCTTGATTCATCATCTTTGGATGGACAACTTTCATATTTAGTTCATGAATTAAAAAGTAGTTATCCAGGAGTATATAATACTTTACAAAATGTTCCAAATACAAAGGAGGGTGCTTATCAAGCTGCTTCTAAATGGACAACTGATTATGAAATACCTGCTAATAAGGAGAGTGTTGCAGTTACTCGTGGTAATACTGCTCAAGGTGATTATTGGAATACTTATGGAAATTAAAAAAAGTGATTTTGGATCACTTTTTTTAATTGTCTTTTTCCATTATTATTTTTTCTAATATTTCTATATTATAATTTTTTAGTTTTTCTAGTGTTTCTTCATTAATTAGACAAATGTATGTTATGGTTTCATTAAATTCTTTATGAATTATTATACTATTATTTAGAAGGTATGTAATTTGTTTTTCTTGGTTATAAGCAAATTCTATCTTTATTTTATACCCGTTTTCTAGTTCTTTAAACTCTTCATTTTTTAAGCATTCTGTTACGCTTTTTGTGTATGCTCTAATAAGCCCACCAGCTCCTAATTTTATTCCACCAAAGTATCTAATTACTACACATAATATATTATTTAAATTTTCTTTTTTTAAAACATTTAGTATTGGTGGTCCAGCAGTTCCAGTTGGTTCTCTGTCATCGCTTGAATATTCCTCATTATTTTTTATATATCCATAACAGTAATGTGTTGCTTTGGGATATTGTTGGTTTATGTTTTCTAAGATTTCGTTTATATTACTATTAGTATTTAATTTTATTAAACAACATATGAACCTTGAATTTTTAATTATTATTTCGTTTGTTAAATTTTTGCTTATAGTTTTCATGAAATCACCTCTTTAATTATAACTTAAAATATTTTATATTAAAATAGTAATTTACATGTTATAATATTTGAAGGAGGATTGATTAAATGTTTAGAAAATCAAAAGATAAAGAAATAGATATTACTAGTTTAAATGTTATTTTAAAAACTGGTAAAAAACTTATCAATATTGGATATTTTATGGCTATTCTTGCACTTATTATTCTTGGAACATTTTTGTTAAAAGAGTGGAAGATATTAGTATTTATTAAGGAATTTTTAATTGTAATATCTCCAATTTTTATTGGTATACTTATTGCTTGGTTATTTGATCCTTTTGTTAGAAAATTACAAGAAAAAAAGATTCCTAGAGTAATTGGTTGTATAATATCTTATCTTATTTTGTTTGGCGTTTTATTTTTTATTTGTTATTTATTTATTCCGTCATTAATTGGACAAATAAAAGATTTTATAAAAGCTGCACCTACTATATTTGATGAATTAACTACTTTTGTTACTGGTTTAGTTAGTAAGTTTGATTCAAATAATTTAATAAATGTTAAAGAATTTAAGAAACAAATTACTGAGGTTATTTCTAATTATGGGACTTCTATTGTTTCTGAATTACCAAAATATTTATTGTCTATAGGTAAGTCTTTAATAAGTTGTGGTGTTAATTTTGCATTGGGATTAATGATTGGTTTTTACTTATTGTTTGATTTCGATAAATTTAATGAAAATATTTGTGAATTTTTACCTAAGTCATGGAGAAATGATTATAATGAATTAACACATCGTATTAATACTTCTTTGAGAAGTTATGTACAAGGTGTTTTATTAGTAATGTTACTTGTGTTTATTACTCAAAGTATAGGACTTACTCTTGCGGGAATGGAAGCACCAATGCTATTTGCACTTTTCTGTGCGGTTACTGATGTTATTCCATACTTTGGTCCTTATATTGGAGCAATACCTGCAATAATTGTTGGATTTACTATTTCACCAATAACGGGAATTTGTGTTATTATTTCTATTGTTGTTGTTCAATTATTAGAAAATAATTTCTATCAACCACTTATTATGGGACATACTATGCAGCTTCATCCTGTTACTATTATGCTAGGTTTATTAATATTCCAACATTTCTTTGGTATATTAGGTATGGTTATTGCGACACCTGTAATTGCTTGTATAAAAGTATTATTATTATTTATTAATGAAAAGTTAGGACTTTTTGATATGATTAATGGAGAAGATAATAAGAGTAGTGATAAAACTTTAGAAAAAGAAAAATTAAATGCATAAATATATTGTATTAAATAAATAATATGATAGAATATATGTATATGTTAAATATTTATAAAACTGTGATGAAAGATGAGTATAATAAGTAATTATTTTTAGAGAGTTAACGGTTGGTGGAAGTTAATAATAATCTTATTAGAAGCTACTTTTTGAGTTTTATCGGTAGTACCGTTATTTTAATTAAGACCAATATAGGATGGTACCGGACTTTGTCCTCCTATAGTGGTCTTTTATTTGTTTGAAAAGGAGAATAAGAGGATGAAAATATTTGTAATTGGTGGAAAAGCAAAGAGTGGTAAAAATACTTTTGGTGAATATTTAAGAGAAGAATTAAAAGAATATAGTTATAAACCTTGTGTTATGCATATTACTGAACCATTATATGGCTATGCTAGAAATTATTTTGAATGGAATGGTAATGATGATAATAAGCCTCGTGAATTTCTACAAAAGATGGGTATTGAAATTATAAAAGAGAAAATGGGAAAAGAAGATTTTTTATTAAATAGATTATATGAAGATATAGAAATATTAAGTAATTTCTTTGATACTTTTATAATTACTGATGCTAGACTTATTCATGAGTTTGAAAGTATTAAGAGTCACTATAGTGATGTTGTTACTATAAAGTTAGAGAGAAAAAATTATGAAGATTTTTTGACTAATGAGGAAGCTAATCATATTACTGAGAGAGAGATTAAAGATTATAATGATTTTGATTATATAATAGAAAATAATAGTTTTGATGATTTAAAAAGAAGTGCATTAGAAATAGTTAGAAATGAAGAGAATAGTGGAGGTATTATATGAATAAGTTAGTTGCGGTTGTTGGAATGAGTGGTACTGGTAAAAGTGTAATTACTGATTATTTAGAAAGTATTAATTGGAAGAAGTTATACTTTGGAGGTATTACTTATAAACTTATGGAAGAAGCTGGAATTGAAAGAACAGCTGATGGTAAAAGTGAAAAAGAGTTTCGCGAGAAATTAAGAAAAGAGCATGGTCCTGAGTGTTATGCTAAGTTTTTAGAACCTGATATTTTAGAGGCTATTAAGAATGGTAATGTTGTTTTAGATGGATTATATTCTTGGTATGAATATAAATATTTGATTGAGAAATTTCCTCAATTAATATTAATTTGTGTAGTTACTGATAAAAAGCTAAGATATGAGCGTGTTGCACAAAGACCTGATAGAGCATTTGATAGAGATGCGATTATTTATAGAGATTTATCTGAGATAGAAAATTTAGCTAAGGGTGGCCCTATAGCTTATGCTGATTATTTTATATTAAATAATGGGTCTATGGATGATGAAGTTAAACGTTTAAAAGAAATACTTGAAGAGATAGGAGATTAATTGTATGAAGTATATGACACATAATGAAATAAGAGAAACATGGTTTAAATTTTTTGAAGGTAAGAAACATAAAAGGTTTGAAAGTGCTTCACTTATTCCAATAAATGATGATAGTTTGTTATGGATTAATGCAGGTGTTACACCTTTAAAGAAATATTTTGACGGGTCTGAAGTACCTGAGTCTAGAAGAATTGTAAATATTCAAAAATGTATTAGAACTAATGATATTGAAAATGTTGGAGTTACTAAAAGACATCAAACTTTTTTTGAAATGATGGGTAACTTTAGTGTTGGGGATTATTTTAAAGAAGAAGCTATTGAATTTGCTTATGAATTATTGACTTCTAAAGAATATTTTGATATTGATAAGAGCTTATTATATGTAACTGTTTATACTGAGGATGAAGCTGCTAAGAATAAATGGATTGAAGTTGGACTTGATTGTGATCATATTATTCCATTAGAGGGAAATTTCTGGGAAATTGGAGAAGGACCTTGTGGACCTGATTCTGAAATATTCTTTGATAGAGGAGAAAAATATGATCCTAACGGTAATGCTCTTGAATTATTTAAAATTGATGAAGAACAAGAACGTTATGTTGAAATATGGAATAATGTATTTTCTCAATTTAATTCAAAACCTGGTGTTGAAAGACATGATTATAAAGAATTACCTAGTAAGAATATAGATACTGGTGCAGGACTTGAGAGATGGTGTTGTCTATTTCAAAATGTTGATTCTAATTTTGAAACTGACTTATTTGTACCAATAATGAAACATATTGAAGAATTATCTAGTTTTGATTATGTTGGACAAAAAGGATTTAAGGTTATTGCAGATCATATTCGTGCTATTACATTTGCATTATCAGATGGAGCTTGCTTTGAAAATGTAGGACGTGGATACGTACTTAGAAGATTACTTAGAAGAAGCGTTAGATTTGGAAAAGAATTAGGTATAGAATGTCCTTTTATGTATAAGATTGTAAGTGATGTTATTGATGTTATGAAAGAGGCATATCCATATTTACAAGGTAAACAAGCAGAGGTTGAAACTTTAATATTAGAAGAAGAAAAATTATTTTTAAAAACACTTGAATCTGGAGAAAGAAGATTAAAAGAACTTGTTTCAGAGTCTACTAATGGTTATATAAGTGGAGAAGATGCTTTTAAATTATATGATACTTATGGTTTTCCATTTGAGCTTACTGAGGAATATTTATCTGAGTTGGGATATAAGGTATCTAAGGAAGAATTTGATAAATATATGCAAGCTCAAAAGGATTTAGCTAAGAAAAATGCTAAGAATAAGTCTAATATGGCTAGTCAGAAGAAGGTTTTATTAGATTTTAAGGAAAATTCTGAGTTTGTGTATGGAATATATCGTCAAAGAAGTAGTGTTATTGGTATTTTTTCTAAGGATGAGATGGTTTCTTCTATTGATCATGATACTTATATAGCTGTTGGCAGAACTTGTTTTTATGCTGAGAGTGGTGGTCAGGTTGCTGATACTGGAATGATTCTTGGTAAGAATTTTAAGGCTCGTGTTGTTGATGTATTTAAAGGACCTAATGGTCAACATATTCATAAAGTTAGGTTACTTGATGGTTATATTAGTGTTGGCGATGAGGTTGAATTAGTAGTTGATAGGGATAGACGTAAGAGAATTGAGCATAATCATTCAAGTGTTCATATTCTTCAATATGCTTTACAGCAAGTTGTTTCTAATAAGATTAAACAAGCAGGTAGTTATGTTGATGATGAAAGATTAAGATTTGATTTTACTTATTCTGGAAAAATGACTGATGATAAGTTATTAGAGGTTGAGAAGTTTGTTAATGATATGATTTCTGAAAATATTATTGTTTCTACTGAGATTATGCCTCTTGATAAGGCTAAGAAACTAGGTGCTATGGCTTTATTTGATGAAAAATATGGTGGAAGTGTACGTGTTGTTAAGATTGGTAAGTCTATTGAGTTATGTGGTGGTACTCACGTTTCTAATACTAGTGAGATTGGTAAGTTTGCAATTTATTCTTGTGAGTCTAAGGGTAGTAATGTCTATAGAATAGAAGGTGTTACTGGAGATAAAATAGAAGATATTATTTATGATACTATTAAGCCTTATACAGACGAAAAGGTTAAGTTACTTATAAAGGCTCGTGAAATATTAGAAGAGGCTCGTATGAGTGGAATTAAGCTTGAATTTGATGTTGATATTAATAATGATCAACCTGAGTCTTATAAAGATATTATATTTAATAGAAATGAACTTCAATATGTTCATCAAGAAGTTAAAGACTTGGAAAAGAAATATTATGAAATTAAAGAAAAACAAACTTTACAAAATCTAGATATTTATAGAGAACATATAAAAAGTATTAATGGAGTAAATACTCTTATTATGAAATTAGATAATAAAGATACTAATTTATTAAAGTCTATTGCTGATGAATTAATGAATGAAATGGGAAATGCTTTTATATTCTTCATTAATATTAAGGATGATAATAGTGTTAATTTTATTGCGAAGTCATCTTGTTTTGTAAATGCTGGATTGATTGTTAAGGATGCTTCTATTTCTTCTAATGGTAATGGTGGAGGTTCTCCTAAATTTGCTCAAGGTGGAGGAAAAAATCTTGATGCAATAGATGATATCATTAAACATATTGAAAAGGTAATTAAAGATTATGAATAATTATTTATTAGAAAATACGGATCCTATTGTAATAAAGAATGAGACAAAAAATCTAATAAAGAAAAATAATTTTGAAGGTTCACAAGTAAGTATATATGATATTGAAGAGGTACCTCTTGAGAAAGCATTAGAGGATTTAGATACATATGGTTTTTTATCTAGTAAAAAAGTAGTAATTATTAAAAATATTGATATATTAAAATATGATGATAATAAGAAAGATTTAGATCATTTATTTAAATATTTAGAAAATTCTTCTTCAGATAATTTATTAATTATAGAGGTTAAAAAATTAGATAATAAGACTAAGCTTTCTAAGGAGTTAAAAAAGAAATGTAATTATATTGAGTCTTCTTTAAATACTAAGTCATTTATTAAGGGGCAATTAAAAGGATATGATATAAGTCAAGATACTATTAATTTACTTGATGAGTATTGTTTAGAAGATATTACTAAAATATATAATGAATGTGAGAAATTAAAAGAATATAGAATTGATGAAAAAAAGATAACTAGTCAAGACGTTCGCGAATTAGTTGTTAGGAAGCAAGGAGATACTAAGGAGACTACTTTTCAATTTTCAAGGGCTTTAGCTGAGAAGAATAAGAAGGAGGCTTTGAATCTATTTAATTCTTTACTTGAGAAGAATAATGATTCTATAGCGATTGTTGGTCTTCTTGCTAGTCAATTAAGAATTATATATCAAGTTAAAATATTGGAAGAGAGAAATATGTCTGATAGAGAGATTGCTAGTACTTTAGGTGAGAAAGAATTTAGGATTAAAAAGACTAGAGAACTTACTAGACTTTATTCTAGGGATGAATTAAATAAGCTTATTATTACTTTATCTGATATTGATTTAAAGATGAAAACTACTGATATTGATCCTAAACATTTAATTCAGATGTTTATTATAAATTTATAGAAAAAGGAGGCTAATTATTAGCTTCCTTTCTTTTTTATATTTTCTAATCTTTCATAGATTGCTTTTATATTTTTTTCGTATCCAATATCTTTAGGTATATAGTATTTTTTATTTTTAATTTTGTCTGGTAGGTATTGTTGTACGACATAGGCTCCTTTATAGTCATGTGGGTATTTATATGTTGTAGAGTCTGTTTTTATATGATTTGGAATAGTTCCAACATTTCCTTCTTCTATATCTTTTAATGCTGCATCAAATGATGTATGTCCTGTGTTACTTTTTGGAGATAGTGCCATTTCAACTATTATTGTTCCTATTGGGATTCTTCCTTCTGGTAATCCTACGCGAAGAGATGCGTTAATTGCTGCTTCTAATCTTGGACCTATTTCTGGGTTAGCTAAACCAATATCTTCATAGGCAATTACTGATAATCTTCTAAATAAAGAATCTAGGTCTTCTTCATAAACTAGTCTTGCGGCATAATGAAGTGCTGCATCTACGTCACTTCCTCGAATTGATTTTTGTAATCCAGACAAGACATCATAGTGACCATCTCCGTCTTTGTCAGAGAAAAATACGGGTTTATTATTTATTAATTTAATTTTATCTGTTGTGATTGTTTTATCGTCTGTTGAGTAGTAAGCTATCTCTAATAAGTTATAAGCGTATCTTAGGTCGTTTCCAGAGAGTTTTGCGATTAGATTGATACTTTCTTCATCTATTTTAATATTTTCTAAATATGGGCTTTTTATAGCTTTATTTAGGCCTTCTTTTATATCTTCAAATGTTAGTTCCTGTAGTTCAAATAGTTGGCATCTACTTCTAATAGCTGGGTTTATAGCGTGATAGGGGTTAGATGTAGTCATTCCTATTAATGTGATTAAGCCTGATTCTAGTTGTGGAAGAAGGATATCTTGTTTATCTTTATTTAATCTGTGAATTTCATCCATTATAAGGACAATTCCATCATACATTTTAGCTTCTTCTATTACGATATCTAAATCTTTTTTTGTATTAATTGTTGCATTTAAAAATCTATATCTTACTCCTAAGTCATTAACCATTGCATTTGCGATGGAGGTTTTTCCAATACCTGGTTTTCCATATAAAATCATTGAAAATATTTTTTTATTTTTTACTAAGTTTGTTAGAATCTTTCCAGGACCTATTAAGTGCTTTTGACCGATAACATCATTTAAACTTTTTGGTGCGAGTTTTAACGCAAGAAGTTTTTCCATTTAAATCACCATTTATATAATATCAAAAAACATTATATTTTTAAAGCATTTAAAAAGGTGTTATAATTGTTTTAGAGGTATATTATGAAGATAAGTAATGCGATTGATGATTTTTTAAATTATTGTATATTTGAAAAAGGATTATCTGATAAGACTAGAGAATCTTATCAGAATGATTTATTAGTATATAGTGATTTTTTAAAAGGTAAAGGTATAGATGATGTTTGTTTAATTAAGAGTTCTCATATAAAGGAGTTTTTAAAGGCTAGAAGTAGTGAAGAAACTTCTACTATTGCTCATAATTTGACTGTTATTAAGAATTTTCATTCTTACTTATTAAAGGAGAATATTGTTAGGGGTAATGAGGCAGAGTTTATTGAAAGACCTAAGCTTAAGAAAGCTCTTCCTAAAACATTAAGTGTTACTGATGTTGATAAGCTACTTGATATTGAACTTAAGACGCCATTTGACTATCGTAATAAAGCTATGTTAGAATTAATGTATGGGTGTGGCTTAAGAGTGAGTGAGTTGGTAGCTTTAGAAATCAATGATATAGATATGACTAATTGTTTAATTAGAATAGTTGGTAAGGGTAATAAAGAAAGAGAAATTCCTATTGGAGAATATTCAATATATTATTTAATGGAATATTTAAAGGTGAGAGAAAAATTACTTAAGAAAAAGAGTTGTGCTAAGCTATTTTTAAATAATCATGGTAATGGTATGACTAGACAAGGATTTTTTAAGAATTTGAAGGTAATTCTTAAGGAAAAAGGTTTAAATGAATCTGTTTCTCCTCATACTTTAAGGCATTCTTTTGCGACTCATTTGATTAATCGAGGAGCTGATTTAAGAAGTATTCAAGAAATGTTGGGACATGCGGATATTTCTACTACTAAAATTTATACAAGAATTAGTGATGAAAAGGTATTGGATGATTATGATAAGTATCATCCTAGAAGTCATAAACAAGGAGAGTAATAATAAATGAAATTTAAAAGAATATTTTTAATGGTTTTAGATTCCTTAGGAGTAGGGGAAACAACGGACGCTATTAATTATGGTGATGTTGGGGCTAATACATTGGGTCATGTTAATGAAAAATGTGATTTATTTATACCAAATTTAAAGAAAATTGGTTTTTTAAATACTCTTAATATGTCTGATAATCCTGATACTGAGGCATATTATACAATTGCGAAGCCAATAAATGCTGGTAAAGATACTTTAAATGGTCATTATGAGATAATTGGTTTAAAGAATGATATTCCATTTAAGACATTTAATCAAGGCTTTTTATACGATATTTTAAATGGTATTGAGGAAATTACTGGTAGAAGTGTTATTGGTAATAAATGTAGTCATGATAATTCTATTATTAATGAGCTTGGAGAGAGACAATATAATTATGGTTCTTTGATAGTATATACTTCTGCTGATTCTGATTTACAAATTGCAGCTCATGAAGATTCAATTCCTATTTCTACTTTATATGAGTATTGTGAGAGAGTTAGAGCATTAACTTTAAAGGAAGATTGGAGAATTGCAAGAGTAATTGCTAGACCATTTACTGGTACACCAGGACATTATAAATTAATTAATTCTAGTAGAAGGGATTATGCTGTTAAACCTCCTAAGAAAACAATTTTAGATGAATTAGTTGAGAATAATTATAATGTAATTGGTATTGGTAAAATCAATGATATATTTGATGGTGTAGGTATTAATAAACAAATTAAAGCCACTAATAATACGGAGGCTATTAATAAATTGACTGATATAATAGATAAGAATTTTACTGGTTTATGTATGGTTAATTTATGTGATTTTGATGCGTTATATGGGCATACAAGAGATGTAGAAGGATATGGACGTGCAATTGAGGAATTGGATGTAGATATTCCAATGATTATTAATAAATTAGATCTTGATGATTTGTTAATTGTAACTGCAGATCATGGTAATGATCCTACATTTGTAGGGAATGGTCATACAAGAGAAAATTTACCAGTCATTATTTATAGTAGAAATTTTAAGAATCCAAAGAGATTACCTCAGTTTAGTACTTTAGCAAATATTGGTGCGACAATTGCTGATAATTTTGATTTAACAAAACCAGAAATTGGAGAAAGTATTCTTGATGAATTAGATTAATTCTTATTCTTTATATATTAGATGGACTAATTATAAGTAATTAGTCTTTTTTTGATATTTTTTAATTTAATATGATATAATATAAAGCACTTTAAGGGGAGATGTTTTATGGATTATAAAGATGTTGCTCAAAGTATTGTTAGGGGAAATTATAGTAATTTAAATGGTAAAAATACTTTTCATAGTGAATCGTTTATATATAAGAAAACTAATGAAAAACTAAATGAGTTTATTGATTTATTACTTAATAAGGATAAGGTACTATCTGTTATTGGTAGTGGTGATCAAATACTTAACACACTTCTTACTAAACCTAGTAAAATTGATGCATTTGATATAAGTGCTTTTCCAAAATTCTTTTTAAAATTAAAGATTGCTTCTATTAAGTCTTTATCTAGAGATGAATATATCAAATTTTTCTTTAGTACTACAGAAACTTTTTTAGATGAATATTATGATGATTTATATTTTGATAAAATAAGAAAAAAATTAGATGATGAATCAGAAGATTTTTGGACTTACTTATTTCAATATAATGATTGGTACGATATATATAATTCAACTTTATTTTCTTCGGAAAGTGTTTTTGAAGAACAAGCTATAATACAAAATAAGTATTTAGATAATAATGAATATTATAAATTGAGGGATATATTACAAAATGTTCAAATTAATTATATTGAAAGCAATTTACTTGATTTAAAAATCAATGATACATATGATTTAATTTATCTTTCTAATATATTAGAGTATGTAAAAAAGAGCGCATATTTTGATAAGATTGATGAATTGAGTGTTAAGAATAAGGGAATCATTATTAGTTATATATTTGGTGAGATTGATAAGGCTATTAAAATGTTTAATGGGGATTTTGATTATAGAGAGTTTGATGGTGGAAGTGGTGTAATTATTAATCATGGAAAACATATAAATAAATAGGGGATGTAGGTTAATTTTAAATAAAAAAACAACCTTAATTATAAGGTTGCATTAGATGAATCATAGTTCATCTTTTTTTATTTATTAAATAGTTTTTTTCTGTAAATACTAACTCCAATTGCTGAGCCACTAACTAATAATATACCAATTACTGTATATATTATGTTGTTTGAACTAGCTGTATTTGGTACAGGTACAACTGTTTCACATTGAGCTTTGTATGTTGCTTCATCAGTTATATTTCCATCTTTGTCATAGTATTTACCATTAGTATTTTCACATACTCTTTTTACAGGATTTACTGTTCCAGAAAAATCTGTAGTAACTGTTTTATTTGATTTAACTAATGCGATTAAATCTTGCCATTTTCCACCAGCATATCTATCATATGATAATACTGTTCCTGTTGCTGATACTGTACCGTTTAATGTTACTGCAGATGTTGCACTTGATTGAGGTACTTTAACAACGAATGTTTCTCCATCACTGAATGTAGTTTTTTCAGTGCCATCACTTCCAACTATAATAGTTCCTTCTGGTGCATTACTTAATGATATTGTAACACTATTTACTCCTGATGTTTTAATAGTTACTTCATCTGATACATAATATTCTGAATCAGATGATTCATTAAATGATAGAGTAGTTGAACTTAAAGAAACTGTTGGATTTGTTGAATAATTTTCATTACTTTTTGCTTCAGCTACTAAAGCATCAACTTTACTCATAATATTAGAATCTTTTTTATAGATTTCAGGAATAAAATTACTATTGTATTTCCAGATAGCTAATTGAGTAATTAAATATCCTTCTTTTGATGTGTCTTCTTTACTTAATAAGTATAGAACTCCACCTGAATTTTTTGATTCAGTATATGATAATACTGTACCATTTGCAGCACCAGTTTTTTCTGGTGTAATACAATATGCTAATCCTTTATCTGTATTGAAATATGCTTCAGATCTTGTTGTTCCATCACTAAATGTAGTTTTTACATATTCCTTATTGGTAATTGTCATATTACCTTCTGCATGTACGTTTGTAATACCAAATATTGATAATACTGATACTAATGCTAATGTGAAATATAATTTAAAACTTTTTCTCATATGGTTTTCTCCCCCTTACGACTACATATTCTAACATATTTATATGAAAATTTCAACTCTTATAAAAAAATAATGATACTTCCCCTATCAGTTATTGTAAAGTAGGGTGATTATGCTATATGTTCTTAGTATATCTATTTAATATTTCCTGGTGAATAAATATATTTATAAATCATTGATATTTTATTATATGAATAATTTATCTAAATTCTATATTTAATTTTAAGAAAAATAGGTGGATAGTTATTCATTTAAAAAATTTAAATCGCTTAAAATTCACTTTGATTTTTTAATAAATAATTTGATATGTATGAATTTAGTAATTATTATGGAATTTTATGATAAGTTATATATTATTATATGATGAATAAATAAATTGGTTGCTAATTTAATTAGGATGAATAATTGATTATATATAGATAGATGTTTTAATAGAAAACTTATTAATTATAAATATAAATATAAATGTATTGTTTAATTAAATTAAATATTAATATGATGATGAATAATAGATAACATTATATAGAAATCTATTAAAATGAATTATAGGTTTAATTATATGATGATATAATTTAATATTATATTTTTAAATATTAAGAAGTTAACATAATATCAATTATAGGAAGTTATAACTATATTATAAAGAAGTGAAAAATACACTAAAGTTTATATATTTAATATTAATTTAAGATTTAATTATTTTTCTTTTATATTAATATTTTATCATAGTTTTATAAATAAAAATAATATAATTTTATATATTTGATAATTTATAATTTATAATTTTAATATCATATATATGTATAGATTGTCGGAAATATTTTTATTTTAAAATTTTATATTTATTGATATTTATATTCATATGATTTTATTAAATTGATTATTTATTACTGATTATATAAATTGTTTTAACTTAATTATTACTTACTTATATATCATATATAATATTTACTCTACTCTATTTATATATAAAAAGAAAGATATATTATTATACCTTTCTTGATTGAATTTCTGCTATTTTTTCAAATACTTCTTTTGCATTGTCTTCATTAATTTCTGTGTATCCTAGTTCTTTTAAAGCTTGAATTCTTACTGTATTAAGTTCTTGAGTACGTGAAAGTTTTTCTTCTTTTTTTTGTTCTATGCTTTGAACGAAACGCTTATGTGACTCCCCTAGTTTATTCTTTGAAGCTCCACCATTATTATAAAGTGTCATTGCACTAAATAAAATACTTTCAAAGATAAACTGTCTATCCTTATTGAAATTAAACTCCATTGGGTCTACAAAACCTAATGATTTTGACATATATGCTAAAATGAACTTTAATTCTTCATTTGTATCCATTGATTGTAGGAAATGTTGAAGATATATATATGAATTATACGTATCTTTTGTTTTGTCATTTGCAAGTTTTTCTTTTAATAATGTAATAATACTTGAAAGCAAGTCTTGCTCTTTTTTGTTAAACCCTTTCAAATCTGCAATTACTTCTTTATTTGGAGAATCTTTTAGTCCTTCATTTAATCTATTTTCAACTTCTATGATATATTCTCCATTTATTTTTAAATTATTTAAATCTTTAATACTTTCAATATTTAAAAGACTTAGTAATTTTGCAGCTTTTTCTTTAGGCCAATTATTTAAATCATCTATTGCTAAATAGTTGTAAAGCATTTGTCTTGAAACACCTAAATACTTTGCTAGTCTTACCTTACTAATACCTAATTCAGTTAATACTACATTTAATTCTTTCATCTTTTAACCTCCTAATATAATTATATGTCTTTGAGTGTAAAATATCAAGTGTAAATTGACACATTTTATAATTTGATTAAAAGAATATTTTTATTAACTTTGGAGTTATAAATATATTTATTATTGATAATAAAAGTATTAATAATAATGATACTAATAATACTTTTATATATTTCTTTGTTATTAATCTGATTGTGTAATTTTTATGGAGAAATATCATTTTAAATAGTGTTATTGAATAACTTATACTAAATAAAACTAATATAAAATATATTGCTATATATAATAGATTAGGTAATGTATATAAAATTATAAATATAATATTACTTAGTTTTAAATTTATAATTAGCGAAGATAATTCAAATCCAAATATAAATACTTTAAATAAATATAATATTAATACTATAATTGTTCCGAATATTGATATACCTAAGATCCATATTATAATTATAAATGTATAATTACTTGATAATAATTTGAAAAAGTCTTTAAATGACATATTATTTTTTATTGATGATATTAAATCAGTTATATTTTTACTTATTATTTCTCTTGTATTATTGTCTACTACTGCTGGATATAGTAATCCTATAATAAATATAAGTAGAGTTAGAAATATAAGAATAGAAAGTAGTTTGTTTCTTTTTATGAATTTAATCATTATATCACCTATTTAATCATATAAATTTTTTTCTTAAATATTCTTTAAATAATTTTACAAAATTTGCTATTTATTTTATAATAGTATTAGTTATTATTAGTGAGGTGAAGATAATGAATGATAAAGTTGTAAAGATAATTTCTATTATAATGCTTATTGTAATGCTAATTGGTTTCTTCAGTGTACTAATTTACATATAAAAAAAGAACTTGTTTTTGCAAGTTCTTTTATTTTTCTATGTATCCTTCAATTTCTGGTATAACATCTTCAATTCTTGAACTATCTATATTATATTTATTCGCAATATCATTTATTCTTGCATAATCTTTAGATAAATATAAAAGAAGAAGCCCTGAAATTCTATTTGATATGTATGTATCAAGTGATTTTTTATCTTCTGCTGAAATATTATATTTTCTAAATATATTTAATATAGGCCCATATGTATATAAATAGTTAGTAAAGGCTTTTGATATTAAATTTACTTGTTTATTTTTATCTTTAATATGTACTTTAGTCCAAACTTTCATCTATATCACTTCCATGGCTTTATATAATACCATAAAAGTATTTAAAAATAAAGTTGTACTTATTATTTTTTGATTTTTGTAATTGTTTCGTTAATAATATTTAGAGTTTTTTCATTTTTATTTGATATATAATTTTCATAGAATGAGTACTCATTTAGAGCTTTAGATACATCAATGCTATAGTCTACAACTGTACAATGATAATTTGAATCCTCAAAATATTCTTTTATTCTCTTACCACCTAATGCTTCCATTGTTTTCCATGATGCGGGGTTATTTAAATCAGCATCTAATAGTACGTTACCTATTCCATATTCGTTACAAATCTTTAAACCTAAATATAAATTGATTTTATTATATCCTTTTTTTCTTTCTGATGGTCTTATTCCGTACCCTATATGACCTCCTAATTTTTTTAATCTTTCATTTAAGGCAAGTCTTATGTTAATCATACCAATAATTTTATTATCAGATTCTCTTATTAGAAAAAATGTTCTTGCAGGAACTTTTTCTTCATTTGGTATTATTACATAATCATTTTCCAGTTTATTTAGCCATTCTTCATAATTATTCTTATCTTTATTTACAAATCTATATAGACTTCCTGAACCATGAATTGAAGAATTATTATCTAAGTGTTCTTGGATGAATTCATATGTTTCTTGTTTTCTTGTAATAGTTGGGATTTCTAAGTATAATTTATCCACATTATCACTTCCTTTTTTAAATTATAACATAAAAAAAATTCGTATTATTACGAATTAATTAAAAATTGATTATTTGTTTTTTCATCACCAAGAGTTGTTTCTTGATAGTGACCTGGATATAATTTTATATCATCTGGATATTCAAGTATTTTATTTATACTATCTTTCATTTCAGATTCACTACCTCCAGGAAGGTCACATCTTCCAATACTGTCTTTGAAAATGAAATCTCCGACAAACATTATTTTTTCTTCTTCAAAATAGAATGTTACTGAGTCTTTTGAATGACCTGGAGTATAAATACATTTAAATTTAAAATCTCCGATAGTATATTCTTTTTCTTCTAGATTGCTTCTTTTAAATATTTTTATACTTCTTTTTGTTAGAAAGTTTCTTAATGCTCCTATATGATCAGCGTGGGAATGTGTGATTAATACACCTAGTATTTTATTATCACCAATTTCTTCTTTTATTTTATGAAAATCATCACCTGGATCTACTACCAAGCAAGTTCCATTTTTAATTATTAAATAACAGTTTTCATCTAAAAAACCTGTAACGACACATTTAGTTTCCATAAAATTTCTCCTTTATTTATAATTTGGTTCATATGTTCTATTTACTAGAACGTAGTTATAATTCATGTCTAATCTAAAATTATAATAATAGTATCCACTTTTTAAATAGTCTGCAACTTCGCCACTATCTGTTCCTTCATATGTAACACTTTCTTTTAATGTTATTGTATTACCGTTTGATGTGGCGCTTTCTAGTTTCTTTGTTGCTTTTACTTTTGATGCTTTATTAGCACTACAACGTCCTTGTACATATTCTTGTCTATCTGCTATATATTGATATCCACCAATACAATCATAATCTAACTTGATATTTGTAAATGTAAGTGGAGTATTTTCACCATATAATTTTTTCCATTCTATTTCTAAATCGCTTTGTTTAAAAGCTTTTGGAACAAAATCTGTTGTCACTTCACAACTATATGATGGCATAGCATTTTGATTAAATAAATTACAATTTGAATCGTACTTTTTGTTCTCTGTGATTTGTCTATAAGCTAAATAGATTCTCATTGTATCGTTCCATTCCGGTTGGGCTACATCTTCTCTTACTGTAGTGTAGACTTTACTATATAAGTCTTTTACTAAAGTAGAGTTGATATCTAGACTTGAATCTTCATTTTTTGAACTTATTGGAGTACAATTGTATGTTAAATTTTCTATTATCTTTTTATTATCTAAATTTGAATATAATGTATAAGCACCTAACAATAATAAAAGTATAAATAGAATTGGTGTTAATTTTGACTTTTGTTTTATTATTTTAACATCTTGTACATTTCTATTTAATGGTTGAACTGTATTAATATTATTTTGTGTTTGATTTGAAGTACTTTGTTGATTTATTATTTGTTGTACACTCATATTAGTATTAGTCATATTTTGATTTATACTCGCATTTGTATTTGGATTAATTTGATTATTATTTACCCCATTATTATTCATATCATTCACCTATCTTACTATATAGATTTTAATATATTTTAAGATTTTTTTCAATATAAAATAAAAAAAGTATAATTTTTAGTTATCATACTTTTTTAGTAAATTTTCTAATTCTTCAGAAGTCATTTCTTCATTATAATTAATTTCATTATTTGATTTTATTAAACTGTCTAATTTTTTTATTAATTCTTCTTTTTTCATAACTTTTAAATTTTGTTCAAATATTAAATCATTTATTTTTCTTTCTGTTTCTATTGATTTTGTTTCATCGTTTGTTTCTATTTTATCAAGTTGATTTTCTATTGCATCTTTTATTTCATCTTTCATTTTATTTCTCCTTTTCATTTTTAGTATTTGGTAATTCTTCTTTTAATTTATTTATTGTTTTAATACTTACTTTTTCTAGGTTTTTTAATTCTTGATTTACTTTTTCCTTAATAAGATTTAGACGTTCTTTTTTACTAATCATATTAGGGAAAGCTTTGATTAGACGTCTTTGGAAATAACCTTTCTTTAGGAATACTTCACGTACTTTTTTAGTTATTTCTTCTGTTGCATCTTTTTCTATATTTTTGATTGTATTTCTAAAATTAAATATTATACATGTTGATATTATACTATCTGTTATGAATATTATAAATATTATAATACCTATAATTATAATTGTATTAGTTTGAAATGTTTCTATAAAATTGAATACTATTGGATTTAGTACTTTAATCATAAAACAGCCTAATATTCCGAATGGTATCATTGTTTCTGCACAAATTCTTCCATTAAGATTAAATTTCCTTCGTGTATAATCCCACCATCTTGTTTTAAATATTTTTTCCATGAAATAACTGGTTAAATATTCTAGAACTGAGCAGACAAAGATACTAGCAATGAATAATATAAATATATTGTTACTGTATCTGTTTAATAGAAAATAAATTAATAGGCATCCTGAACCATATATTGGACATATTGGACCTATTAAATAGCCTCTATTTATAAATTTGTGTTTTTCAATAAGTTTTCCTATTACTTCCATTAACCATCCTAAAAATGAATAGATAATGAAAACTAGGAAATAGAAACATATTTTATACATAAATCACCTACAAAAAAAGTCCTTAATGGACTTAACTTTTACAATTGGTAGCCTGTACGGAATTCGAATCCGTGAATGCTGCCTTGAGAGGGCAGTGTGTTAAGCCACTTCACCAACAGGCCATATCACTATCAAAAGCATATTAATTGTATCATTAATAAAATTTTTTTTCAATATTTTTATAATAAAAAGAAGAATTTTTTTAGAATTCTTCTTTAGTATTTTCTATTTTTTCTTCTAATTCACTTAGTGCTTTTATAAGGCTATCTATATAGGCACAACTCATAAAACATATTACTGAGTCCAATTCGTTTGATAATTTTGAAATTGTTTCTTCAGATATTAATTCTCCATCTTTTAATCCATCTATAATTAATTGTGATGTTACTCCTGGATAATCTTCTTGTTTTTCTCTATTACAATCTATTTCTGTTAAATATGCTTTATCTGCTACATTTAAGGCATCAATAAATTCATCTTTGAAATCTTTAGTACGAGAATATGTATTTGGTTTAAATACTACTACAATACGTTTTTCTGGGAATCTTTGACGTACTGCTTCTAATGTACTCTTTATTTCTGTTGGATGATGTGCATAGTCATCTACAATTATGGTTTTACCTATTCTACTTATTGCGAATCTTCTTTTAGCATTTTTAAAAGTTTTTAATGAATTATATATTACTTCTTTATCTACGCCAAGATGTCTACACATTAATATAGCTGCGACTGTATCTGTTACCATATGTTTTCCAAATAGAGGAACTTCAAAACTTCCGTATAATTCATCTTTTATATATAAATCAAAACGTGATGCGTCTTCATCTAATTTTAGGTTTTTTATTACAGCATCATTATTAAATCCATATCCAAAGAACATTACTTTTGTATTGTAATTTATTTTTCTTACTTCTGCATTATCTCCGTTTGCAACTATAAATTTAGATGTGTTATTAGCAAATATTTCAAATGTATTTCTTATGTCATCTATATCTTTATAGCATTCCATATGTTCTTTTTCAATATTTGTTATTATTGCGTACATTGGATGGTATGCAGTGAAATGTCTATTAAATTCATCACTTTCAACTACAAAATAATCATTACTTCTACTTGCATAACCATCTCCTGCACCTATAAAGTAATTGCAGCCACCATTTTCTTCTAATATGTGTCTAATTATTGAGCTTGTTGTTGTTTTACCATGAGTTCCTGATACTCCAATACTTTTAAATTGGCTAATAACATCTCCCATTAATTCATTATATTTTTTTATAGTAAGGCCCATATTTTTAGCTCTTACTAATTCTTTATGATCTTGTGATAATGCTACACTATATGTAACTATAGTATCTTTATCTAATGGGTGTTCATTATCATAATAGATTTTTATTCCTCTTTCATCTAATCCTTTTTGAGTAAACTTATATCCAGTTGCATCATCATAGCCAGATACTTCATTTCCTAAATCAAATAATATTTGGGCTAAAGTTGACATTCCTGTTCCTTTTATACCTAAACAATAATACTTCATACTATCACTTCCTTATAGAAATTATATAACATAAATATATATTAAGCAAAGAAATTAGACCTTTACTTTACATTATTATATTCATCTTTTTTTATTTTATCTCTTAATGAGTAAATACATCCACAATAATCTTGCCTATATAAATTATAAATGTGTGATAATTCTATACTTCTTTTATAACCATTTTTCTTTTTAAAATCACTATATAAATAGTTTGCTTCATATTTTTTATTTAAACTTTCTCCTATTTCATTTATCCAGTCTGCTTTTTTGTATGGAGAAAGAGTTAGTGTTGTACAGAAGTTATCAAACTCTAATTTGCTTGCAATTTTTGCTGTTTCTTCTAAACGAAGAGTGTAACATTTATAACAACGTTTTCCTCTTTCTGGTTCGTTTTCTAATCCTTTAGCAATATCAAAAAATTCTTGTGGTTCATAATTTCCTTCAATTAATTCTATTTTATACTTAGAAGGAATTTCATTTATTAATTTTTTAATCTCCTCTACTCTTTTATCATATTCTTCTTTACTTGTTATATTTGGGTTGTAATAAAAAATTGTTATTTTAAAGAAGTTTCCTAAACGTTCTAATACAGCTGATGAACATGGAGCACAGCAAGCATGTAAAAGTAGAGTTGATCCTTCTTTTAATGTTTTAATTTGATTTTCCATTTCTAAATCATAATTCATATTATCACTTTCCTATATACTTTTTAGTTTCATTTATGTGCATATGTTATCATGAAAAGTAATTATTTTCAATTCATATTCTTACTTTTAAATAATATAATTTAGTATGATACCATTATTAATTACTACAATTGCGGGAATTTCTACTCTATTTGGAATAATTCCTACTTACATTAAAAATGTTAACAGAGATAAGTTGATTAATTTTTCTTTGTCTTTTAGTGCAGGGTCTATGATTACTTTATCAATTTTTTCACTAATTCCTGAATCTTTTTCTTCTATTAATAATATAATTTGGGTTTTATTATTTATGAATATTGGAGTTATTATTTCTAGGTTTCTTGATAATTTTATTTCTAAACAGACTTCTAATTCTTTATATAAGGTTGGAATTACTTCACTTATTGCACTTATTCTTCATAATATTCCAGAAGGGATTATTACTTTTATTTCATCTGATTCTAATTTAAGTCTTGGTATTACACTTGCTTTTGGTATTGCTCTTCATAATATTCCGGAGGGATTGTCTATTGCTATTCCAATATATCATTCTACTAATAATCATAGGAAAGTTTTCATATTAGTTTTAATATCTGCTTTATCTGAACTTATTGGTGGAATATTTGCAGCTTTATTTTTTAAGGATATTATTACTCCTCTTTATCTTGGAATAATTTATGGTATTACTGCTGGTATTATGCTTGAAATATCTTTTGGGGAACTTTTAAAAGAAGCAGGTTATTATTGTGATAAAAGATTAACTTTTCTTGGCGTTTTATTTGGGTTTTTAATTATGTTTGTTTGTATATTTTATTTTAGATTATAGTTTACTTAGAATATTCCCAAATATTTAGTTTGCCTTTTGCTTTTATTGGTTCAGGTAACTTTTCTACATCTTCTAAAATCCAGGCATATCTTCCTTCTTTATAGTCTCCTAATTTATATTCTTTTTTATTTTTAGAAATTTTTTCTTGAAATGTCTTATCAATTTTTATACAATCAACTAATTTACATTTACATATTATATAGCCGTAATTAAGTTTTTTATTTTTAATTAATGAATCAATATAGAATTTATCCATTGATTCGTTTTTATATTTTGTAAGGGGGGCATGAATATATAATTCTCCTCTATAATTAGTTTTCCAACTTCTAGTTTCTATTTTCTTTTCTTTATCTTTTATAAGTGTTGCGAATGGTTCTTTTATACTTAGAACTTTCATAGATAGAAATTCTCCTTTTCCATGGCAATTAAATATTTTTTTACTTCTTTATTATTTCTTAATATTATTATTTTATTTGAATACTTCTTTATTAGGTGTTTATCTTTATCATAGTCGTAGTTTTCTAACCAGACATACATTTTGTTTAAAAACTCTTTTGTTGGTTTATAATTGGTTTTTTCAAGGCCTAGTCTTTGTTTTATATATCTAGTTTTTACTCTTTTTCTTAATGCTTTTTTATCTATATCAAATATTATTATGTAGTCAACTAAGTTACAGATAAATTCTAGATTTTTTCTTAAAACTCCTTCTATAATATAATTTTTATTTTCTATATTTATTTTATTTACAATAGATGATTGTTCTTTCTCATTTCTTTTTCTTTTATTTTTATCATCATGTACTATTGAATCTATTTCAAAATATGGAACATTATAGGTTTCTGATAGTTTCTTAGCAAGTGTTGTTTTTCCACTTCCTACATTTCCTGTTATTAATACTTTCATATTTAAAAATAAGGAAAAGATTATTTATCTTTTCCTTTACTCTCCTCTTCTTTTTCTAATTCTTTATAGTTTATTTTACCATATAATGTTTTTGGTAATTCTTCTCTAAATTCATAATATTTTGGTAGTGAATAGACAGATAAATTTTCTTTACATAAATCTACAATTTCTTTTTTTATTTTTGGTGTTGGAGTTATGCCATTTTTTAAGACAATAAATGCTTTGGGAACATGCATTTTATATCTGTGAGGCATTCCAATTACACATACTTTATCTACTAGATTATGTTTTGAAATTACTTCTTCTATTTGACTTGGATAAACATTAAATCCGGATACTATTATCATTCTTTTTAATCTTTGAGTGTAGAATACTATTCCGTTTGGGGAAATATATCCAATATCTCCAGTGTGAAGATATTTTTTACCATCTTTATGTTTAATTATTACTTTTTTAGTTTCTTCTTTATTATTTAGATATCCCATCATTACTGTTGGACCGTTTACACATATTTCTCCTTCTTCACCGATTGGAAGATCTTCGTGAGTTTCTGGATCACATATTTTGTATGTGTTTCCTACCATTGGTATACCAATACTTCCAGCTTCATTTGTTCCTGGGAATGTATAGCATGTTGCGGCTACTGACTCAGTCATACCATAACCTTTTCCAATGTTTACATGAGCCCCATGTTTATGTAGAAAATCGTTTATTCTTTCTTCTGCTGATATTGTAAGATAGTCTCCTCCAGAAATTATATATTTTAATTGGGACATATCTACATTATCAAATTTTTTGTTACTCATCATTCCTTCCCATAATGTTGGAACTCCTAGGATTACATGTGGCTTGTCATTTTTCCAAATTTTATAAAATCTTCCAGCATCATACTCTGGCATTAGTATTGTTTCTACTTTTAAACAGATTGGTGTATGAACACAGACACATAAACCAAAACCGTGGAATATTGGAAGAATTGTAACAATTTTATCTTTTGGTCTTACATCAATTACATTTACTGCTGCTTGTTGACTCTCAGCATTGAAATTGTAGTTTGATAGAACAATTCCTTTTGGTGTTCCAGTTGTTCCACCACTATGTAATATTACTGCTGCATCATCTTTTTTCATATTACAGTGAAAGTTTTCATGGTTGCGTAGTCCTCTTGCCATAAATTCTTTCCAAGTCATGTATGTACTATCATTTGCTTTAGGCTTTTTTTGTGTTAGAGTTCTTGTTATTGTATAACCAACTGTTAAACCTAGTGGCATTGATTCTTTTGGACTTACTAAAATGGTTCTAAATACATTTGTTTTTGGAATAATATCCATAAATTTTTCATAGTCAAAATCTACTAATATTAATATTCTTGATTTTGAATTATTTAAATAATTAAGCATTGAGTCTTCACTTGATAATGGATGAACCATGTCGGCTATTGCTCCTATTTTATTACAAGCATAAAAGGCATATATTGCTTCTGGCATATTTGGGCAACATATTGTTACAATGTCTCCTGGTCTTACGCCATGTTCTCTTAAACTTCTTGCACATAAATCAATATTTGAAAAGAATTCATTATAACTAAATCTATTTCCAAAATAATTTATGGCAATAAAATCTTTATCTACACCAACACAATCTATCATATAATCATATATTGACTTATCTGTAAATTTTATACTTCTTTCTTCTCTGGAATAATAATCAAGCCAAGGCTTGTCATCTTCTTTTTTCTTAAATAATTTAGTAAAAAGGTCCCTAATAGGCATCATATTTACCCCTCCTACAATATTTTATTATTTCACTGTATTCTATTTTACTATTATATTATAAAAATATCAAATCTAAAAAAATAAAAAGAACAAATCTTTAGTATTTGTTCTTTAATTGTTTGTTATTTGAATATCTCCAGATTGATGTGAAACTGTACCGGTTGCGAAAGTTCCTGGATTACTATGAGAAGAACTTGTAAGATTATACCAATTGAATTGTCTTCCTGTTTTATTTACTATTTTTGTTAAATTAACATTATTTGAGTTAGATTTACCAAATATTCCACCACCTATTGATGTTACAGATTCTGGTATTACAACAGTTGAAAATGATGACCATGTGAATGAGGCATATAGATTTTTCAATTTCACTCCGTGAGATTCTCCTGGGATTGTAAATGTACCACCTGGTCTTGTTCCTGCATAACTATCTAGTGTTGAATAATCTATTACACCATTTCTGATTCTATACATCCAGGCACTTTCACTGCTTGATGGAACGTTGTTATGATAGAAAGCATCTGTTTCAATAGTTAAATGATCTGTTTCACTTAAATTTGGAAGAGTTATTGAATTATAATAACAACATTGGAATGCTCCTCCTGTTATTCTTTTTAATTTTACCCCATTAACTTGTGCAGGGATTACTAATTTTCCTCCTGACCTATGACCACCACAGCTTGAAATTATTGTGGAATAGTCAGTTGTTCCATCACTATTTCTTGCATATATTATATCTTTTCCTTGAGGGCATTTATTATCTATAAAGGCTCCTGATGATAATGATGTAACTGTATTTGGAATATTAAATTCAGTTATATTGTTTCCTCTAAAAGCAGAGCCTCCAATATATTTTAAGTTACTTGGAAGTTTGATTGTTGTTAGATTGTTGCTGTAAAAAGCTGCTCCACCAATTGATGTTACTGATTCCGGTATTACTACACTATTTAAACCACATGATGCAAATGCATTACCTGCGATTGTTGTTACTTTAACTCCATTTACTTCTTCTGGTATTACTACATCTTTACTTGCTCCACCATAACCTATTATTGTTGAATAATCTGTTTTTCCAGTTCTTGAATCGTATTTATAAATTATGGCTTCTGATGGGTTCATTTTATTATTTGAGAATGTTGCTCCACCTATTCCTGGATTTGAATTTAATTCTATTGATGTAAGTCTATTTCCATAAAAAGCATATGATCCTATATATGTAAGAGTTTTTGAGAAACTTATCTGTGTTAATCTATTATAAGCAAATGCCCAAGATTGAATTGTTTTTAACCCCTCTGGGAATTGTACTGATTCTAATTTATTTCCATAGAATGCATAATCTCCAATTGTATGGATAGAACTACTTAATTTTAATTTTGTAATATTGTTATTTTGGAATGCTCCATTTTTTAATTCTGTAATTCCATAATATAGATTTACTGATGTTATACCTTTATTTCTGAAAGCATTTTCATCTATTATTGTTACTATCTTTCCATCTATTGATGATGGTACATCTACTTCTTTTCCACATGCTGTATCATAATCTTTTATTGAATACGTATCGTTTGTTTCTTCAACTTTGAAGCATTTTTTTGCTTCTGATAGTGAGACATCGTTTGATACTGTTCTTTCTGTTTCATCACCATCTTTATTATATATTACAGCATTATCTCTTGCACCTATACTATTTCCTGGAACTATTTTTGAGCCTTTATTATTATAGACATCTTTTCTTCCTAGTTTTTCAACATTTTTCTTTAGATCTATTCTCCACCCTGCTTTATCTATTCCTGTCCAATAGTATGTATATTTATTTCCGTCGAATACTACTGCTATATAAGCACTATCCCATTCAGCATACGGGCTTTTTGAAGTATCTTCATCATGTACTAGCCTATAGTCAAAATAGTATACCGTATTTAAATCTTCTGCATAGTAGTCTCCCCCATTTATAAGATTAGATACTGCTTTTGCTTGTAATCTTACAATATCTAAATATGCATCTTTTCTTGAACCATCAATTATTGATGAGTAAGCAGCTATTGAAATAGTCATTAATATTCCTAATATTAAAACTACTGCTAGTAATTCAATTAAAGAAAAACCTTTATTATTTATTTTTTTCATTACTTAAACACCTCTCGTATTCTAATAAAATGATATCATAATAAATTATTTTAGAAAAGAAAAAATGTAGTTAAAAACTACATTTATATCTTGAAAATTTATTGGTTTACTTATCTAAATCAATTAGTATACAATCTCTTTAAATCTGTTCCTAGAGCGTCTATAATCTAAATAAATTATCAGTTGTTATATCTTTTTTTGAAATATACTTTTTGTTTGTTTTTGTATTTCTCCTATTCTATAGCTGTTATTGTGATGACGTCAGTGTCTTTATCATATTTTATATTTATAGTATCTCCATTATTTAGAAATGGTAATCTATTTTTATCTATTTTTATTGATACTTTATATTTTTTACCTTCGTTATCTTTGAAATAGTAGTATGTATTTCCATCAATGTTTGCTGTTGTTAGATTATTTATTACTATTTCTTTTGATTTAGTTTCTCCTGATGTTGTTTCACCAATTTCGTTTAAATAATTTTCTGCTGCTTTTTTAATACCGTCTGAGCTATCTGTTACTACTACTTTTTGGTAGTCTTCTACGTCAACGAAGGCATACATTTTTACAAGTCCTGCATTGTCTTTTAGACTTATTAAATATGTTGGTCTTCCACTTAAATTGATTAATAGTGGGAATGTTGATGTATAGTTCATTTGTTGTACTTGTCCTTTTGCTGACTCCATAGCTGATGTTTCTTCTGCTCCTGCGACTGAATAATATTTTGTTTCTTTTGTTCTTAGGTTTGTTAAGACAAAACCGATATTTGATTCATCACTTAGTACTGATGTTACTCCTGTATATAAATATATGTCATCATTTTGTGCAATATAGTTATAACCGCTTGTTGTTTTTACAACATCTTTTTGACTTATTAAAGAGTTAATAAATCCATTTTTATATTTACCCCAGTCATTAATTTGTTCTATTATTAAATCTGCTTCATAAACATGATCAACCCATTTTGGTACTTTGTTTGTATCATAATATTTACTTTTGCCTGTTATTGGATCTAATATGACAATACCTTGCACATCTCTTCTTAATCCTACTCCAGTATATTTTATTACACTTGCTACCCAATATGGATTACCTTTATTATCAATTTCAAAGTTAACACTTCCAAAATTAAATGTTTTATAAGCTAATTGTAGTTTTCTATAAACATTTTCATTGAATAGTCCAGATGGAACATACTTCATTCCTTTTTTTAATTTTACAACTTCACTTTTTCCTGTTGTTGAATTAACTTTTATATATCCTGTTACACCTTGTTTTCTATTTGTAAACCATTTTATTATTCCATTATATTCAAGGGGTGTTACTCTTACTATTTCATTATTGTAGTTTATTTGAGTATATTGATTTGATACGTCAAATTGTGACACTAATTCACTCATTTGACCCATTTGTCTATCACCTAATTTTTCTGATGAGTCTCTATCAAGTAGAGGAATATTATTAAAGTTTACTTCATTTACTTCTTCTTTGAAATCTCCAGTTGATACTTTTATTCTTTTATAATACTGTCTTGAACAAAATAAAGGTGATAAAATTATATTTAATACTATTATTAATCCAAAAATTATTGGTACTATTAAATATGCTTTTCCATTCTTTTCTGTTTTATAGTATCTTCTATTTATAAAGTTTGTAAATGTTACTTTAAAATTAAATAGATTGTATGCTGCTGTATATATAATAAATAGTAATAACATAAATACCCAGAAATCTATATTAGTAGGATTTATTGGTGGATATGTGAAATAGTAGTAAATTCCACCTAGTATTATAGTAAGTAAAATACTAAAAATTACATTTTTTGTCTTCAATTTTAATCATCTCCTTATGACTTAATTATAACATGTATAGTTATTTTATAAAATTGTTTTTTAGTGCTTATTTTGATAAATAAAAAGTATCATTTTTTGTTAATGACACTTTTACTCAACACTTGTAAGTTCATTTGAATACAAGTTTTTATATACTTTTGATTTTTTTAGTAACTCTTCATGAGTACCAGTTGCTTCTAATTTTCCTTTATTAATTACATTAATTACATCTGCATCTACTATTGTGCTTAATCTATGTGCAACTATTACTATTGTATGATCTTTTACTAAATTATCGATTGTTTTTTTGATATAGTCTTGGCTTTCGTTATCTAGGGCTGATGTTGCTTCATCAAATAATATTATTTTTGTATTTAATAGTAGAGTTCTTGCGATTGCTAATCTTTGTTTTTGACCACCACTTAAGTTTATTCCGCCTTCTCCAATTGTTGTATCATATTTATCTGGTAGACTCATTATATAATCATCTATATATGCTTCTTTACAATATTTTCTTACTTCTTCTAGAGTTACATCATCTTTTACTAATTTGAAATTATCAAATATTGATAAGTTAAATAAGAATGGTGTCTGTCTAATTATAGATATATTTTTTCTTAGATTTTCTTCTGTTAAGTCATTTATATTTACTCCATCTAGAGAAATTGTTCCACTTATTGGATCAAAATATCTAAGTAATAGATTAAACAATGTACTTTTACCGTTTCCGCTTCTACCTACAATTGCAATCTTTTTATGTGGTTCTATATTTAAATCAAGGCCTCTTAAGGTTAAATCTTCATCATCACTATATTTAAATTTAACATTTTCAAACTTTATATTACCTTTTACATTATCTAATGTTATATTACCAAATTTTTCATCGTCATATAATTTATTATTAATAAGCTCATTAATTCTTTTTAATGAAACTGTTATTTTATTGTAATTTACTCCAAAGTCTGAGATTGATTCTACAACTTCATCTATTCTCCAAATATATGTTTCTAATACAATAAACATACTGTAAGCGATTTTTCCTGTTACTGTATAGTATCCTGCGGTTAATAGTATAATAAATTGTAATATAAAATAAGTTAAATTATTTAAACTGTAGTATATTACTTCATATTTTTTTATTTCTTTATTATGATTAAATAAATTATTTAAGATATTAAATATATTCTTTTCTATATTTTTCTTAATTCCTAGAGATTTTATTTCTCTAATACCTGTAATATTTTCTGTGGCGACTTTTACATAATTATCTGATTCTTTCTTTATACTTTCTTGTGTCTTTTTAATTTTTGGGAAGAATTTGTATGAAATTAGTCCCATGATAAGACCAAATAATAGTATTTCAAAACCTAATAATAAGCTTATTTTAAATGAGAAAATCAATACTACAATTACTACTAGTGCTTTGCATATTAATTTTATTAATTTTTGAAGTAGTTCCATAATTCTATCTGGATCAGTATATAGTCTATTTATGAACTCACCTACTCCAATTTCTTCAAAGGCTTTTGCTGGTAACATATCAATTTTTTTGTATAAATCAATTGATACATTCTTTGTAAATTTAATTTCTAAATAATTATATAGATAATCTCTTGGTATTTGTAAAATGGTATAGAAGAATATGTATATTCCTTCCCAGATTGCAAGATACATTACAAATTCTGTAAATTTATTTTTAATAAGAGATTCTAAGGCAAAGCCCCAAATAAATGCTGCTATTAAGCTTGGTAAATATGTAAGAAATATTAATAGTATATAAATAAATAGTTTTAGCTTTTCATTTTTTAAATATTGAAATAATATTCTAAATGTACTGAATTTTTCTTTTGCCTTCATAAAAACACCTCACTATAAATGCGTTTATTAATTTTAACATAGCACTTTTTTTTAGTCAAACAATTTTATATTATATAATTACACAACATGTGTAGTTTATCTTTACAAATGTCCAATATTATTCTAAAATGTAATTGGTGATGTTTATGAGAAAGAAGGAAGATTTACGTATTCAAAAAACTAAGTCTACTTTATATAGGGGCTTAATAGAACTTATGAAAAATGAATCTTTTGAGGATATAAAGGTATCTAATATATGTAGTAAGTCGAAGATAAATAGATCTACTTTTTATGATCATTTTGCAGATAAGTATGAGCTTTTACAATCTTTGATGGATGATTTAAAAATTGAATTAGAGGAGTCTTTAGAAGTTACAAAGGAAACAACTACTGTTAAAGAGTATTATATTGAGACTGTTGATTTATTACTTTCACATGTTACTGATAACATTAATATTTATTCTTCTGTTATTAAAAATAATAAGAATTCTATTGCTCATGATATGATGGTAGATTCTGTTATTAAGTTTGTAAATAATTATATTAGTGAGAATTATATTAATGAATCAAGTATTTCTACAGAAACAATTGTTGAATTCTATGCAAGTGGTTTAATAGCAGTTATTTTTGATGAAATGAAAAATCCAGCAACTTTTAAGAAAGAAAATATTGTTAATTATTTTAAAATACTTATTCCTGATATTGACTTTTTTAAGAAAAAATAATCTAGGTAAAAATTACCTAGATTTTATTTTATCTCTATACTTGAAATCATTGAAATAACTTTATCTTTTGTGAAATATTCTAGATTATGAATTGTTATAAGATAGTTATAATCTTCAGTTATTATTGTTATATACATGTTATCGTTTGATATCGTTATATAGCCATTATTATATCCATTAAAATATACTGTTTCATAATTATTTTTCATACTATTATTTAGATAATTAAATAAATAGGTTTCTTTAATCTTAATTAGTGGTGTGAAGATATTTGGCTTTTTTTGATTATTTTTTATGTGTTTTAATAAATCAATATCGTTTTTAATATTATATTTTTTTAAAATATGTTTTTTTGTAGTGTCTGAAATGTATGTTGGAAATGAGTTTAATTCTTTATATTTGGAATTATTTTGATTAAATATTTCTTTTATTATAGGTTTTTCTTTACTAAAATATATTGATGATTTTCCGTCAAGTGATTGATAAAACTCATATTCTTTATTATTATCAACTAAGTTAAAATCTTGGATGTAGTTTTCTAATTTTATGCTTTTGTCATAATTATAAAAGCAATTTAGGCATTTTTGTTTAGTGATTTTTATTGTTTCTGTTGGTGTGTTATTTTGATATATATCTATTTCGTTTAGTTTTAACTGATTTAATAATATTAGTTTACATGCTATATAAAAGATAATACAAATTGTTATAAATATTAGTAATATTTTATTTTTATTTTTCATAGTATCACTTTCCTTACTACAAGTATATGATAATTTTTACAAAAAGAAAAGAAGTAACAATACTTCTAAATGAAGAATACTATTGTGAATATTCCTACTATTACTAAATAGATTGAGAATAACCATAGTTTTCCTTTTTCAACTAATTTTGATAACCATTTATATGATATATATGTAAGTATAAATGCTGCTACCATACCGACTGCATAGTATCCAAGAACACTTACGTTTAAACCAGTTTCTGCGATATCTTTTATTCCAAGAAGCATTGTCGCAATACTTACTGGGAAGTATAACATAAATGTATATTTTAGTGATGCTTTTCTGTTAAGCCCACATAATAAACATCCAACTAGTGTTAGTCCACTTCTTGAAATACCTGGAGTTAGTGCAATTGCTTGACATAGTCCAATGATAAGTGCATCTTTATAAGTTATATCATTATCTTCTTTTTTACCTTTGGCATTCATTACTAGAATTAAAGCTACTGCTGTTATTAAGAATCCAAAGCCTACTAAATATACGTTTTTTGATAATAGTTCTTCTAATGGATCTTTTATTAAGATTCCTAGTATTCCTACTGGAATTGTTCCAGTTACTATTAACATACAATATTTAAATTCTTCTTTATATTTTTTACCCTTACTTGATATGAATCCAAAAAATCCTTTTACAAGTCTTACAATATCAGACCAAAATATAATTAGAATTGCAATGAATGATGCAAAGTTTAAAAATATTTCTAAGTTTAAATCATTAAACATATTTGTATTCAATAATGATTTAAATAAATAGATGTGTCCACTACTTGATATTGGTAATGGTTCAGTAAATCCTTGTATTAATCCAAGTATAATGTACTGTAATAATTTCATATTTCACTCTCCTAAACATTAAGATTATAACACAACCTTTGTATTTTAAGAAATATTAATTTAATAATAAAAATATTCCTAAGTCAATATATGTAAATAGTAGTAGAAATATAATTATTTTATTGTGCTTATTATTAATTATTAAATTAAATATATAATATGTTATTAATCCGATTGTAAGTAGTATGAATAAGTAATTAAAATTATATAATAAATATCCTGTTATTAATGTGATTATAATTATTGTGATATGGAGTAATATATTAATTTTTGGGAATTTATTTATTGATTTAAATATTATATATATTGTTGAGAGTAATAATATTAGGCTTAGAAAGAGCCATTTTATATTTATATTTAATAATAGTATTAAGTAAGTTGAAAAGAATGTTAATGATGAGATTTTAAATATTTCTGTTAGTGTATTTAGTGTTTTATTATTATTTATTGACTCTACTGATTTTATTATTGAAGAAGTTATTGCAAATACAAGTGATATTGAACAAAATATTATTCCGATGATATCTAATTTTAAGGACTTAAAAATTATTATTAGAACAAGAAATACTGTAAAAATACTTGCGAATATAATGGACATTACCATGTTAAATATACTTTTAGTTATCATGCTTTTTCTCCAAATAGTTTATTAATTTTTCTAAAGCTCTTCCACGATGAGAACAATAGTTTTTTTCATCATCTGTTGCCTCTCCAAATGTTTTATTTAAATCATCTGATAAAAATATGCAGTCATATCCAAATGAAGTATCTCCTTTTTCTTCTTCAATTATTTGGCCATATGTTCTTCCTTCAAACACTTTGTAATTATCATTGTTTTCTAACAATACTAGTACACATTCAAAATAAGCTTTATGGTTTAGGCCTTTTAAATTTTCAATAACTTTGTCCCTATTAGCCTTATCATCATGATTTTTAGCATAACGTGCACTATATATTCCTGGTGCATTATTAAGGGATTCACAACATAGACCTGAATCATCCGCAAGAATTTTTATATCATCTTTTAAATATTTTCTTATTGCTTTGGCTTTTATAAGTGCATTTTCTGTAAATGTTTGTCCGTTTTCTTCTATTTCTTCATGAAAATTAATATCTTCAAGTGATAATATTTCATAATTATTTAATACTTCTTTTATTTCTTTTAATTTATGTTTATTATTGGTTGCTAAAACTATTTTTTCCATTACTATTCACCTCATATTAATAATATCAAAAAAATCAGTTTTAATAAACTGACATTATTTTTATATTTGTATGTGTAAATTATTTAAATGCATTAAATAAATTTTTTAAAAGTCCTTTTTGTCTAATTAGAGATTCTATGTGTGGGTCATTTGTTAGACACCATAAGGCACTACTTAGTATTAAGTTTGTATCTCCTGGGAACAAGCTATATTTACTTGCTGGGTATGTATAATCATAAAAGAATATTGGTATTTGCATTTCATAATCTAAAAGTACTTTTTCTGAATTATAGTCTGCTAATGGTAATTCCTTCTTTAATCCAAATAAACTTGTAATAAATAATGAATGTTTATTTTCAGAGCAGACAACTACATTTCCTAAAACTTTGTCTATATTTCTTAAGCCAATCTTTAAATTATTGATTGTTGATGATGTGTCCATAAAGTAATCAAATATAATTAAATCATAGTCTGAATTATCTATTATATTTACAATTGTATTGTAATCATACAGTGATTCATCTAATATCATAAAGACAATATTTGGATTATTTACTTGATTTAGTCCATTTGCGTAAAAATTAATTAAGTTTACATGTTCTCTATTCGTTAATATTAGTGCTTTTTTATTATATTTTTGAAGGTTATTACTTAAACTATTTTCATAATTAATATTTTCGGCAAAAGAATTTATATTATATTGACTATATAGTTTTAATAATGAATATACAGGTATGTTTATTGGAGCATTTTTTATTACTTCTTGAGCATTTCCATATATTGATGTAATAAATTTATCATAATCTTCACGTCTTGTATTAAAAAATAAAATTGTGTCATTATTTTGAATATAACAATCATTATTTGCACAGAATCCGGCTGCTTTACAAGGAATTATATTTTGTTCTTTTAGACTTTGTAGTTTTTCTTCTGTACGAATCCATCTTTCTGCAGAACAATAAAATAATAACTTACACATTTGTTTTTTTTCATCAACAGTTAATTTTTCACTTAAATATTCTTTACCTATTACAAATCCTACATTAATTCTTTCATCTATATGATATTTTATATAATTAATTATTTCTGTTAATTTATTGTAGTCGTCTACTGTTAGTTGAGGTAGTAATAAATGAATGTATACCTTTTTATTCTTAGGAAGATTTAGATTGCTGACTAAGTCATTTATTTGTTCTACTACCCTTTCTGTTGTTGGTTCTAGAAATATATGTAATTTTGCTTCTTGATTTGATACGTTGGATGCAAAACTTTGATATACTGGGTTATTTACTAAATTATTGTTTAGGATATTTTCTTTTATATAATCTAATTCCATTTTATAGGTATCTCCCATAAAAAATTGTTGATAGGCACTTCTATATTCTAAACTATTAGTAATTGCTGTTGTAAAAAATGATGTTTCTTTTGTTCTACATAAATTTGGCATATCTTGATCAAGGGAAATACTGTAACTTCCTGGTTTTTCAATTCCTAAACCGTTGATTAAAAAAATTATACTTTTTTTCATGAAATCACATCCTTGTATTATTAATATACATCAAATATCATTTAAAAAATATAAAAAAACGTAAAACTTTTATTGTTTACGTTAATTATTTATTATTTAATTTGATAATTAGTCATCTAATCTTGGTGTTAGTATTTCATAACCATCGTTTGTTACTAATACTGTATGTTCATAGTGAGCTGCTGGTGATGAATCTCTTGTTATAACTGTCCAATCATCATCTGCAAAATAAATATCTCTGTGTCCGAATGTAAGCATTGGTTCTATGCATATTACCATTCCTGGTTTTAATCTTGGTCCTGTTCCTGGTATACCAAAATTTGGTACTTCTGGGTCTTCGTGCATTTCTTTACCAATACCATGTCCACATAATTCTCTTACTACACCTAGGTGATGATCTTCAGCATATTTTTGTACTGCACTTGAAATATCCCCTATTCTATTTCCTGGTTTTACCATTTTTACACCTTCATATAGTGCTTTTTCTGTGTGCTCCATTAAATATTTTTTATCGTTATCGACTTCTCCTACAGCGTATGTCCATGCAGCATCTCCTTGATAACCTTTATAATCAATAACGGTATCTATTGAGATAATATCTCCTTGTTTTAATTTTCTATTACCTGGTATTCCATGAACAACTTCATCATTTATTGAAGCACAGATAGATGCTGGAAACCCTTCGTATCCTTTTTCAGTTGGAATTCCTTCGTTGCTTCTTATAAAATTTTCACATAATCTATCTAATTCTTTGGTAGTTATTCCTTCTTTTATATATGGTTTAATAAACTGATGCATTTTTGAAACAAGCATACCAGCATGTCTCATTAACTCTATTTCTCTTTCACTTTTTATAGTAATCACTCTTATCACCTTCCAAAAAAAATTATACTACAAATAATAAAAAAATTGAATTATTTTCTTTTTATATGACTTTGTAGCTCTAAGTATAGTTTTGTTGCGAATCCTGCTCTTGCAGATATTAAATTATATTTGTTTTCTGCTTTTTCTTCTTTACTTTCAAAAATGTTTGCTTCTTTATTTATAAAATTTATATAAGCTTCTTCGTTAGGAAAATTTCTTATAAATCTTTCTTTTGATAAATAGTATTTTCCTTCACTCATTCCATATACAAATGATATTCTTTCATCTACTGTTAATTCTTTATTAATAAAAATTGACGTAAGCATATTATTTTTTACATCTTCATATGTACTTATATGTAAGCTGTTTTTTGCAATTTCTTTACAAGCTTCTTGAAGCAATCTTACATCTTCACACATTTTTCCGAAATCATGTTTTTCTACTTTTTCTTGATATGCTGAAAGTAGTTCTACATCATATTCATCGAACACTTACAACACCCCTCTCTTTTAAATATGACTATTATATCATATTTTTCTTTTTTTTAAACAAAAATGAAGAAGACTTTAATCTTCTTCATCTAACATATTGTATACTTTTCTACTTGTATCTTTTATCATACATTTCATATCGCCTACAACTTTTGGATGCTTTTTCATATAAACGTATCCAGCAACTCCAGCGCCTCCAAGCATCATCATAATAGTAGAAATATTGAATTTCATTAAATCACCTCTACTACTATTATGGACTTATTTTTTTAGTCTATACCATCTATTAAATAATTTTTTATAGTTGTTCTTCTCATGTCGTCTAGACTATTTTTTGCGGCATATTGTAATGCATTGAAGTCCCCTACTAAATATAGTTTTTTCTTAGCTCTAGTAATTCCTGTATAGATTAATTTTTGATATAACATCTTATTATATGATTTTACTACTGGAATTACTACTATATCAAATTCTGACCCTTGCGATTTATGAATACTTATACTATATGCAGATCTAAAGTTATTGAAATTTGTTGGGGTATATTTTACTAGGTTACCATCAAAATCAATATGAAGCTCTATTTTAGGTGATGTTTGTATTCTTTCAATTAAACCAATATCTCCGTTATATACATTATCATCAGGCATATTTGTTAACTGTATTACTTTGTCATCTTCTCTAAAATTAAATTCTCCAATTAGTCTTTCTTTTTTTGTTTTAGTTTTTGGATTAAAAATTTCTTGAACGTTTTTGTTTATTGTATCAATTCCATTTAGGCCTTTATACATTGGTGCTAATATTTGAAATTTTTTATAATTAAGATCTTTATATGTTCTTGATATTTCACAGATATTTGGTATGACTTCACTGTCATTACATTCTATAAATGTAAGGTCTTCTTGCTTATTAAATATTTCTTTTCTAATATCTTTATTTCTTATGTCATATGCAAGTGTAATTATATTTGAATCTTGTCCTTGTCTATATAGTTCTGTTAATTCTATTACTTCTAATTTTTTACTTTCTATTAGGTCATGCAATACTTGGCCAGGTCCAACACTTGGTAGTTGATGATCATCTCCTACTAATACAATTTTACAATTACTTGATATTCCTTTTAGGAGACTATTCATTAGATATGTATCTATCATACTTGCTTCATCTATTATTACAAATTCTACTTTACTACGGTTATATTCATTAACTTGAAATTTATTTGTATCTCTACTCCATTTTAGGAAACGGTGAATTGTACTTGCGGGAAGTGATGTTGATTCACTCATTCTTTTAGCAGCACGACCTGTTGGAGCAAGTAAGGCGATTTTTTCATTTAATTTTTCATATGATAATTTCTCCATTAATCTATAAAGTTCAACAATTCCTTTCATAATTGTTGTCTTTCCAGTACCGGGACCACCTGTTATTATTAGAAAGTCTTTTTCATAGCTTTTTCTAATAGCAGACATTTGACAATCATTGTATTTTATATTGAAATTACTTTCTAATTCTTTCAATATAGTATCAAGTCTTTTATCTTTAACACCTTTATTACTGTTTAATAGTCTAAATCTTTTTACAATAGATGTTTCTGCTTCATACATTTCTTTTAAGTAATATCTATCATCTTTAATAATTATTTTTAAATCATCTTTTAATTTATCAAGACTATTATTATACTGTTCTTCACTTATTATTATTCCTAATACTCTTTTTAAATAAGTAAATATTTCTTCTTTATAATAATAACTATGACCAAATGTATTGCTTACTTCGTTCATTACATAAATTATGCTGGCTTTTATTCTTATTTCACTATCTTTTTTTACTCCATTTTTTAGAGCTATCATATCTATTTTTTTAAAGTAAATATCATTTATATCATCTATTAATTTATATATGTCTTCTTCGATTACTTTTTTTGTATCTTTTTTATAGTAATTATATATTAGCATTGAATCTTTTGTAGAAAAGCCCATATTGCCTAAATACATGATTGTTTCATAACTTGCTTCATATTCTTTTAATTTATTATGAAGTGTATCAACGTTTTGTTTTGTTATTGAGGGAATTAATAGGAGATTATCTGGTGTTTCTAATATTATTTTTAGAGTGTCTTTTCCTAATACATCGACTATGTTTTTTGCCTTTTTTTCTCCTATTCCTTTGAATAGTCCGCTTGTGAGAAACTCTATTATTGAATCTTTTTCTTCTGGTTTACATCTTTCATAACTTTCTACTTGGAATTGTTCACCATATTTTTCATGATTTACTAATTTTCCATAAAACATATATGTATCTATTTCATTTAGTTCATGAAAATATCCTGTAAATGTAATTGTTCTGCCTATGTAGTCAGCAAGAGATTCACTATTTGTATCGGAAACTCTAAAAATACCGATATTATAACCGGTATTATTTTTATATATTGATTTTGTGTAATTTCCTTTTATATAAATCATTACTGCTCTCCTATACAATATGGATATTCAATACTTTTTATTTTTACTTTGACTAATTCATTATGAGGAAGTTTCCCTTTTACTTTTACATATAAGAAATTTGATGTATGACCGTAGCTATAGCCATCTTTATATTCTTCTACTAGAACACTTTCTTCTTTATCAATAAATTTTTTCATATAATTTTCTTCTAACTCATGTGATACTTCAATTAATCTTTTAGCACGATCCTTTTTTATATTTCCTGGTAACTTACCATCCATTTTACTTGCTTTTGTCCCATGACGTTCACTGAATGGGAATACATGTAATTTGGAAAATTCTACTTTTTTACAAGTATCAATAGTTTTTTCAAATAATTCTTCAGTTTCTCCTGGAAAGCCTACAATTACATCTGTTGAAATAGAAATATCTGGTCTTATTTGTCTTATTTCTTTTATTTTATTAAAGAAGAAATCTAAGTTATATTTTCTATTCATTGATTTTAGTATTTCATCTGAACCTGCTTGGATTGGTATATGAAGATGGTCTACAATTACATTTGAGTTTCTTAATACATCAAGTACTTCTTCATTTAATTCTGTTGTTTCAATTGATGAAATCCTTAATCTTTCTAAGCCTTTTATTTTTACTAATTTATTTAATAAATCGGCAAAACTTGTATCTAAATCAGTTCCGTATGATCCTGTATGTATTCCTGTTAGTACTACTTCTTTATAACCATTGTTTACTAAATCAGTTACTTCTTCTATTACTTCTGATTCTTTTTTACTTCTACATTTTCCTCTAGCAAATGGAATTATACAGTAACTGCAGAAGTTATCACAACCGTCTTGAATTTTAACAAAGGCTCTTGTTCTTCCTGGAAACTCATTGATTCTCATGTCTTCAAATTCATTTAATCTTTTATCATAGCTTTTTATTATTACTTCTTTGTTTTTAAAATATTCATCTAATAAGCTAACGATTTTTGCTTTATCTTTATTACCGATAACAATATCAAGACCATTTTCTCTATAATCTTTATTTGCGGCAATAAAACATCCCATTGCGACTACGCAGGCATCTGGATTACGTTTTATGGCTTGTCTTATTGTTTTTCTTGATTTTGAATCACTATTATTTGTTACTGTACACGTATTAATTATATAAACATCACATATATTATCAAAGTCTTTTAAAACATAACCTGCTTTTTTTAATTCGTTTGCGACAAATTCACTTTCATAGGTATTAACTTTACAGCCTAATGTATATATTCCAACACTTTTCATTTAATCACTACTTTCTTTATACTCTTGATACCAAGAAGATACTTTTTCCTTTGCTTTTTCATAACTGCTTTTGGCTTTTTCTTTGCCTTTTTCAATATATGGTTTATATGTATCATAAACATTATTTAAATTTTCTTTGTCTGATTCGTATGCGTCTTGCGTTTCTTTATAGCCATCTTCTCCAACTGATTCTTTATATTTATTTAAAATACTATTTTTTACTTCAATTGCTTTTTCTTTTGCATTATTATAGACTTTTCCAGATGTTTCTTTTATATTCTCTTTATAATTAGGATATTTTGCTTCTATTTTAGAGTCTATTTTTTCATAAAGGTCTATGACTTTTGTTTTTGCTGAATCAGTTAAATCAGAGAACTTTTTACCTTTAATTTCTCCATCATAAAAGATAAAGTCTGTTAATGTGATAAAGGTATTTTTTAATGTTTTTTTATCAGTTGTTGTATCTACTTCTTTTTCTACATCACCTAGGTAATTTACTAAATCATTTTCTGTTGTTACTTCACTCTTATTTATTTCTAAATCATCATTTGTAATTATATTAGAATCTTTTGATTTATTTGATTCATTTTTTATAACTGTTTTATCTCTTGGTTCTACTTTAGTGGAATTATATAAGTAAAAACATACTCCACTTAAAATAATAATTATTGATATTAAAATAGTAATAATAAAATTCTTTTTCATTTTCTCATCCCCAATTACTTCTTTCATATTATATCACACTCATAAGTATTATTCTATAAATAAATGTTTTCTGGTAGTTAATCTTTTCCTTTTATTGAATCTCTATATTTAAATATGTTTTCTGTTTTTATTAAGTAACACATTATACTGAATGAATAATCATAATATTTTCTTAATTTATATGTAGAAAGGTCTAAATATTTCTTATCTATTTCATATCTTACACCCATCTTATTAATTACTTGTTTTACCGCTGTTAATAATGTTGAATTATATGATTTATATTTATCTATATTCTTTTCAAGATAGGAATACATTTTATCTAGAATCATTCTCTTTGTTTTTATTCCATTATTATTTATATTCTTGTAACTTAGTATCAATTCGTTTATATCATCTGGTAAAATTGATTTTAAGTCATCATAATCTGTATCTATTGAAGATATTATTATTTTATCATCTAAATCATAGGCACAATAGCCTTCTTTTTCTAAAATTAGTGGAATATTATGATAAAGTATACTTCTGGCACTTGTTGAATATTTTACTTCATCATAATAGATTTTTATTTTAGATAATAATAAATCCATATTTAGAATAAACTCTATAAAATTAAGAAATGCGTCAAGTGATGTTTTTTTACTATTTATATTAATACCAATAAACTCTAAATATTCATAAACATCTAGATATGTTTTTCTAAATTTCCAGTTATTAAATAAAAATTTATTTATAAATTCAAAATAAGTATAATGCTTTGTTTTGTATGTGATACATTTACTATTTAGAACTTTTATCATTTTATTATATTCAACCTTATAATTAGATTTATCACTTAAATTAAAAATTGATATTCTCATACTACCACCTATATAAAGGTTAATAAATGTAGAAGAAAAAGTCAATCGAACACTTTAAGTATATAAATTTTATATATCTTTTTTTCTATTTAAATAAATTATTTATGGGAGCTTATATTAAAAGTTCTGCATAAAAGCAGAACTTATTTTTATTTATTTATTTTATTTATTATCCAGTCTTTTATATCATTATAAACTAGGAGTTTATTATCTTCATGTAAAATATCATGGCGCAGATTATTATAAAGTTTATATGAGATATCTTTTATACCTGATTTTTGATATTTGTTGTATATCTTTATTATACTTTTACCACAGTTGCCTACTGAATCATTTGATCCTGATAATAAAAGTATTGGCATGTTCTTATTCATCTTTTTTATATTTTTATTTAGACCTGTATAAATCATTCCATCACACATTTCTCTGAATAGTCCACATGATATATATTTTCCACGTAATGGGTCTTTAATGTAGTTGTTTAGGTTATATTCACTTGATAATAACCAATCAAAATCTGTTTTATTTGGAGCAAATTTCTTATTATATGTTCCGAATGTTAAATCTTTTATCTTTTTAGTTGTATATTCTTCTCCTGATGTTTTTGATTCTTTTATAGCTATTTTTTTAACTAATTTTAGAAGTATAGGATTTGTATAACCTGTTCCTATTATTATTGATGCATCGACACTGTTTGGGTATTTTATTAAAAATGATCGTAGTAAAAATGAGCCTAATGAAAAGCCTAACATAATATAGGGAACATTATGGTATCTTTCTTTTGCAATTTTAAAACATGTATTTATATCTTCTACTACATAGTTCCAGCTTCCGGATGGTCCAAAATACATTTGCTTTCTCCCATTGTTTGTTGATAGTCCATGACCTAGTAAATCTATTCCAACTACTATAAAACCATTATCTGTGAAATATTCTGCAAAGTCAGTATACCTCATGATATGTTCAGTTACTCCATGAGAAATCTGGATTACTCCGTTAATAGTTTTTTCTTCTGGAATAAACGTTACCATATGTATATTTGTACTTTTATCATTTGATAAGAAATATTCTTCATTTATTTTCATATAATCACATCCTAATATTAATTATACATCTCAAAATAAAAATAAGGCAATAAGCCTTATTTAAACTTTACATATTTAAAACCTAATTCTTTATATACATCATAAGCTCTTGGCAATTTTAGAATTCTTGCGAATAATAGATTATAAAATTCATCAAATAAAATTATTGAACATAAACATATTGATATTGTGAGAAATGCTTTTTTATTCATTTTTTTAGCTAGGTAAAATATAAATGGAATTATTACGTACATTAATAATAATGCTGATAGTCCAAAAAAAGTTACACTTCTTAGACAAACAAATCCATTTATGCTTCCAAAATTTAATATTTCTTGATTATAATCCCAGCATCTTTTTCCGGCTATTTCTAACATTCCCCATCCTGATATGTATTCTAGTATTCCTGTTGAGATGAAACTGAGAAGAAATACTAAAAAAGGCTTTTTTCTAAAACGATATGCTAGAAAAAAAATCATTATTGAACCTGTTGCATATATATTTATCCAAGGTAGAAAGTTACCACCTCTCCAATAGAATTCTTTCATTCCTCCATTGAAATAATAAAATATAAATTCATATAACCATCCGAAACATCCTGTTATAACTATTATTAAAGCAAAGATTCCAAGCCAAGACAATTTATCAAATTTAAAATCTTTATTTAAATATTCGTTGTAAAATTTACTCATAATTTACTCCAGTAGTTTTATATTACTTTTTCTTTTTAGATTTATTTAATACGATTGAGCCTACTGCTATTAACAAAATAACAATAATTATTGCTGCTACGCCTAACCAACCTAGAGTTGAAACTATTTTACTTCCTAAAGACATGATAATTCCAGCTAATAATACTCCAAGTGATACAGCAATTATGCTTGTTTTAAAGTCTAATTGTAAAAAACTTGCGGCCAATGTTCCAGTCCAAGCGCCTGTTCCTGGTAATGGTATTCCTACAAATAATAATAATGCCCAAAAGATTCCACTATTACTTGCAGATTCTCTTAACTTTTTACCACCTTTTTCTCCTTTTTCAATACACCAAGTGAAAAACTTCTTTGTGAATTTTTTATCTTTACCCCACTCTAATACTTTTCTTGCGAATAAGTAAATAACTGGTACTGGTAAAATATTTCCTATTATTGCGATTGGATAGTAAAGTAATAAATCTAGTCCTAAACTTTCTGCTATTGGTATTGCTCCTCTTAATTCTACTATTGGTACCATAGATACAAAAAATACTATTAAATATTTAATTACTATTGGTAATGATGCCATAATTTCAACTCTCTTTCTCTTTAATTTTATTTTGTACGTAGGTTTATTATATCATAATAATCTCATTTTTTGCTTTTTTATATTTTTCTTATAAAATATATATTCTTAGAGTGTCAATCTTTTTACTTTTTCTGTATTTATTTTTTCCATTTTATTTTTGTTTAGAGAAAGTACCAAATTAGGTTGGTCATTAAACATAATTTTCTTTGTTTCTCTTTCTATCGTTAAGGTTTTATCATCAATTAATGGAAGTACCATTGTTTCAAAAAATTCTTTGACTCTTTTTTTAGAATTCATTCTATTGTAAAGGTTTGCGTAGTCTAAGACTGTTTTATTTCCATTTAATGATAAAAAATAATTTAACATTTCATAGTCTGTTGAATGCCAATGTCTAGATGTTTGTTCATGGAGATTATGAACAATATATTCTTTCTCTAATTCTTTTTTTACATTTATAAGCATGTATTTTAAAAACTTTGTAATATCATGAGAATTTTTACAATTATATATAATATCATCATAATTTGAATCGAAGTTTATTCCTCTATTAAAGATTATATATGGATATGCACTATTATTTAATAAATACCACATAGCTATTGTTCTACTGCTTCTTCCGTTAATATCAAAAAAAGGATGTATGTAAACAAAGTAGAAGTGCATTAATTGTGATTTAATAAATTGGTCAGTTTGAGCATTTGAAATTTTAAAATTATTTACAAAATCAAAATATAAATCCATGTATTCTGGAACTTTTACGTAAGGAAGACCTTCGTCCATGGTATTATCTAATCTTCCATGACGTAATATATAAACAGGTGCTTCTCTATATATTTCTCCCATGTGAGTTATATCATGTTCATTTAATAAATCTTTACTTAATATTTTATATAGTTTTCCTACATTTTCTTCTGTAATATCTTCGCCCTTAAGGATGTATTGGTATCCTTTATATAAATTAATTATTCTATTTCTTTTTTCTATATCTTTAACGCTTTTTGCATCTTCTATAACTTTTTCAATTATTGACATTGAATCATTATAACCTTCTACCGTATTATTTGCTTTTAATTCATGAGTGAACATTACTTTTTTAGAAAATTCTCTTGTATTCATAAAATCTTCGCTTTGAAGAAATATTTCTAACTCTTCTTCAAATAATTTTAGTGATTCTAAATCTATTTTAAAAGGTATGCCGGATTCTGTTTTTAAAGGCAAATTAGTTGTGAACATATTACCAACTCCTATCAAGTTATTTATTATACCATAGTTTTTTTAAAATTGGTTTTTATTATAAATAAAAGAACATACTAGAATGTATGTCCTCCATCTACTGCTAAGTTTTGGCAATTAATATTATATGCTTCTTCTGTACATAAGAATAATGTTGCCATTGCAATATCAATTGGATCTTGTGGTCTTCCTGTTGGAATTGTATCTGTATATGTTGTGAATGTTGTATCTTTTTTGGAGTTATCACCTTTTGTCATGGCATCAAGCATTCCTTCCCATAATGGTGTTCTTATTATTCCAGGTAATACACAGTTGACTGTAATATTATCTTTTGCATATTCTCTTCCAAGACAGGCAGTTAATTCTAATACTCCAGCCTTTGTTACTGAATAAATTGAACCATTTGCAGATGCTAATTTGCTTGCGATTGATGACATATTAACAACTCTTCCGCCACCTTGTTTTTTCATGATTGGTAAAATAGTCTTACAACCATATATTGTTCCATTTAGATTTACTGCTAACATTTTGTTTAATTTATCAATATCCATATCAGCAATTGGTTCTAATGAACATATACCAGCATTATTAACTAATATATCGATACTACCTAATTCTTGATTGGCAAAGTTTGCAAGTTTTTTCCATTTTGAATAATTTGATACATCTATTGGATAAGTTAATATCTTTGTACCATATACTTCTAATTCTTTTTTTGTTTTTTCTGCTGCTTCTAAATTTAAATCTGCAATTATTACATTTGCATGTGCTATTGCGAATTGTTTGGCAATTTCTTTTCCAAGGCCCATGCTAGCTCCTGTTACTATTACATTTTTATTTGTAAAATCAAATTTTATCATTTTCTTTTCTCCTCTTTCTATTCTTTTAGCTTCTTGCTAGCCCATCAACCGATAGTATTACACCAGAAATATATGATGCCATATCACTTCCTAAGAATAGGAAAGCATTAGCTATATCTTCTGGTTCACCAATTCTACCTAATGGAATTGTTTTTATAAGTGGCTCTATCATTTCTTTTGGAAGGTTTTTAACCATATCTGTATTTGTAATTCCTGGTGCAACTGCATTTACTCTTATTCCTAATGGCGCTAATTCTCTTGCAAGGGACTTTGTCATACCATTAACTGCAAATTTACTTGTTGGGTACATTACTCCGCTTGGTTGGCCATAAATACTAACCATTGAACTGGTATTTAGAATCACACCTTTTGTCTTTTTTAAATATTTTACGGCGGTTTTAGAACATACATATACTGACTTTATATTTAAATTAGAAATTTTTTCATATTCTTCATCTGTATAGTCTTCTATTTTTGTTCGTGATGAGATACCGGCATTGTTTACTAAAATATCAATGTGTCCATACTTAGATTCAATTTCATTAAATGTATTTTCTATATTCTGTTCATCAGTAAGATTAGGATAATATCCGTCTATTTCATATTTATCATTTAATGATTTTAATTCTTTTACGGCTTTCTCTACTGTTTCGTTTCGTGAACCGAATATAATTACTTTAGCGTTGCTTTCTAAATATTTTTTAGCAATGGCAAAGCCTATTCCTCTTGTACCACCAGTTATAATTGCAACTTTTCCTTCTAACATATTGTCCTCCTTCTTTTATATTCTACACTATTAGTATATCAGTTTAATTGTAGTCTAACGCAAAAAATTATTATGTTTGACAATATTAAGTAAAGTTAAATGTTTATTTAAATCTTTACTAATTAAAATTAGAAATTATTTAATCTTTTATTTTGAGGTTATTGGTGAAAAGATGATGATTGTTATATTGAGAATTACTATTTAAAAAAGTTATAAAAAAAGAGAAGATTTTTTTATTAAATTCTTTCTCTTTTTATTTGTTGTATAAAAAACAATTGTCTTCATGGGAATTAATTATCCCTATTGCTTGAAGGTATGAATATATTGTTGTGGTACCTACAAATTTCATACCTCTTTTTTGCAGATCTTGTGATATTTTATCAGATAATTTGGATGTTGTTTTATCATTTTCATATATTATTTTTCCATCCCAGTAGATTTTTAAATAATTATAAAAACTTCCATATTCTATTATAATATTTTTATATATTTTACTGTTATTTATGCTTGCATTTATTTTTAATTTATTTCTGATTATATTTTTGTCATTTAAAAGATTATTTACTTTTTCTTCTTTATAATTAATGACTTTGTCAATGTCAAAATTATCATAGGCATGTTCAAAAGATTTTCTTTTATTTAATATACATTCCCACGATAATCCTGCTTGAAATGTTTCTAAAATAAACATTTCATATAGATATTGTTCATCAAAATTTTGTTTTCCCCATTCATTATCATGATAATTGATATATGTTTCATTCTTTTCATTACACCAGTGACATCTTTCCATATTCGCTCCTTATATCAAATAAAAAGCAACTTGATAGTTGCTTTAAATTACAAATGGTGCGAGTAACAGGAGTTGAACCTGCACGTCTATGACACTAGATCCTAAGTCTAGCGCGTCTGCCAATTCCGCCATACTCGCACATGAATGGTGGACCCTACAGGACTCGAACCTGTGACCGCCCGGTTATGAGCCGGATGCTCTAACCAACTGAGCTAAGGGTCCAATTCACATTGCTATTTAATAATAACATGAATTTTTGAGTATTGCAATAGAAAAAATAAAAAAAATAGAGTTTTCTCTCTATTTTCCTAACATATTTAATAAATTAATTTTAAACATATCTTTTTCAGGATTTGCTTTAGATATCATTACACCTTTATAAGTTGATAATTCAGCTCTATGTCCTTCATCTAAAATTCCTTCTGGTGTTATGTTTGTTAATAAAATAATGTTTTTTTCTGTATATACTGTATAATGTAATACAATTGGACCATGAACTTTTTTGAATAATTCATCTGTTGGTAATTGTAATTCATAACTTATTGTTTTTGCTTTTTCATCTTTTTTTACTTCTTTACCTAAAAATGTTCCTTTACGTAATTCTGGATAATAAGTGAATGTAAGCTTTTTATATGCTAACATATTATACTTTCTTACAGATCTTTCTTTCTTTCTAAAATCATTCTCATCTAAATATTCAAATATATAAGTGTTCTTCATATATTCAACCCCCTAATCACTCTGAAGACCTACTGTACCTTCAATGTATTCATATTATACCACAAGTGTTGTATATTGTCAAACATTTTCTTTATTTTCAATGCTTTGCACCATTTAATAAGAAAAGAACTCAAAAATGAGTTCTTATTCTATTTTGTATATTGATAACCCTCTGTTTCAGTTGAACTTTGTGCAGCTTCTTGTTCTATCAATTGGTCTATCAATTCTTCATATTCATAAGTTTCATCGCCAGTTCCACTTGTACTTGTACTAGGTGCCTCTTCAAGTTGTTCTGTACTAGAAGATGAATCTCCAGATGGTGCTTTTTTATCAAATTCGGCTCCTGTTTGATTAGGGTCTGGTAATTCTTCACCTGTTTGGTCTCCATCACCATTTGTTGTGATATTTTCTACTGAATCATCTAAGTTTCCATTATCGTCAGAATGATCTTCGTCAAAATCAACATTACCACCAAATTCACTTTCGTTTACTTTTTCATCGTTAGATGTATCTTGGTCACTATTGTTTCTATCAATTGTTTCATTTGCTTTGTCTACTTGATCTTGGAATTGTTGATCATCTTTCTTTATTTCTTCTTCTATTTGTTCAGCTTTTTTATCTTCTTCTTTTTGCATTTCTTTTTGTGTTTCTTCTGCTTTCTTCTCAGCTTCTTGTTTTGCTTGTTCATTTTCAGAGGCTATTTCAGAGTTAACTTGATTTTCTAAATCATTTCGAACACCATCTGGTATTTGACTAGCCTCAACAGTTTCTCTTGTTTGCTCAGTAGAATAAGTTGTATGTGATTCTTGCCATGAATATTTTTCTTGATATGTTTCTGATGTTGTCATAACAACTCCAGAACTATATCCATAGCTTTCTTCATTTTCAAAATGCCAATTTACAGCTTTTTGGAACTCTTGTAGTTTACTTAATTCTCTATGTTCATCATCAATTACATAAATATTTTTTTCTTTTAATTCTTTTTCAAATGCAGATTTATATTGTTCATATAAAGGGTTTGTGCTATCAGATTCACTAGTAAGTGAAATTGTTTCGATAGTTCCAAATTTGCTTTCTGCATAATTACATAATCCTAAATCATTTAAGAAATCAATTGTTGAATCATCTAGTGTTTCATCTACTTCTAGATTCTGCCACATAATTTCTCCAGCTGCAATCATTGGTGCAACTGATAGTTTATATGAAGCAAGTGTTGCATAATCATCAGCATGAGCAATTCCTTCTGTTCTTACTTCTTGAGTAATTGGGAAGTCGGTTTTTACTGCTGAATAGAATTCTTTTATTTTTTCTAACTTTTCATCGCCTGTTGCTGTCTTTGCAGCTAGGAACATTTGATGATATTTATTATAGAATGCTTTTCCTTCTTCTGAATTGATTAATCCTGACATATCTACTGGGTGTTCACTTGTTTCTATTACATATGCTCCCATTAATTGTAAGCTTGCGTCTTTATATGATCTTGTAAGTGAATCTTTTGAAACATCAGTACCATTAAAATATGCTTTTAATTCAGTTTTTGAATAGTCATTATATGCTTGTTGTAATGCAACCATTTCATCAAAGCTTAATGCTGCTCTTACATCAACAGTTTCTCCTGCAGCATTTTGGTATGAACCTGTATGTGCATCAGCAAAACTTTCATTGAATCCTATTATACTCTTTTGTAAGTTTGACATAGATTCTTTTTGTACTTGGCTTGTTGTTACATCAAGTAATTGTTTAACAGTACATTTATTATATGAGCTATTATCTCCTACAATGATAATTCCGTTTGTACTATTTTTTGCATCTTCAGAGTCATTCATTGTGACTATATTACTATTATTCATTACGCCTTCTCGAGTTTGACGTTTTGAACAACTATATAGTCCTCCACCTATTCCAAAAATAAGAGCTGCCGAAACAATAACTGCGGTTATTTTTTTACCTATTGGAGAACGTTTTATCTTTTTCCATAGTCTTTTTATAATATTTTCTTTCTTAGGACTTGTTGTACGGTCATTATCATCATCGTTTTCATCTTCATTTTCATTATCGAAATCGTCATCAAATGCGTCCTCATCATATCCATCTATTGGTTGATCATCGTCAAAGTCATATTCAGAAAAATCAAAGTCATCATCGCCATTATTTTCTTCATTGCTACCTTCTTCGTTTGATTCTTCACCACTATTTTCTTGAGAACCATCATTATCATTTCCTGCAGTTTCGTTTGAGTCTTGTTCTTCTTGTTCTTGGCTTCCGTTATCAGAGTCTTCGTTTGCTTCTTCTTGAGAACTGTCATTATCATTTCCTGCAGTTTCGTTTGAGTCTTGTTCTTCTTGTTCTTGACTGCCATTATCTGATTCTTCGTTTGCTTCTTCTTGAGAACCGTCATTATCGTTTCCTGCAGTTTCGTTTGAGTCTTGTTCTTGACTGCCATTATCTGATTCTTCGTTTGCTTCTTCTTGTGAACCATCATTATCGTTTTCTGCAGTTTCATTTGAGTCTTGTTCCTCTTGTTCTTGACTGCCATTATCTGATTCTTCATTTGTTTCTTTTTGCTCAGTTTTATCTGCATCGCTTGATGTTGTTCTTGTACCACCTTTTTGAAAATCTGATGTTTTTTTCTTAGTTTTTTGGTATCCATTTTCTTCATCGCCGTTTGATGTGGCACTTTTCTCTCTGCTTTCTTCTTGTTCTGTATCGTTTTCTTGTGAGTCTTCTTCACCTGTGCTATCAGTTTTTTCTGCTGCTTCTTCTGTCTTAGATTCTTCTTCTTTTTTGTCAGCTTGCTCTGAATCAGAAGAATTTTCAGATTGTTGTCCTTCATTTTTTCTTTTTTCTTTAGTTTTTTGTTTTTCCTCTGCATTTTCACCAGTTGACTTAGTTTTTTCTAATTCTTCTTCTATAACTTCTTCAATACTTGGCTTTCCAGTTTGATTGTTATAATAATTTCCATCTGATGATTGTTTTCTTTTAATTAGTGCACCAACTGATCTTTCTGTAAAATTATTAAAATTTTCAATAAATTCTGTTGATGATACTATGTATAATGTATCAGTATTAATTAAACTTTGAATTGCTCTTCTTCTTGCTAATTGTTCTATTTCTTTTGCTTGAAGTTCTAATTGTTCTTGAAGCGAGTCATTTCCATATTTTGCTGCAACAGATTTTGCTTCTTCTAATTTCTTGATATCATCTTGAAGCTCGATATCATTCTTAATAAGATTTTGTATTTTAGGTTCTAATATTTTTTCTAAATCTTCTTTTATCTCATCATATGGTCTTTCTTTTACTCTACCATCTTTTGTAAATACAAAAACTTTTGTTTTATCCTGATCATATTTACATATTACAACATTTCTTATTTCGTTTTTACCTTTCATTTAAAAATCCCCCTTACTTTCGTTTTTTTCTTCCTGTGTAAGTCCAACCGTTGTCTAATAAGTCTCTATCGTTATATGAACTCCATTTTGTTTTTGCTGATGCACTACTTTCTAACGTTCTAGATTTTGTACTCTTATAACATACTGTTCCATATAATTTTTCTGTTCTTGTTGCTTTTTCTGTTACTGTTACTGTTCCATATATTGGAATTGTTTTTGTTGTAAATCCTCCACATTCTGCTTCATAACTTGTTGATGTTGATGAAGATGATGAACTTGATGAAGATGATGAGGTATTACCTGGAGTAGTAGTACTTGATACACTAGATAAGCCTCCTGTATATGTATACTTATCATAGTAGTAATTTGGTAATGTTGTACATGTTTCAGAACAGTAACTATAATCAGCTCCTACAAATTTATAGCTTGTATTTGCTGTATCTCTTGGTGGATTTTTATAACTTGCTCTTCCTTCGTATCTCCAACTTCCAACAGATGATTGAGTATATTTTGTAACATTATTTATTGTTGTATATGTTGTCGTTGTTGTTGTTGCGTAAATTGTATTGTTTATTCTTACGTAGTTATATTTGTTACATGATTTTTCTTGATAAGAACCGGTTTGTCTAACTTCTTGTCTTTGACGAGCATATGTTTTTTGATATGTTCCAATTTGTTCTTTTCTTTTTAACATTTGTAGTTTGTATAAACAACTTTCACTTCTATCATTACAATTTATTTCTTTTGTTCCACAACTTGTTTTTGACCAACTTGACCAATTTGTCCATTTTGAGAATTTTGCACTTGTTGTTTTTTTGTATTCATAAACATACTTAGGCTCATATGATGGTGTTGGTGAGTCTGATGGTTCAGGTGATTGGTCACATTCTTTTCCAACACATGGCTTATCAGTTGGTTTTGTTGTTGGCTCATCTGTATCAGAAGGTGTTGTTGATGGTGAGAAAGAATTACAGTTATCTCCTTTACAACTATCATCAGATGGCTTAGTACTTGGAACATAATATATACCATTTTTTATTGTTCCTTTTATTGGTACTGTTGATGATGGCTTTGAACTTTTTATTGGTACAGATGTTGATGTTTTTTGCTTTTCACAAATATATGAATCACAATATGTATAACAACCTAAATGAACTAATATATAATCTTCTTTTTCACTGTCTTTTAGGTTTACTTTTAATAAATATTCATCATCTAATTTTGTTATTTTTACATAACTTTTTTCTACATCTACTGCTTTGTTGTTTTTGTCTATCAAGGCAACAATTATTTTTTTACCAATCATATCACTTAAAGTCATTGTGTCTGATTCTCCAACTTCTTTAGGTAATCTTTCATCAGTATAATATGATATTGCTGCTTCTTTCATTTTGTCTAAATTGTCAGAAAAAATTTGTGATGTTAATGCTTCTATGCCTGAAGTATCACAAGTTCCTGTCTTACATTCTTTTGTTTCTATTGTTGGTGATGTAAATTTAGGTATTATCCAAATTAATAGAAAAACAAAAATAATTAATAAAATTAATTTAATTACGAAGTTTCTTATCGGAAACCCTCTTTGTTCATATTCTTCTGTATACATGCTTAAAACTCCCCTGCTTTCGTTTAGTGCTTATGATAACACTGGTATCGTTATTTGTCAATGTTCTTTTTAATTTTAACTACTGTCATTCCAGCATTAAAATTATTGATTTTGTAGTCATCAACATATTTATTTTTTCTTAATGTTTCTTGAGTTACTTTTTTTATTATTCCTGTACCATTACCATGAACTATAACAACTTGTTCTGTTTTTATTTTGTAGTGATCTGCAATAAAATCATTTATTAAAATCCTGGCATAATCTCTATCAATGCCATGCAAATCAAGTGTTGGTAAATGATCATATAAGCTCATCATAATTCATTACTTCCTCTAAGTCTGGTATTGAATATCTGGAACCGATTCTAGTTACTGATATTGCGCTTGTTACTGATGAATAGTGAATGGCTTTTTCTAAATCATATCCCTGTCCTAAAAAATATGTTATAGCACCATGAAATATGTCACCTGCTCCAGTTGAGTCTTTGGCAATAACTCTTACGCTTGGAACTATTTTGCATTCACCATTTATTTCTGTAAAACTGCCGGCTGCTTCTAGTGTAATAATTACTGTATTATTAAAATATGCTTTTAATTGCTTGTAGATGTCAGTTAACTTTTCTATATTTTTAACATCTATTTTTTCATTTGTAAACTTTTCAGCAAAATCTTTTGAACATACTAAATATTTTACTTTCTTTCCAAGGTGTCTAGTATCCTCTGTTAATCTTCCGGCATCTATTACGCTTAGTGCATCTTTGTTGTTGTCTAAAACTTCTTCTGCTGTTTCTGGATGTTCTCCATCTATTAAAATTAAATCTGCTTTTTCTTCTACTGTTTGAGTTAATTTTCTTATTGGATCTTTTTTTGAAGTTATAATTGTCCTTGAACCATTACTCATATTTGCTATTATAAAACTACTTGAAGTATTATGATTTTGTTTTTTTTCTAAGTACTTTGTGTTTGCACCTATTTTTTCAAACTCTTCTTTCACTTTTTCTCCATAATAGTCATCTCCAACAATTGAACAGATTGTAGTATCGATTCCCCATTTTGCAAGGAGATATGCACCATTTGATGCTGGACCTCCCCCACATTCTATATGATTTTCTATTCTATATTTATAATTTTCAGTTGGGTATTCATTTACAGGCAACGTAGTATCGTATGTAGAGTGTCCTACACATACTGCTTTCATATTCTCACATCCTTCTTCTTTATTATAACAGAAAAAAAGATATTTTATAGTCATAAATACCTTTTTTATTAAAATGTCCAGGAATCAAATATTCTCAACTTTTCTATATAACTTACAGGTGTTTCAATGCCTGATATTACTGGATAATAAATTATGAAAAATGCTATTACAAATATCATATATAATGGAATTAAATACTTTAATTTATATTTTTCTTCTATGCTTTTAAATAAATTTACAATTCCAAGCATCATGAATGGAAGAACCGGAAAGTAATGGTATAAGAACATTACTCTTCCAATAAATGCATATGGTAACCAAAGTGATAACATTGATACAACAATTATAAATGATTGTTTGTCTTTTTTCCTTATTAGCTTTATTAATGAATATAAAAAGCCAATTATTCCCATCCACCATATTACAATATTACCAATTCCTGATATTGTTTCTTTTGTGTCATTATTTAGTATTTCTTGATGATACCAAACTGGTTTATAACTTAATGGCCATGTATACCATTTAGATGAAAAGTAATGGGTTGCATTTAATTTTGAATGATAATTGTACATATCTTTTTGTTGATTTATTATACTTTCAAAATTTGTTGTATGATTTAGCTTATTATTTGGAAATATTAAATATAGACTGCTATATATAAATAATGGAATAACTACAAAAAATAGTGTTCCTTTTAGTAAATTTTTAATATTAAGTTTTTTATTTTTTACTAGATGAGTGAAAAATATTATTGCAAGTGCTATGCCACCATACAAACCGGTCCATTTTACTGAGACGGATAGTCCAAAAAATATTCCTGATAATAGAAGACAAAATGTTTTATTATTTTTTGTGTATTTTACCATAAAGTATGATGCTAAGAGTATAAATAATATTAGGTGACTATCTACAGTTCCCATTCTTGTTTGAGCAAAATGAAATGTATCGAAGGCCATTAATAGACTTGCAAAAATAGCATATTTTCTCTTTTTAAATAGTTCTTTTGCAAATACATACATGACTGCAATCATTAATATCCCAGAGATATTTCCCATTAATCTATAATTGAATGGTGATAGATAGTTACTTATATATATTGGAATTGCTTGTATTAGTTTTCCAAGTGGTGGATGCGTCCATTCATATGTTTCCATACCTTGAGTGTACTCATAAGCTGTTCTTGCAAAATAAATTTCATCAAAGTAACTGGAGTTCATATAACTTATTTTATTTGGTATTGTATTTTGCTCATCATTTAATGATTTTATATGTTTTTTATTGTAAATTACATCTTCTATTTTAATTATTTCTTTATTGTTATTATAAAAAGCAATTTCTCCAATTGATGATTTTGCTAAAAATAATATTTTTATATATTTTCCTTTGGATATAATTCTTTCTTCTTGCCATGATAGTGCGCCTGTTCCATTATAATCATTTATATAAGTATATTTTTTCCCATCGGTTGATGAATATAATTGATATTTAGTGTTACATTCACCATTAAATATTTTCATTTTTATTATATCTTCTTGATTTTTTAGTTTAATTATTACTTTATCTGTTTTCTCTACTCTTAAAAAAGTATTTGGATTTATAGTTGATCCTAAATTTATAAATGATATAACACTATATGCAATTAAAATTATGCCTAACGCTATATAATCTTTAATATTTAGTTTAGTATTTGGTTCATTTAAAAAGTTCTTTAACATTTTATGGTTCCCCTTTTTTTATTTTATAGCAATTAAATTTCTTTTTAATAGTATTATAGTATTAATTTTTTTATTTTCAACTAAAAATATTTTAATTGTTATTTAAAAAACAAATGCAAGTTGTAATTATTTTTTGGGTTTCGTTTAATTTAATAATTTTTTTATAGAGATAATTGTTTTTTATGGTTACGGAGGTTTTAATTTAAAAAAAGATTGAAATATGATGTAAGTATCTATTTCAATCTTTAAAAATATATTATTTTATCTATTATTTAATATGTAGACTATTATAAGCAATATACTACAAACAAGAATGATAATCATAGATAAGGTTATTATATTAACAAATCCGTTAAATGAAGTATTATATCCTTGATTATTATTTGTTTTTTTCATAACTTTTGGTTTATCAATACTTTGTGTGTTAGTTGTTTGATTAGTTTTTGAGTTTTTAAAATTTGATAAGTTTTGTTCTATTCGCATTTTCTGTATTTCACTCTTTGTTGTTTGTTGCTGTGTCATTTGAGTAATTATAGCTGAATATTCATTTTTATTTTCACATCCAATATTTGCAGCATTTATTACATTGTTTTTTGCTCTTTCAATGACTCTTCGCTGATTTTCTAAAACTTGTTTTGCTTCAATTATTGCCTTCTTTTTTCGTTCTAACTTAAGTTTTTTATCTTTGGTAGATAATTCTTGTGAATCGAGTATTGTTGACATTTCTTCAGTAGTTGATTTCTCTTTCATACTCGCATCAGCAACACATCTTTGCATACTTCTATTTAAGGATGTTTCTAATGCCATAGCTAGACTTTCTGAATCTTGATCATTGCTAATTGTTTCTAGTGTATTATTAATAATTTGACTGACTAAATGAGTTTCATACGTTAGTAGTTCTTCTTGATGAGATTTATAAGCTCCTTGTAATCTTGGATTGTTTTGTCTTTCAATATTTGGATTATATTGGCCTTTTATCATCTTATTGCTAACCATTTGCTCAATATTAGTTATTAATTCTTGTCCTTTATCTAAATTTTGGAATGCTGATATTGAATGAGCATCTATACCTTTTACAACTTTAATATCATAGTCATTTGCAATCTTCCAGAATAAAGGATGAGGATATGCTAAATTTTCATCATGTAAAATTTGATTATTTAAAGCCGGTGATAAGTTTATTTCAAGTGGTATTCCTATTTCTGCTGCTTTTTGACAAATCATATGACTTGCTTTAATACAATTTTCTTCATAAATTGCTTGATTGTCACCACTTATCGTATCCCGTAATGACATAAAATGATCCGGATGAGCTACTATATCAAATAATCCGCTTTCTATTCCTTTACAAACCATTTTTGCGTATTCTAATGGATAGTTCGGATTACCTTTTTGTGGTACCATTTGCATACCATTTTTTACAAAATGTTGACCTAATATCATATAATCAACTTTTTCTCTCATTTCTCCTAAAATTTCTTCTTTCATGGGATCAAATTCAGCTTCAAAACCAATTAATATTGTCATATCAGGATTTTCTTTCTTTAATTTATTTATTGATTCAATATAGTCATCAACTTCTGAACGTAGCATTCTGTGGTCTTCATCAGGAAGTTCTAGATCTGTATTTGGAATATGTTCACTAAAGCCAAGCATACAAATACCTGCTTGTCTAGCTGATTCTAATATTTCTTTATCGTTAACATACTCAGAATGTCCTGATCTATATGTATGTGTATGATAATTAAAATCTTGGAATTTTTCTTTTGCTTTTGATTTTTTTTCTGACATATCGTTATTATAAAATCCACCATGTAATGTAGTAATTGGTTCTTGTCCATTTTTTATTCTTTGTTCATTTTCTAAGGCAACTCTAAAATTTTGTGCATCTGTTTTACTCCAAATTGTAAATCCTCTAATACTGTCAGTTTCTCTACACTTAGTTACAGCGTCAAAAAAATCTTGCATTTTTTGTACTCTTAAATTATTGATTTCATCTTCGGATAGACCATCAATATTAGAAATCATTGCCATATCAAATTCTGTTACTTCGATTGGTAATCCATATTTTCCTAATGCATGAAACATAGTAATTACTTGATCTTTTGTAACACTATTATCAATATGCATTTGTGTACCAATACTATCTATTAATCGTATTCCATGATCAATTTCATATTGTCTAATTCTCTTTAGTATTTCAGTAGTAGCAGGTATCTTTCTAGAATCAATTAAATTATCATCGTTATACATAAAATCAGTTTCAGGAAGATTTTTTCTTGCAATTGCTATTACATCACATAAGTCTTCAATATTAAGAAATTTTAACCAGCCACTCTTAATGTTGTCAAAATTTTTTACATTTGGATCTTGTGAAATAACTCCACGATATTGATATGGAACATCTCCATCCATAGCAAATCGATTTAATAATTCATTAAAGACATCTATACTCCTAACAGTTGAATCATAACCATTATCTTTTATAAATGACGTTATTTGTTCAACGTAATTGGATAATACTTGTTTTACTCTTTGTTTATTTTCTTCGGTAACAGGTAAATTATATAAATTATCTGGACAATCCATGTAAAAAAGTAATGTATTCAGTCTAACTTGCTTTCCATTAGTTTTAGCAAAATCTAAAGTTTTTTGTAAATGACTAAAATCAAAAGTGCCATCAGGTAATGCAACATTACCATATTTAGCAGACTCATCAATTGTAATTGAAGTATAATTACTATTGACTTCTTGAAACATTCTTTGATATGTTTCTATATCAGTACCAATAACACCTACTTTTTCTATAAGTGAATAGTCTTTCATAGTTTGAAATATTTGGTGTAGTTTTTCTTTTGAAAAAGTTTTGCTAAGATTATCTATTATTTGATGTAGTTTTTCTTTTGAAATGGTTTTACTAGGATTATCTATTATTTGATTTGTATCTCCACTTTGCAAACTCGAATCAAAAGTATGTAATTCTTCAGGACTAAATATTCCACTATTTCTTATATATTCTATTTTTTTACTCAATTGAATTTCAGGAGTAGCATAATATTCATTTCTTGAGGTTAATGATTCCATATAAGAATCAAACACTTGTTGTCTTAATTGTTGAAATTGTGCTTCATCCATCTCAACATCAGAAATATCAATACTAATGTTTGTTATATCTTCAAGAGTAACTTTTAATTCAGTTGGAGTGGTTGCGTTTGCTATCATCATTAAATCAATATCTTGTTCATTTAAGGTTATACCAATATTCTCAATATCTAAATCCGTGATCTTAGTTGTATTTTTTTCTACCTTGGCTAAAAGCACTAGCCTTTTTCTTCTGTCTTCTTGTTTTTCTTCTACCATCTTGTCTATTTCTTGTTTGATTTTTTCAAAAGATTTACTAGAATCAATATATCTATTGATAACATTTCTAACTGTTTCTTCTGATACAGGATTACCACTTTTTTCAAAATTATTTTTTATTTGATTTACATATGTAATTACTAATTGATTCTTTTCTTCCATTCCCACAAACTTCACCACTCTATAATAATTAACTATTTTTTATTTAATTATATCATAATTTATAATTGTTTTTTAAATAATATAATTTTCTATAGTACTCATTGTCTTCTTTAGTTGTTTCTACATTAATACATTTTTCTATAATTATAGAACTACGCAAAAAAGACTAGTTTTACTGATGTGAAACCTATTTAGTAGACATCATAAAAAAGACTAGGACATTAAAAAGAGAAAAGTGAAGTGTTACTTTTCTCCCTTACTTTTGATAGCAGCTTGTGAACCATAAACTAAGGGATTACCGAACGGAATGTGACAGCACTCCATAAAGACTAAAATGATTTATTTTTTCTTATTGAAATTAATTTTTTTAATTTTAATTCCAAACTTTTCTCTTAATTTTTTAATAACAATATTAAAATCTTTCTTTCTATTCCCTATGCAAAAGCGATATAGTTTATAATAATTTTTATAATTCTTTAATCTATATTTTTGAATATAATCATAAGTTTCTACACATTCAGCTAATCCAATTGCATATTCTTTTTTTCTAGCTAAATCGATAATAAAACTATCACAATAAACATATATAAGTTGATTAGCTTTTGTTGGTTTATTTAAAATCATACATATTTTTCTAGTTATATAATGATTAAAATAAACAGTATTATAATTTTCTATTATTTCTTTCATAAGAATTGGTATTAAACTATTTGTATCATAAACATCTTGGAATTCATTTTCATCATGATTCTTATATTTATGAAATAGTTCTAACTCTAAAATTTCATTTACTTCTTCAGAAGAATATTTTAAATTATTATTTAAGAATTTTAAAATATCTTGAGTTATCTCCTTCATCATTTGATGCTTCTTTCCCATACCAATATAAGAAGAAGGTTGAGATAAAACATCGTGATATGTTCTTATATAATGATATAATGGTTCATAATACTCATTATACTTTTTCTTTATATTTGAATCATATTTAACTAGTGCTCCTATTAATATGGGAATAAAAATAGAAGTCATTGTAACATAAGTATTAGAACCTGTAGTAAATAAACATACCAATAAACCTACTAACAATAAATATCCTAAAATTGTAACAAGTAAATATTTTTTATTCATACAAATCCCCCTTGTCTTGATATATATTATACCAAAATTATAAGGATATTGTATGTTTAATATATTTTTTATTTGTGTTCAATTAAAAAAACATCTTTTTTTACTGTTTCCATTTATTTCTAGCTTTATTGTTTCATTCATAAATTTTAATTTCCATTCGAAATAATCTTTATGAACTATTACTCGTTCAACAAATTCTTCTATTATTTTTTCATCAACTCCATTATAACTAATATCTAATAATTTTCTTATACTCTTTTTAGCATTTCCTATTCTAACTTCTAATTGTTCAATTGATGAACATTTCTTTTCTAATTCTAATATTTCCATTTTATATTTTTCTATTCTACCAGATAGCTTCTTTTGAAACATATCATACATATTAATATCAATATTTTCATCAAGATAATTGTCCATTAATCTATCTAACTTTGTTGTTTCATTTTTATTTTTATGATAGATCTTTCTATTAAAATTAGATCCACATTCACATACTAACTTTTTACTCCAAATATTTTTAGGAACTCATAACGCTTGTTTTCTTCCTAATTTAATCGGTCTTGAATGACTATCCATTATTTGTTGAACTTTTTTTAAATCTTCTTTAGATATAATTGGCTCATGTCTTCCTTCAACTACTACCTTTTCTACTTCTCCATAATTTATCTTTGCTTTTTGTTCTGGATAATCTGGTGTATATGATTTTCTATAAACTATAGTACCTGAATAAAATGGATTTCTTAAAACTCTTGAAATGTATGAAGCACTCCATGTTGTTAAACCTGTAGAAGTTGAAACACCTTTTTTAGTTAATTCATCTGCAATTTTTACTGTACCTTTTCCATTTAAATATTCAGAGTAAATATATCTTACAATTTCAGCTTGCTCTTCATTTACTTCTAAGTTTTGACCAACTTTATTGTAACCTAGAATATTACCTGATCCATAAAACACTCCATTTTGAAATGATATCATTTGTCCTGCTTTTACTCTTTGAGAAGTTTTCTTACTTTCGTTTTGAGCTAGTGTAGCCATAATAGTTAGTTTTAATTCTCCATCTTGATCATTAAATGTCCAAATATTATCTTCAACAAAGTATACCTCTACTCCAATATTTTTTAACTTTCTAGTTTCTTGTAATGTATCTACTGTATTTCGAGCAAATCTTGATACATCACGAGTAACTATTAAATCCAATTTTCCTGCTTTTACATCCTCTATTATTCTCATAAAGTTTTTTCTTTTCTTTATAGAAGTTCATGTTATACCTTCATCTATATATCTATCATATAAAATCCAGTCAGGATTTTTCTTTAGAATATCATCATAGTATTGAACTTGATTATCTAAAGCAGATAATTGAGCTTCATGTTCAGTTGAAACTCTAGCATATATTTATATTGCTACTTTTCTTTTCATTAAATCACCTCTACAAAGAAATTATCATTTTTATAAAAATAAGTTTAGGGTGCGATAAGAGTAAAAGAAAAAGAAGTATTTCTACTTCTTCATCGCACACTTTACTTTTATTCTAAATATCTTATTTTTGATGAATCTAAATCATTTTTAATTTTATCTATGATTTTATCACTCCAAAATCTTATCACATTTAACTCTGTTAAATATTGAATCGTTAACATTTGTCTTGAAGGCGAATATATTAATGTATCAGGAACATATTCAGTTATAGAAACATTTTGAATCTGATTATTTGCTAATATAATACTTAAATTATTTTCCGCATTATTTTTACTTTCATAATTTTCAAGCAATTTTTTATTATGATGTGATAATAGACTTTTTAACGAATTATAAACATGCTTATCAATAATTGATGTAGCATAATAATAAGAAACTTTTCCATCATATGGATTTAAATAAATATGATTAAAGAAATCTATATCAACAATACAACCATGAATCCTACCATCTCCACCAATACTTCTAATACTTTTTGATATTTCTTTTAATGTATTGTTATAGTTTTTCATTGCTTGATTAATTGCTAAAGATAATATATCCATAGTTTCATAATAATAATTAATATCTTGATTCTTCAAAACTCTTACCGCTCCACCATTAAGTAAGTATAATTTTTTATTTGGATTTTGATAAAAGAAACAATAAATTCCATTCTTCTTAAGCATTATCAATTTACCATCTGATTTATTAAAATTCATTCTAAGCCCAATACCTCTATTAAATACAAAATAATCATCTCTGCTTATTTCATATACTCCGTCACCAAAATATTGGAAATAGTCAAAGTTTTGTGAAGTTTCAAAATACTTTAAACCTAAATTATTCCTATAGTATCCTATTTGATTATCAGAATATACAGTTTTATCATCATCTATTTCAAAATAATTTTGATGAGTATGTCCATTTACATAAATCCACCTTTTTACATATTCATCTGTATTCCAATTTTCTTTTTGTGTATGAGTAAAAACTATTAATTTGGTTTTATCCAGAGAATTTTTTACATGATTATATATTTTATTGAATCTATCAGATTGAATTTGATCTTCTGTTAATGTTTTGAGAGTTTCTCGATATAATCCACATAAGGCATTGTACCTATCATTTAATCCACTAAAACCCAAACCACCAAGCATTATTAATCGACTTCTATTACTTAAGTTCTTTAAATGATCATCATTTGAATTTAATATTTCTTCTTCACTCAACAATTTAATTCCTTCTTCGTGAAAAAATAGCAAGTTATTTTGTAATAAAATTATGTTTTCTAGTTCATCAAAGAAGTCCCTATATTTTTGAATAATGTCATCTAATCCGCAATTTGATATTTCATTATCCAAATTCCATATTTCGTGATTGCCAAGTACAGTAATTATATAACCTTTCCATTTTTTTCTCAGTAGACTAAAAAAGATTTTAGTTAACTCAAAACTCGATGATGTATCACCACCAATTAAAAGACAATCATATAGTTCTGCATCAATAATTAAACGATCTATTAAGCTTTTAATAAAATGTATAATTTCAATATAAGAAGCATGCTCGGGAAATTTTTTAGCAATCTTATGACATAAATGAATATCACTAATATAATAAATTCTTCTATTATTATTAGAACCATCTACCACTGTTAGTCCATAATTATCAGAAGAAATATCATTATTATCTTCATCCATATAAGGAATATCCAAATACTTTTTGTTATTTAAAATTAGTTTTTCATAAGAAGACGAATCATACAATCCATTTTCAATTAACACGCTACTATTTATTAATAAATTAGAATAATCGTATTTTTTGATGTCTATTCCCTTAAAATCGAATTCAAATAAATCAGCATTATAAAGATCATTATTTAAATATTCAACAAATTTATCAAAAGAATCAAATTCTTCATCAACAACATCATCTTTATATGAAAATTTTTCACTCACATAAAATTTATTAGTATCTTTAGCATATTTTTTTTGAGTAAAAATTCTAATTCCACATTTTCGTTCCAAGTTTATTATGTCTTTATCGCTTTCAAATTGAACAGGTATAGCTTCGCCTATGGAACGTGTATATACTGAATCTCCATTTTCTTTGAATCTCACAGCGGTTTTTAAGGTAGTAACAATCAATTCTTTTGTTCGCAGTTTATCAGGAACTATATCTAAAATATTACAATCAGAATTAACCGCTTCTAGATACATTTCATCTTTAATATATTTTTTTGGAATATACTCAATGCACCCTGGATTATTTTTAAATGCCATAAGACATAAATCTTTGTTTCTTTTCTTCTCTTCTATATATCTTAAATTCTTTCCAGCAGTTTTTACTAACTCCATGGCCATATTGTCATCTATATACTCACTTGGAAAATATCGTATACATTTCTTATTTAATTCAATAGCTTTTAAGCAGAATTTTTTAGTTCTAATATTTTGAGGGATGTACCTCATTGCTAAGGAATCGTGTTCAATTGCAGCAAAACATAAATCTTCTGTTAAATATTCTTCAGGAACTTCTTTCATGTTAAATGGGTTAATTTTAACTGCCTCAAAACACATTTCATATGTTCTTATTTTTTTAGGAATATTAGTAAAATTAATCTTTCTTTCTTGTATGCTTTTTACATATTCTTCATTAGATTCAATAAAATTCTTTTTCTTTTCTACTAGACTTTGATTCATATAATCACCACCAATCAGTTCAACAATATTATATCATGAAAGAATCATAAAATTTCATTTTCAATTTCAAAATTTACTTTCCAATCAAGATATTCTTCATCTGATATCTCATAGTTTTCTCTTTTATCTCTCATTTCTTTCCATTCATTAATTGCTGTTTGAACTAATTCATTGTATTCTGTTTGTTCATAACTTTCAGTATCAAAGTTAATTTCATAATATGGAAATTCTTCTTCTAACCACATTAGATTATAAATAACATCAATGGGATTACTAAAATCATATTCCTTTATAGCATTAATACTTACTTCATATAATTCTGCTATATCTTTTAATCTTTCTTTACTTGGATGTCTGTAATTATTTTCATAACTATTAAATGTCTTATGTGGATCATTACCTCCAAATCCAAAATAATCTGCGACATCATCCATATCCATATGTCTTATTCTTCTTACATACTCTAATCGAGCTCCTTGATATAAATTATTTAATTTTGGTTTCTTAAAATACATCTTTATCATTCCTTTCTTTTTATATTTTTTCTTCCAACAAAAAAATAGTCATCCGAACTATATGGTGACTATTTTTTAACAAATTTAAAATTATGACTATCATCTTGGTTTTAATCTTTTAAGTTTTATATACTTCTTTCACATCATTATCATCTCCTTTAATTGCAACAAAAAAAGACTCAAATGAGTCTTTCTTGTTTTTATATTTTATCACGCTTATGCGTTCTAATTTTTTCTTGCTTTAATTGCGGCTTGTGCAGCAGCAAGTCTTGCGATTGGTACTCTAAATGGAGAACAAGATACATATGTTAGACCAATCTCGTGACAGAATTCTACACTTGATGGGTCTCCACCGTGTTCACCACAAATTCCTAATTTGATATTAGGTCTTGTTTGTTTACCTTTTTCTACTGCCATTTTTACAAGTGCACCTACACCTTTTTGATCAATTCTTGCGAATGGGTCTTGTTCATAAATCTTTTTATCATAGTATGCACCTAAGAATTTACCAGCATCATCTCTTGAAAAACCAAATGTTAATTGTGTTAAATCATTTGTTCCGAATGAGAAGAATTCAGCATCTTCTGCAATTTCATCAGCAGTAATTGCGGCACGAGGTATTTCAATCATTGTACCTATATGATATTCAATATCTGAATGTTTTTCTTTTTTAACAAGTTCAGCAGTTTCTACTACTATATTTTTTACATATCTTAACTCTTTAATTTCACCTACTAATGGTATCATGATTTCTGGTGTTGTATCATATCCATCTTCTTCATGAACCTCAATTGCAGCTTCCATTAATGCTCTTGTTTGCATTCTAGCAATTTCTGGATATGTAACATCTAATCTACAACCTCTGTGTCCCATCATTGGGTTAAATTCATGTAATTCAGCACATTTTGCTTTTAAATGTTCTACAGTTACTCCCATATCTTTTGCTAATTCTTCGATATCTTTTTCTTCTTTTGGTAAAAATTCATGTAGTGGTGGGTCTAGATAACGAACTGTCATTGGGCGACCTTTAACTTCTTTATACATTGCTTTGAAGTCACCTTTTTGGAATGGGATTAATTCGTTAAGGGCTTTTTCTCTTTCTTCTACAGTTTCAGATAAAATCATTTTTCTGATTGCAGGAATTCTTTCTTCATCAAAGAACATGTGTTCTGTTCTACATAAACCTATTCCTTCAGCTCCTAATTCAATTGCTTTTTTTGTATCTCTTGGATTATCTGCATTCGTTCTAACTCCAAGTTTTCTATATTTATCTGCCCAGTCCATAACACGACCGAATTCTCCAACTATTTTAGCATCTACTGTTGGTATTTCTCCATCGTAAATGTTTCCTGTTGATCCATCTATTGAAATTATATCTCCTTCATGATATGTTTTTCCAGCTAAAGTAAATTCTTTCTTTTCTTCATTCATGTAGATATCTCCACAACCTGATACACAGCATGATCCCATACCACGAGCTACAACTGCTGCATGAGATGTCATTCCACCACGAACAGTTAATATACCTTGTGCTGCTTTCATTCCTGATATGTCTTCTGGAGATGTTTCAAGTCTTACTAAAATTACTTTTTCTCCTTTACCACCAATACCTAATTTTTCTGCATCTTCTGCTGTAAATACTACTTTACCGCATGCTGCTCCAGGAGATGCTCCTAATCCTTTTCCAATTGGAGTACTATTTTTTAATACATCAACATCAAATTGAGGATGTAATAATGTATCTAAATTTCTTGGATCAATCATTAATACAGCTTCTTCTTCTGTACGCATTCCTTCATCAACCAAATCACAAGCAATTTTTAATGCAGCTTGTGCTGTTCTTTTTCCATTTCTTGTTTGAAGCATATAAAGTTTTCCATGTTCAACAGTAAATTCCATATCTTGCATATCTCTATAATGGTTTTCTAGTGTTTGACAAACTTTTTTAAATTCTTCAAATGCTTCTGGGAATTTTTGTTCCATTTCTGCGATATGCATTGGTGTACGAACTCCTGCTACTACATCTTCACCTTGTGCATTTGTTAAGAATTCTCCGAATAAACCTTTTTTACCTGTTGCTGGATCACGAGTGAATGCTACACCTGTTCCACAGTCATCTCCCATATTTCCAAATGCCATTGATTGTATATTAACAGCTGTTCCCCATGAATATGGAATGTCGTTATCTCTTCTGTATACGTTTGCTCTTGGGTTATCCCATGAACGGAACACTGCTTTTACTGCTCCCATTAATTGTTCTCTTGGATCTTGTGGGAAATCTTGTCCAATTTTTTCCTTATACTCTTTCTTGAATTCGATTGCTAACTCTTTTAAATCATTTGCATCTAATTCTACATCTAGTTTTACACCTTTCTTGGCTTTCATTTTATCAATTAATTCTTCAAAGTATTTTTTTCCTACTTCCATTACGACATCGGAATACATTTGAATAAATCTTCTATAACAATCCCAAGCCCATCTTGGATTACCTGATTTTTCTGCAAGGGTTTCTACAACATCTTCATTTAAACCTAAATTTAAGATTGTGTCCATCATTCCTGGCATTGAAGCTCTAGCTCCAGAACGAACGGAAACCAGCAAAGGATTTTCTCTATCTCCAAATTTCTTACCTGTTGTTGATTCTAGTTTTATTATGTGTTCATCAATTTGGCTTTTTATTTCTTCATTAATCTCTCTGCCATCTTCATAATATTTTGTACAGGCTTCTGTCGTTATCGTGAAGCCTTGTGGAACGGGTAAGCCTATATTAGTCATTTCTGCTAAATTTGCACCTTTTCCACCTAAAAGGTTTCTCATTTCTGCGTTACCTTCATTGAATGAATATACATATTTCATTAGTTTTATACCCTCCTTGTCATATTCTATGACACCCTAAGTATATCAAATTAAATTTATTAAAACAACAAAAAAGAGCACATAGTGTAAATGTGCCTTATAAAACTTTTTTATAATTATTATCTTTTAATTATCTTATTTTTTAGTCTTTTGTTTTCCTACAGATTTTTGCAATTCTGCTACTTGTTTTGATGCTTCGGCGATTGCTTCTTCAAGTGTTAACTGTGGATTGTTTTGAAGTATAGCAAATACAAGTCTATCAAATGCATTCATCTCATGTTGTGAACTATTTTGAGCACCACCTTGACTTTGTTGTTGTGTAGAATTTTGTGTAGTACTTTGTGCAGTGCTTTGTCTTTGTTGTTGACGTTGTTGTTGTCTTTGAGAATTTTGTTGTGCTTTTTTAGCTTCTTCTGCTGCTTTTTCTTGTTTTAATTTTTCATCTTTACATTGTTGGATGAAAGCTTTGTGTTCGTTAATAAAATTATTATATTCTAATGTTGTTTCTTCCTGTTCTTCGATAGCTTTATTTGTTTTACTTTTAATAACACCATTAGCTGCAGCTAATGCTACTGTTCCTAACGCAAGGAATGGTCCTGCTACTGGTATTGCAAGAGTTGCAAATGCACCTGCTGTTGTTGCAATACTTGTTACAAGTTGACCACGTTTCATTGCAGCTATGTTGTTTTCTTGTTCTTTATGCTTTTTTTGATATTTTCTTACTAAATCGTTACCTTTTTTATACTCATCTTTTGGTTTTAATTTTCCTTGTACTCTTAAAGCATCATATTCTTTTTTCTTATCTTTAGTTTCTTTTATTCTTTTTAATAGTGTTTGTCTTTTTTTATTGTTTGATTCAATACCATATTCATTGATAATGAATGAACTTGCAGCTGCTGCTAATGCAAATGGAACAGATATATGCCATGTTGCAAAAGCTAATATTGCAGTTGCTCCCATTACTAAACCTCTAAATGTGTTAGCTAATTTAATTGGATGATTTATTGCACTGCTGTCCATTGCTTCATCACTGGTAGCATCTTCAATTTTTTTTGCTATTTTATCTTTTGCACTCTTACTTTTTTTTGTGAATATATCATATAATTTACTAAACATAATAATTTCCCCCTTTATGTAGTTTCTAGACTACATCCAAATGTTTGTAATTATCACTTCATTGTTGTGCTCATATTATAATACTTTTTCCTTTATTTGTCAACCTTTTTATATATTACTTGAATTTAATTACTTAATAAATTAAATAAAAAAAGAATTTTTTGTTAAAAAAGCAATTAATAAAATTATATATATACATCAATTTTTTTATGTAAATATTTAACTATAAAATTGTAAAATTAAAACGCAGGCAAGTTTGTCTACGTTCAGTCTTTTATTATTTTTATGATTTATTATTTATAAAACTCTTCTTTTTCCATGTATTTAAAACCTACTAGCTCATTGTTATTATTGATTGCCAATAAAAGTTCATGTTCATCTGATGTGTAATTGTATATTGTATTTGAACTCTGTGCTGGTTTATAAATATTGTTTTCTTCTGGTTTAGAGAAGTTTTCTAGTACTTTTTTTACATCGTCTTTAAATTTTAGATTATCTAATTCAAAGTATACTTCTTTTGTACTTTTATACCAATTTACTTTTAAACCAACTACCTCGCATTCTTTCAATTTTATTGTTTCTGGTGATTTTTTTGATAAATATACTGTTATTTCAGCATCTTCATAAGTTTTATTTTTTAAAGTAAGTTGCCTTGATGGAATATCATTGATAGTTGCTGTTTCTATGTCAATACTTGCATAGTTTGGATTCAATTCCCAATTAGTTGATAAATATTTTGATAAAGTATCTCCTAACATGTATTCATTATCAAATAACTTAATACTTTTTATTGATATTTCTTTTGGAGAATCTTTTATTACTTCTTTTGTTGATGTTTCTACTCTAGCTGCTTTTTTATTTGTATTTGTCGCTAATGATATTATAAAAATTGACGTTAAGCAAAGAAGAAAAATTATAATTACCATGAATGTTAATAGGATATTTTCTTTTGGCTTTGATGTTCTTTTTTGTTGATCTTTTATCATCTCTATTTCTTTTTCTGGTAATTCCGGTTTTTTTTCTTTTACGGTATTTTGACTAGTATTTTGTTTTATTCTTTCACCACATCTTGTACAGAAGTTTGTGTTTTCTTTTAGTTTGTTTCCACAGTTAGTACAATACATAATTCTTACTCCTTTTTCTTCAATTTATTTATTTTCATTTATTAATTCTAATAATTCATCTTTTGTTTTTAAACCATTCCACTCTTTTGTTAATTTACCTTGTTCAAATACTTTTAGAGCTGGTATTGATGTTATGTGATATCTTCTTGTGATAGCCATAAAACGATCGGTATTTATTCTTACTAATTCATATCCTGTTATATCTTTTTCTATTTCTTCTAATATTTGGGATAGTGCTTTACATGGTCCACACCAATCTGCATAAAAATCTACTAATACTTTTTCATGTTCTATTATTTCATTAAATTCATTTATACTTTTTATTTCTTTCATAATATATATTCCTTCTCTTTTAATATTTATTTAGTACTGATTCAATATTACTTACATCATCTAATTTATGTAATTTTACTAATTGTTCTACTGTACTTTTATCAACTATTTTATGTTTTAACATTAAGTCTAGAGTTTTTAAGTTTGCTTCATTTTTACTTATTTCTTTATTACTTAGTTGCTTTTCTAAATTATATATTTCTTCTACTGAGTTTATGAAATTAGAAGAATGTGATGATAGTACAGGTGTATTATATATTATTTTATTTACCATAGTACTACTTGTAAATAATTCTGTGTTTTTTAATGGAATCATTAAGCATAGAAACACAGCAAATAATACTATCCATCCTTTTACAAAAGCAATTATACCTCCTAATATTTTAGAAGGAAGGATTAAAATAATCGTTAAGTTTACTATTTTCTGGATAAATTTAGAAACTTTTAATAATATTTCGTATAATGTTAATAGTATGGCAAATACTATCATAAAGGCAATTGCTTGATAAAGCAAAATATTCATTACTGAAAGGCCTTCAACTACTCCAGTTATTTTAAAGAATGGCAAAACTATACATAGTATATTTCCTAATATTCCTTTTAGAGAATATGAAAGTACAAAAACAACTATGATACCAACTAATGCGAATAATTCTCTTATAGCTCCATTTTTAAAGCCAACTATTATAAACATAACTAATAAAAGAATAATACCTATATCGAATACATTTAACATATTTCTACCTCCTACATTATATATTCATTATAAACTATTTAATGATTTTATGCTATAATAATTTACAGGTGATAATATGTTAGATGAATATATGATTTCTTTAGGATTTGATGATGAGCAACTTAAGTTATTAAAAAATTCTTATGTTCTAAACAGATATTCTTCATCAACTATTCTTTTTAATATGAAAAATATGGTTAATTATTTAAGAAGACAGGGTCTTAGTAATAAAGAAATTGTATCTATCATCTTAACTATTCCAGATTTAGTTTTTACAAGTATAGAAAATATAAAATCTAGAGTTGATGAAATGGCTTCTTTGAAATTTAATAAAATAGATACTTTTAATATGATTAAGGAATATCCTTATTTGATATCTTTATCTTTTCAAAAAATTAAGAATAGAATTTTATGTTTTTTTGAATTAGATTTTACTGATAAAGAGATTAAAAATATATTTTTAAAGAAACCTGATATATTTAATATTGATAATTCTCTTATTAAGAAAAGATTTAATACTTTTTTAGATAAAGGATATTCTAAGAATGAGGTTATTAATATAATTAATATTGAACCAGAGATTATTGATTTTAATTTGAATGTTATAAATAAAAGAATGATAGAACTCAAGAATATGGGGTTTAGTGATCAGGATATAATAAAAATAACTACTTATTTACCTAAACTTCTAATAGATGATATTAGTGGTATTAGTTCTGAATTTACTAGTTTTATTGATTATGGTTATTCGGAAATAGATATTATTAATATTGGAAAGAAAATACCTGCAATTTTTTCTGATAATTATTTAGATAGTGTTATTTCTAAACTTAATTATCTTGAAGAATTTGGATTTAGTAGAAATAATATAATTTCTATTACTTGTAATAATGTTTATATTTTATTATATTCTATTGATTATATTAAATGGAAATTTAATAATTTTAGGGAGTGTGGTTTATCTATAGATGATATTATTAAAATGACTGTTAATTTCCCTACTATTATTGGTTATGGTACTTTGAATATTAAAGAAAAAATGGATTTTTATAAGAAGATTAATTTTGTTGATATGATTATTAATGATAGTAAGTTATTAAGTTTTAGTTTTGATATTATTAAGAGTAGATATGAAATAATTACTGATAATAAAATAGATAATTCTTTTTATAAAGATTTATTTGAAGATAATGTCGTTGTGGAAGACTTAAAAAATTATTTATTTTGTGATGATGAGACTTTTTATAATAAATATGGTGTTAGAACTTATTAATATGAAAGGAGTTATAAGTAATGGATGTTTTAATTAGATATGGTTTTTCTATTGAGGAGATTAAAAATATGATGGATTCTAATCCAGATATTTGTAATGTTGATGATAGTGTTATATATAAACTTATTGATTTGCTTGGATATGTAGGTTGTTTAAGTAATCATATTAAAAATATATTTATTTGTAATCCTTTCTATTTATCAAGAAATGTTAATGATGTTGAAGATTTAATAGATAAGTTTAAGAGTTTGGGGTTTGTTAACTTGAATATTTTATTTGATAGTAATCCCTATATACTTAGTTTAGATAGTAATAATTTGGAAAATATGTATAATAAGCTTTTAAATGATGGTATGAGTGATACTGATATTATAAATAAATTTAAATATGATTCTTTTGATATTATTTAGGAGGTAGTTATGAACGTTGTAATTAAGGTTAATGATGAAATTAAGAAAAAGATGATTGAATATTATAAAGATAAAGTTAGAGACAAGAAGATTCCTTATGTTGTTTTTCAAGCACAGGAAGAAGATACTGTTATTACTATGTATGAGTCTGGTAAAGTAATGTTTCAAGGAGTTAGTGCTGATGTTGATGCTGCTATGTGGGGTGTTGCGTTAGAAAACACTAAAGAAGAAAAAGAAAAGAAAAAGAAAATTGATGCGAAATATTATAGTTGTAGTTCTATAGGATCTGATGAAGTCGGAACAGGAGATTATTTTGGACCTATTGTTGTTACTGCTGCTTATGTTCCAATAGAAGAAATACCTTTTCTAGAAAAGTTAGGTGTTGGTGATTCTAAGAAAATTGATGATAGTAAGATATTAAAAATAGCTCCTGAAATTGCTAAGAGGATTAAATATAAAAGTGTTATTCTTGGTAATAAAGAATATAATGAAAAGTATACAAAAGATATTAATATGAATAAGATAAAAGCTATACTTCATAATAGAGTTTTATATCAACTTGTACATGAAGATAATTATAAATATGATTATATAATTGTAGATGAGTTTGCTCGTGAAAATAGATATTATTCTTATCTTGATGATCAACCAGTAATTCAGAAAGGTATTACTTTTATGACAAAGGCAGAAGACAAAAATATGGCTGTTGCTTGTGGATCTATTATTAGTAGATATATATTTTTAAAAGAATTTGATAAAATATGTGATTCAATTCATATACCTCTACCTAAAGGTGCTGGTAAAGATGTTGATAGTATTGGTGAAGAAGTGGTTGAAAAATATGGAGAAGATAAATTAAAAGATATAGCTAAACTTAATTTTAAAAATACTGATAGAATTTTACATACTTTGATATATTAAAATAAAAAAAGATTACTTGTGAACTGAACCCCAAAAGTTGGACAGTTTATAAATAGCTTCTAATAAGAGGATTGTAGCCTGTAATTTACAGGAGAC
>CAKPBJ010000002.1 GCA_934140575.1 uncultured Bacilli bacterium | reverse complement strand
AATAAATGTGTATTTAAGTTATGATATAGACTAGGTTATCGTATATAAATTATATATGGTAATCTAGTCTTTTTTTGTTTTGTTTAGTTATCGTTTTCGGGGGTTACTTTCAAGATAATGACTATGGCAAGTGCTGTTGAAGAAAATGTTATTGATATTTTTAATGATCATTTTTATGATGCGGGTAAAGTAAATGTTGATGGAAGTGTATTGAAATGTTGGAAAAGTGGTGGTCATGGTGACCAGACGTATTTACAAGTATTACAGAACTCATGTAATATTTAAGTCAAAACGGGGACAAAATAAATTTATTTATTTTATTGTATGATAATGTTTATTCATTGTCTTTTTTTGAGTAATTTATAAATTGTAGTATAAATTGTAGTTTCTTTTTAACTGTTTCAATGTTATAATTGTGTATAGTATAGGGTGATGTGTATTGAGTTCAATGTTTAATGATAAAATTAATGAAAAATATGTTAAAGAATTTAAAAATTATGAATCTTTAATTAAAAAAATTCTTTTGAGTGTAAATGAATCTGATTTAAAAAAGTTGGAAAATAATATATATAAAAATATTGATTATCTGAAAAAGGTTGAAATTGAATATGCTAGAATAAATAACTATTTAGAAAGTCATGCAGATGACAAGCTTAGATATTGGGAAGAACTTGATGGGTTATATTCAAATTATAAAGCTTGTTTACAATTGAAAAACAATTTTTCATTAGATATTTTTAGAAAAAAGATTGTTGCTTTTGATATTTTATTTGATATAAATATAGGGCTTTATGAGTCACTAAATGATGGATATAAGTACTATGTTGATGAATTGAAGAAATACAAGAATAAAGATTATGATAGTGAGGAGAATTTAATATGGAAAAAGACGAGATAATTGATTTAATTAATAAAAAATCAGATTTTTATGATCATAAAAGATGTGAGGCATTAGGGGAACAAGAGGAAATAGAGAAAATAAAGGCAATTAAAAGTATTGATGAATTGTGCAAGTATTCTTCAACAGAAATTTTTAGTTTTCTAAAAAGATGTAAGTGTGAAGATGTTGAGAGTGTAAATAATATTGCTATTCTTGTTGATTGCTATAATAAAGATACGCAAGCTAGAAGGGATGTTATCGAAAGAAGATTAAATAATATTGTTACTGCTCTTCAGAGTTATTCGTATATTGACTATTCATTAGCAATTGATAATTTTGAGGCAGGTTTGAATGAACTAATTAGACTAAAAGAAATTGCTAGTGAAGATGAAAGAGTAACTCCATTTCCTCCAATTGAACAAATGAATTCTCTTTTTTCTAATGAGGATGTAGATTTAGTAAATAGGCTTAAAAAATGGATTTTATTAACTAATATGGAAATATTTAACAGAAATATTATTAAATTAGGAACTAATAAAGTTCCAATGTTTGATGAACGTGCTGATAAAATTATGATGAATCTTGCTGATGCTTTAAGTGATGTACCAGAACAAGATATGGATAAACTAGATGTAGAAGTAGGAAATAGTTCATTAAAAGAAGATGAGCCTATAGTAGATGATGAATATATTTATGATATTCAACTTGATGATGATGAGAGAGCAATAGTTTCTTCGGTAAAAAAATTTGTTAATGATAGTGAGGCTGCAATTGAAAGTTTACCAATCACTACTAAGAGAACAGTTACTCAATTTTTATCATCAGTAGAGGACAAATTTAGTGGTTATAGTTATGAAGAGTTGAATAATATGTTTAATGAATGGGTTAGAGGACTTAGTGAAAAGTATGATAGAGAATTATTATTAAAAGCTAGTATTTATGATAAATTAGTTGGGTTATTGAATGATTTAGATTATAAATTTTCATCTGTTGATGAGGCAAATGAAATGAAGAAACTTGTTCTTGCTGATATTTCTAGATTATTAAATTATTATGATGCACTTTCTGTAATTACTGATTCAGAAGTAAAAGATCCAATTGAAGAAACAAATAGTAATAGCAATGATAATATTAAATTAGTATTTTTAGCTCCTTCTTATGGAAGTAAATCTTATTTTGAAGATACGATTGATAAAAATGATAATTGGCAATCTCCTAATTATAAATCAATGCTTATGAAAATTGTTGATTCCTTAAAGAGTGGACATATTTGTAATAGTCCAAAAAGCTATGGTAATTTTAGGTTAAAAACATGTGGCTCTGATTTTGGTTTATTTTTTAGATCATTTGAAAATAACGGAATTACTTATGTTTTAGTTGGCTCTCCTACATTGATTAGGGATGCCAATTCTGTTACTAGTGACAGGTTTGTTATTCCTAATAGTGTTCTTGATGATATTACTACACGTATTTCTCATAGAGATAGATCTGAAGAAGATAGAAAATTATATGAGGCAATTATAGAAGATAGCGATGCTTTTTATGAGTATTTAAAAGCCTCAACAGAAAAAAATACTAAAGGAGGTGGAATGTAATGGATATTAAGGATGAAATTATTTCTAAATTAAAACAGCAGATAGAATTATGTAATAAAAAGATGTTAGAAATAGAAAGTAATCATGAATATGATACATTAGATATCGTATGTGAAGATTATAAAAAATTATTAGTTCCTGATATCTTTAGAAAAACGGAAGAACTAATTAAAAATGAATGTATTGATAAGGATAGAAGAGACCAATTAATTGGTGATTTATCTACAATAAATGATGTTTTGAAAATAATGTCTATTTCTCCAGAAGAGGAAGACAAGTTAAGACCTGATGAAGTTGTTAGATATAAAAGAATTTGTGATTTTATTTTGGAAATTAAGAATAATGCAACTAGTAATAGTAGTGAATTTAAATCATTACAAACTATGTGTTATTCAATAATTGATAAGATTGAAGGTTACTCATCAAGTAAAAAAATGATTACTGCCGATGAAGTTGAATTTATTTCTGATTTATTTGGTAATAGTGAATTATATGGCAGTGTTTTAGATTTTATTGATAAAGTAGTACATTCTGCTTATAACAATATTATCGAACATCTTCAAAATGGTGGAACTTTAGAGGAATTAGAAGAGATTAATAGAGATAACAAAAAAAAGCTTGAGAGAAATGATGTTTATAATATTCTTAGTAGATTTTTTACAGATTCATCTTTAATTAATGAAATTATTGATGATTTTAATGAATTAGTTTTAAGACGTGGGGACTTAAATAATATTTCTGCAATAGTTGACTATTTAATATCATCTAATGAATATGCTTTTTTAAGAGATTATGGGCTAAAAAATAAAGATAAAAAAGATAGAAAAAGAAAAATTGGAGCATTATCAACTTTATTTACTTATTCAAGTGTTGATATTTTAAGATTAATTGAACATGATGTTTCTTATGTTGAGATTAATAGTCCGGTTAAGAGTTTATTTGATACTGTACCTGGAATTTATAGAAAAGGTAAAATTAAAGAAGGTGAACCAGCAGTTAATCGTGATGCTCCTGGAACTGGAGCTGGTTCAAATAATGTTGATGGTATTTCAGGTTCATTTGATACTTATTTAGAAAATAAGAAAACATTTACGGATTTGTCTACAAAATGGTTTGGGGGCTTAGGTATAGACGTGTTTGAACAGATTGTTAAATTTAAACCATCATGTTTAGATATTCCATCTGAGTTATTAAAAAAAGAAATTGATATTTATGAATTATATCAAATCGAAAAGAAAAAAACTTCTAATCGTGTTCATCGTGTTCAATCTGCAGGTTTTATATCTTCTTCTTTGAATAAATATTTGGAGAGTGCTGATCGAATGATTGAAGCTGGTGATGACTGTTTAAAATATTTGAAAGATTATCCTACAGCATTTAGGCATGATTCTAGTAATTTGATTGTATATACGAAAAAAATGTATCCAAATGAGATTTGGTTTAAACCAAAATTTTGTCAGAAGACAGCACTTGAAAGAGTGGAACAGAAAATGGAAGAAGAGAAAAAGAAAAATGTGGAAGAGAAGAAAGATGAAAATAGTTCCACTACTGATGCAGTTACTAATTTTATAGATAAAAAGTATAGAATTTCTGTTAATAATTTTATTTCTGAAAAAATTAAATTTACAGATAGAATTGATTTAAACGATTATACAAAGAGTGATGATAAAGATATAGATGGTGTTATTGATTGGTTGGAAGCAAATTGTCTTGAAGATAATCAATTTACTTATAAAATTGGTGATATATTAGTATCAAGATTTAAGTTTAATAGAGTTTATAATATACTTACTAGTAATGTTTCTTTTTTACATAATAATTCGAAAAATGATATTATTTTATATGCTTTATCTTATGGTAGTTTATTGACTAGTGATGAGTTTGAATTATTAAGGTCTTTCGCATATAGGTTTAATTTTGAAAATGTGGATACTTCTAATAAAGAAATATAATATATGGAGGTTTTTATGGAATATTTATTAGAATTAGGAATTAGTAAAAATTTGGTTAATTTTCTTAGTAGTTCAAGTGATTTTGAAGATCTTAGAACAGGTAGTGATAATGTTCAATCGTCTATTGAATATTTGTTGAGTTTAGGTGTAGATATTAAAACTATTGAAGATATGTTGTTTAATGATTATACAATTTTTATGGGAGGAAAATCTTCTCTTGAAAAACTATTAGGGAATGTTGATAAGGAAAAGTTAGTATATTATTTAAATAATAATTTTATAGATATTTAAATTTATTGATTCTATACAAATTTTACTATTAATGTAAGAATAATGTCTATTCGTTGGATATTATTCTTTTTTATTATTCTTTTTCATACAATTCACTAGTGTTGGAGGATGATATGTATAATTTTGATGATATTGAATTTGGCGGTTTTACAAAGCATTTACCAATAGAATATAAAATTCTTGAATGGAGATTAGTTATAAATCGAGAGTTATATGAAGATAAGGTTATTAATTTTGAAGTATTTAGTGAAATGGAAAAATTATTAATAGGAAGAATGACTAGAATAAGAAATGAATTTAGGAAATAGTATTTTTTTACTATGGAGATGATTATTAAGTTATGGATATAAAAATGGTAAGAAATGAGTTAAAAAGAGGCAAGACAATTTATGATATGCCATTAAGAGTTGCTTATTATGCTCGTGTGTCGACAGATAAGGACGATCAGTTAAATTCTTTAGAGAATCAACGACATTATTTTGAAGAAATGATTAATGAAAATAGTAATTGGAAATTTGTTGGGGGATTTATTGATGAGGGGATAAGTGGAACTGCGGTAAAAAATAGAGTTAGTTTTCTGAATATGATTGAGAAAGCTAAATTTGGTGAAATTGATTTGATTCTTACTAAGGAAATATCTAGATTTTCAAGAAATACTGTAGATAGTATAAAATATACTGAATATCTATTAAAGTGTGGGACTATAGTATATTTTTTAGCTGATAATTTAAATACTGTTCAAGAAGATGCTGAATTTAGGTTAACGATAATGTCAAGTCTTGCTCAGGATGAGGTTAGAAAGTTATCTGAAAGAGTCAAGTTTGGTATTAATAGGATGATAAAGGATAGAAAATTAATTGGCGGAAATTTAACTGGTTATTATAAAAAAAATGGTGTTTATCAAATTAATGAGAAAGAAGCATTTATTATTAGATATTTGTTTGAAACATATGTAAGTGGAAATGTTTCTTTAAAGAAAATAGGTGATGATCTTGGAAGAATGGGTTATTTAAATAGTAAGGGTGAAAATTATTCGCAAACTACTTTAGCTAAATTTTTGACTAACCCTAGATATAAAGGCTTTTATACTGCAAAAATGACGGAAGTTGTAGATTATAAAACTCATAAAAAAGTAAGAAATGATAAATCGAAACAGATTATTGAAAGGGATGAAAGAATACCAGCAATAGTTTCTGAAGAATTATGGGATATGGTAAACAATTTATATTTAAAAAGAAAAAAGTCTAAATCAAGGCATATACTAAATAGTAATAATACGTTAGAGAATTCTAAATATACTTGTAAAATTATATGTATGCATTGTCAACAAATATATATAAGGTGTTCTGGGGGAAGTAGATCATTAAATCCTACTTGGAGTTGCAAAGAATATAAAAGAAATGGACTTAAGAGTTGTGAATCACCTATATTGAAAGAGTGTGAATTAGATAAAATTTTTATATCTATTTTTGATGACTTTTTTAATGGAAAAGATAAGTATTTATATCAAGTTTTAAATGAATATAGGACTGTTATGAATCGTGTTTTTGAATGTGATAATTTAAATAACTTACAAAAAAGCATAGATGTAATTAATAAAAAGAAAGATAAATTACTTGATTTGAGTTTGAAGGGAATAATTAGTGATTTGGAATTAAAGAAACGTAATGATTTTTATAATAGTGAAATATGTAAACTTGAAAGCAATTTAAAGTCTATTAATAATTATAATACCTCAAGTAATATTTCAGAAAAATTAAAAGGGATAGAGAATGAGGTAATGAAAAAGATAGATGTAGAAAATTCATTATCGCAACTTATAAGATTATTTATAGATAAGATTGAAATTTCTAAAATAGATAATGATAGAAAGCATATTAGAATGGATATTTATTTTAATTGTAATATTTCTGTTATGACTAGGGAATTATATTTATAGTTATTAATTAACTTTTTGTTAATTTTTTTGTTTTTTCTAGAAATAGTAATTATTTATATGTTATAATTTTTTTGATAATAATATGGATAATAGGATAAGGGTGGTGGTGGTAATAATTATGAGAATAAAAAAAGATAGTATTAAAAAAAATAATAAGAATTTGTATTTTTTTTATACCATGATATTTCTTCTTGTTATTATATTTTTAAGTGTTGGTTTTTCTGCTTTTCAGAATAATTTATTAATTGAAAGTATAATATCTAATGTGCGTATAGATAAGGACATTAGAGTTATGAATGCAAGTGTTAGTAATGTAGATGATGCGATTAGTTATTATGTTGATTATAATGTTTCAAATATTTCTGGTAGTGTAGTATTAAATAATAGTAATTCATATGTTATTTATGATGTTGATATTTGTAATTTAGGTAATGTTATAATGGGGATAAGTAGTGCTTCAATTGACAATGAGAATTTAAAATTTGAATTTTTAGATTATAATTTAAAAGATAAAATTTGTGAAAATAATCAATGTTCTTTAGGGGTTAAGAAAAAATTAAAGATAAAAGTTTCTTATAAAGATGGTGTGAATGTTAATAATCAGGAAAATAAATTTGTTTTAAGTTTTAAGTTTGGAAAAATTTTTAATATATCTTATTATAATATTCCTAATAGTAATAACTTTCCTGTAGAAATAATAGAGGGAGATACTTTAAAATTAAATTTAGTAGGTACTGATGATTATCTTGTAAAGGTTTTTATGAATAATAAATTATTGTATGTGGGTAAGGATTATGAGTATATAAATAATAATTTAGTTATTTCTAATGTATCTGGTGATATTCAAATTCATTATAAAATGCCAATATGTCAGAGGGCTAGTGTTCTTCATACTGAGGAGTGTCTTGGTTCATATTGTTCTGGAATGGGATATAAAATAGGTGGAAGTAAAGGATCAGCTACTATTACATATGGTTCGTTGGGAACAGATGGAGTACTTACATCTGGTGATGCATTTGATTGTGATGTTAATGGGGATGGAGTATACGATTCAGAAACTGAAAGATTCTATTATGTTAATGATTTGGCTGATAATAGTGATGTAGCTGCTTTAATATATTATAGTAATGTAAGCGGTGGACAACCTAGTAGTGATAAGTATTATCAGTATTATAATACTTCTGAAAATTGGCATGGTCCTTTAACTGCTATGGAACAGCTTCCAACTACAAGTCAATGGAGTAATGTTAAGTTATTTAATACTGAGAGAAAACTAGTTAATGAATATGGTACTACTAGTTCAAAAGATGGTCATGAGTATCCTAAAACGCTTGATTATTCTAAATATGCTGCACGACTTTTAACATTTGCGGAAGTTAGAAAGTTAGTTGATTTTTATATTCCATCTTGGAAGAATGGTGAACTTGATAATTATCTCTATCTTGCTGAAAATACTAATTTTTCAAAGAAAGATAATTCTAAATTTGATGGGTATTGGTTAGAAAATCCTCGAAATACTATGTCAAGTTATGGATGGATGATTTATACAACAACAAGACGTGTTCACAGTGTAGAAGTTCAAAGAACAGATGTTTTAATTGGAGTTAGACCTGTTATTGAAGTAGCTAAAAGTGATATTTCATATTAATATATTATTTTTAGATTGTTGAGATTTACTTAGTAAAATTTTCTGTTTTACTAAGTTTTTTTGATTATTTTTAAATAAATTATATGTTCCTGTATTGATATAAAGCAATCCAGGATTTGTGAAATTGGGGCAACTTCTTGGGAAGGATAGACTATTTTCTTATATTGATAAATTTGGTTTTGGTAAAAAGACTGGTATTGATTTAGCTGGTGAAGCAACTGGAATATTGTTTCCACTTGATAGAGTTGGTAATGTTGAACTTGCTACTTCTGCTTTTGGTCAAGGGATAAGTGTGACTCCTATACAACAAGTAATGGCTGTTTCGGCGGTTGTTAATGGGGGAGTATTATATAAGCCTTATATAGTGAAGGGAATAAGTGATAATGCAGGTAATAATGTTGTTGAGTATAGTAAGTCTAAAGTTAGGAAGGTTCTTAGTAAGAGAACAAGTGAGATTATGAGGCTTGCTCTTGAGAGTGTTGTTGCATATGGTGGTGGTAAGAGTGCATATATTGAAGGTTATAGAATTGGTGGGAAAACTGGAACTGCTCAAAAAAGTGAAAATGGTAGTTATTTAGTTAATAATTATATTATGTCTTTTATGAGTGTTGTTCCTGCAAATAATCCTCAAGCAGTTTTATATCTTGCAATTGATAATCCTAAAAATACTGCAATGCTTTCTAGTTATACAACTACACCTATTGCTAGAAGAATTCTATTAGATATAATTGATGCGTTAGAGATAAAAAAACAGGATGGGGAACTGGAAAAGGAATTGGAGTGGACTGATAAAGGTTATTCTGTGGTTTCAAATGTTGTGGGAAAAAGTTTGGATGAAGCAAAGAAAATTTTAAGTGACTTTGATGTGGTTGTTCAGGGTGATGGAAATATTGTTACTTATCAAAGTATAAAAGCAGGTAAAAAAATAGAAAAGGGAAGCAAAATTAGAATTTTAGTTAAATAAGATGTAGTATTATCTCATTTTATGGTAGAATTAGATTGGTGATACTATGAATGAAACAATTGGGGAAAAAGGCGGATATAATGATAGACGAAGGTCTTTAAAAATACAAAATGAGCAAAAAAAGAAAAAAGAAAAAGCTTTAATTGAACGTGAAGTAAAAGAGTTAGAAAAAAAGGTAAAAAAGCAACAAGTATTAACTCTTGTTAAAACGTTACCTATTGTAATTGTTGGTGGAACTTTAAAAACTATTTATGATACGGCTAAAAAAGGTGATAGTTTAACTGATATTCGTGAGAAAAGTGATGGCTATGTTAATCCTTTTATAAAAGATAGTGAAGATTATGTAAGAGGAAAAGTTACTACTAAAGTTGTTAAAACAAGTGATGGTGGAAAAGTTATAGTTAGTGTTCCAGTTAGCGATTCGGATGGTAAGAAATCAATAATTGAAGATTTACTTTTTCCTGGTCATTCTGAAGAAAAAAAGTTTATATATGAAGGTAATGTGAATGAAGGTGTAAGGCATACTGATCAAACTAATTTGACTGATACACCTACTAAGGTTATATTTAATGGAAATGAATATATATCTAGTCCTGAAGTTAGAAATGATTATTCTACTCCCAAAATAATTGATTATAGTGATTATGATTTAGAACTTGATAGTGATAAATTACCTGATTATATAAGAGATACTTTAGAGAAATTAAAGTCTCATAAGTTGATTTCTGAATATGAGAAGGAACTTAAAGATATTAGATATGATTTAAGACAATTAATTTATGAATATTCAGTTTTAGTTGATGATAGTGAAAAAATTTCTAATAATCAGGATGCTGATATTATTTTAGAAAGATTATCTGATGTTATTGATAAAATCGATGAATTAAAGAATAGAATAAAAATAGATGGAATTGAGAAGTATGATGATAATTATATTTATTATTTGATTGAAGATTATTTAGGGGAATTTAGTGAAGGCAAGGCTATTTCTACTATTAAAGATTCTCCTTTATATATTGAAATTGCATCTAAAATAAATGAACTTGATTCTAAAAAAGATGATTTATCTTTAAAGGTAAATGATAAGAAACAGCATATTGAAGATGTTAATAAGAAATTTGAGGAATTTAAAAATAAATATTATAGTGTTGAAAGGATTAATAATGAGTTATTAAAGTTTCAATATGAACAAGATAGATTACTTTATGAAGTTCAAGAAAAAGTTAAGGAAGCAACTAGTGTAAGTGAAAAAGTTAGATTTGAATTTGCTGCAATGAATGCACAAAGTAGAAGACTTATGAAAATTCTTAGTTTACAGTTATTTTTACCTGGCCCTAGAGTTGCTAAGAGTTTTGCTGCTAATACTGCTTTATATTTATTATTTATGAAAAATATTATGAAACCTAAGATTGTTAGTAAAAAGTATAAGGTAGTTAAGGTTAGGGATTATAGTGATGATATTGAGCGTAATATCGATTCTATTGTTGATGCTTCTAGATTATTAAAGAGTACTAGTTCTCAGATTGATAAAATGATAGTTGAAATTAATAATGATTTTAAAGATTACATTAATAGTATTCCTGAAATATCTGAGGTTTTAAGTAATTTATATAAAATTAAGAGTGAAGTATTAGAAAAAGAGTATGAAATGAAAAAGCTTAAAGAAAAGCAAGAAAAGATATTAGAACAAAATAATGCTAAAATTTTAACTAGGGGAGAGTATCCGATGTAAAGTTAGAGCTAATTTTGTCATATTTGGAATAAAAAAATGGTATTTATGATATAATGTTTAGGAATGGAGGAGACAACATGCTATTATTAACCAAGGCAATTTTTGCCATTATGATTGGTTTTTTGTCATCTGCTGTATTAGGTTTGATAATGGTTCCGTTATTGAAGAAGATGCGTGTTGGACAAAAAATATCTATATTTGTGGGAGAGGCTCATAGAAAAAAAGAGGGTACTCCAACTATGGGAGGACTTATCTTTATTATACCTACGTTGCTTGCAACTATTGGGTTGATTATTACTGGTAAGATTGATTATAGTTCTAATTTAGGAATAGTTTTACTTGTATTTATTGGATATACATTTATTGGTTTCTTGGATGACTTTTTATCAATAAAGAAAGGAAATAACGAAGGACTTACTGTATGTCAGAAATTGTTTATGCAAGTTTTGATTGCTATTGGTTTTTTCTATATTTATATGAGAAGTGGTGGACAAACTGCTTGGGTTGTTGGAACACTTAATATAGATATTGAAATGGGTTGGTTATATGGTTTAGCTATTCTTTTTGTATTAGTTGGGGCTAGTAATGCTGTAAACTTAACCGATGGACTTGATGGACTTGCTGGAGGATTATCTGCAATTGCTTTTATTGCTTTTGCATTAATTTCTTTATCAGTAGGTTTTGAAGATATTGGAATATTTAGTTTAATTTTAGTTGGTAGTTTAATGGGATTTTTAGTTTATAATACTCATCCGGCTAAGATTTTTATGGGAGATACTGGTTCTCTTGCATTAGGTGCTGTAATGGGAGCAATTGCTATTCTTACACATAGAGAATTAACTTTACTTGTAGTTGCATCTATATTTGTTATTGAAACATTATCTGTTATACTTCAAACATTTTGGGTTGTTGTTTTTAAAAGAAAATTATTTTTAATGACGCCACTTCATCATCATTTTGAAAAATTAGGATGGAGTGAGACGGATATTGTTAAGTTATTTTGGGTATGCGGTTTAGTACTTGCTATGGCTGGAATAATTTTTGGAGTTTGGGTTTAAACATCATTTATGATGTTTTTTTCTTTTGATTTTTGGTATACTAAATATAGGAGGCTAGAAATATTATGAAGAAGAAAAATACTTGGATGTTTTATAATGATCAAGAATTAGATGAATTAGAAAATATTAGTAATGATTATAAAGAATTTATTAGTAATAGTAAAACTGAGAGAGAAGCTACTAATAATATAGTTAGGTTAGTTGAAGAACATGGATTTAAAAATTTAGACTATTATATTGAAAATGATATTTTATTATGTCCTTACGATAAAGTTTATGTTAATAATAGGGGTAAGAGTGTTGCTTTGTTTGTAATTGGAGATGAAGATATAAGATGTGGAATTAATATTTTAGGTGCTCATATTGATTCACCAAGACTAGATTTAAAATCTAATCCTTTGTATGAAAGTGATGAATTTGCATATTTTGATACGCATTATTATGGTGGTATAAAAAAATATCAATGGGTAACTTTACCACTTGCTTTACATGGTGTAGTTGTTAAGAAGAATGGAGACAAGATTACTATTAATATTGGTGAGGACAGTAATGATCCTGTTTTTGGAATTACTGATTTACTTCCACATCTTGGACGTGAACAAATGAAAAAAGATGCTAATGAAGTTATTAGTGGTGATAATTTAGATATTTTAATTGGTAGTAAACCATTAAATTTAGATGATAAGGATAAGGAAGATTTAGTTAAGAGAAACATTTTAAATATTTTAAAAGAAAAATATGATATTGAAGATGAAGATTTCTTATCTAGTGAAATAGAAGTTGTTCCGGCAGGAGTTGCTAGAGATTTTGGTTTTGATAGATCTATGATTATGGCTTATGGTCAAGATGATAAAGTATGTGCATATACTTCTCTTAGGGCTTTTTTAGATGTATCTAAATGTCACAAAACAATTAGTTGTATATTAGTTGATAAAGAAGAAATTGGTAGTATGGGTTCTACTGGAATGGAATCATCTTTTTATGAAGATGCGATAATTGAGATTTGTTCTTTATTAGGAAAGAATAGTATAACAACAATAGGACGTGTATTTAAAAATTCTAAAATGTTATCAAGTGATGTTACTGCGGCATATGATCCTTTATACTCTGATGTTTCTAATAAAAGATGTGAGACATTCTTTAATAAAGGAGTATCATTCTGCAAATATACAGGTGCACGTGGTAAGAGTGGGTCAAATGATGCGAATGCTGAGTTTATAGGAGAACTTAGAAAAATTATGGATGATAATGATGTTAAATTTCAAATTAGTGAGATGGGTAAAGTTGATGCTGGTGGAGGCGGAACAATTGCTTATATTTTAGCTAATAAAAATGTTAATGTTATTGATTGTGGTGTAGGTGTACTTAGTATGCATGCTCCTTGGGAAGTAACTTCTAAGTCTGATATATATGAGGCATATAAATGTTATAAAGCATTCTTAAAAGATGCATAAAAAATACTGGTATTTGTTTACCAGTATTTTTGTTATTTATAAAGTAAGTCTTTGTATTCTTCTAATTGTTCTCTATTTTTCTTTTTTAGATTAGATAGAGCTTTATACATAAGTGCCATTCTTTTATTTTTATTATAATGATATTCTTCTTCTATTTGTTGTACTGATGTGACATTTTCATCAAAACCATAACATTTTCTTAAGAACTCATTTTGTAAATTAGTTAAAGAGTTTAGGGCATTATCTATTTGTGTACTAAAATCTCTATATATTTCATTGTCGTCGTATCTATACGTAACAATTAATATTTCATCTTCCAATGAGTCATTAGAAATTGTATTTGCGATTATCATTTCAATGTAATTTCTTATATTTGCAGGTGATATATCTCTATAGTCAGTACTTGTTTCTATGTAATTAGTTATTTTTTTGAAGAAAGTTATAGTTCCATCTTTTTCAAATGGTAATAGAGTTTTATATGTTTCATATTTGTTTAGAGCTTCTTCTACATCTTGACCAGAGTTAGTAGCAATATAATAAGTCATAAAAAATTCTGTTAATTCTGTATTTGATCTATGAAGAGCCATATTGTTAAATTCAGTTGAATATTTATCACTGGTTTTTTTTCTTAGTTGTTGTCTTATACCTAATTTTTCCATTACTTTATTACTGAATTTATTACTGAAAGTTACTTTTGAAAATGTTTCATTTTCTTTTAAATCATTATTTTTTATGTATTCTATCCATGTTTCATATACAGTTGCGATTATATCTTCTGTTGGTGTTTCTGTACTTGAAAAACAATGTATTTTTGTAGTTTTTAAAAAGTTATATATAACATATTGTGTACCTAATATTGCTTGATTAAAATATTCTTTTTTTAATTTTTCATCTTCTGTTTCATTTGCAAGGTTTATTAATTCTTTAGTTTGTTTATAATTTAATCTTTTTTGGTCTTGGAATTGTAAGTTCCAACTTTCTAATATTTTATCATTATTCATTTTTTATTTCCCCCTTTTAATTTGTTAATCTTATATAAGGCAGTATTAACAAATTTATGGACTAAGTATATCAAAATTTATTGATTTAGAAAAATACATATATCGAATATCAAATATAACTATATGTTATATCTGAAAATATATAATTGATTTTATATATTTTTTATAAATACAATTAGAATTATTTTATATTTATTTAATATACTTTAATAGGTGATATGATGAATGGTAAGAGGTTAGATAGATTGTTATTATTTTGTGTTTTTCTTTTATGTGCGTTTGGTCTAATGATGGTTTATTCTTCTTCATCTATATGGGCAGATTATAAATTTAATGATTCTTTTCATTATTTAAAATATCAGTTTATTTTTTTTATTATTGGTTTTTTTCTTATGATTATTGTTTCTAAGATAGATGTTTCAATTTATTATAAGTATGCTAATGTATTATTATTTGGAAGTTTCATTTTACTTATTCTTGTTTTGATTCCTGGAATTGGTAGTGTTAGGAATGGTAGTCGTAGTTGGTTTGGTATTGGTTCTCTTGGTATTCAACCTAGTGAGGCTGCTAAAATTAGTTTAATAATTTTTACTAGTAAATATTTGAGTAGAAGTAATGATTTTATTGATAGTTATTTTAAAGGTTTATTTCCAATTCTTGGTGTTACTTGTATTTGCTTTGGACTTATTATGTTGCAGCCAGATCTTGGTACTGGAGTAATTATTTTTATGTCTATTATTTCTATTTTGTTTATAGCTGGTGTTTCGATGAAATTTTTTATGGCTGGTGGAGTTATTGGACTTCTTGGTGTAATTGGACTTATTGTAATTGCTCCTTATAGAATGAGTAGAATTACTGCGTTTATTGACCCTTGGAAGGATGAACTTGGTAGTGGGTTTCAGATGATTCAGAGTTTATATGCAATTGGTCCTGGGGGAGTTCTTGGAACAGGATTTTTAAATTCTATTCAAAAGCATTTTTATCTACCGGAACCACAAACAGATTTTATATTTTCAATTATTTGTGAAGAGTTTGGAGTGGTTGGATGTTTGATAGTTGTTTTACTATTTGGTGTGCTATTTTATAGAGGAGTAAAGATTGCTTTAAATTGTCATGATTTATTTTCTAAATATTTAACTTTTGGAATACTTTTTCAATTGCTATTTCAGGCAGTACTTAATTTATGTGTTGTTGTGGGACTTATTCCGGTTACGGGGGTTGTACTTCGTGGTATCCTATAACTACAGACAATTTTTAGCCCTTATAATAAGGAAAAAAAACGAATTTGATAATTTATTATTATTTAGAAAAAAATTAAAAATATATGAAAAAAGCAAAAAATTCAAAAAAATTGCAACTTTTTTTGAGGGTTGTCTGCTCATTACAACGTTCAAAATAGAATTTTAGAGTTCTATGCTATTTAGATGTAAAAATGTGTAATTATTATAATTTATAAAACGTGAATATTCATTTAATTAAATATTAAGATTTAATAATTGTGATATAATGTTTGTTGGATGTGATAAGATGTTTAATGCAAAAAGAATAATTTTTATTGTTATATTTATAGTATCTATCATTTCTTTGATTTTTGTTTATAATGATGATTTCTTATATTCTAAGCAAATTATTAAAATAACAAAAATTGATACGATTAGTGAAGATACATCTCAAAATTCATTAGGATTAGAAGAAAAATACTATACAAGAAAGATAACTGGATTAATAACCAATGGTAAGCATAAAGGAAAGGAAAAAACCATCTCATACGATGAAGCTTATTCATCTGTTGTTACAGATAAGTATAAAGTTAATGACAAAATAATATTAGATGCAGGCGGTATTGAATTAAAAAGAGATTTCTATCTAACTTTAATGATTGTCGCATTTTTAAATTTACTTTATATAGTTGGTTCTTATAAAGGATTGTTATCTATATTAAGTGTTATTTTGAATTTAGTGATTTTTTATATTGGTTTATTTTTATATTTTAAAGGTATTAATTTATTATTTTTATGTGTAATAGAAATGATTATTTTTTCTATTATTTCTTTGATATTAGCAAGTGGATTTAACATGAAAACATTATCGGCAATCGTTTCTGTAATTATATCAACATTAGTAATGCTCATAATAATTGTGATTATTGTAAATTTTACAGGATATAAGGGGATAAACTTTAATGAATTATCATTTCTAACTGTTCCTATTGAAGATATTATTTTGCCGGAATTATTAATTGGATCTACAGGAGCAATCATGGATGTGGCGATTACAATTTCATCTTCTATATCGGAACTTATTCAAAAAGACAATAATATATCTGTTAAAAATCTGAAAAAATCTGCTAGAGAAATAGGAAAAGATATAATGAGTACGATGAGTAATGTTTTATTTTTTACTTATTTATGTTCAGGACTTCCAATTTTTGTGTTAGCATTACGTAATGGATTTTCAATGTATAATTATATTTCAACTAATTTTACATTAGAATTAACTAGATTCTTAATTGGTAGTATTGGTATTGTTTTAACTATTCCAGTATCAGCACATACATCAATTAAATTGATGAAAAGAGGTGCAAAATGAATATAATTTTAATTATTTTATTATTCTTATTAATGATTTATATTGATATAAAAAGAGGAATAAAACTATTTTTATCTATATTATTTAATTTTATTATTTTAATGATTATTTTTTATTTAATTGCTTTTGGATTAAACCCTATAATTTGTTCTTTAATAGGCTGTTTTATAATAAGCTATATAATACTATATTATGTAAACGAAAGAAACATAAAAACAGAATCTAGTTTGAAATCAGTTATTATCGTTCTAATCATATTATCTTTTCTCATATTTTTTGTAACGAAAATATCAAGAATTGCTGGTTTTGGATATGAATCGTATGAAGAGATAAATATGTTTTCTTATGATGTAAGAATAGATTTTACTAACATTGCAATTTCTATGATATTAATTAGTTTAATTGGAGCAACTGTTGATTCTTCAATAGCAATTTCATCTGCCTTATATGAAGTGTATGATAATAATAAAAATTTATCAAAAAAAGATTTATTTTTATCAGGAATGAATATAGGGAAAGATATATTATGTACGACGAATAACACCTTAATGTTTGCTTTTTTAGGTGAATTCATGACATTATTGATTTGGTTTTATAAAGGAAATTATTCATTTTTAGAAATTGTAAATGCAAAGACGTTTGTTTCAGAAATGATTAAAATATTATTTAGTGCAGTAGGCTGTATTATAGTTATACCTATAACGGCATATATTACAACGGAAACACTAAAAAAAGATGACAAAAATAATTAAGTAAATTTAAAATTATCATATAATTTATGTGGTAATTTTTTTTTGAAATAGAATTATCTAATGACAATATTGTAAATATCATTGCAAAAGAAAACTGATACAAATGTTTTAAAAAGGAATTCAATGATTGGTGATGGTATGTCTATTTTTGGTAGATGTATTATAAAAAATATTTTTTAGGAATATTTGGTCTTTTTATTTTTAAATAAAATGTCTAATTTTGTTTTTAATTCATTAAATAAATAAGATTGACATAATTTTATACTAGGTGATGATATGGAGAAAATTTATAATAATAAAAAAGTTAAATTTTCATTTTTTTTTGATAAAAATGGTAAATCTTTAAAAGATATTTTAGAAAAATGTTATCATGAAGAAATTAGAAATGAACAAATACTTACTGGAGGTGTTAATAGTGGTTTTCCAAAATAGAAAAAAGATTCTATTATTACAGCACAGAGATTTAAAATTTATTAAAGGAGAGTAATTAATTGTTAATTGATAATAAAATTTATAATTGTGCTGAATATTTAAGATTATCTAAAGATGATTTAGGTAAAAATGATGAATCATCATCTATTCAAAGTCAAAGATTGATAATTGAAGGTTTTGCTAAACATAATAATTTAAAAATAGTTGAAGAATATGTTGACGATGGTTATTCTGGTGGTAATTTTGATAGACCTGCATTTACTAGAATGATTGAAGACATCGAATCTGGAAAAATAAATTGTGTTATAACAAAAGATTTATCTAGGCTTGGACGAGAAATGTATAAAACTGGGAATTATATCGAAGAATATTTTTTAGAACATGATGTTAGATATATTGCTATCAATGATTCTTATGACTCTAATATTGGAGATTCTATGCTTGGTATAAGATTAGGTGTCAATGATTTGTATCTAAGAGATATATCAAAAAAGGTACGTTCATCATTTAGGGTAAAACAAGAGCGTGGTGAGTATATAGGAAGTTTTCCATGTTATGGTTATATTAAGAATCCAGACGATAAACATAAATTAATTGTTGATCCTGTAGCTTCTAAAGTTATTAAATTAATATATCAACTATGTTTGGAAGGATTTGGAATTACTAGAATATGCAAAAAACTAACAGATGAAAAAATACCTATTCCCATTGTTTATAAAAAAGAGCCAAGAGGACTACTAGTAACTGAAAATGATGGATTTGGTATTTGGAAAAATTCTACGGTTAGAAATATATTAAAGAGTCAAATGTATATCGGAAACATGGTTCAACATACACATGAAAAGATTAGTTATAATCAAAAAAAATGTAAACATTTAAAGGAAAATGATTTTATAATAGTTGAACATACACATGAACCTATTATTAGTATAGAAGATTTTAATAAAGTACAAGAAATTTTGAAACAAAAAAGCCATACTCCAGTAGATAGAAACTTTGACAGATTTTTATTATCAGGGATAATGTTTTGTGGCAAATGTGGGCATACTTTAGGTGTAGGAGTAAAAAAAACAAAATCAGTTCCATCACAATATACACATTGTAATCATTATACAAGAAAAGGTGTGAAAAGTGGATGTACTCCTAATAGACTTAATTATTATTTATTAGAAAAAGATATAATCAAATTTTTAAATGAAGTTGGTGAAGAATTTATCAAGTATTATGATATTAGGAATTTGGTTGAAGACTCTTTATATGTTTATAATCGTGATATAGATGATATGAAAAAAGAGTTAAGTCAATTGGAAAAAGATATAAATAAAAAAATAAATATTATTTCTAATTTGTATAATGATAGAATTGATGGAGTTATTTCTGTTGATGTATACAAAAGTTTATCAGATAACCATGAGAAAGAATTAAAACAATTAAAGAAAAAACAAGAAGTATTAGAAAATAAATTAAAGATATTTTCTATTAAATCAAAAGAAAAAGAATTTACTAAATGTCGTGAATCAGTAGAAAATTTTATGAAATTAAAAGCTCCATCTAGGAGTACAATAAAAAATTTGATTAGTAAAATTGTTATATATGATGAAGGCAATGAAAAAGAGGTTAAGGTATTTTTTAGATTTAAAGAACTTACCAATATAGCAAGTAAGTTAGTTTAATATTTAAAAAGTTATCACAATAGTATGGGCAACCTTTTATTTTTTTATAACTCTAAGATGGCAAAGGGTGTTACACTTCCGTTTCTTAGTTATGGTGGAAGTAGCTTGCTTATTAGTATGTGTAGTATGGGAGTCATTTTATCTATTTCAAGGAACATATAAAAAGAATAGATTTTTATTTTTCTATTCTTTTGTTTTTTTAATTTACTATTTCTTTGAATCTATCCATAGTAATATTACTATGAATTGGATATCTTGGTATTAAATATTTATTGCTATTTCTTGTTGCATCTCTATTTCCACCAGCAAATGCTACTTTGAAACCTAAATCTTTAATTGCTTGGATTGCTTCATTATCATAACTATAAAATGGATAACAAAAAGATGTATTATTACCGATTATATCAAGAGATTTTTGTAAGTCTTGTTTAGCATTTTCATAATTTGCACATACTAATTGACCTTTACCACAGTCTCCATATTTATGCATATCATATGTGTGTGATTGTACTTCTAGATATTTTGATTGGTAATTTGATATATCCCACCAGCCTGCGATTAAAAATAGTGTTGCGTGCATTTTATATTCTTCTAGTAGGGGTATTAATTTATTACCATTATGGGCTCCTGTTCCTTTTGCACCATCATCTATTGTTATTAAAACAGATTTTTCTGGAATATCTATTTCTCCATAAATCCATTTAACAAATTCATTCATTGTCAGTATTTTAAAATTATTGTTTTTTAAATATTCTAAGTGTTCTCTAAACTTTTGAGTTGTTAGGCATATACCTTCATAGCATTCTTCACCTAATGTTGGATCATAGAAGAAATGATAATTTAGGACAGGTACGCCTTGTACATAATTTGTTTGTTTTTTTGGAGGTGTTTCTACTACTTTTTCACCATTTGCCATTTTTAAAATATTTTCGATAGTTGAATAACTTTTAATTTGATAAGTATTTGAAACTGTTTTTTCATTAGTTTTTACTAAATCACTTTTACTTGGTGTTTCAATATTAATATTTAATTCTTTAGATATATTTTTTGTTGTATCTGATTCGTTGTTTGTGAGTATAAGTATAGCTTTATCTTTTAATCTTAGATTATTATTTAAATAATTTTCATATTCTTCATTTGTAATCGTATAGTAGTTATTTTCTAATAATTTATTTATTTGATTTTTAAATGTTTCAGTTGTTGTACAATTTTCATTATTAGTACATGTATTGTTTATAGTATCATATAAAAGTATACTTATTTGATTTGTACTATTTTCTTTAGTATTTTCATGATTGATTTCTTTTATTTTATTTGATTTTTTTACTTCTAATAATTTGTTGAAGTAGTATACATAGTAGTTGTTATTACTAATATATTGTATTGGTAAATTTATACCATTATTTAGAGTTATTACTTTTTTATTATTTTTATATAGAGTAATTTTTTTATTTGTTTTAATATTTTTATTTAATACTATGTAGTTATTATTTTGCTTATCATTATTTATATTTTTTATTTTTTTAATATCTTTATAATAAATATAATAGTTTGTGTCTTTTATTTGAAAGTTTTTATTTTTTGTAGTTATTTTATTTAGTTTTACTAATTCTAATTCTGTATTTTTGTATATTTTTCCTAGTACTTTGTTATTTTTATCGTAGATGTTTGTATCTTTTTTTATTGTTATATACTGGTTATAACTTGTTTTTATATTTTTAATTTCTTTTTTTGTATATAGCACTAGTAGTGTCGTTATTATAATTAATATTAGTAAGATAACTACTATACTTACTCCGATAATTTTTCCTTTCTTTTTAGTAGTTTTTTGTTTATTTTCTTTTTTGCTTTTCTTTTTCATTTTTCTCACCATTTCCACTTTTGATTTAATTATATTATAAGTGAATAGAGTAGGCAAGATATTAATTTTTATTTGTGTTTAGAAAGGAATAATATAGATAATAGTTTGGTAAAACTTGGCTTATGTTTTTGTGTTGATTGTTTGTTAAATTATTTTATTCTTGCATTATTTAGTATTTTATGGTAAAATATACGCGTTACAAAGAAAGGGATAAGGTTGGTGTATATAAAAATGAATGAAAAAATAACTTTGGAGCAATTTATAAATATAAAGGAGAAAATAGCACAATTACTTACGCAATTTCAGGATTATCTTGATGATCATGAAAATGATAAAGATTTTAATTTTGACTTATCAGAAAAAAAATTTATTGAGCAAGCTTTTTCAATTGAAAGCAGTTTGTTTAATTGTGATTTAAGTGATATTCCTTTTGAGGCATGGCAGGATTTTTACATTATTTCTGATGAAAATCACGTAGCTGATTTTTCTAAAACTAGAGCTAATATAGATTTTAATATGGTTAAATATACTAATCATGTAAATTTTAAAGGATGTAATATTAGAAATCTTGAAATGGTAGAAAGAACTTTAAAGCCTAAGTATTTTGATGAAGAAACAATTAGAGCTAATTCGTCATTATTTTTGTCAGATTCTTTTAGTGAAGAATTTAAGGATAAATATTATAGTAATATTCAACTTAAGATTAGTGATTTGGTTGACTTGACACCGGAACAACTACAAGAATTAGAAAAAAAGAAACCTGAACTACATTTGAATCATAAGATCTATTTTAGTTATATATTTAAAACTTTAGGTTTAGACAAGGTTGTACAATTATATAATCATTCAAAAGAAGATTATGATGCAGTTAGTCAAGTTTTAGAAATGCATGATGTTTTAGCTTCTTGTTGGAGTACTCCTTATTTTGAAGAATTTTTAGAACAAATAAAAAATATTGATGTTTCTGAAATGAAAAACTTATGCTTTGATTTTTTAAAAGATAAAATTTCTATTGATACATTTAGGTTTCTTCAAATTAATTTACCGTTACCGGAAATTTTTAGAAGAGAAAATCCTGATATCGATGAAGTGATTTTAGTGAATTCTTTTATTCCAGATGAAGTAATAGAAAGATACTTTAATAAAAAGTTAAAACTACAAGATTTGATTGATTATTCATATGTATTTAGGAAAATTTCAGTTAATGGTTTTTTAGAAGATAAATTTTTATCAGATATATCAAGTTTTATAAATGATAATTATGGTTTTGGTAAATTTCAAGAACTTGTTCGAAAACACCCAGGTGTATTTGCACATATATCAGAAGAAAGAGATTTTTTTGCTTTTAGTGCGTTTTTACAAACTGGTAAAGATTTAGATAGTTCATTTGATAATGCAGTTAAAGAATATTTCTTTTATTGTATGCCTGGTATGCCTGAACAGTTTAGAATTGAATCTGATGGACAAATAACTTACAATGTTCCAGAATGGTTATCATCTATGAATTTTAAATTTGTTGATAAAATAGAATCTTTGAATGATTTAATGCAATATAATGACTCAGTAGTTGTTCTTGATGAAAACCAAAGATATGCATTAGAACAACTAAATATAGATAATATTAGAAAACTTGAGCAGGAAACTGGAATTTTTTCTCATAATGAATGGTTTGAAGAATTAGAAATATTTAAGAAATTAAGTTCTTATATGAATGCAAATATCTGCTTTGCTTTATTTGATTTTCATAATGGTTCTTTATCTTATGATGAATTTCTAAATCAATTTTTAATGTTCTTAGGTTCAATGACAAAAAAGAGAAAAATAGATGTATCTATTAATTCTTCGGCTTATTTTTGGATTGAAAGTAAAATAAGAGAAACTCATCCAGAAATTTTTGCTGATTTTGATAGTTTAAGAAATATACCTAAGCCAGAAAGACGAAGATTAACAACTGCATTTGATGAAGGTTCTCTTACTTTTTCTGATATAAAGAAATATCCAGAGCTAGTATCGATTCTTAAAAATAAAAATTTAAAAATTCCGTTTAGTCGTAAAATTTATTTCAGTAAACATAATTATTTGGAATTACTTCAAGTTTTTGGTAATGAAAAGTTTTTGGAATTATGTGCTAAATATGGTGAATATATGAGTGACATAGTATCTCATATTACTAGAGAGATACCTACTGGAAGCAGTAAAGATTCTGAATTTAGTAAGTTACGTTTAGATGAATTATCTTTAGAACAAATTGCAGGAGATAAAGAAATTGATAATTTAAATCTTAATAAAAAACAAAAAGTAATGTGTAAAAAGCTATTGGATTAATTGATGAGATAGATATAGAAAGAGGCATTGGTCATGCAAGATAATAATATCAAATGCTTTACAAGTTTATAAAGATATTTTAAGTGAAAATATTAAAACTATAATTGCTCAAATTAATTATAATGGTAGTAGGTATAGTTCAGCTATATTTACAACATCATCAGAAAATGCTTCTAAATTTATAAAAGAAGTAAAATCAAAAATAGTTACTGTTAATACTAGTCCTACTATTGAAAGAATAATTGATATAGAGCAAAAAGATTTAATAAATGAGAAAACTATAATTTATCCATTTAATTTTTAAAGATGACTTAGTTAATAAGTTGTCTTTTTTTGATGATATTATATTTATTTGATTTTTTTGTTTTATTTAAATATTTATCTAAGATATATTGTTTTGATGTTAATTTTTAAACTTTTGTTATTAGGTGAAATATGGTATTATATGATTATTAGAAAAGAGGTCGGTGTGTTTTGAATATTGTTATTGTTGGTGGTGGAGTAAGTGGTGTTATATCGGCTATTAGTATTGCTCATAATAGTAATTTTAAGGTTTTAATTTTAGAAAGAAATGATAAGTTACTTAAAAAATTATTATTAACTGGTAATGGTCGTTGTAATTATTTTAATGAAGATAGAAGTATTAGAAATTATCATAGTAAAAATATGAGTTTAGTTAGTAATTTTATTAATGATTATAATTTAGATAGAGTATTAAGATTTTATGATGATATTGGTATTGTCCCTAAGATAAAGAATGGATATTATTATCCTTATTCAAATCAGGCTAGTAGTGTGTATGATTGTTTGATTAGTGAACTTGATTCTTTAGAAGTTGATGTTAAATATAATTATTTAGTTAATGATATAAAGCGTGATCAGGATAAGTTTATTATTAATGATTCTATCGTTTGTGATAAGTTAATTCTTTCTACTGGTTCTTGTGCTTATCCTAAGACTGGTAGTGATGGAATGGGATATGAGTTTTTAAGAAGTCTTGGTCATAATATTATTGAGCCATGTCCTGCACTTGTTCAACTTGTTAGTGATAATAAGTATTGTAGTATGGTAAGTGGAGTTAGAAGTGATGCGGTACTTAGTTTATATGAAGATGGTGAGTTTATTGCTAGTGAGGAGGGAGAAGTACAATTAACTGATTATGGTGTTAGTGGTATTTGTACATTTAATTTGAGTCATTATGCTAGTAGAGGTTTAATTGAAGGAAAGAATGAGGTAATAAAGGTAAACTTTATACCATTTATTAAAGAAGATTATATGGAATGGTTTTATAATTTTAGTTGTGCACATAGAACTAAGAATATTTTTGAATTACTTAGTGGTTTTATGAATAAAAAGGTTATTAATATGATTTTAAAATATAATGATATAAAAAAAGATGATTTTTATTATGAGTTGAGTTTTGATAAGAAAAGGAAATTTATAAAGTCACTTACTGAGTTTAGTTATAATATTATTGGGACAAAGGGCTTTTCTTTTGGACAGATTTGTAATGGTGGAGTTGACTTAGAATGTATCAATATGAAAAGTTGTGAGTCTAAAGTTATTCCAAATTTATATATAACTGGTGAGTTACTTGATATTAATGGTAATTGTGGAGGTTATAATTTAATGATGTGTGTTATTAGTGGCTTACTGGTAGGAGATGATATAATTGATAAGAGTTAGACAGATAAAAGTACCAATTAAATTTAATAATATTGTTGATGGAATATGTCATAAGTTGGGAATTAAGGCTTCTGATATTTTAGATTATTTTATTTTAAAAAGAAGTATTGATGCGAGAGATAAGAATAATATTTTGTTTGTATATGAGGTCGGTGTTAGCTTAAATAAAGTGATAGAAGATAGATTACTTAAGAGAAAATCAAATGATATTTTATTACTTGAAGATTTAAGTTATAAATATGAAGTTACTGGTAGTTTAAAGTTAAATGATGGACCTGTTATTGTTGGAAGTGGACCATGTGGTTTATTTTGTGCTTATTGTTTGGCTGAGGCGGGATATAAGCCAATTATTTTAGAACGTGGAGAGATGGTTGAGAAAAGAGTTTGTACTGTAAATGACTTTTTTGATAAAGGAATATTTAATAGTAACTCAAATGTACAATTTGGTGAAGGCGGAGCTGGTACTTTTTCTGATGGAAAGTTAAATACTTTAGTAAAAGATAAATTAAATAGAGGAAGACATATATTTGAGATATTTGTAGAATGTGGAGCACCAAAGGAGATATTATATGATGCTCATCCTCATATTGGTACTGATGTTTTGAGAAATGTTATTGTAAATATGCGTAAGAAAATTATTAATATGGGTGGAGAGTTTAGATATAACTCATGTGTTACAGATTTAGTTACCTCGAATGATAGAATTTGTGGGGTTGTTGTTAATGATAGTTATACAATAAATGCAGAGGTTGTTGTTTTAGCAATTGGGCATTCTTCTCGTGATACTTTTTATATGTTGAATGATAAAGGTATTAAGATGAAGGCTAAGAATTTTGCTGTTGGTGTTAGGATTGAACATCCAAGAGAGATGATAGATTTTAATCAATATGGTGATAATGCTAATATTTTAGGTAGTGCTAGTTATAAACTTACATATAATACTGATGATGGACGTGGTGTGTATTCTTTTTGTATGTGTCCTGGTGGTTATGTTGTTAATGCATCTAGTGAAGAAGGAATGCTTGTAGTTAATGGAATGAGTAATTATAAAAGAGATGGGAAAAATTCAAATAGTGCGATTGTTGTAACTGTTGGTCCTAAGGATTTTGGAGATGATGTTTTTTCAGGAATTGAATTTCAAAGAAGATTAGAAAGATTAGCTTATCAAGCAGGAGATGGATTTATTCCAGTTCAATTGTTTAAGGATTTTTGCGATAGAAAGATTTCTAATTCATTTGGAGAATATACACCAAATACTAAAGGAAGTTACAGATTTGCTGATTTAAATTTAGTTTTACCATTATATGTTTGTGAATCTTTAAAAGAAGGTATTAATTATTTTGGTAAGAAGATTAAAGGTTTTAATAGGGATGATGCTATTCTTTTGGGTGTTGAAAGTAGAACTAGTTCACCAGTTGTTATTGAAAGAGATGATAATTTAGAAGCTATAGGTGGACTTTATCCAGCAGGCGAAGGGGCTGGATATGCTGGAGGTATTACTACAGCAGCGATTGATGGTGTTAAGGTTTTTGAAAGTATTATAAAAAAATACAGAGTGTAGGATTTTGTTTATTTATTAAATTTTAAAAGTATAATTTTTATGATATAATAGTTTACTAAGAAAGATTAGAGGTGATTAAAATATATAACGATTATTATGGAATGTATTTTATATTAATTTTATCTCTTGTGATTACAATTGGATCACAAATATTTATTAGTGTAAAATATAAAAGTACAAAAAGAATTAAAACAATGAAGGGGTATACTGGACGAGATGTTGCTAGAAAGATACTTGATAAGAATGGCCTTTCACATGTAAAGGTTGTTGAAACTAGTGGTGAACTTACTGATCATTATGATCCAACTAGTAAAGTTGTTAGGTTATCTACAGAAATTTACAATGGCTCTAGTATAGCATCGGCATCTGTTGCGGCACATGAGTGTGGACATGCTATTCAAGATAAGGATAATTATTTATTTTTGAGGGTAAGAAGTAGTTTAGTTCCAATTACAAATTTTGCAACTAATGCTGGATATTTCATTATTATGTTTGGATTTATTTTTTCAATGATGAAGTTAGTTGTAATTGGAATAATTTTAGATGTTATTATTTTATTATTCCAAGTTATAACTTTACCAGTTGAATTTAATGCATCACACAGAGCTTTAATTCAATTAAAAGAACTTGATTTAGTAGATTCTAATGAACAATCAAAGTGTCGTGGAATGTTAGTTGCAGCTGCATTAACTTATGTTGCGGCCGTTGCTACTGCTATACTTGAAATATTAAGATTAATTTTAATTTTAAGAAATGATGATGATAGATAGGAAGGTCGAAGATGATTAAAATAGTTAAGACACAAGAAGAAGCAGATTTTATTACTCATAGTGGAACAATGCACGCCGATGAAGTTTTTGCAACAGCCTTTTTAGAACAATATTTTGGAAAAAACAAAGTGTTGCGTACTAATAGTGTTGAATTTGATAAGTTATCTACTAAGGTTATAGTTTATGATATTGGTCGTGGTAAGTTTGATCATCATCAAGTAGATGCTTTGAAAAGGGATAATGATATTACTTATTGTTCTTTTGGGCTTCTTTGGAAGGAGTTTGGAAAAGATTTTTTAAAGAAAGAGGGCTTTTCTAATATAGATTCTTTATGGGAATATATAGATAAGGATTTTGTTGAAGGAATAGATGCTGATGATAATGGTGTTTTTCCTAAAATTGATGCAATTTATAAAGTAAAGACTATTAGTTCTATTATTAAGTTATTTAATCCTAGTTTTGATTCGGATGAGGATGAATCTTGTCAGTTTATTAAAGCTGTAGATGTTGCTTCTAAAATATTTTATGAAGAAATTTTATATGCTAATGGTAAAGTAATTGCTGATAAAAATATTAATGATTTATTGGATGAAGTTGATTCTGATAGTAAATTTTTAATTCTTGATAAATTTTTACCATATGAGGAAACTATTTTAAATAGAGAAGATAAGAATAATATTTTATTTGTTGCTTTTCCATCTAATAGAGGTGGTTATGCTATTAAGACAATTCCTAAGAGTTTAACTGATAAAACTGCTAGAATGGATTTTCCTGAAGAATGGGCTGGTTTAGAAGGAGAAGAACTTGAGAAAGTTTCTTCTATAAAAGGATTAACTTTTTGTCATACAGGTAGATTTATTGTTAGTTGTAAGGATTTGAAGAGTGTTTACAAAGTTTTAGAAAAATTATGTAAGTAATGTGTTAAGTTACAATTAAAAAGTTTTATTAATATTTACAAAGATGTTAATAAAGTATATCATTGTAATGAGGTGTTTTATGTATAAGTATAATCCTAAAAGGGAAATGATAAAAAATATAATATATGTTATTTTAATTCTATTAATTGCTGTAGTTGCAACTTATAAGATTTATGATAAATTTAGAGATTCTAGAGATGTTAATTTTAGTTCTGAGAGTTTTGTTGTTACTTATCATGAGAAAAGTGGCGATAAGATGAGTATTACTAAGGTTACACCTGTTACTGATTCTGTTGGTTTATCTTCTAATTCTTATAGTTTAAGTATTAAGAATAATTTAACTGAGAAAGTGTTTTTTACAGTTAAGATAAGTGATGATTTAGAAAGTGTTATTAATGATAATTGTAGTGATAGATTAATTTCTAAAGATAACCTTAGAGTATCAATAAAGAATGGTAATAAGGATAATAAGATATATACTTTGAGTGAACTTGTAGATGGTATTATTCTTAGTGATAGTGTTGATGCTTTGGAAAATAGAGAAATAACTATTAGATTATGGGTAAGTAAAAATAGTACTTTACCTATGGGAAGTGATATGCATTATCATGGTACAATACAAGTGTCTGAAGAAAATGGCAGTGTTGCTATTAATAAATAGGTGGTTATATGAATATTGATTTAAGTTTGTTACATAGTAATACAGTTTCTGATATTGATATTAGTGGAAAGTATAATATTAGTAATGATTATTATGAAAATAGTAGTATAATTCGTTTAGATGAGGTTACTGTTTCTGGTAGTATTTTTCTAAAAGAAAATGAAGAAGGTAATTTAGATGACTATGTAAATTGTAATATTTGTGGTAAAATGATTATACCTGATACAATTTCTTTAGAAGAGTGTTTTTATGAATATAATATAAATTATGATGATTTTATTGAAGAAAACTGCAAAAAAAATGAAAATACTCTTGATATTTTTCAGTTTTTATGGGAGAATATTGTACTGGAGGTCCCCTTAAGATTTACTAAGGTTAGAGATCTCAGTAAATTTCATGGGGATGGATGGAAATTAGTTAGTGAAGATGAACTAAATAAAAGTAATAATCCATTTAGTGATTTATTAAAAGATTTTGAAGAGGAGTGATACAATGATGAAGTTAGATATTCAAATGTTTGCTGTTCCTTTCCGCAAGGTTTCAAAAACTAGAAAGAGAATGAGAAGAAGTCATAACGCTATGGAAATTCCTGGAATGACTAAATGTAGTAATTGCGGAGAAATGATTAAACCACATAGAATTTGTCCTAAATGTGGAAGTTATAAAGGAAAAGTAGAAGTAACTAAAGAAGCTGAATAAGCTTCTTTTTTTCTATATATTTTTTTCTTTTATAACTTTTTAATTTTATTGGTTGCTTTATTTCGTTCTTTTTATTATAATTGTTTTAGATATAGTAAGGTGGTTAGATGATAATGAATTTGTTTAACAAGAAAAAAGGGAATAAAGGTTTTACTTTAGTTGAATTGCTTGCTACTATTGTTATTTTAGGTATTTTGTCTTCTATGGCAATTGCAGGTGTTTCTGTTTTGATAAAGAAGGCTAAGAATTCTGAAGAAGAGGCAAATGCTAAAGTAATTCAAATGGCTGCTGAAAGTTATTTACAAGCTAATAAGGATAATGCACCAAGATCAATTGGTGAATGTACTACTGTTAGTGTAGCAGATTTAAAAAATAAGAAGTTTTTAACTGATGATATTACTAATTCTGATAGTAAATCATGTATGAAAAATTCTTATGTTAAGATTTTTAAATCTTCTAATGGTGAATTTATTTATACTCCTTATATTTACTGTGGTGATGCAAAAGAAACTACTAGTAGTAAGGAAAAAATGGTTCCTATTGGAGAAATTAAGTTTTCTAAAACTACTGATGTTAATAGAGCTAGTTTTGTTTTAAATTTATATGGTGATCAAAATAAGACTAAGGGTCATTATGCTCCTACTACTGAGATTGATGGTTATAGTTGGTCTTTATCTGTTATGTATGAGGGAGATACTAGTTATACTGAAATTTATAATACTGGTACTTTAAGTGCAAATAAAGCTAAGTCTTTAGAGATTTCTGAAAATTTAGCTGATTATGTTGATATTTCTAGTACTACTAAGGTAAAGGTAGATTATATGATTACAAATGTTGCTTGTGAAACATATACAAGTGAGATGGTAAGTAATGGTGGAGCATCTACTGGTACTGAGTTTGAAGATACTGTTCCTCCTACATGTGGGGAAGTAAGTGGAAATGCAACTGGTGAAAATGATTGGATTTCTAATATAAGTAGTAATAAATCAAGACTTGTATCTGTTACTTGCAATGATGGTGATGGTAGTGGATGTAAGAGAAAAAGTTTCTCTAGATCTTGGCCTGATAAATCTAAGCCTTCTGGTGTAGAAAAAGCATATATTGATATTTATGATAATAGAGATAAAAAGTTTGAAGGTAATTCAGAAACTGGTAATAAAACTAAATGTCTTGTAGATGTAAATGTTGACTTAGAAACTCCTAGTGCTTCATTAATAGCTACTAAGACTGCTACTGATAATAATAATGTGTTATCATCTAGAAAACCTTTAAAAATTGAGGCTTCAACTAATCCTATAGCATCTAATGTTATCCATGTTTCTGATTATGATGGAACTACTTCTAATTGGATGAATAAAAAAGATTTTAGTGAAGGTATATATTTTAAAATAGACCTTGAAGATAATTTACATTTAGACCATTATACTTGGGAAACTAATATGGGATATCAAACATCAGTAAATGAGAATGAAGTATCTTCTAAAAATCCTGATGGTGTTTCTAGTACTTTGATTCCGCAAGAAGAAAAGCATGGAAAAACTGATCTTCATGGATCAACAAAATATTCTATTATTGTTAAGTTATCTGTAGAAGGTAAAAGATATGGAGTTTTAACAGTATATGATAAAGCTGGAAATGCTATTAAATATGAAATTTATGCTAATATAGATAGAACTGCTCCACAAGCTGCTACATTTGATGGAAAATTAATAGATAAAAATGATAGTGAATATGCTGTTTATTCATATGAAAGTCCAGATGATAGTTTATGGACAAATAGTAGGGTTAGAATTAATTCTACTGGTACTGGTATGGATGAAATAGAAGATCCTATCCAAAATATAGTTTTACCAAATTTATCTGGACATAAACAATATTACTATTATTTATATGATGTCACTAATGGGGAAAAAGAAATTAAAAATCATGAAATGATTAGTGATGGAGGATTCTTCACAATAAGTGATGATGGTGTTTATAAGTTAAGATTTGAGGATTGTGATAATGCTGGAAACTGTAGTTTTTCTAATTGGAAATATGTAAGAATTGATAGAACTCCTCCAACTTGTAAACCTAGTATAGTTTACGAAGGCACTGAGCTTGAATATACTCCAGCTACAACTGGTAAAGATAGCTGGACTAATAAAAATGTTAGAATTACACAAACATGTGAAGATGGTAAAGGAACAAGTGGATGTACTTCTCAAAGTTCTATTCCTATTTTTAAGGTATATGATAACGAAAGATTGAATGATTATGCAGGCGCAGCTGGATTGAATGAGGGTGGAGTATTCTATGATAATGCTGGTAACTCTGTAACTTGTCCAACTTATAAAGTTCAAATTGATAAAATTCCTCCTACATGTGAAGTATCTGCGGATCATAGTGATTGGACTAATAGTAATGTTAATATTACAGCTAAATGTACTGATGATGGAGGAAGTAATTGTAAAGAACAAAGTCATACTTATACTTATATATGTGGTGATGGTGAGGTTTGTGATAAAAGTGGATTGGGTGCGGGAGATAATGGTGAAACATACCCAATGTATGATGTTGCTGGTAACTCTGTTGTTTGTCCTGCTAACCAGTCAGTAAAAATTGATAAACAAGCTCCAGCATTCACTTCTAGATCTTTGAGTAATAGAAATGTAAGTGCAACTGCTAAAGATTGTGATAATGAAGGTGTTGCTTGTGCAGGTGGAACTACAATTACTTATGCATTCACAACTGGAAATCAGCCAGGGCCTGGGGATGCCATATGGAGTTCAAATCAATCTGGAAGTATGTCATGTAATGTTAGGACTCATGTATACGCAAAAGCTTACGATAGATTAGGTAATTATACTATATCAGAAGATATTGGTGGTGGTTACCAAGATGATTGTTGTAGTGAATCTAATCCATTTGGATGTCCTTGGGTAACTGCTTGTCGTAAAGGAAATACCTGTGTTTATAGAAGTAAAGAGACTGCAAATAGGCCTGGTATTTATTGTGATGGAATTGTAGCTCATATTACTAGTGAAGATTATATGTATATAATTAGATATGATGGAGTACATGCTTATGTGTATGCTCCAAAATATAAAAATAATGCATTTTTAAATCATGGTTATGTATATATTTGGTCAAAATGTATAAACTATACTTCACCAAATAGTGTCTGTTCTTATTCAAAATGTCCAGGATAGGATTTAGAAAGGATTTTTTATGAAAAAAAAGAGAAAAGTAATTATTGTTGTGATTTCTATTTTAATTATATTACTTGTAATATTATCTGTGTTTTTAGCTAAGAAATATTTACATAGTGAGGCTTATAATGAAAGTAAGTTGGCATATCATTTAGATGATAAAAAAATTAATTTGGATTTGTGTAAAAAAGATAATTGTATTCATGCAGGAAATAAGTTGTCTTATCCAATACTTACTTTAGATTATAAAATCGATTCATTACAGAATGAAGTTGAGAAGATTAATAAAAAGACAGAGAAAATTTATAAAGAAGATAATAATTCTTCAACTTCTTCTCCTACTTGTTCTAAAGTAAAAGATACATATAAAAAGAGATATGTTCATACTAGTTCATTTGAGTTTTTTGAAAATGATAAATATATTTCTTTAAGTGTTCAAAGAACAAAAACTGATTTTTGTACTGATGAGGCAAGTACTGATCAGGCAGAAATTAGTATTTATGATAAAAATAAGAAAAAAATAATTTCACAAGAATCATTTATAAAAAATATTAAAATAAGTAAGAGTAATATATTAAAAGCTATTAATGAATCTTTAGATAATTATTTGATGAATTATCCTCATTATGATGAAACGTTTACGCAATATAAGGTATATTATATTACAAATGGTGATTTAGTTGTATCTTATAAATTACCTGATGTTAATAGTTACAGTGTTGCGACATTAAAAACGGCTAGTTAAGAGAACAATCAATTATTTTAACTAATGCACATTTGCATTAGTTTTTTTGTTTTTTTATTGGTATAATATAGATGGTGATATTATGAATGATAATCTTAAAATAATAATTTGTCCTAATGATGAAAAGAATAATATACTTAATTCTTTTAATAATGATAGTAAATTACATAATATTAAATTTATGACAAAAAATGAGTTTATAAAAAATTACTTTTTTGATTATGATTATGAAGCAATTTATTATTTAATGAAAAAATATAAATATAATTTAGATGTTTGTAAAGTATATCTTAAAAATATGTATGTTATTGATATTGATAAAACATATAATAATGAAAAATTAAAATTTCTTAAAGATTTAAAGATAGAGTTGATTGAGAATAAATTAATTAAATTTAATGTTTTCTTTAAAAACTATATAAAAAATAAAAATATAGAAATAATAAATTATTTTGATTTAGATTTATATGAAGAAAAAGCATTTAATTATAAAGTGGATATACCTAGTAGTTCTTTTTCACATGATGTTTATGAGTTTAAGGGAATAGAAGATGAGGTTAATTTTGTTGCGTTAAAGATAATAGAATTAATTAAAAAAGGAGTTTCTTTAGATCATATATATTTATCTAATATTACTAGTGATTATTATTATATTTTAGATAAAGTATTTTCATATTATAAGATTCCGATTAATATTAATTTTAATGATTCTATTTATAATACAGTTACTGTAAATGAGTTTTTAAATAATTATGAAATAGATTTGGAAGATAGTAATAAAAATAATATTAATAGAAAGTTAATTAATATTGTATCTAAATTATCATTTATTGATAATAATGATCCTTTATATAGGACTTTATTGATTGATAATTTGAAAAGTACATATTTTAGTAGTAGAAAATTAAGTAATGCAATTAATATAAAAGATTTATATTCTTGTAGTTTTAGTGATGATGATTATGTATTTGTATTAGGGTTTAATCAAGATAGTTTACCTAAGATGTATAAAGATATAGAGTATATTGATGATAGTTGTAAGAGTGAAGTTGACATGTACTCTGTTAGTTATTTAAATAAGAGAAGTAAAGATGTAGTTACTTATTTACTTAGTAGGATTAAGAATCTATATTTATCATATAAATTAAGTACTCCTTTTCAGTCTTTTTATAAGAGTAGTTTAATTAATGATTTAGGTCTTAATGTTATTAATTATGATGAAGATACATATGAATATTCTAATATTTATAATAAATTAAGATTAGCAGAGTATTTAGATAAATATTATTTATATGGAGAAAAAGATAAGTATTTAGAACTTTTAAATACTCACTATGATATTTCTTATAATAGTTATAATAATAAGTTTACTGGAATAAATAAAAATAATTATATTAATAATATAAAGAAACCTTTAAAATTATCTTATACTTCTATTAATAGTTATAATGAGTGTGCATTTAAATATTATATTTCATATGTTTTAAAATTAGATATTTATGAAGATACTTTTTCTGCTTTTATTGGATCAATGTATCATAAAATATTATCTTTATATAAGATGGATAATTTCTCTTTTGATTCTGAATTTGATAAATTTTTAAGTACTAGGGATTTAAGTATTAAAGAGAAAGTATTGCTTGTTAAGATTAGGAAAGATTTAAACTTATTACTTGATAAAATAAAGGAACAAAATTTACTTACTGGGTATAATAATGAATTATATGAGAAAGAGTGTAGAATTAAACTTGATAAGGATATAGATACAGAGTTTGTTGGATATATTGATAAGATTATGTATTTATATAAAAACAATAATAATTATTTTAGTATAGTTGATTATAAGACGGGTACAATTGATACTCATATTGAACCAATGAAATATGGACTTCATTTACAACTTCCGGTTTATTTATACTTAATTTATAGTTCTAATATTTTTAGTAATCCAATTTTTACTGGAATTTATTACCAAAATATTTTATTTAATTATCCTACTTGGAGTGAAAAAATAGAAAGTGAAGTAAAAGAAAAATATAAATTAAAAGGATATTCAATTGATAATACTGAAGTACTTGAAGTGTTTGATACTACATATGAAGCAAGTGAACTTATAAAAAGTATGAAATATGATGTAGAAAAAGGATTTAGTAGATTTAGTAAATTAATTTCTGATTCTGAATTAAAAGATATTGTTGATTATACTAAAAATATTATTTCTTCTAGTAGTGATAAAATTTTAAATGCAGAGTTTGATATTAATCCTAAGGTATATGATAGAGATAATGTTTCTTGTAAATTTTGTAAATATAAAGATTTGTGTTTTATGAAAGAGAAAGATTTAGTATATTTAGAAAAAGTTGATAATCTTGATTTTTTAGGAGGTGAAGAGTAGTGGGATGGACTAAGGAACAACAAGAGGCAATTGATACAGAAGGTGCAAATATTATTGTATCTGCTGGGGCTGGATCTGGGAAGACTGCTGTTCTTACGGCTAGAGTACAAAGAAAATTAAAGGCTGGAGTTCATGTTAATCAATTGTTAGTTTTAACATTTACTAATGCAGCAGCAGCTGAGATGAAAGATAGAATTAGAGATACTATTAATCAAACTCCAGGACTTGAGGAAGAAGCTAATTTGATAGATGGAGCTTATATTACTACGTTTGATTCTTTTTCACTTTCTATGGTAAAGAAATATCATACAAGACTTAATGTTACTAATAAGATAAAAATTTCTGATGAAGTTATAATCGATATAAAAAAACATGAATTAATAGATAGTATTTTTGATAAATATTATGAGAGTAATAATCTTAAATTTAAGAAGATGATTAATGATTTTTGTTTAAAAGATGATAAAGAATTAAAGGATTATATACTTAATGCTTATAAAAAAATAGAACTTAAATATGATAAAGAAAAGTATTTAGAGAATTATTTTTCTATTAATAGTTTAGATAAAATAGATAATTATATAAATGAGTATGTTGGTATTTTAAAAAAGAAACAAAGTGATATAAATAAGTTAATGATTGAGTTAGAGGATTATTTTGATGGTGATTTTGTATGTAAAGTGAGTGATTCTTTAGATAAAATTATTAATGCCCAAGATTATGAAGATTTTGTTTCTGGGTGTGATTATAAGAGTGTTGTTGTACCTAGAGGGTCTGATGAGGAAGGAAAGAAAGTTAAAAGTGCAATTTTTGCGATTGCTAAGGAAATAAAAGAATTATGTACCTATAAGGATACAACTGAGATGAGAGAAGAAATTGAATCGACATATAATTCTATAGAAGTTATTGTTGATATACTTAGAGAACTTGATTCTTTATTAGAAGAATATAAGGTTACTAATGAAATATATAACTTTACAGATATTGCGCGTATGGCTATTAGAGTAGTTGAAGATAATCCTGATATAAGAGAAGAACTTACTAATAGTTTTAATGAGATTTTAGTTGATGAGTATCAAGATACTAGTGATACTCAAGAAAAATTTATTTCTCTTATTTCTAATAATAATGTTTATATGGTAGGAGATATTAAACAATCAATTTATAGATTTAGAAATGCTAATCCTTATATTTTTAAGAATAAATATGATCTTTATCGTGATACTGATAAAGGTATTAAAATAGATTTACTTAAGAATTTTAGATCTCGAGCTGAGGTATTAAATAATATTAATTTGTTATTCGACTTATTTATGGATGATAATTTAGGCGGAGCTGACTATAAAGCAAGTCATAGAATGGTATTTGGAAATAATGATTATATTGAAAGAGGTAGTACTAATCAGAATTATGATTTTTCTGTTATTACTTATGGAAATGATCTAGGTAAAATAAGTAAAGATGAAGAAGAAGCATTTATTATTGGTAATGATATAAAAGAAAAGATTAATAATAAGTTTCAAGTTTTTGATAAGAAAAAAAGAGTACTTAGAGATATAGAATATAGTGACTTTGTTATCTTATTAGATAAGAGTAGTAATTTTGTACTTTATAAGAAGATATTTGAGTATTTGCATATTCCTTTATCAATTTTAAAAGAAGAATCATTAAAAAAAGATGATGATGCGATTGTTTTAAAGAATTTATTAAGATTAATTATTTGTGTACATGAAGGTAGATTTGATAAAGAGTTTAAATATACTTTTATGTCTATTGGACGTAGTTTTCTATTTAAGATGAGTGATAGTGAAATATATGATTACTTAACTAATAATACTTATAAGAATAGTGAATTATATAATATTTGTTTAGAGTTATCTAAAGATTTAGAATATGTAAGTGCTACTGAGTTTATTAGAATGGTACTTGATAAATTTAATTATGAAGAGAAACTTCTTACTATTAATAATGTTAAATCTTTTAGAGTTAGATGTGAGTATTTTTATAATCTTATAAATGATTATTCTGGAACTGGGAAGACTATTTATGACTTTGTTGATTATTTAAATGAAATATTTGATAGTGGATACGAACTTAAATTTAATGTTAATAGTGATAGTGGTAATAGTTGTAAGATTATGACTATTCATAAGTCTAAGGGATTAGAATTTCCGATTTGTTATTTTGCAGGTTTTTCTTCTAAATTTAATATGATGGAGTTAAAGGAGAAAATTATTTTTGATGATAGATATGGACTTATTCTCCCAAAAGTAGATGAATATTATAAAGATACTATTTTAAAGACTTTACTTAAGTATAATACTAAGATAGAGGAGATTAGTGAGAAGATTAGACTTTTATATGTTGCAGTTACAAGAGCTAAGGAAAAGATGATTATTGTTATGCCAGAACAGGAAGAAGGAACTGAAATATTTGATATAGTTCCTGGTTATATTCGTGAAAAGTATAATTCATTTTTATCTATTATGAAGTCAATTTACTCTAATTTAGTTCCATATATTACTAAGACTGATATTATTGGTAGTAAAGATTATTTAATAAATAGTAAAAGTAGTAGTGATAATTTGGTTTTAGATAGTGATAGTTTGGTTGTTAATGAGATGGAAATTGAAAGTCATGAATTAAATGATGTTCATTATTCTAAAGATACAATTCATTTGATTTCTCATGACGAGATGGAGCTTATGGAGTTTGGTACTCGTGTACATGAAATATTGGAAGAGTTAGATTTTAATAATCCAGTTGGTCTTGATTTGATTGATTCTAAGATAAAAGATAAAATACTTGCTTTTATTAATAGTGATTTGATGAAGGATAAACTTAATCTTAAAATGTATAAGGAATATGAATTCTTATATTCGGAAAATGATACTGTAAGTCATGGAATAATTGATTTATTGATTGAGGGAGATTGTATGACTATTATTGATTATAAGTTAAAAAATATTGATGATGAGTTATATGATAAACAATTAAATGGATATAGGCATTTTATTTCAAAGAAGACTGGAAAAGTTACTAAATGTTATTTATATTCAATAATTGATGAAAAATATAGAGAGGTAATAGATGATTAATATTTGTTTTGTTTGTTTAGGAAATATTTGTCGTAGTCCTATGGCAGAATTTATTTGTAAGAGTAAGATTAAAGATTTAGGCCTTACTGATAAGATATATGTTTCATCTCTTGGAATATCAGATGAAGAAGTGGGACATGATATGTATTCACCAGCCCAAAAAAAATTAAAAGAAAAGGGAATTGCTTTTGAACATAGGAGAGCTAGGCAATTACAGAAAGATGATTATTTTAAATATGATTATTTTGTTTGTATGGAAGATATTTATGTAAAAAGAATAAATATGGTATTTAATGATAAGGAAGGAAAAGTTATTACTTTGCTTCCTTATGATATAGATGATCCTTGGTATACTGATGATTTTGAAACTACTTATAATGATATTAATAAGGGAGTAGATGAATTATTAAATAAAATAATAATGGAGTATAACTTATGAATAATAGTATAGAATTCGATTGTATTATTTATGATGATTATAAAGATTTACTTAAGAAAAAAGTATATGAACCAATAATTTTAAAATTAATGAATGAATCAGAAATTATATTTAATGGTAATTATAAATATATTTTGAATCAGTCACATAATGAAAGTGATTTTGTATCTGATGATTATAAGTTTTATGATGCGAAGATATTGTTTTTTGAAAAGCAATGTCAAGCACTCGCAATTAATAAAGATAATTTATATACATTTATAGAAGAACTAGAAAGTGAAATAAATGAGATATATAAAGCAATAGATAGTCATGATAGTGATAGGTTAATTAATTCGGTGTTTTATCGTGAAATGGTTAATAGGATTAGTAAAGCTAATGATATGGAAAATATTATTTTATTTATTCCATTTGCTTGTACTATGGAAGTTAGTGATAATTTAGAATTACTTTTAAAGAGTGATATATTTAGTTATATATTTAAGTATATTAAAACTAATAATTGTGAACTTGTTAATGGTCATAATATTTATATAGTTTATCCTAATTGTGAAAATTATATTATTATTAAGGATTTAACTAATGATACTTTAGAATTTATTATGGATGAGGTGTTTTCTAAATATATAAAGTTTAATATAAGAGATAGGTAGATTGTATTTCTTATATATTTGTGATATTATTATAAGCTAAGTGGAGGAGATATGTAATGGAAGAAAAGATAAATGAGGCTATTAATTATGCGAATGCTAGTAATTCTTTAGAAAATAATGGACTTAGTATTGCTGAAACACGTAAAATATTTGATGATATAATGAAGTGTAAAACTGATCAGAGTTTTTTATATTCACTTGTTGAGGAAATTAAAAGAAAAGAAGAGAAAAACAGTGAATTCAAGAAAAACGAGGTGAAATCCTATGGGAAGAATAGATAAGGAATTACTTGAATATAAGTCTAAATATATTAAAGATGGTGTATTAATTAATAAGCTTGGTATTAAGGATGAGGATGAACTTAATAAAGCTGAGAGAATGATTACTAGTTATAAGTTATCTAAAATGTATTTAAGGGAAGATAAGATTAAATTTGATGTTCCTTATTACTTAAGCATACATGAAGAGTTATTTGGAGATATTTATCCTTTTGCAGGTAAGATAAGAGATGAAGTTATTGCGAAAAGTTTTGCTTTTTGTTTACCACAGAATATTTATGGTTCCCTTGAGAGCATATTAAAAAAAGCTAAATCAAGAGCATTGCATGTTAAATCTTATGATGAACTTTTAAAAGTTGTTGTGGAAATTTATTCTGATTTAGACGCAACACATCCTTTTCGTGAAGGTAATGGTAGATGTGAAAGAGAATTTATAAGAAGATATATGAATTATGTTTGCGATATTAATGGTTTAGATAGATGCTGTCTTAATTATTCGTTGATTGAGGATAGAAAAAAATACGTAAATGCGATTATTAAAGCTGATGCATTACTTAATTATACAGATTTATTTATATTATTTTCATCAATACTTGAAAAAACTAATGAAAAAGAAAAAATTAATAAAAGTGTAAAGTAAAAAATCTACGGGGTAGATTTTTTTTTGTTTAGGTGTTACTATATGTTTAAGGTAGGTGTTGGTTATATGGAATTTTTAAAATGTAGGAAGATTTTATTATTCTTTTCTATGATTTTTGTTGTGTTCTTTAGTATTACTAATGTTTACGCAAGTGATGGTGTAACTATTAAATCTATTGATTTAGTTGATAAATCAATTAATACTACAGAGGCTAGTAAAGCAAAAGCCAATGGATTAAGTATGGATTTTGACCTTAAATTTAAGGAAGTTAATGATTATGCTAAATATAAAATCGTAGTTGAGAATAAGGATAATAAAGACTATAAAATATCTGTTGATTCTAATTTTGAAAATAGTAAATATATTTCTTATAAGTATGATAATGCGGATATTTTAAAAGCTAATTCAGATACTGAGTTCTATGTTACTATTACATATAATAAAAAATTAGATGAAAGTAATTATGTAGATGGTAAATATAGTGAAAAAAATAGTGCAGTATTGAAATTATCTGATGGTGTAAGTAATCCTAAGACTTTTAATAATTCTTGGTCATTAATTGTTTTAGTAATTATGTGTGTTACTTTAGTTTTCTTATTTACAAACAAGAAAAATAGAGGATTTAATGCTTTAGTTTTATTTAGTTTACTTTCAGTACCTTTATTTGTAAAGGCAATTGATTATTTAAAAATAACAGTAAATTCTAACGTAGTAATTGAGAAAGGCTATTCTGTTGATTATGCTGTTATGGCTGGTTTCATTAAAGCAAGTGAAGTTGATAATTATGATTTATCACATGCTGATTGTAATGATAATTCAAAAGTTTATGCAGGCAGTATAAGTGAAGAAAATAGGTATTTGTATTGTGAAGGTATAATTTATAAAGGAAAGAAAAAGTATGCTCCTGGGGAAAAGGTAAGTGTAAGTAATGAGAAACCAGTTGCATATAATTTTGATTTTGATAATTGTAAATATTCTGATGGAAGTTCTGTAATGAAAGGTTCTAGTAGTGAAGAAGATGTAATGAGTTTAGCTATGGGATCTACAGCACCTATAGTACCTATAGGGGATGTTATTTGTCCATCTCCTCAAAAGATGGGATTTGATTTCTATTTATATTCACGAGAAATTAGTAATTATGCTGGTTATCCAATAGGAAAAGATGACAATATTTCTATGAATTTTACTAATGCAAGTGATAATTGGCAAGATGATGGAGAAATATTTGCTGATGATAATTCTACTTTTGTTATGCCTAATCATAAGGTATTACTTGTTGTTATGAAAAATGGATAACATTAGAAATTTATTTTTAAAAATTTAATTATAGGTGAGATGATGAGTTTATGAAAATAAAAAAATTATTATTATGTATTTCTTTTGTACTTATTATGTTTTTAAGTACTACTAATGTTTATGCAAGTGGTGGTGTAACTATTAAATCTATTGATTTAGTTGATAAATCAATTAATACTACAGAGGCTAGTAAAGCAAAAGCTAATGGATTAAGTATGGATTTTGATCTTAAGTTTAAGGAAGTTAATGATTACGCTAAATATAAGATCGTAGTTGAGAATAAAGATAGTAAAGATTATAAAATATCTGTTGATTCTAATTTTGAAAATAGTAAATATATTTCTTATAAGTATGATAATGCGGATATTTTAAAAGCTAATTCTGATACTGAGTTCTATGTTACTGTTACATATAATAAAAAATTAGATGAAAGTAATTATGTAGACGGTAAATATAGTGAAAAAAATAGTGCAGTATTGAAATTATCTGATGGCGTAAATAACCCTAAGACTTTTAATAATTCTTGGGCATTAATTATTTTAGTAGTTATGTGTGTTACTTTAATTTTCTTATTTAAAAACAAGAAAAATAGAGGATTGAATGTTTTAGTTTTATTTAGTTTACTTTCAGTACCTTTATTTGTAAAGGCAATTGATTATTTAAAGATAACAGTAAATTCTAACGTAGTAATTGAAAAGGGATATTCTGTTGGATATAACATTGAAGGTTTTATTAAGGCAAGTGAAGTTGATAATTATGATTTATCACATGCTGAGAGTCATGCTGTTGTTTATTCTGATAGTGTAAGTGAAGATAATAAGTATGTATATTATTACAATATACTTTATAAAGAAAAGGGCCTTCATTCTGTTGGAGAAACAGTTAAGGTTAATCCAACTTTACCAAAATTATATAGTTTTGATAATACTGAATGTACAGAATTGGATGGTACTGAGATACCAATCCAGATGGTTTCTGGTGTATCTTATATTCCAGAAGAAATAATTTGTGGAATGCCAACAAAAGTTGAGAACTTTGATGATTATTCATATGATGTTGATACAATGGAACAATTTGGTTATCAATATAATAAGGATGATAATGTTGTAATGCAATTTAGTAATGCAGTTGATAAATGGGATAGTTTAAAGTTTATTACTGTTTATAAAGGTTCTACTTTTAAAATGCCTAATCATGATGTTTTATTTACTTATACAAATTAGATAAATTAAAACTCAAGCTCATTAATTTGAACTTGAGTTTTTTGTTTGCTTATTTATTTATAATTGTACCGATTGATTTATCTATAATTGCTTTTTTTAGATTACCTTTTTCTTCAATATTGAATACCATTATTGGAATGTTTTCTTCCATACATAGACTTATTGCGGTTGAGTCCATGACGTTTAGTTTTTTATTTAAAACATCAATATATTTTATTTCATTATATTTAATTGCGTCTTTATATTTTTTAGGATCTTTGTTGTATACTCCGTCTACTTTTGTTGCCTTTATTAAGATGTCTGCATTTATTTCTGCGGCTCTTAGTGCACTTGCGGTATCTGTTGAGAAGAATGGACTTCCTGTTCCACATCCAAATATTACAACTCTTCCTTTTTCTAAATGACGAATTGCTCTATCTTTTATATAGAATTCAGCGATTTGACGCATTTCGACTCCTGTTTGTACTCTTACAGGAACATTTATTTGTTTGAAGGCATCTCCTAGGGCTAAAGCATTCATTACTGTGCCTAACATACCAATGTAGTCTGATGTTGCACGATCCATATACTCATTTGATTTGCCACGCCAGAAATTTCCTCCACCTACAACAATTCCAATTTCGTATCCTTCTTCTACACATTCTTTTATTTCTCTTGCAATTTCAAGAGTTCTATTAAAGTCAATACCATGATGTTGTGAACCACTTAAAACTTCACCACTTAGTTTTAAGAGAATTCTTTTATCTTTCAAAAATATCATCTCCTCATATTTTAGTTTAACATACTATTTATTTTTATAATAGGGGGGATAAATATTAAAAAAATATTTTTATTTAATTTGTTGATATTACTAGGTTTTAATAAATTTTATAAAAAAAATTAAAAAAATTTTAAAAAAAGTGTTGCATAAATTAGAATTGTATGGTTTAATAAATATAGCTAATAGATATGACAATAAAGTTTTAGAGATTGAGTGGAGCTATTAGTGATTATGATGTTATTTAGGAGATTATATAGTGATATATAGTCAGGGATCAAATAATATAATAAATAATTACTTGGATGTTATTTATTAACATTCAGCTCTCGTTGGTGTATGGAAAATAATAATAGTGAAATAAATATTATTATAAGAAATATATCATGGTCCAATCTTTAAAATGTGTCGGTCAATGGTATTCTTACAACTATTAGTTATGTGATCACGTGGTAGGCACCTTAAGTAAGAGATTATGGAAGATAGTTTGATAGGCTATTAGATATAATTCATTGTATTGCCTTGAAAAAAGTATTGACTATCAATCAGTGCTTTTTTTATGTATAATTATCAAATAGATGGGATTGCCCCAACACGTAATTTTTATTTATTTAGTCAATGCAGTTATGTATTGGCTATTTTTTTTAATTAAATTTTACATATAAAATTATATATTCTATATACACTAAAAATTATGTTAAGTAGGAGAATTATAAAAAATGTTTTTTCTATATTATATTAAAAAGACTAAAAATATGATAAAATCAAATTATAATAGGAGGTGAAATTATGTGGGCTTATATTATTATAGCAATTATCGTTTTAATTGTTGTTTATGCTTTAGCTTTATATAATAGTTTTGTAAAACTAAACAATAAAGTTAAAGAGGCTTTTTCTACTATGGATGTTTATCTTAAGAAAAGATGGGATTTAATTCCTAATATTGTAGAAACTGTAAAAGGTTACGCTAAACATGAAAAAGATACTTTAAAAGAAGTTGTAGAATTACGAAATAGTGCTTACGATAAAATGTCTGATGAAGAAAAAATTAAGACTAATGAAAAATTATCTAGTGGTATTAGTGAAATTATGGCTTTAGCAGAAGCTTATCCTGATTTGAAAGCTAACGAAAATTTTAAAGATTTAAGTAATCAATTAACAAAAGTTGAAGATGAAATTGCTAATTCAAGAAAATACTATAATGGTGTTGTTAGAATGTATAATAACAAAGTTGAAATGTTTCCAAGTAATGTTTTTGCTGGATTATTTGGTTACAAATCAAAAGCAATGTTTGAAGTTAGTTCTAATGAAAGAGAAAATGTAAAAGTTGAATTATAATTATGGAGGGTACAATGAAAAGAACTATTAAGGGGATTTCATTATTTGTTATATTTGTATTTTCTCTAGTATTTGCTCAGCCATTAAATACTTATGCATTAATGGAACAAACTTCATATGTTAATATTAATAGTATTCAAAGTTTAGAAGTTGGAAGTTTGTCTTTTAGTGATATTTCATTTAAAGATTTTTCTTCTACTTCTACTCGAGCTTTTGGTTTATCAGGTATTGTAAGAAATAGTTCAAATAATGAAATTAGGTATTCTTCTACTGTATGTTATTATGATTATAATTATAATTTGATTTATCAAGAAAGTAATTCAACAAGTGCAAAATCTGGAACTAATAGTTTTAACCATATGTCTAATTTAAGCGTTTTGGACGGATATAGTGTTAAGGATATATGTTATTATCGTTTATTAATTGAGGTTAATGATAATTCAAATTCATCTTTAAATAATACGACGGATTTAACGCCTAGTAAGAATTATCAATATAGTTCTTATAGTTATGTTATTGATAAATATGATATTAATATAATAGTAAATGAAAATAATACTTTTGATGTAACTGAAACAATTACTGCATATTTTAATGTTCCAAAACATGGAATATTTAGAACTATTCCGTTAAAGAATGAAATTACTAGATTAGATGGAAGTACTTCAACAAATCGTGCTCAAGTAACAAATGTTAGTGTTGATAATGAATATACAACATCAAGAGAGGATGGAAATTATAAGTTAAGAATTGGAACAGCAAGTCGTAGTTTAACAGGTGAACAAACTTATGTCATAAAATATACATATAATCTAGGAGAAGATCCTGTGAAAGATTATGATGAGTTATATTACAATATAATTGGAAATGAATGGGATACTGTTATAGGAAATATTACATTTACTATTACAATGCCAAAAGAATTCGATTCAAGTAAATTAGGCTTTTCATCAGGAATTACAGGATCAACAGACAATAGCAAAATTACATATAATGTTAATGGAAATGAAATTACAGGAAATTATAATGGTATTCTCGGTGCTAATGAGGCATTGACTGTTAGATGTGAATTACCTGAAGGGTATTTTGTTGGAGCAGGACTTACTTTCAACTCAATCAATTACATAATTTATTTGATTCCTTTATTATTTTTAGTTATTGCTTTATTATTGTGGTATAAATATGGACGAGATGATCAAGTTGTAGAAACTGTTGAATTTTATCCACCACAAGGATTTAATAGTTTAGAAGTTGGATTTTTATATAAAGGAAAAGCAGAAAATCAAGATGTAACATCTTTACTTATATATTTAGCTAATCAAGGATACATAAAAATTGCTGAGACTGAAAAAAAAGTTTTATTTACTAAATCTAAAGATTTTAAAATAACCAAATTAAAAGAATATGATGGAAATAATGTTAATGAACAAATATTTTTAAATGGGTTATTTAGTAAAAAATCTAAATCAGGAACTGATGGTATTAATGAAGTTACATCAACAGACTTATATAATAATTTTTATATAACTACGAATAAAATATTATCTAATATAAATAGTAAAGAAAATAAAAATAAGATTTTTGAAAAATCGGCATCAGGTAAGATGATATTTATTATATTAATGATTATTGCCACATATTGTTTAATTACAATACCGCCATTTTTTGGATATGGGGATTCTGATGCTTTATTGGTTGCTTTATTATTTCCAGGCATTGGATTTACTGTTTTATTTTATTATGTATTTGGTGGAACACATTCTATTTATGCTAATGGTAAATTGAATTATTCTTCAATAAGTCTAAAGATATTTGGTCTTGTTTGGGGCTTAGGTTTTGGAGGTATTCCATGGGCAGGTCTTGTGCTACCGGAGCTAAAGCAAGAACCAGTTTATTTGATAGGATATGGAGTTGGATTATTATGTATTCTCGTTATGGTTATTTGTTTAAAATATTTACCAAAGAGGACTCCATATGGAAATGAAATTTTAGGAAAATTAAAAGGTTTCAAAAATTTTTTAGAAACTGCTGAAAAAGATAAATTAGAGGCAATGGTGATGGAAAATCCTGAGTATTTTTATAATATTTTGCCATATGCATATGTTTTAGGGGTTTCTGACAAATGGATTAAAAAATTTGAATCAATATCATTGCAAGCACCATCTTGGTATGATAGTCCTAATACATTTGATATGAGGACATTTGGATCATTTATGAATTCTACAATGTCTTTTGCACAAAGTAATATGTCATATAGTGATTCTGGTGGTTCATCAGGTGGTGGATCATCTGGTGGAGGCTCTGGCGGAGGTGGAGGTGGCTCTTGGTAGCCATCTTTTACTTGAAAGGGGAAAATTATGAATACAATTAAATGTCCTAATTGTGGATATGAAAATAAAAATACTAATATTAGATGTGAATCCTGTGGTAAAGAATTAAATCATATTGAGCAGATTGATAATTTTCTAAATAATGATTATCAGACAAATGTAAAAACTATTGATTTAGGAAGTAAAAAAGTAAAGTGTATTACTACTGTGATTTTGGTTTTCGTTCTTGCTCCGTGGTTTATTATTGGTTTATTTTTTATTGGTGTAAGTTCATATTCAAGTATAACTGATAACAATAAATCTAAAAATTATTTAGAAACAGAAGGAAAACTTGTGAGTTATGAAAATTGCCAATATGATGATGGTGATGAGTTGTGTAGCGGCGTATATGAATATACAGTAAATGGTGTTATCTATAAAGGTTCACCAAATTTGTTGAGTAATCGCTCAGGGTTTAAGCAAACTATAATTGTAAAATATAACCCTAATAATCCCAATGAATATGTTATTGATTCAGGATGGAATTGGTTGTTAATTGTTGGAATTATAATGGTTAGTGTAGTTGTTCTAATATTTATTTCAGTTAAAAATTCTATAAAAAAGTTATCAAAAAAAGTAAAGAATATTGAAAAAGAAAATCAGGTGTCTAGTGTCTGATAATTGTTAAGCAGTGTATGTAGACATAAAAATAGTGATAATTATTTATGTAGTCAATGCAGTTATGTATTGGCTATTTTTTTAAATTAATTTTTTATATATAAAATTATATATTCTATATACACTAAAAATTATGTTAAGTAGGAGAATTATAAAAAATGTTTTTTTCTATATTATATAAAAAAGACTAAAAATATGATAAAATCAAATTATAATAGGATGTAAAATTATGTGGGCTTATATTATTATAGCAATTATTGTTTTAATTGGTTCTATTAAAAATAACTATTATAATTATTTAGTCAAATAGGAAAGAAAATTAAGAAAAAAAACTTAATTTGTCAAAAAATGAAAAGCCAATTATTATGTTAACAGATGTAGATAGAAATTTAATTTCTTCATATGTTTCTAATTCTTTAATTTATTTACTTTCCAGCAAAGAGGAGAAATTTCCAGTAAGTATAATTGAAAGTATGGCTGTCTCCGTTCCATTTATATCAACTGATGTTGGTATAGTAAAGTATTTACCAGGTGGTGTGGTTTCAAATCAAGAAGACATAAGTTATTGGATTGAAAAATTGTATTATGATGATAAATTAAGAAGTGATTTAGGTAGAATTGGAAATAAGTATGCTTCTAAGCATATGAGGATAAAGGATAAAGTTGATCTATTAGAAAAATAATTTTAGATTTGACTGGAGGAGAAGTAAATGATAAATAAAAAAATAGTATTTATATGTCCATATTTTGGAAATTTTCCAGAACATTTCAATTTATGGTTGAGATCTTGTGGAAAAAATGATGATTGTAGATGGGTTATCTACACAGATGATGAAAGAAAATTTGATTTTCCATCTAATGTGATTGTGAATTATTGTACATTAAATGATTTACAAAAAAAATTTTCTAAAAAGCTAGGTTTTGAAGTTGCACTAAAAACGATAAAAAAATTAGGCGATTATAAACCATTGTTTGGATATTTATTCGCAGAAGATGTTGTTGGTTTTAAAGCTTGGGGCCATGTCGATGTTAGTGACAGCATATATGGTAGAATAAGTAATTTTATAACTGATGAATTAATTGATACATATGACAAAATTATGACATGCGGTCATATGTCCATATATAAGAATAATGAGAAAAATAATTCTAAGTTTATGATTCCTTTAAAAAGTGGAATAGATTACAAAAAGATTTTTACGGATGATACTTTTTATTATTTTGAAGAATTAGCTCCTATATCAATTACTACAATATATAAGGAAAATGACATTCAAATTAAGGATATGTCTGAAAATTATGCGGATATTTCAATTAAATATTATAATTTTCGTATGGAAAGAATAAAAAATAATTTTAATGGCTACTATGTTTCAAAAGAAGAAAACATGGTCTTTTCTTGGGAAGATGGTATTTTGCAAGCTCATATGATAAAAAATAATGAAATACTCAATAGGGAGTATTTATATATTCATATAAAAAGAAGAAAATTAAATGTTAATATAACTCAAAAAGAGGAGAAATATATAATAACTCAGGATGGCTTTTTTCCATACGAGAATATAACTTTAGATTATATCAAAACTCATGATAAACACAAATTAATATATAAGACATATCTAGATTTAATAATAAAAGCTATAAAGCAAAGATTGGGGATGAATTAAAAGGTGCAATATGATTATGTAGTTGTTGGCTCTGGATTGTTTGGCGCGACATTCGCCAATCTAGCAAAAAATAGTGGTAAAAAGGTATTAGTAATAGAAAAAAGGGGTAACATAGCTGGAAATATTTATACTGAAGAAGTAAACGGAATACAAGTTCATAGGTATGGTCCACATATTTTTCATACTGATAATAAAGATATTTGGAACTATGTTAATTCGTTTGTTGAATTCAATCGTTATACTAACTCACCAGTAGCAAGAATAGGCGAAGAAGTATATAATCTCCCTTTTAACATGAATACTTTTACAAAAATATGGCCTGATGTTTTTACACCAGCTGATGCAATAAGGCATATTAATCAAGAAAAAAGTGAAATGGCTGGAATTGAACCTACTAATTTAGAAGAAAAAGCTATTAGTCTAGTTGGTAGATCAATATATGAAAAGTTGATAAAAGGTTATACTGAAAAACAATGGAATAGAAAATGCAAAGACCTACCTGCATTTATCATAAAAAGGCTGCCAGTAAGATTTACATATGATAATAATTATTTTAATGATAAATATCAAGGTATTCCAATCGGTGGATATACAAAGCTAGTATCTAGTATGTTGGAAGAAATAGAAGTCAAATTAAATACCGATTACTTTGATAATCCTGATTATTATAAGTCTCTTGCTAATAAAGTTGTTTATACAGGCCCAATAGATGAATATTTTAATTATTCACTAGGTAAGTTAGATTGGAGATCATTGAAATTTGATACTAAAATATTAGATGAAATTAATTTTCAAGGAAATGCCGTTGTAAATTATACTGGAAATGAAGTTAAATATACAAGAGTAATTGAACATAAGCATTTTGAATTTGATACTACTACATCTAAAACAGTTGTTACATATGAATATCCTGCTAATTATGAGGAAGGAATGGAAAAATATTATACTGTTAATGATGAAAAAAATAATAATCTAGCTGCTAAATACAAAAATCTAGCTGCAAAAGAAGAAAATGTAATTTTTGGTGGTCGATTAGCAGAGTACAAATATTATGACATGGATGACGTTATTCAATCTGCTTTTGATCTTTATAAAAATCAGGAGTGTGAGTAAAAAATGGAAAAATTGGGTGTAATCATGTCAACTCAAAATGAAAGTAAAGAATATTGAAAAAGAAAATCAGGTGTCTAGTGCCTGATAATTTTCAAGCAGTGTATGTAGACATAAAAATAGTGATAATTATTTATGTAGTCAATGCAGTTATGTATTGACTATTTTTTGTTTTTACTTGTTCTTGTCTTATTTTGATTATTTTTGTATAATTAATTAAGGTGATGGGTAATGAAAAAGAGATTTATTTTTATATTATTTATTTTAATTGGATTGTTTGTTATTACTGGTTGTAGTAATAATAAGGATTCTTTAAAGTTTAAAGAAGAGTATGAAAGTTTAAATGGTACTAAGACTAGTTATAGTGATAGTAATTATAGAAGTGTTAATATTAGTAATAGAAATCCTTTTGTATATAGTACTGCCGATGATATTTTAGATATGATTAATAATAAAGAAACGTTTTATGTTTATTTTGGATCTAGTTATTGTCCATGGTGTAGGAGTGTAATAGAAGAAGCTATTAATTCTTCTATAGATAATAAAATTGATAAAATATATTATGTTGATATTTGGGATGGATTTCATAATGAAATTTTAAGAGATACTTATGAGATTGATTCAGAAGGTAATGTTAGAAAGACAAAGAATGGTACTGATACTTATTATAAGTTATTAAAGAAATTTGATAATGTATTGGAGGATTATACACTTACTGATGATTCTTCTCATGAAGTTAATGTTGGTGAAAAACGTATTTTTGCTCCTAATTTTATATATGTAGAAAATGGTAAAGCTAAAAGATCAACTACTGGTATTTCTGATAAGCAAAGTAGTTCTAGTGATAAGCTTTCTAAAGATATTTTAAGAGATGAGAGTAAAGCTTTTGATAAGTTCTTTTCATAGAAACAGGTTTTAATACTTGTTTTTTTGTGTTATAATTTTCTTGCTTAGAGAGGAAGGTTTATGAAAGAGAAGATAAAAAATATATGGAACTTTTTTACAACTTATGAGAAATGTTGGTTTATAAGTATTTTAGTTCTTTCAATTGTTTTTGCATTTTTATTTCCAGAAGAGGATATTAATGGTGTAAATGGAAAAATAATAATGGTTTTATATCTATTAGATATTTTCTTAAATATTTTATGTGAATTATTATTATCTAAACAGAGTAAATGGAATTTTATAGTGTCTTTATTTGTTGAGATATGTGAGATTGCTATTTGTGTGGTTCTTGCTTATAGATTTGCGACTATGGCTGTTACTTTATTTTTCTGGATACCAATTGATATAATTAGTTTTATTAATTGGAATAGACATAAAGATAAGAAAGAGGAAGAATTAACTGAAGTTAGAAAGTTATCTGGTATACAAGAAGTTATTTGTATAATTGGAATTATTGTCTGGACTGCAGGAGTTGGGTATTTACTTACTTATTTAGATTTTGGTACTGAATTATTTCATGGGGATAAGACTTTAGAAATGATTGTATGTTATTTAGATGCATGTGTTTCTTGTTTAGGTGTTTTAAATGGAATATTTATTATGCTTAGATATAGAGAACAATGGATTGCTTGGATAATGTCTGCTGTTCTTGAAGGAGTAATTAATGTTTTATCTGGGCAGATAGTATTATTAGTACTTAAATTAGGATATTTAACTAATTCAATTTATGGGTATATGAAATGGACTAAATATATAAAAGAACATAATATCGTTGTGAAAACTAAAAAAAATATTAAATAAGTATGACTGGAGTATTCCAGTTTTTTTTAAATTGACGTACAAACAAATGTATGATAATATATTCGTTGTAAGTGTTTTGGTGATTTATTATGAAAAGAATTTACGTTTGTATTGATTTAAAAAGTTTTTATGCATCTGTTGAATGTGTCGAGAGAGGGCTTGATCCTTTGAAGACTAATTTGGTAGTTGCTGATAGGGAAAGAACGGAAAAGACTGTTTGTTTGGCTGTTTCTCCGCCATTAAAAAAATATGGTATTGGTGGAAGAGCAAGGCTTTATGAAGTTGTTTCTAAAGTTAAAGATATAAATAAAGACAGGAAAGTTAAGAATAATTATAAAGTGTTTAGAGGTAAATCTTTTAATAGTGATGAGCTTAATTCAAATGATTTGGAACTTGATTTTATTATTGCGAGACCTAGAATGAAGTTATATATGGATTATTCTAATAGGATTTATAATATATATTTGAAGTATGTGTCTAAAGATGATATATATGTTTATTCTATTGATGAAGTTTTTATGGATGTTACGGATTATTTAAATACATATAAGATTAGTGCTGAGGCTCTTGCTACTATTATTATACAGGATATATATGAAAAGACTCATATTACTGCGACTGGTGGTGTTGGTAGTAATATGTATCTTGCTAAAGTAGCTATGGATATTGTTGCTAAGCATATAGATGAAAATGAGTATGGAGTTCGAGTTGCTAGTCTTGATTCTATTAGTTATAGAAAAATATTATGGAATCATAAACCATTAACTGATTTTTGGAGAGTTGGGCGTGGTATTGCGAATAGATTAAATATGTATGGTATATATACTATGGGAGATGTAGCTAGAACGTCTATTGACAATGAAGATTTACTTTTTGATTTATTTGGAATAAATGCTGAATTATTAATTGATCATGCTTGGGGAGTTGAGTATGCTACTATGCGTGATGTTAAGAGGTTTAAACCGACACATAATAGTTTGGGATGTGGTCAAGTATTACATTGTCCATATAGTTATGAGAAGTGTAAAATTATTGTTAAAGAGATGATTGATTCTTTGGTACTAGATATGGTAAAGAAAGATTTAGTTACTAAGAAATTAGTTCTATATATTGGTTATGATATTGAAAATACTAGGCACTATTCTGGTACCTTAAAAAAAGATCATTACGGAAGATATGCTCCACAACCTGTTAGAGGGGTTGTTAATTTAGATAGTTATACTTCTTCTACTAAAACTATTATGAATGAAGTTATAAAGGTATATGATAAAATTGTTAATCATAATTTAACTATTAGGAGAGTTAATATTTGCGCTACTTCTGTTATTAAGAAATCTTGTCTTGAAAAAAAGATTGAAAATCGACAATTAAGTATATTTGATGAAGATGATGATAAGTCTAAAGAACATATTGATGAAGGTGAAAGTAAGTTACAACATGTACTTCTTGATATTAAAGAAAAATATGGAAAAAACTCAATTCTTAGAGGAATGAATTTAGAGGAAGGAGGAACTATGATTGAGAGAAATGAACAAGTTGGAGGACATAGGGCCTAAGCTATATGATGACATTATTTATTTAGAAAGACCTAAGTCGAAATATCCAAAGCTTTCTATGGAACAAAGAGCTGCACAGTTTGCTCCTTTTTCTGCTCTTAATGGTTTTTCAGATAAAATTAATGAAAGTGGGAGATATACTGATACTAAAAGAATATTAACTGATGAAGAAAAACTTATAATTAATGATAAATTAAATATAATAGATAATAATAAATCATGTTTAGTTAAAATTAAATATTTTGTTAAAGATAATAAGAAAAATGGAGGAAAATATATAGAAATTATTGGTAGAGTTAGAAAACTTGACAAATATAAGTGTGAAGTAGTGCTTGATGACAAGACTATTGTACCGATTGATGATATAATAAATATTGAAGTAATTAATTAGTATTAATTAGGGGATGAATTATGAATAGTAATCTAGTAATAGAAAGAGAAAGAAAAGTAATTGATAGTATAAGTGATTTATATGGATATGATAGTAATATCAGACATTTACTTTATATAATTATTCCAGCATTTATTATAAAATATGGGGTTAATTATGAAAAAATGATTTTAGATACATTTAAAAATATTAAAATTATTAGTAGTAATGTTAAGAATGATGTTGTTAAAGCATATTTTTCTAGTAAGCCTAAGATGATTAATGGTAATTTTGTTACTGTTAAATTTATGGTTATACAAAACTATAACAAAATAAGTTTAGTTGATTTACTTGATAACTTAGTTCATGAATTTAATCATGCAATTAATTCATCTATTAATGAAATTAAAATTACTAAGAATTATTTATATTTAAGAACGGGTCTTACTTATAGAGTTTATAGGAAAGATAATTGTAGTTTTGTTAGAAAGGATAAATCATATTTACTTGAGGAAATTATTAATACTAAACAGACAGAAGATATAATTAATATTATTAAAGGGTTTGATTCTAATAATAGATCCATTTGTAATACTATATATGCTATTAATAGTGAGACTAGTCATAAGTATAATTCTAATTCTTATTATTTAGAGGGTTATGTATGTAAAAGAATACTTGAAAATAGAACTTTTATTAATACTTTAGAGAAGCTTAGAATATGTGGAGAGGTATATGAGATAGATAGATGGTTTGATGATATAATTGGTAAGAAAGATAGTTATAATGAGCTAATTAGATTATTAAATGAGGTGTATGATTTAGAAATTGAATATTCTAAGAGAAAAATATTTAAATCTATTACTTTAGGTAAGATTAAAGATACTTCAAGGAATATAATGAGAATTGTTGATACTTTTAATAATAATGTTAATTTAAGATAAAAAGTTATATAATATATATAGTTTTATGAAAAATTAGAGGTGAATGAAATGAATAATCAAGATAAATTTAATGAGCTTAGAAAGAAATATCCAGATTTTATATATGAGAAGTATGAAATTTTGTTTGATTCAGAAAATTTAAATATAAAATATTATTTTAATATACCTGGACTTACTTATTTTTATCCTGAAATAAAGATAAATAAAAAATATATAAAGATTGATTATGATGAAGAATATTTAAATTATTTAGTGTTTCAGATTGGATTAATTGAACTTATTAGTTATGTTAAGTGTACTTGTTCTCCTAATATTAATATTAAGTGTGGGTATGTTAATGATAAGCAAATTAAGTTTTTAAATAAGTTATATTTTAATGGATTAGGGGAGTTTTTATATACTAATCATATTAGTGTTAATAGTGATGAGTTATTTAATGTTTTTTGTACTCATGATGTTATGTCTTTAGGTAAGATTCAATATAATGGAGTGGGTAATTTAATATGTGTTGGTGGTGGAAAGGATTCTTGTGTTAGTTTAGAGTTGCTTAAGAATGAAGAAAATAATTCTTGTTTTATAATTAATCCTAAGGGACCATCATATGATAGTTGTGTTGTTGCAGGATATGGTGATGATGAAATTATTGGTGTTAAGAGAATTTTAGATAGAAAGATAGTTGAATTAAACCAAGAAGGTTATTTAAATGGTCATACACCATTTTCTTCAATAGTTGCTTTTATTACATATTTAGTAGCTTATTTAAATGGAAAGAAAAATATAATTTTATCTAATGAGGCTAGTGCTAATCAACCTACTGTAATAGGTACAAATATTAATCATCAATATTCAAAAACTTATGAGTTTGAATCTGATTTTATGAATTATATGAATGAGTTTATTTCTTTAGATATTAAATATTTTAGTTTGCTTAGAGGTCTTAGTGAATTTAATATAGCAAGATTATTTTCTCATTATAAGAAATATCATAGTGTATTTAAGAGTTGTAATGTTGGAAGTAAGGGAGAAACTTGGAAGTGGTGTTGTAATTGTTCTAAGTGTTTGTTTGTATATATAATTTTAAGTCCTTTTATTGATAGAGAAGAGAGAGTAAAAATATTTGGAGAAGATTTATTTGAAAAAAAAGAATTACTTGAAACTTTTAAAGAAATATTAGGATATAGTGATACAAAGCCATTTGAATGTGTTGGAACTTTAGAAGAGGCAAGATATGCTATAAGTTTGGTACTTGATAAAGGTGTTGAACATTCATATTTATTAGAGTATTATAGAAAGCATTATCCATTATTCTTAGATGGTAGTGAGATAAATAAATATAATGAAGAAAATAATATAGATGATTATTTTGATAAATTAGTTAAGAAAGAGATGAATAAGTATGTATAGTGAGAAAATAATTGAGAAGTTAAAAGATAAAAATATTGCCATATTAGGTTTTGGTAGAGAGGGTAAGTCTACTTATAATTTTATTAGAAAACATTTACCTGAGAAACATTTAACTATTATTGATAAGGCAAATATTACTTGTGATGATTTATATGTTACTTTAGTGACTGGAGATGATTATTTAAATGATTTAGGTAAATATAATCTTATTATAAAAACTCCAGGTATTTCTTTAAAAGATATTGATTATAGTGATTTTAAGGATTCTATTACTTCACAACTTGAATTATTACTTGAAGTTGATAGAGAAAATATTATTGGTATTACTGGTACTAAGGGAAAGTCTACTACTTCTACTTTAATGTATGAGGTTTTGAGAGGTCAAAGGGATAATGTTTATTTACTTGGTAATATTGGTATACCAGTACTTGATAAGATTGAAGAGTATACTGATTCTTCTTTACTTGTTATTGAGATGAGTTCACATCAACTTGAATTTATTAAGCATAGTCCTCATATTGCGGTTATTTTGAATTTATTTCAAGATCATTTAGATCATGCTGGTAGTTTAGAGCATTATCATAATAATAAGATGAATATTTTTAAGTATCAAACTAGTGATGATTTTGCAATATATTCTGATGATAATGTTTATTTAAATAATAAAATGAAGGAATTTGATATTAAATCTAATAAGTATAATGTTAGATTTGATATGGATAATGTATTTGGTAATAGTGTTAGAACAGATGGTAAACACATATATATAAATGGAGAAGATGTATATACTGATGGAGAAAGAAAATTAATTGGAGATCATAATTTAAAGAATATTATGTTTGTACTTACAATTAGTAAGATTCTTGGACTTGATTTAGATAAAGCTAGAAATGTTATTTTAAATTTTACTGGACTTAAATATAGAATGGAATATTTAGGTAAATATCATGATATAAAATATTATAGTGATACTATTGCAACTATTCCTGATGCTACTATGAATGCGGTTAAAGCTATAAAAGATGTAGATACTTTAATATTTGGTGGACTAGATAGAGGAATTGATTATACTGGTTTTATTGAATTCTTGAAAAATAGTTCAATTAATAATTTAATATGTATGCCATCAACTGGTACTAAGATTGGTCATATATTAGAAGAAGTTTGTGATAAGAATATAAAATATGCAGATACTTTAGAAGAGGCTAATGAATTAGCAATTTTATATACTAAGAAGGGTATGAGTTGTTTACTTTCTCCTTCAGCAGCAAGTTATGAATATTTTAAAAATTTTGAAGAAAAAGGAGACGCATTTGAAAAAGTTGTTAAAAAAATGTAGTCTTTAAACTTTGAGAAATCATAGTAAGTATGATTTCTTTTTTTGACTTAAATAATTTGAGGTATATCTTATTTAATGTTTATTTTTAGAATCTTTTAGTTTTAAAAGTATATTATTTTTTATAAAAAGATGTTAATATAAATGTGATTAAAAAAATAAATACTTAGAGTTGGTGATTAAAATGGATTTACAAAAACAAGATAGAGATTATTATACTTTTTTAGAAATTATTATTATGTTAAGGGATGAATATAGAAATACTTTTAAATTGTTGGATGATTTATCTAAAAATATAACTATTGATTCAAAATATAGCAATTCTTTTGATATGAGGTTAGCTTTAAAAGATGAGTTTTTAAATGTACCTAGAGTTGTTTTATTTGTTTCTAAAAAAACTAATTCACCTGGTGTTGCATTTAGAAAATTTATGAATAAACATTTCTATGATGATTTAAGAAGAATTATTGATAATGCTACTTTTATACTTGATGATAGTGATGAGTTTTCTTTTAGACATTATAGAGAACTTCATTTAAAAAATGAATTTAGTCCGAATGTTTCAATAATTGATGAAGATAAGTTTTGTGAAGATTATAATAAATTAAGAGAAAGTAGTATTTTTAAGTTACCTTTTTTGCAAATAAAAGTTAGTTCAAATCAAAGCTTATTTCTTGGTGGAGAGTCTATAGATTTAGTAACTTATTATGGTTATCCTAAGTGTATAAATATTAAATATGATGGTTGTAGTGATGATATAAAGATAGATTCTAATATTAGATATAATAATTTTTTAATAGAGGAATTATTGAATACTGAGATTTCTAAAAGTATGTTACCAAATGAATATATTTCTTTATTTAGTAATAATGAAAACGATACTAATATAGAATTTAATGGTGATATGAGTGGTAGAAAAGATGAGGTTTTGGAGTTTGTTGAGAAACCTAAGTCTTTATCTTTAATTAAAAAGAATTATAAATAGAATTAATTATTATTTATAATTTTTAATATAATATGTTTTATTAGTTTTTATATTTTTGAAGTGAATAAAAAAATATTAGTATGGTAGATTTAAATTATTCATTAAGTGTATAGAAAATTATGATTATATAAAAGATAGGATAATAAATATTCTATTTTTATTTTATATCAATTTAATAAAATATTGATTTTTATTATTATGTTACTTATAATTAATTTTTAAGGAGGTACGGTTATGAGTATTAATGATAATGGAACTAATAGAAAAGATAAGTATTATGCTATTATTTTAGAAAAACAAATGATGGATGTTGGGGTATATTTTTTAAAATATGATCGTATTGCGGAGGGTGAATATTTTAAAAATAGTGAATATTTTCGTGATAATGTAGGAAAGGATTTTTCGATTTTAACTTCAATAGATGATTTATATGATATGGATAAGTATGTAGCATATAATGTTATGAGTAGTGGTGAATTGGCTAAGGCTTTATGTGTTGATATGATTTCTGAGGATGTGCTTTCTGATTATAATGATGATATGATTAATTACTTTTATGTTGCTATTGGTAGTGATATTGGTCATGTTGGAATATTTAAGTTTAAGGTTGATTCATTTAAAAAATTAGTTGATACTATGTGTGAAACTGGTGAATATAAATTATTACCTTTTTTAAATAATGTTAGTAAAGATAAAAGTAGTAGGTTTAATGATATTGTTACATTTGATAGATTATCTGATGATATATTTAAAGTCCCTGATGATGATTTTTATGAGTTTGATAAGTTTGATGATGAGAAAGTTATATATAATAGTGAGAAAACAGAAAAATTAGATATGAAAAAGGAACCGGTTCAGAATATAAGTAATGAAGTTGAGGCAACTATTGATATTAAAGATATTTTAAAGAAGATAAGGAGTACTTTAATTTCTCAGGATGAACCTAGTGCTAAAGTTGTGACTGAAATTATTAGAAAAATTAATAGTCCAGAATTAAGAAATAGGGGAATATTAATTACTGGTAGTACAGGTGTTGGAAAGACTAAACTTATGAGTTTAATTGCGAAATATTTAGATAGACCATTTTATAAGATTGATGCTACTAAGTTAACTGTTCCTGGTTATACTGGTTCTGATATTGAAGAAGAGCTATATAATTTATATTTAAAATGTGATAAGAATTTAGAGAAGACAGAAAATGCAATAATTTTTATAGATGAAATTGATAAAAAAGGTTCTTTTAGTAAGACTGATATTAGTGGTAAGGGAGTTTTAAATGTACTTTTACCATTTATAGAGGGTGGAGTTTATAATGCTTGTCCTAATATGGCTGGTGTTTTTTCTCAGACTAGAATTCCTATTAAGACGGATAATATGATTGTGGTTTTTGGTGGAGCATTTACTGATGTATATGGTGATAAAGCTAAGTCTATTAGAATTGGATTTGGGAATGATGTTTTGAAAAGCCCTGAAATTAAGATGAATGATTTTATTGAAAAAGCTGGTATGCCTGATGAGTTTATGGGAAGAATTAGAGTTATTAAGATGAATGATTTAGATGTTTCAGCTATTAAAAAAATTCTTAATGAATCTGATGAGTCTATTCTTAATATACAAAAACGTTTATTTGAAAAAGAAGGGGTTATTTTAAATGCAACTGATGAATATAAGGATGAGGTTGCTTCTTTAGCATATGAAATGAAGACTGGTGCTAGGGGATTAAATAATGTGGTTGAGGAGTCAACGTCTTTGGCTTATCAAGATATTTTGGAAAATCCAGATAAGTATTCTGAAATTATATTAACTGGAGATACTGTGAAAAATCCTAAGAATTATGAAAAACAATTAGTAAAAACCATTTATAATTAATATTTTTTATAGATGTTTTTAGATAGAAAAAAATAAAGAAGTAGGTATTATTATCTACTTCTTATGTATTTTTTTTAATACTTTTAATTCATCGTTTTCTATAATATGAGAATAATGAATTTCTTGATCATTTACATAGATACAAGATGCTAATTCTGGATTTGTCTTAGCAATATTTTCCACATATGTTCTTGCTTCATTATAATCTGGAAGCTTTGTATTATAATCTAATGATATTTGACTTCCAAACCAGTTTATATAAAATTCAGCATCTTTTTTTATTATTTCAGCTTGTTCAGGTTCTGGTATCTTGAAAGAAAATGTTCCATCTGTTTTTTTGATAGCTTCTGTTACCATTAATTTTCTAATTGGTCCTTTATATATTCTTGTGATTGCTTTTGACATAAAGCATTTCCTCCTTTGTTGTGATATTATTATATTCTATATAGAACTTTTAGTAAATAAATATTTTTAATTTTAAAAAATTTAAAAAAAGTGTTGCCAAATGAATTTTATTTTGATATTATTAATATGCAGTTTGGAAATGGCGCTGTAGCTCAGTTGGCTAGAGCAATCGGTTCATACCCGATAGGTCGTGAGTTCGAATCTCTCCGGCGCTACCATTTGTAATTTGAAGAGACTTGATTAAGTCTCTTTTTTGTTTTTAATGATATAATTAAATAAATTTGTGTTGGAGGAATAATATATGAAGTTTAATAGTCTTATACCAGAACTTAGTGTTTCTGATATTTCTAAGAGTAAGGAGTTTTATTTATCTTTAGGATTTGAGGTAAAGTATGAAAGAGTGGAAGATAGGTTTTGTTTTTTACAATTAGAAGATAATCAAATAATGATTCAAGAAAATAATGGGGTTTGGGCAACAGGAGAGGTTTCCTATCCATATGGTAGAGGAATTAATATTAGTATGGCTGTAAGTGATGTGTCTTCTATGTATGATAGGCTGAAGAAAAAAGGTTTAAAATTATTTTTAGATTTAGAAGTACATAGTTATAGAGTTGATGATATAGAATATAAGGATATGGAGTTTTTAATTCAAGACCCGGATGGATATTTATTGAGGTTTAATAATTAGTATTTTTTTCTTTTTACTATATAACTAGTTATATGTTTGAGAATAGTTATAGGTTGAACTGTAATTATTCTTTTTATTTTGTTTTAAAGATTTTTAACTTATATTGATGTTGCAACGCAAACAAATGTTTGTTATAATATAAATGGTGGGGAGGAGTTATATGAATCAAGATAAGATGCATTTAGTAAATAAAATATTTAATAATGAGACAATAAGAACTGTATGGGATAAGGAACAAGAAAAATACTTTATTAGTGTTGTTGATTTAGTTGGAGTTATTTCAGGAAGTAAGGATAAGCAAGCCTATTGGAGAAAGCTTAAGCAACGTTTAAAAGAAGAAGGAAATGAAACCGTGACAAATTGTCACGCTTTGAAATTAAAAGCACAAGATGGTAAATATCGTATGACGGATGTTGTGGATATAGAGGGTATGTTTAGAATAATTGAGTCTATTCCTAGTAAGAATGCTGAACCCATTAAACAATGGTTAGCAAAATTGGGTGGTGAAAGAATTGATGAGGTGTTTGATCCTTCACTTTCAGCACAAAGAGCAATTGATACATATCGTGCTAAAGGATATGATGAAAAATGGATTTCAAAAAGATTAAAAGGAATTCAGGATAGAAAAGAGTTAACTGATGTTTGGTATGATAATGGCATTGTTGATGATAGGGAATATGCTATGTTAACCAATGAAATCTATAAAGAATGGTCAGGCATGACAGCTAAAGAATATAAACAATATAAGGGTCTTCATAAAGAATCTTTAAGAGATAATATGGATAACATTGAAATAATATTAACTGATTTATCAGAAGAAACTGCAAAAAGACTCGCTGAAAAACATAAGCCAAAAGGTTTAGAACAAAATAAAAAAGTTGCTAAAATGGGTGGACATGCTGCAAAGGTAGCAAGAGATGACATAGAAAAAAATTTAGGAGAATCTGTTGTGACTAAACAAAATAGATTAAATTATGAATATAAAGAAATAAATGAATTAGAAGTTTCTAAAATATAGTGCTTTTACTGTTTTTTATTTAAAATTTTAAAAATTATAATAAAATGACAATATTATAAGAAAATTATTCCATGTCATAAAATAAAAAATATAGTTGTTTTTGGAGAATAGGCAAGGCTCTTTTTCTTGACTTTTTATGTGGTATTTTGTATACTAATTCTACTTTAGAAAAGAGGCTTGAATATATGGCAATTAATGAGAAATTTCAAAATATTTTAGATGAAATTCGTGTTGAAGAAAAAAAATTAAATGAATATGAAAAGAGAGTAAATATTACTTTTTTTGGTGATATTATGGCTTTAATTAAAGGTGATGAAGCATATAAAATTAATCGAGATAAGGTGCTTGATCAGAGAAATAAAGTGGTTAATATTAGTAATGAATTTGATAAAAAAACTTATTATGGTTTAAATAGTGTTTTATTGTTTTTAGAAAGAAGTATTTCTATTTTAGAAGATAAACCTTATTATTCTGTTAGATTACATGATTTTTCTGATGATAAGGAAAAGGGAAAAAATACAAGTTATAAGAATTTATTGTATGATTTAAGTAAAAGTAGTAATTCTTTTGTTATTATGCCTGAAGATTGTATTGATGATTTAAATAATAATATACGTAGTGGTAATTTAAATTCTATATCAGATGTTGATAGGTATTTAATTGAAAAAGGTGTTAAGCATATTACTTTTCCTGCGTTTGAAGAGATTTTGTTATTTAATTATGAAAATGAATATAATGATGGTTCTTTTGATCATGTACCTACTAATATAACTAGAGATTTTCCATATCTTGAAAATATTGTTACTGATTTTTTAGCTTATTCTTATTATAATAATAATGGTCATTGCTTGGATAATATTAATGATTATTTAGCTATGCTTGCTGTTAAGTGTAAAAATGAAGAGAATAAAAAAATGATAAAATCTTTATAAATTTAATGTAATTTATAAAAATTATGTTATAATTATATTGGTTATTGCCTCATAGCCAAGTGGTAAGGCAGTGCGCTCTGACCGCATTACGCGTTAGTTCGAATCTAACTGAGGCAGCCATATAGTTATTTAACAGTCAAAGTGTTGGCTGTTTTTTTATAAAATAGCTCATTGCTATTTTATATAATTGTATTTTTAATATGTGTATGTTATAATCTAACATGTCAAAGAGGTGTAAAAATGAATAAAGAAGAAAGAATTGAATTAGCTGAACTTTTATTTCCTAATTTAGAGCATGATATTAGTTATTATGAGGAAATGTATCCAGAAAGAGAATTAGTAGATGGAGCTATGGTTACTAGATATGGACCTAGTCCTACTGGTAGTGTTCATTTAGGAAATTTATTCTCTGCTTTTTGTGATATGATTTATGCAAGACAAAGCAATGGTGTTTTCTTTTTAAGAATTGAAGATACTGATCAAAAAAGAATGGTTGAAGGTGGTATTGAAAATATCACAGGTGTTTTAAAAGGGTTTAATATTATACCAAATGAGGGATATTCATATGGTGGAAAGTATGGTTCTTATAGACAAAGTGAAAGAACTGATATTTATCAAACTTATGTTAAAGATTTAATTGTTAAGGGTCTTGCTTATCCTTGTTTTATGACTGAAGAAGAACAAAACGAAATAAAGGAAGAACAGGCTTTATTAAAAACTAAAATAGGTATTTATGGAGTTTATGCAGTTGATAGAGATTTATCACTTGAAGAAGTTAAGAAACATTTAGATAATGGTGATGAATACGTTATTAGATTAAAAAGTCCAGGAAATGCTAAAAATCAAATAGAAGTAGTTGATTGTATTAAAGGAAAGATTAAATTTCCTGAGCATGATGTTGATACAGTATTGTTAAAGAAAGATGGTACTCCTACATATCACTTTGCTCATGCAGTTGATGATCATTTAATGCATACTACACATGTAATTCGTGGAGATGAGTGGGTATCAAGTCTTCCACTTCATTATCAATTATTCCAAGTACTTGGATTTAGTCCAGTTAAGTATGCTCATATTGCACCTATTACTATTAAGGATAAAGAAACTGGAACAATTAGAAAATTATCTAAGAGAAAAGATCCTTGGGCAGGAGCAAAATATTATGAAGAAAGTGGTATACCGATAGATGCATTACATCTTTATTTAGCAACTATTGCGAATACTAATTTTGAAGAGTGGTATTTACAAAATCAAGATAAGTCTATAGCCGATTTTGAATTTAGTTTTGATAAGATGGCTATTGGTGGAACTAGTTTTGATGAGGATAAGTTCAATAATATTTGTAAGACATATTTTTCTAGAAAAAATGGTAAAGAAGTATATTTAGAAACTTTAGAATGGGCTAAGAATTATGATACAGAATATTCTAAGTTATTAGAAGAAAATAAGGATGATATGATTAAGTTCTTAAGTATAGAAAAAGATGGACCTAGACCTAGAAAAGATATTTCTAAGTATAGTGATGTTAAGGATGAGTTTTCTTATGCGATAGATAATATGTTTGTTGAAGAAAATTATTCTAAGTATGATGGGGATAAAAAATATGATGTTTCTTTAGTTCTTGATTATGTTAATAATTATTTAGATTTAGATTGTACTAATGAAGAGTGGTTTAATAAAGTTAAGGAGTTTGCTGTTAGTAAGGGTTATGCAGGAAGTCCTAAAGAGTATAAGAAAAATCCTGAAGAATATAAGGGACATGTTGGAGATATTTGTGAGGCTATTAGGGTTATGGTTACAGGACGTTTAAAGTCTCCAGATCTATTTAGTATAATGAAAATTCTTGGAAAGGACAGAGTTCTTGAGAGAGTTGAGTTATATAATAAAAAATTTAACTAAGATTATAATCTTAGTTTTTTGTTGACATTTAAGGGAAAAATGTAAAATTAGGTAAAGTTTCGTTGAAAAATGTAAACTCTTTGGTTATAATAAAGTATGTGAAATATTAGGAGTGATAAGATATGGCAGCAAGTAAGTATGATGCAAGTACGATTAAGATATTAGAAGGATTAGATGCGGTTAGAAAAAGACCTGGTATGTATATAGGTTCTACTGATAAGAGAGGATTACATCATTTAGTATGGGAAATTGTTGATAACTCAATAGATGAGGCTATTAATGGTTATGGTGATCATATTGTAGTTACAATTCATAAGGATAAATCTATATCTGTAGAGGATCATGGACGTGGTATTCCTACTGGTATGCATGCTTCTGGAAAGTCAACTCCTGAGGTTGTTTTTACTGTGCTACATGCTGGTGGTAAGTTTGAAACTGATGGATATAAGGTATCTGGAGGATTACATGGTGTAGGTGCAAGTGTTGTTAATGCACTATCTAAATGGATGAAGGTAAATATTAAAAGAGATAGAGAAGAATATACTATTTCATTTAAAGATGGAGGACATTTAGATGAACCATTGAAAAAAATTGGGTCTACTAATAAGACTGGTACAACAATTAGGTTTTTGCCTGATGATGAAATATTTACTACTACTAATTTTTCTTATACTACTATTTGTGAGAGAATGCAGGAATCAGCATTTTTACTTAAAGGAATAACAATAGAAGTTATTGATGAAGAAGACGAATTATCTTCTAAGTTTCATTATGAAAGAGGACTTGAAGAGTTTGTTGAAGATATAAATAAGGGAAAGAATACTTTAAATAATGTTTTTTCTTTTGAGTCTAGTAAAGATAGAATAGAAGTTGATATTGCATTACAATATACTGATACATATAATGAAAATATTATTTCTTTTGTTAATAATGTTAAGACTATTGATGGTGGTACACATGAAGTTGGTTTTAAAACTGCTTTAACTCGTGTATTTAATGATTATGCTAAGCAAAACGGATTAATAAAAGGAAATGGAAAAGCATTTGAGGGTAGTGATGTTCGTGAGGGACTTACTGCGATTATAAGTTTAAAGATTCCAGAAGATATACTACAATTTGAGGGACAAACTAAAGGTAAACTTGGTACTCCTCAAGCTAGAACTATAGTTGATCAATTAACTAGTGATAATTTAAGGGTTTATTTAGAAGAAAATAGAGCTATTGCTACTGAGATAATTGATAAATCTTTAAAGAGTAAGGTAGCAAGGGAAGCTGCAAAGAAGGCAAGAGAAGCTGCTAGAAATAATACTAAAAGTAAAAACAATAAAGAGAGAGTATTATCTGAGAAGTTAGCTAAGGCAACAGGACGTGACTATAAACACAATGAATTATTCTTAGTCGAGGGTGATTCTGCTGGTGGTTCTGCTAAGAGTTATAGAGATCGTGAACATCAAGCGATTCTTCCTCTTCGTGGTAAAGTTCTTAATACTGAAAAAGCTAGTGAAAGAGATATTGAGAATAATGCTGAACTTAGACAAATTGAATATGCTATTGGTGCTGGTATTGGTGCTAATTTTGATTACAAAGAATCTAATTATGGCAAAGTCATTATTATGACTGATGCTGATGTTGATGGTTCTCATATTCAAATATTACTTATAACTTTCTTTTATAAGTTTATGAGACCTTTGATTGAGCATGGTATGTTATATATTGCAACACCTCCACTTTATTCTATTGAAACAGGTAAAAAGGGAGAAAAAGAGTATATTGCGACTAATGAAGATTTAGAGAAGAGACGTGCTGAACTTGGTAATAAACAATATAAATTACAAAGATTTAAAGGTTTAGGTGAGATGGATGCTGATGAGTTGTATGATACAACTATGTCTCCAAAGAATAGAAGATTAATTAGGGTTACTTTAACAGATGCAGCTTTGGCTGAGAAGAGAATTCATGTACTTATGGGAGATGAGGTTGCTCCTCGTAAGGAATGGATTAATGAGAATGTAGATTTTACATTAGAAGATAATTTTAGAAAGTAGTGAGATTATGGCAAGAAAGAAAGATGATTTTGTAAACAACATAGCAAAGGAAATTAATGAATATAGTCTTGATGAGATAATGGAGGAAGGCTTTGGAAGATATTCTAAGGAAATTATTCAAGAACGTGCGTTACCGGATGTTCGTGATGGTTTAAAACCTGTTCAAAGAAGAATTTTATATGCAATGAACAAGGCTGGATATTCATATAATAAACCTTATCAAAAAAGTGCTAAAGCTGTTGGTTATATTATGGGTAATTTCCATCCACATGGTGATTCATCTATATATGATGCTTTAATTCACTTATCTCAACCTTGGAAGATGAGAAAAACTTTTATTGATATTCATGGTAATAATGGTTCAATTGATGGTGATGGACCTGCCGCAATGCGTTATACTGAGGCAAGACTTTCAAAAATTGCAGAGACAATGATTGAAGATATTCAAAAAGATACAGTTGAAATGACATATAACTTTGATGATACTGAGTTAGAACCTACAGTTTTACCAGCTAGATTTCCTAATCTTTTGGTTAATGGATCACAAGGTATTTCTGCTGGTTATGCTACTAATATTCCTACTCATAATTTAGGTGAAGTAATTGATGCGACAATTCATAGAATAGAAAATCCAAATTGCAGACTTGATACTATTATGGATATTGTTCCAGGACCTGATTTTCCAACAGGTGGAGTAATTGAGGGAAAAGAAGATTTAATAAAGGCTTATACTAGTGGAAAAGGTAAAGTTGTCCTTAGAGCTGATTGTGAAATAGTTGAAGTAAAATCTCATAAACAAATAATAGTTCATTCTATTCCTTATGGAGTAGTTAAGGATCAATTAACTAAAAAGATTACAGAAATTAGACTTGATAAAAAAATTGATGGTATTAATGATGTTATAGATGAATCTGACTATGAAAATATGGCTCGTCTAGTAATTGACTTAAAAAAAGGAGCTAATGCTGATTTAATACTTAAATATTTATATAAAAATACAGATTTACAAACTAATTATAATTTTAATATGGTTGCGATTGTTAATCGTAGACCTAAGTATGTTGGTATTTTAGAGATACTAGATGCTTTTATTGATCATCAAAGAGAAGTTGTTACTAGACGTACAAGGTTTGATAAGAATAAAGCTGAAGCTAGACTTAATGTACTTGAAGGTGTAATTAGAGCTTTATCTATACTTGATGATGTTATTAGAACTATTAGAGCTAGTAAGAATAAGGCTGATTCTATTGAAAATTTACAAAAAGAATATGATTTTAATTATGAACAAGCTAAATATATTGTAGAAATGCAATTATATAGATTAACTAATACAGATATTATTGATGTTCAAAATGAAATAGAAGAGTTAAAGAAAAAAATAGCTATTTGGAGTCAAATTCTAGAAAATCCTGAGGCATTAAGACATGTAATGGTTACTGAATTAAAATTAATTAAGAAAGAGTATGCTGATCCTAGACGTACTAGAATAGAGGATGAAGTAACTAAGATTGAGATAGATGAAAAAGCAATGATTCCAAAGGAAGATGTAGTTGTTTTAGTTACTAAAGATGGTTATGTTAAGAGAACATCATTTAGAAGTTATACTTCATCAAATCCTGAAGATTTAACAATGAAAGAAAATGATTACATATTAGGCTTATTTGAAATGAGTACAATTGATACAATACTTTTATTTACATCATTTGGAAATTATTTACATATTCCGGTACATTTAATACCAGATTTAAAATGGAAAGATATGCCTAAACATGTATCTAATGTTATTGAACTTTCTCCAGGAGAAGAAATTATTGGTACAATACCTGCATATGATTTTAAAAAGAATATTAATTTAATATTAACTACAAAAAATGGTATGATTAAAAGAACTAGTTTAACAGACTTTAAATTACAAAGATATAATAAAGCAACTAGTTGTATGAAATTAAAAGATGATGATCAATTAATAAGTGTATTAGAAGAAGAAAAAGACTGTGTATTCCTAACAACAAATACTGGATATGGATTAAGCTTTAAAACAGAAGAAATTCCATTAATTGGAGTTAAAGCTGGTGGAGTAAAAGCTATGAAATTAAAAGATGATTATCTAGTATCAGCATGTAACTTTAGTTATACAAATGATGAATTTATTTCAATCATTACTAGTAATGGAACAGGTAAGAGAGTAAGATTACAAGAGTTTGATTTATCTACAAGAACAAGAAGAGGTATTCAAGTAATACGTGAAGTTAAATCAAATCCTTATTACATACTTAAGACATTTATATTAGATTCAAAGAATTATATTGGTTTAAAGAATCAAGATATTAATCAAATTAAACTTACTGAGTTACCTATTTCTGATAGACATTCTATTGGTAGTTTAATTTCTAAACATGAAATTAATGATGCCTTTATGGTTTCTAGTTTAGTTAGAAAAGATGAGAAACAGGAAAGTTTAAATATGAATGCTGAAGAAGAAATAAATGAAGAAGAGAAAATAGTTGAGAAGAAGATTCCTAAGAAAGATACAATTGATTTGAGTGAAATTGATGATAGATTAATGACTATTGATGATTTCTTAAATTAATAGAAACTAATAAAGATTAACTTTGTTAGTTTTTATTTTGCTTATTTCACTCATATTTCACAATGATTTAATATTATTCTTTTAGAGAAGGTCTATTATGAATGTAATTAATAAATTTAAGAAGAGTAATTTTTTTACTAAGATAAGTGTATTTTTAGCTATGCTTTTAGTTTTTTTATTAGTACTTACTGGTATGTATTTTGGTGGTAGGTATTTAGTTAATGTGATTCATAAAAATCAAGTTACTAGTAAAGAGTGGATAAAGAGACATGTTAATCTTTATAAGGATGATAAAGTAGGGGCTTATTTAGTTGATAAACCTAGTTATGTTTCTATATATGGAGATTATTATCAAGATGTTATTGATGAATTAATTATTTAAGTTGAGATACTGTGATTTTGAGTTCTCGTGAGATGTCTTCTATAATTAAAGTTTCTAATATATTTGATAATCCTAAAGTAGAATATGTTTTAGGAGAAAGTGATGTTTGGGAAAGATATTATGAAAAGAAATATTTGCATGAAAAAGTAGGGGACTTTACAATAAGTGGAGGACAACATACTGTTACTTATGAAGAGTCTGATATAGATGGTGTTTATTATTTAACTATGTTTAATAATAATTTAGGTACTAGTTTAACGATGCCGAAATTTGATTGGAAGAGTATTGGACTTATTTATAGTACGCCTAAAGATAAAGGTAAATCCTATTATTATAAATATAAAGTTGATGAAAATAATAAGACGTTTGAGCTTGTCTCATCATTTGAAGTTCCTTATTCAGCATATATGAGTAGTAGTCAAGAATATGATGGAAATATTATAATTGATTCTGCTCAAGCATGTGTTTTTTCTGAAAGAAATAGTAATGGAAAAGTTATTAGAAAATATAAGTTTGATTGCGAAAGTAGTATTTATAGAGTATTTAAATATAATTTTAATGGATATTATTTTAGTTAATAATATGAGTAAACATATGGGTTGATATATGTTTACTTTTTATTTTATAATTATAGTGTATTGTATGAGAATAGAAGTAGGAGATGATTGTGATGAATTTAGATGAAAAGAAGGCTTATCATGAAAAAAAAGATTATACACATTTTAATTCTAAAGAAGTTGATGGAGTTATTTATAGATTGAAAAAAGATTCAGATGAGAATCCTTTTTATGTGGCACGTCAAATTAATAGACAAAACGATTCAACTAATGTCAATATTATAAGTGAAATCGATGGAATACCAGTTAAAAAAGTTGCTTCATGCTTAATTAATGATAATGAAAAAGTTGAATATATAAAAGTACCTGATAGTGTTGAAGAATTTTCTATTGGATCTATTGACGAACGTTGCCCTTTAAAGACTATTGAACTTCCAGAAGGACTTAAAGTATTTCGATATACTTCATTTGATGATATAAAGAAAATTGAAATAAAAGGAAATTGTCATATTATTCCAGAAGAGTTTACTGGGAATGCAAATAAAGAAATAAATAAAGAAAATACTTTTTTAAAAGTCTTAAATAAAGAGGGCAAGTGTGTCGGGGTTACTTGGCATGGTGAATATATCCGTTCTGATGACAAAAAAAGTATCAAGTATATTAATTTTATAAAAAAAGATAAGACAATATCTTTAGATGCTGAGAAAAAATGTTTAGAAGATAAAAAGATTAAATTTGATGAAAATGATTTGACTGATTTTAACAAAATTATTAAGTTAATATATCCTAAGTTAGATGATATTCCTCTTCCTGTTCCTGATTTTGGTAGTTTATTTGTTAATTTTAAAGAGTGGAAGGACTTTGGATTGGATATTCATACAATTTATGATAATCCTAAAATCATTTTTAAGAATCATTCTGAAATGTTTGATAATATTTATGAAAACTATAGTTTATTATGTTCTCAGAATAATATTACTTCTTTAAAAATGCTTCAAAAAATTTATTTTGGTTTTGAGTTTGATAGTAAAGAAGAGTTTGTTTTAAAACTAGATAATTCTATAAAAACTAGGGGTAAATTTGAACCAAATACAGTAATTAAATTAATGGATGATTCAAAAGATGATCTAGTAAAACAAAAACTAAAAGATTCTTTAGTTTATGCTAGTACTGTAATTCCATTAAGTGTTGATAATATTGACAGTATGAGTATGATTGAGTTAAGAGAAATTATAGCTCAAGATGTATTTGAAAATATAGCTAAGTTAAATGATGAATCATATATAGATTTATATGGACCTTCTCTTAAAAAATATTCATTATCAGAAAATGGTGAGGATTTTTTTAAAGGAGCTCATTATCATATAAGAAAAGATTTAGAAAAAATTAATCCTAATTTTTATAGAGGAGATGTAATAAATTTATCTGATTCAGAAGTTTTTGAATTTTTAAAAACTTTGAATACTATAAAAAATTGGGATAAATTATCTATTGATAAAAAGAAAAGAGCAACTCTTTTAAAAAATGAGGTTATTGGAAGAGTTTTGTATGCAACTATTAGGACTGCAATTGAAAGTGATATTAGTGGCAAACATATAAAAGAAATTTTATCAGAGACAAATTTTGATAATATTGATTTGAATGAATGTAAAGATTTATTTATGAAAAATTTATTTTATACTGATTTTAAAGATAAAACAAAAGGTAATTTAGATAGTAAAATTATTAATAAAATGATTACTTTAAATCCTTATACGTTTGATATGTTGAGGGATGGTAAGAAAATAGAAGAGTGTTTTTATAAGGTGGCTTGTGATAATGATTATTTATTTAGAGATCAAGAAGATTTAAATATTATTAAGAATATGGAACAGGGTCCAAAAAACCAAAAACATTTTTCTGTAATTGCTCAATATATGTTAAATGATATTGAAAATAATCCTAAATCTGATAAGTTTAATGCAATTTTTGCATTTAATATTAGACGAATGTTAGATGAGTATTTTTATAGTAATAACGGCGTAAATAATGAATTTTTATTTAATGTTTTTAGAGGCCTTGATGTTTATTTGAGAAAAAAATCTAGTATTGATTGCCAAGAAATTGTTAGTAGAAATGTTAAAAGAATACCTAAAGAGCTGTTTGATGTAAACGTTGGAAAATTGTGTAACGAAATATTTGATTTAAAATGTCAAGATAAATATAATAATTATGATAGATTATGTTATTCGTTATTTAACTTAAATAGACTTGCACATGATATTCATAATATTTCAATGAGAAAAATAGAACTTGATTTTAATAAATATAAAAATAATTCTTTAGAAACTGTTAAATTAAACACAATACTGAAGTCTTATGAAAAACTTTCGAGATTTGGTTTAATGCCTGAAGATGTAAATTTTCTTTTTCAGGGTACTAAGGATTTTGCAAACGTTATAGTTAGTGAGGAGTTTTCTAATACTGATAAAGCTTTCTTGTTAAATAGCATCTTACCTGGAAATGTTAAAAAATTAGATTTAGCTCTGTTAGCTGTAAAAGAAGATGAAAAATTAGATAGTGCTGTAGAAACAGATGAAAAAAAACTTAGCACAATAATTTCTTGTTTTAAAGATATAAAAGCTTTCTTATTAAATAGAATTTTACATGAAAATGTTAAAAAATTAGATTCAGCTGTAGAAACAGATGAAAAATTAGATTCAGCTGAAGAAAAAGAGAAAGAAAAACTTAACACTATAATTTCTTGTTTTAAAGATATAATGGATGTAAAAGATGACATTAGAAAACAAATAGTAGATGATGTGAATGAGCAGAGAATGAATTATGATGCGAAAAGAGTTGTAGGAGAAATTTTTGTAAGAATGCTTAGTGAATTTGCTAGTAAATCATTAGATAATCAGAAAGAATTTTTTAAAAAATATGGATTTGTTGTTGAATGTCAGCATGATGCAAAAGAAGATGGAAATGATTTGTTGGTTGTTTATAATCCAAAATTTGGAAATACATTTTCTGTACATATGATAGATATGGATGATGATATAAAGAATATATTTGATATACATAGAAATAATGATCAAACGAGGACTTTGTGTTGTACTCAAGTTAATGGTGGATTAGTACGATTTGAACAAGCTGTTATTGATAAGGAAAAAGAATTAATTGAGCTTTCTCCTAGTGAGTTTGCGAATAGTTGTGATTATCCAGATAGAAATTTACTTAATGCAAGTGTTCAATTCCATAATTTCTTAGAGTATGATTGTGAAGTATATAATGAAAGAATTGCTAATGCTAATGGAAATCAGGAAGAGTTAAAAAGAGTGGTTTTAGAAATTTTTGATAGAGTTCCTATAAAGAATTTTGATGAAGTTAATATAAAGAAGGAGAATGGAGATGGTTCATATTCTTCTACTAAAATACTTTCTTTAATAAGTGATAAAATTGGTATTAGGCTTGATATAGCAATTAACACTGTAAATGATATTATGAATCGAGAAGAAAATAAAGAAATTGTGAAATTTGATGATAATTATGCTGGATTAGTTGTTCACTGTTTGGAACAATTAAATAAGAAATTTTTGATTGATGATGATAATTATCAGAAGAAAGAGCTTAGTGATATGATGCATGACTATTTTTTAACTGATACTGACGTTGTTTCTGAGAATATACATATTTAAATTTAATAGTTAAGTAATATGAATTGTTTGGTGGATATTATAAAAGAATAGGGGTGACTCTATTCTTTTGTGGATTTTAGTACTTGTTGACTTTATAGGTGATGACTCTAGAAATAGAAGATAATTCTTGAAAAAAGTTATATTATCTTTTATAATTAAATAGTTTGTGAGGGATTTTTATGAAGATAAAATATAATTTATTACATAAGGAAAAGGATACTAATGCTCGTCTTGGTACTATCGAGACTAATTATGGTGTTGTTGAAACTCCTATGTTTATGCCAGTTGGTACTCGTGGTACTATTAAAGGTGTTAGTACTGATGAAGTTAAAGAATGTGGAAGTGGAGTAATTTTAGCTAATACATATCATTTATGGTTAAGACCTGGAGATGATATTGTTAATTATTGTGGTGGACTTCATAAATTTATGAATTATGATGGACCAATATTAACTGATAGTGGTGGTTTTCAAGTATTTAGTTTGGCTAGGAATAAAGAAAAGGATATTACAGAAGAAGGAGTTCATTTTAAGAGTCATATCGATGGGTCAAAGTTATTTTTAACTCCAGAAAAGTCAATTGAAATTCAAAATAAGTTAGATAGTGATATTGCGATGAGTTTTGATGAATGTCCTCCATATCCTGTTAGTTACGATTATATGAAAAAAAGTGTAGAGCGTACACTTAGATGGGCAAAGAGAGGTAAGGATGTTCATAACAATCCAAATCAATCTTTATTTGGAATAGTTCAAGGTGGAGAATTTACTGATCTTCGTGAGTATTCTTGTCGTGAAACTGTAAAAATGAATTTTGATGGTTATAGTATTGGAGGTACTTCTGTTGGAGAAGATAAACCTACAATGTATAAAATGATTGATGATGGAATTAGATATTTACCAGAAGATAAACCAAGATATTTAATGGGAGTAGGAGATCCTATTGATATACTTGAAGGTGTTGAACGTGGAATTGATATGTTTGATTGTGTTCTTCCTACAAGAATTGCAAGACATGGACAAGCATTTACAAGACATGGTAAAGTTAATTTCAATAATGCTAAATACAAGATGGATTTAGGACCAATAGATGAAGAATGTGACTGTTATGCATGTAAAAATTATTCAAGAGCATATATTAGACATTTGATTAGTGTTGATGAAATGTTAGGTGGAAGATTAATATCTATTCATAATATAAGATTTTTAATTAGATTAACAGAAGAAATAAGAGAAGCAATTAAAGAAGATAGATTTTTAGATTATAAAAAAGCATTTATAGAAAAATATACTATAAATAAAAAATAGGGCTATTATTTTTAGAAGAAGTTGTACTGACTTCTTCTTTTATTTCAGACTGATCTTTTTCTTCGTTCTCAGCAATTACTTCGGTTGTGTTATTATTAATTACATTTGCTACTTTGAATAGTGTTTTTGCATTACTTATTATTGGTTTTACTTGGTAGTAAATTGGTATTGCTTGGTTTACTACATCTAGTGTTTTTTTTGTACCTTCTAGTAGTTCACTCCATTTAATTGTATCTTTTAGATTTAAAAGTTTTGATATTAAACTTGGATTTGTAAATTGGTTTGGATACATAAGTTAGTCACCTCTATATTAATATATGTAAACTTAGTAAAATGTTTAATTTACTATTTTAAATAAAAAAATATTGTGTTAAAATTAGTTATGATAAGAATACTAAAGGAAGGTTGATTATATGGGGATGTTTAAGAGTAAGAAGAAAACAAAAAAAGACGTTGTTACTGATAATAATACAGTTGATACTAGTACTTTAAATCAATCTTCAAATGTTAATACTACAGAGACTACAGGTGCTACAGATAATACAGTAGGTGAGCAACAGTTAAGTGCTAATCAAATTTATAATACAATGCCAGGTCAAATTGGAGAAACACAGCCTGATGTTGAACTACCTGAAGAAGCTTCTGTTCTTTCTGATGCTAGGGCAAAGGTAGCTCATCCATTAAAGCCTTATCGTTATACTATAATTAATGGTGTTGGGAAAAAAGAAAATGGTACTTTTGATGCTGAAAGTGAAAATGATGTTCGTAACTTTTTGTTAAGTCAAGACTATCAGGTGTTAGAGGTTAAAGAGAGAGGCAAATTCGATATTGATATTGGTAGTAATAAAATTGGAGCAAGTGATTTAGCTTTTTCGCTTACTCAGTTATCGACATATATTAAAGCCGGTATTCCTCTTGCTGATTCTGTAAAAATTCTTGCGAAACAGACTAGAAAAGCAGGATTAAAAAAGAGTTTTAACCAACTTGTTTATCAGTTATTAAAAGGTGAGAGTTTAAGTGATGCTATGCTTATGCAAGAAAAAGTATATCCTAAACTTTTAGTTAATATGGTTAAGACTGCTGAGATGACAGGTGATTTACCATCTATTTTGGATGATATGGCTGAATATTATACTTCTATGGATCAGACTAGGAAACAGATGAAGTCTGCTATGACATATCCAGTTGTTGTATTAACAATTGCCTTTGCAGTATTAATATTTATGCTTACTTATTTAGTACCACAGTTTTCTTCTATGTTTGCAGATAATGGTGCAGAAATGCCTGCTCTTACATTAGCAATTATGGGATTATCTGATTTCATAAAAGAAAAATGGTATATGATAATATTGGTAATTGCAGTTGTTGTATTTGTATTTTATCAATGCTTTACAAAGATACAAAAGTTTAAAGAAAGTGTTCAAATAATTTTAATGCATTTACCAGTAGTTAAGAATATTATTATATATAATGAGATTGCAAATTTTACAAAGACCTTTGCTTCGTTATTAAATCACGGAGTATTTATTACTGACAGTATGGAAATTCTTAGTAAGATTACCAATAATGAGGTTTATAAAAGAATTATTAGTAAGTGTTTGGAAAACTTAGGAAAGGGTGACTCTGTTTCTTCTGCATTTAAAGGGGAATGGGCAATTCCTGTTGTTGCATATGAAATGATTGTTACTGGTGAATCTACTGGACAATTAGGTAATATGATGGAGAAAGTTGCTGGACATTTTCAGATGTTACATAAAAATGTTATTGATCAGATGAAGAGTTTAGTTGAACCATTACTTATCTGTTTCTTAGCAGTTGTTGTTGGTATAATTTTAATATCAATTATTCAACCAATGTTTAGTATTTATAGTCAAGTTCAATAAAGGAGGTAATTATATGGATATTTTTTACTTAATTATCTTTTTTATTTTAGGAACTTTATTTGGATCATTTTTTACTGTTATTGGTTTTAGACTTCCTAAAGGAGAAGGATTTATTAATAGTAGAAGCCATTGTGATAATTGTGGACATGAATTAAGTTTACTAGATATGATTCCTATGATTTCTTATTTAATTTTACATGGTAAGTGTAGGTATTGTGGTGAGAAGATTGGACCATTATCTTCATATATGGAGTTATTCTGTGGGATATTATTTGCTTTAAGTTACTTTGTATTTGGATTTAGTTATGAGTTATTAATTGCTCTTGGAATTGTTGCTTTACTTATAATTATTAGTGTATCTGATATTAGTTATTATATTATTCCAGATGAATTACTTATTTTCTTTTCAGGGTACTTTATAATTATTAATTGTTTAAGTCATGGAGTTTTATATTCATTATTTAGTATTTTATCTGGAATGTGTTTATTCGGAGTAATGTATTTAATAATGATTTTTGGGAATTTCTTATTTAAAAAAGATAGTTTAGGTGGAGGAGATATTAAATTAATGTTTGTATTTGGATTAGTTATTAATCCATTACTTGGACTATTTGTTATATTTTTAGCTAGTTTTTTAGCATTACCAATTTCATTGTTGATACTTTGGAAGAGAAAAGTTAATTTAGTTCCTTTTGGACCATTTCTAGTAATTAGTTTTATGTTTATATATTTTACTAGAATTAATTTAGATATGATACTTACATTTATTAGAGGTTTTTAAAAACTTCTTTTTTTTAAATGTTTTTTCTTTCTTTTTGATATAATTTAATATAATATATTTAGTGGGTGGTGATTAACATGAGAAATATTAGTATTTTACCAGCAGATACTTATACTGTTCTTAATAAGACTATTATTACTGATAAGGATAGAAAACTTATTTCTATGTTATATCAACCAATTATTGGATATACGGCTGTTTCTTTATATTATACACTTATTGATGATCTTGATAGATTGGAGATTATAAGTGATGATTTGACTCATTATCATTTGATGACTACTATGCAATTAAAGTTAGATGATATTGTTATTGCTAGGGAGAAGTTAGAAGCAGTTGGTTTATTGAAGACATATATGAAGAAAGATAATATTAATCAGTATGTTTATTTGTTATTTAGTCCTATTACTCCACATGATTTTTTTAATCATCCGATTCTTAATATAGTTTTATATAATAATGTTGGGAAGAAGGAGTATGATAAGTTACTTAATTATTTTAAAGTACCTAGACTTAATTTGAAGGAGTATGATGACATTACTCATTCATTTGATGAGGTGTTTACTAGTAGAGTGGGGACTATTACTGAAGAGATGGATGATATTACTAAGAGAGATTCTAATAATATATTGATTAATAAAGGAATTGATTTTAATACTATTATTTCATCTATTCCTGATAGTCAACTTAATAAGAATTGTTTTAATAATGATACTAGGACTCTTATTAATAATTTAAGTTATATTTATAATTTAGATACTTTAGATATGCAGGGACTTATTAGAGATAGTTTAAATGAGAAAGGGTTAATTGATAAGACAATATTACGTAAGAGTTGTCGTGATTATTATAAGTTTGATAATGCGGGTAATTTACCTACTGTTATATATAATAGACAACCTGATTTTTTAAAGAAACCTAAGGGTGATAATAGTAGGTGGGCAAAGCTTGTATATACTTTTGAAAATATTACGCCTTATCAATTATTAAAGGCTAGGTATAAGGGAGCAGAACCGACAGATAGAGATAAACGTCTTATTGAGAATTTGATGATTGAACAAAAACTAAATCCTGGGGTTGTTAATGTGCTTATAAGTTATGTGTTACAAGTAAATGATCAACAGTTAAAGAAAAGTTATGTTGAAACAATTGCTGGGCAATGGAAAAGGCTTAATATTGAAACGGTTGAAGATGCAATGAAATTAACTGAAAAAGAACATAAAAAGTTAAAGAAAATTATTAAGCCAAATGAAAAGAAGGTTTCTTCTAATACAAAAGTTCATAATAATCAAGAATTACCTGTGTGGTTTAATAAGGATAATGAAGTTAGTGATACAACTGAAGAAGATGTTGAAGAATTAGATAAAATTATTAATGAATTAGTGTAAATAAATGTAAAGGTTATAAAGTTAGTCTTTACTTTTCTTTTATTATTGTGTTTATTATGATATATTTTAGTGGCGTGGAAATATAATAGTAAGGGATGAAGAGAATGAGAAAGAAGAAGTCTGAATTTTATGATATTATTAATGACATTTATAAACATGATGAATTTATGAAACTTAATGATTGTAGACATCATGGTATTACTAGGTATGATCATTGTCTTAGAGTAAGTTATTATACTTATTTGATTACTAAAGCTCTTCATTTAAATTATAAAGAGGCAACTAGGGCTGCTTTATTACATGATTTTTTTACTGATGAGGTTTTAACATTTAATGTGGTACATAAAATTACAAAGCATCCTGATATTGCGGTTAAAAATGCTTCTAAATATTTTGAACTTAGTGAGTTACAGAAGGATATAATTAGAACTCATATGTGGCCTTGTACATTTATGCCACCTAAGTATTTAGAAAGTTGGATAGTAGATATGATTGATGATGTTTCTGCTATATTTGAAAGAGGTTATGTAACTAAGAATAGTTTACAAACTGTTGGAAGTTTTATATTTATGTTTATTATTAGTAAGTTTAGATAGTATTTTAGTACTATCTTTTTTGTTGATTTTCTTACATAAAATAATGAATTCTTGTCATGAAATAAATTTTATGATATACTTTGACAAGAAAGAAGTGAGAGATATGAGTAAAACATTTATATTTGGACATAAGAAACCAGATTCAGATTCAGTTATGGCAGCTATTGGGCTTTCATATCTAAAAAATCAATTAGGGGGAAATACAGAACCTAGAGTTTTGGGAAATGTTAATAAAGAATCTAGTTATGCATTAAAGTATTTTGGATTAAAAGAACCTAAATATTTAAATGATGTTAAATTACAATTAAAAGATATTAATTATCATAAAAAATATTTTATTAAGGATACTTGTAGTATTTATGATGGATATCAATCTATGTTAAAGTCAGGTCTTACTGGTATTCCTGTTGTTAAGAGTGATGATTCTTTTTTAGGTCTTATTACTTTAAAAGATTTATCTCATGTAATTATTAATGAGAATGTTGAAGATTTATATACTTCTTATGATAATTTATTACATGTATTAAAGGGAGAAGAAGTACTTAGATGTAGTAAGGAAATTATTGGTAAAATATTTGTTGCTGCTTATCGTAGTACAACTTTTATAGATAATGTAAAACTTACACCTAGTGATATATTAATAGTAGGAGATAGACATAGTGTTATTGAATATGCTGTAAATTCTAAAGTAAAATTAATTATTTTATCTAATGATAGTATGATTAAAGAAGATCATTTAGAGATTGCTCGTAAGAATGGAGTTAGTATTATTAGAACTCCATATGATACTTATAGAGTTTCTAGAATGGTTGCATTAACTAATTATATTAAGACAATGATTAAGGTTTATAATCCAACTAAGTTCTTAGATACTGATTTCGTTACTGATATAGTTGAAGTTAATAATAAATTAAAACATACTAATTATCCTGTTGTTGATAAGAGGAATAGATGTTTAGGATTATTAAAAGTTACTGATTTATCTGAAAAACATCCTAAAAATGTTATTTTAGTAGATCATAATGAAAAATTACAAAGTGTTGAAGGATTAGAAGAAGCTAATATATTAGAAATATTTGATCATCATGCTTTGAGTAGTTTAACTACTAATGCACCAATTAATTATAGAAATATGGCAGTTGGTTCTACATGTACTATTCTTTATACTTTATATAAAGAAAGAGAAATTGAAATTCCAAAGGAAATTGCAGGAGCATTACTTTCAGGAATACTTTCAGATACTTTAATATTAAAGAGTCCAACAACTACAGATGTAGATCGTGTTGCGGTTAGTGAACTTTCTTCTATTGCTGGAGTTGATTATCAAGTTTATGGAATGGAATTATTAAAGAGTGGTACTTCTCTTGATGGTATGACTAAAGAAGATGTATTATATAATGACTATAAGTTATTTAATGTTAATGAAAAGAACTTTGCAATAGGACAATTTTTCACAATGAATTTTGATGAAATTGAAAAAGAAATTGATGGATATATTCATGTTCTTGATGAAGTTGCAGAGGCTAATAATTATCAATTAGTAGCTTTATATGTTACTGATATAGTTAGAAATGGTAGTTACATAATTTATAATACTAAAGGTAAAAATATTGTAGATACTGCATATCAAAAAGATGTTGATCAAGGTGATTTTATAGATGGATGTGTATCACGTAAACGTAATGTAGTTCCACTAATCATGGATGTATTAGACAATTAATATTAATAATTAAACTATAAGTAGTTATATGTTGTTATATAACTACTTTTTTTATTTTACTTTTTTAATTAAATTTTATATAATTTTTTTAGGGTGAAAAGTATATGTATAATGTTTGCTTTGTATTTTTATTATTTTTTATATATTCAATTCTTGGCTATTTTATAGAAGTAATTGGTATATATTTAGAAAGTGGTAAACTTAATTTTAGTAGGGGCTATTTTATAGGACCTTATTTACCAATATTTGGATTTGGATCATTAATTGTTACTTATTATTTAAATAGATATTCAAATGACTTAATAGCTTTATATATAATGGGAATGTTTTTTTGTTGTTTACTTGAGTATTTAACAAGCTTTGTAATGGAAAAAATATTTAAACTTAGATGGTGGGATTATTCACATAAGAAATTTAATCTGAATGGAAGAATATGTTTAGAAACAGGAATGTTTTTTGGACTTGGTAGTGTTATTATTATAAAGATAATTAATCCTATATTGTTTTCATTACTTAAAAGTTTAAATCATACTTTTCTAATTATTCTTGGAATAGTACTTATTGTGGTATTTGTTTTTGATTTTTTGATTTCTACATTTACTATATATAAATTAGAGATTGATACTTCTAAATTTACTAATAAAGATTCTACTAGTCAAATTAAGGAAGAAGTTAAGAAGTCATTACAAAGATATAGGTTCTTTCATAAAAGACTTTTTAAGGCTTTTCCTAATATTGAGAGAAATAATAGTAATTATGATAAGATTAGAGAATATATTTATAAGAAGAAAGATAAGAAAAAATAGTTATTTATAAGAGATATAGTTTTATATTTCTTTTTTGTTTGCAGCTTTTGTTTTTATATATTATAATAGATTTGGGTTAAGGTGATAATAGTGAATAAGAAAAGAAAGTTAATATTTATAATTATTATTTTATTATTATTGATTTTTATTGGTACTGGTATTTTTTTATTTTATCAGTACAATAGTGATTCTAGTTTAAGTAATAGTACTTCAGAGTCTTATGGGGATGATATTGGAGATATTAGTTCTATTAATGTCTTTTATGATAGTTATGAAGATGTTATTAATTATTTAGAATCTACTGGTGTAAGTGCAACTTTTGATAAAGAGGCTGATGGATACTGGTACTTTAATAGTGATAATGGGACATATAAATATTCTACTTATGATGGAAGTTTAGTTTTAGAAAGTTAGGAGGATATTATGAAATATAAGAGTGATATTTGTAAAAATATTTTTAGAGGATATGATATAAGAGGTATTTATCCTAGTGAGATAGATGAGGATACTGCTTATACTATTGGACTTGGTTTTGGTAGTCATATTAAAAGTATTGGTAAGACTAATTGTGTAGTTGGTCATGACAATAGACTTAGTAGCCCTAGTTTATATGATGCTTTAATTAAGGGTATTACTGAGACAGGTATTGATGTTATTAGTATAGGTCTTTGTACTACACCAATGTATTATTATGCATGTATTAAATTAAAAGTATTTAGTGGTGTTATGGTGACTGCTTCTCATAATCCAAAGGATGATAATGGATTTAAATTTGCATTTGATGAGTCTGGTAACTGTAAGGGACAAGAAATTCAAGACTTTTTAGAATTTATTTTGAAAGGTGAATTTACGACTGGAGAAGGTCATATTAGTACTTATGATATTACGAATGATTATATAGATTTATTTGTTAATAATATTCATATGGGGGATAGAAAGATAAAGGCTGTTATTGATCCTGGTAATGGTACTACTTCTGTTATTGTTAAGAAGATTTATGATAAATTTCCAGTGGATTTAATTTATATAAATGATGAAAGTGATGGCCATTTTCCAAATCATCATCCAGATCCTTGCGTTGAAGCTAATTTAGAGCAGTTAAAGAAGAAGGTAATAGAAACTGGTGCAGATGTTGGTATTGGTTTTGATGGAGATGGTGATAGACTTGGTGTTGTTTCAGGGGATGCAACGTTTATTCCTACGGATATTTATATGACTTTAATTGTAAGAGATATTATAAATAAAGTTGATAAGAAAGAGTTTTTATGTGATGTTAAGTGTTCTAAGACATTTTCTGATGAAGTTGAGAAACTTGGTGGTAAATGTATAACTTATCGTACTGGAAACTCATATACTAAAGCTGCTGTTAGAGATATGGATTTACCTTTTGGTGGAGAATTATCTGGACATGTATACTTTAGAGATAGATGGCCAGGATTTGATAGTGGATTATATGCCGGTATTAGATTAATTGAAATATTAACTCATACTGATAAAAGCGTTAATGAATTACTTGCTAATTTAAATAGATATTATTCTACAGAGGAGATTAAGTTTAAATCTAGTGATGATGTAAAATTTGGTTTAATTGATAAGGTTAAAGATTATGTAATTGAAAAGGGTTACAAATATTTAGATATTGATGGAGTTAAGGTATTATTTGATGATGGATGGGCTCTTGTTAGAGCTAGTAATACTGGTCCTAATGTTACTGCTAGGTTTGAGGCTAGTACTGAGGAGAGACTTAGTGAATTACAAGATGAATTTATATCTTTAATTAATGAGTTAAATAAGTAGAAAATTTAATAATTTATTTATGACTAAGTTGAGTGTTAATTCAGCTTAGTTTTTTTGTAAAGTGAGTGTCTTTGGTAATTGTTAAGATGGGGTATTTATGATATATTTTAGTAGACGTTTCTAAATTAAGGATAAGTAGAATGCTACATGTATTTGTGTAGTTTTTTATACTTATTCTGTAGTTTTAAAGGAGGGTATTATGGCAATTAGTGAGGCAGAGTTTGTTAAGGAGAAGAAAATATTAAAGAAGGTTAGAAAACTCTTAGATGATACTTTAAATAGTCTTGGTGAAGATGTTGTTGCGGATGATCAGAACTTAGTTGAATTTAAAAAGATGATGTGGGAGGACGCTAATAGTTTTGATGAAGGTGAAATGGCACAGGTTAGGTCTATTACTTCACAAGAAGAGGAAAGAGCATTACAGAAACAAAAATATTTTAAGCAACTTTGTAAAATAAAGAAGAAACCTTATTTTGCGTCTATTGTATTTAAAGATGATGAAGGCGACATATTTAATATTTATATGGCTTTAACTTATTTAAAAGATAAAGATACTAATAATATTTTATATGATTGGAGAAGTCCTATTTGTAGTTTGTTTTATGATTATGAAACTGGTCCTTGCGAATATAGTGCACCTGGGGGAATAATTAAAGGAGAGTTAAAAAGGAAAAGACAATATAAAATAGAAGATGATAAATTAATAGGTGTTTTTGATAATTCACTTAATATAGATGATGAGGTATTACAGGAAGTTTTAGCAAATGAATCAAGTGAAAAAATGAAAAATGTTGTTAATACGATTCAACAAGAACAAAATAAAGTTATTAGAAATGTAGAAGATAATAATTTGATAGTTCAAGGAATTGCAGGATCAGGTAAGACTACTGTTGCTTTACATAGAATTGCATTTTTACTTTATAGACTTAAAAATTTAAATAGTAATAATATACTTATATTTTCACCTAATAATATATTTACAGAATATATTTCAGAAGTTTTACCATCTTTAGGAGAAGATAATACTTTACAAACAACATTTAATGATTATTTAGCAACTTTTTTAAATGAATATAAAGATGTAGAAACATTTACAGATTTTGTATCTAGATATTATTCTTATAAGGAAGATAATCCTGAGTTAGTTGAATATAAACAAAGTGATAAGATAATAGATGATTTAGATGCTTTTATTGAAAATTATTTAGATAATTGTGTATTTACAAATGATATTAAAGTAGAAGAAAATATTTATATTTATAAAAATGATATTAATGAGATGTTACATGATAGATATGCTAAATTACCATTATTTGAAAGAGTAGAAGAAATTAGTGATAAAGTTTGTTCTAACTTGTATAAAGGAAATATGAAGAAAATTAAAACAATACATAAACTATTACTTAGTAATTGTAATTTTAATAAGGATATAAGAAATGTATTTGTTGAGTTTTTCTTAAGTGATTTTTGTCGTATAAAGTTACCTGAGTCATATATTCGTAAGATGGTTAATAAAGATATTATTAATTATGAGGATGCACTTATTATGGCTTATTTAAAAGGACTATTAGAAGGTTTTATTTATGAAGGTAATATTAAACAGGTAGTAATAGATGAGGCACAAGACTATAATAGACTTCAATATATTATAATTAATAATATATTTAGAAAGGCTGATTTTACTGTACTTGGAGATATTAATCAAAATATAAATCCATATTATCACTATAAATCTTTATATGAATTATGTGATTTATTTAGAGGAGATACTAAGTATTTAGAACTATTAAAGACTTATCGTTCTTCTCCAGAAATAATTGATTATACAAATAAAATACTTAATTTAAAACATGTTAATGCGATTAGAAGAGATAATAATAAACCAGTAATTATAAGAAAAGGAGTAACTGATTTAAAAGAAAGATTAAGAGAAGATATTGATTACTTACAAGGACAGTATCGTAGTACAGCTATCATTACTAAGGATAATAGAGAAGCAGAAGAATTATATAATCTTATTAATGATAAGTGTAATGTTAGTTTGGTTGATGCGAATAGTAAGGCTTTTAATAAAGAATTAATTGTTATTCCGGCTTATGTTTCTAAAGGATTAGAGTTTGATTCTGTTATCATTTATAATGATCGTAATAATTCTTATAAGAAGAATGAAAGAAATTTATTATATGTTGCGTGTACAAGATGTCAACATGAACTTATTATATATAATTAGAAATTGTTTTCTAATTATATTTATTTTGTTATAATGTTTTTAGAGTAGAGATGTGTTATTAGAGGTGTTTTATGAGGTCTAGAAAAAATATAGTTTTTTTATTTATAATGGGGATAGTTTTTTGGTTAACTTTTTGTATTTTTGGTTATAATCTATCAAGTTATTTTTTAGCATCTATTTTTATGGCGATTATTTTAATTGTGACGATATTTACTAGAATTAAGAAAAAATATATGCTTAAAAATAGTACAGATATAAATACAAATACAGATACAAATACAAATACTATAAGTACTAATAGTAAAAATATTATATTAAAATGTAATAAGTGTGGTAATACAGTTACTGTAAATGATAAGTTTTGTACACATTGTGGAGAGGCAATTAGCGATAATAATATTAAAGTTACTTTAAAGAAAATATTAAAGACAACTGATTTTGATTCTATGTATTTAGGAAGTGATAATACTTTATTAGAAAGTTTTATAAAGCGAGAATTAACAAAGCTTGGTATGGATAATAATACTAAATTAATACCATCTGATGTCTTGAAAAGAAAGAATATTTTAAATATTATATTTTGTTTTTTAACTTATGTTTATGTTTGTTTAATATTCTTTCATTTTCCTATTTTAGTATATATTATTGGTTTAATTATTTTATTTATATTTTATAGAATGTCTAATAAGTATGATTTTATTGAATATTTGAAAAAATGTATTATAGAAAGACCTAGTGAAAAGATATCTAATATTATTATGAGTAGTAAGGTTAGTTTAGTAGAAGATAATTCTATAATGAGTAAGAAGATTCTTATTGTAGTTTCTGTTGTTTTGGGATTAATTCTTTTTTATAAGCCTCATATTATGTATGAAAAAGTTGCTGGAGGATATGCGGTTAGATTTTATACTTATGGGTTATCTAATTTTGATAGAGTTACTATTCCTGAAACTTATAAAGGGGAGAAAGTAGTTGGGTTAAGAGGAAATACATTTTCTAATATGTTTTTCTTAAAAGAGGTTAGTTTACCAGATACTATTACTTTTATAAGAGGACAAGCTTTTAAAAATTGTTTTAAATTAAAAGGAGTAGACTTACCTAAAAAGTTAGAATATCTTGGAGGAGGATCATTTTATAATGCTAAATCTTTAGAAAGAATTGTTCTTCCTGATTCATTAACTTATCTTGGTGGAGAATCTTTTTATAATAATAGTTCATTGGTTGAGGTTAAACTTTCAAATAATTTACAAGAAATAAGAGGAGATACTTTTAGTGGTTGTAACTCTCTTTTGAGTATTGAAATACCAGATAGTGTTACAAGAATTGGAGGACATGCATTTTATGGAAACTATAATTTGAATAATGTAGTTATCTCTTCTAATAGTAAACTTCAAAGTATTGGATCTTCTGCTTTTAGAAGATGTTATGATTTATACGAAATTACTATACCAGAAAATACATCTGTTAATTATAGAGCTTTTAAGGAGAGCCCTACTGTTATTAATAGGTATATTAGTCAAAGTTCTTTAGAAAAACATATTCTTAGTATTAACACTGATGGTTCTACTGTTAATTTTTATTCTTTTGAGTATGGGAATATTTATATTTATTTAAGTGATTTACGTGTTATTGATAATAAATTATATTTGAATTTAAATATAACTGGAGGTATTAATGAGAGCAAAATGATTCCATGTGATGGATCTACTACGCATATTTCTGATACTTTCTATGTTGTGCCCTATGAATATAGTTATGTTCCTTCTTTAGTTACATTTAATTTTTATTATTATTAGGAGGGTTTATGGAGAATAAGTTTATACATTTACTTTATGTACCTACAATGGCTTGTAATATGGCATGTAAGTATTGTTATTTAGAGGATAATACTTATGATGAGAGTTGTTCTTATAAAGTATTGGATACTTTGAAGTATGCAGTTAATAAATTTAGAGAGAGTGGAGTTATTCCTTTTAATATATCTTTACATGGAGGGGAGGTTACTACTCTTTCTCATGAAGATTTTTATGATTTAGTTGAATACATTAGTAATTATTATAATGAAAATAGAGATCTTATTAGTAATGCTGGATTTAGAGTAGGAGTTCCTCATATAAAGACTAATTTATATGGTATAGATAAACATATTGATACGATAAATAAGTTCAATGTATCTGTTTCAGGAAGTTTAGATTTACCTTTTTCATTACATAGAAAATATAGAGTTACAAAAGGTGGTAAAGATACTTTAGATAAGATATTTAAAAATATAGAATTATTAAAAGATATTCCAAATAAGAAGAAAGTTTCGTCTACTATATTTAAAGAACATTATAATCATATTGATGAGATAATTGAAGATATTAAATATTTAAATAAGAATAGTTGTCTTGATATGAATGATTTTAATTTTATGATTGGATTTGATTATAATTCTAATGGGATACTTCATCATTTAACTGAAGAGGAACAAGTAGAATTTTATAATAGAATGCATAAAGAGTTTGATGGGACTGATTTAGATAGTGGTGTTAATGGGGCTTGGTTTGATGAATTTGGTCCAGAGTATTGTTCTAATTGTGATAATTGTGGGGAGAAGTTTTTTCTTCTTGAAAGAAATGGTGATATATATTCTTGTGTAAGAGGACAAAAGAATAAAGATTATTATTATGGAAATATATATAAAGATAGTGTAGAGAGTATACTTAAAACAGCAATTAATAAAATATTTATTAATCATAATAAATTGCCATTTAATGAAGAATGTAAGAATTGTGGTTATTTATATTTATGTAAGACAGGATGTCCTTTTGTTAAAAATAATTATAATTCTAATAAGAGTTATACATGTTTATTACAAAAGAAAATGTATGAAGATAGAAATTATTTAAAAGATGAATATAATGATGAGAGTGTTTATCAATATATTAATAAAATGAGAACGGATGATATTAGAAAATATATTCCTAATACTAATAAGAATAATAATGATTATCCTAATTTAGAAAGTATGATTTCTTCTGATAAGAATTTAAAATATATATATGATTCTAATTCTTTTATATTATCAGTTGATGGAGTATTATATAATTTAGAATCACAGATTATTAAGAAAACTAGAGATATTGTTTATTTTACAAAGAAATCTACTATAAAAATATATATGAAGAAAAATCTTATTTTAGAAAATTGTGATTATCCGGAAAATAATTCTTTATATATCATTCTACTTTCAGGTAATTTAGTTACGTATGGAGATGAAGGACGTACTAAACAAAGACATATTTCTACTAAACAAATATATAAAGGGGTACTTGATAATACTAAGTCTGATATGGATGATTATTATGTATATGATATTTCTAATTTTATAAAAGAATTTAGTTTGGAGTATTCAGATACTAATGAAAATAATTTATTTTTTACAACATCAGCTTTAAGAGATTATCATTATTTAAAACAAAAAAATAATGCTTATTATCATATACAAGCAATTAATTTACCATTTCAAAATATTGAATTTTATTATATAGATAGGGAGTTATAATATGAATAAAGAACCAGAAACATATGAGGAATTGATAAGAAAAAAAAGATGTATAGATTTAGTTAGATATTATGAGCTTGGGGAAGAAGATTTAGATGCAATATATCAATTTTTAGGGATGTATCCTGATGGAGTTGTGAAATGTGGAGAGAACATTTTACTTTTGAAAAAAGGAGAGGTGCAACCTTTTAAAATAATTGATACAAAGAAAATATCTAGTGTGATTGATGGAATTGTCATGGGAAATACTTATTTTAATATTATAAATCATTATGAACCTAGTAGTTATTCTGGTTATAGTGGAGGATCATCTTCTAATAATAACAACAATAATAACAACAATAATAATAACAATAATAGGTAGGTAATTATATGACGTATATTTCTGATAAGTATCAATGTGATAAATTAAATAAATTAAATATAAATATAAAAACTAAATATATTGTGGGGAATAATATATTAGAAAGAAATAGTAATAATAGTAATAATGATAATATAGAAAGTGGAATAATTGCACAGAAAGAATATTATTTAAATGATAAATTAGTTTATACTGAAAATAAATTTGATTCTAGAATAGAATATACTTTTATTTCAAATGATTTAAATAAAGAACATGTTTGTCCTAATTGTTCCGCAATATTTAAATGTAGTGATAATAATTATAGTTGTCCATATTGTGGGACATATTATAATATTGATTATATTGATAAAGATTTAGGTGGAAAGTATCATTATGATAGAGTATTAAGAAGTAATAAATATAGAATTATTACTGGGATAGTAGATATTATTATTTGTTTGATCCTTACATATATTTTTATTAAAAATACTTCAAGAACTTTTAATGAATATGATATTTCTAAGATATTTATATATGGAGGTATACTTTCACTTATATTGTATTATTTTTTCTATATATTAGATGCTTATTTAGTTCTTGGACCAATAAAAAGATATAAAGATAAAATTAATCAGAAACAGATTGAGTTTTGGAATAGAACTAAGATTGATAAAAAGAAGTTTTTTAATAATTTAAATTTTGAAATAAGAAAAAAGTATTATAGTAATCCAAATATTATAGATTACGATATTATAGATTATGATGATTTTAGTGAATATACAAAAAATGATATTTTATATGTAAAAGTAGATGTTTATGTTAGAATTGTTGAATTTAAAGATAATAAGATTATTTCAAATTATAAAGTAGATAATTTTGTATTAAAAAGAGTTAATAAAAATACATTAGAAAATAATGGTGATGTAAATATTATTAAGTGTTCTAATTGTGGTGCAAGTGTTGATGTATTAAAAGGAGAATGTGAATATTGTCATACCATTATTAAAGCTATACAAGAATGGGTTATTGATGAATAAAAAAATTATAAATAAAAAAGAATAGATTTTATTTCTATTCTGTAATTGTTAATTTATTAATGAAACCAGCTTGATCATAATCTGTTGATAGTTCATATTGCTTAGATTCGTCTAAGCTTTTTTTAATGGCTATGATTTCATCTGGATTTGAAGTTTCTTTATCTTGATATTTCACAGTTATTATATGTTCTTGTTGTTTTTTATTATTTGTTACGATTTTATCTAAATAATCATTAATAAAAAAAGTTGATTTTTGACCATTCATACCAGAGAATGGTATATTAAACATATCTACATCAATACTTTCATTTTCAGTTTCTATTACGTTTGAATAATTATATATATTTGAAATCGTTAAACCTATTATAAGAAAAAATATTAAAAAAACTATTATGAATATTATATTTATAATTCTTTTAGATAATTTTCCTTCACGACTATTATAAAATTCTTGCATTTGGTCATTATGAGCTTTTAGTATACCTTTTGTATAATTATATGCTTTACTATATTCATCATCAACTTTAAAAGTAGTATTACAATATTTACAAGTTACTTCAGTCTTTCCTTCTTCTAATTCAATTTTTGCGCCACAATTTTTACATTTTAATTCCTTTAATTCCATAAAATAAACACTCCTTATTTATATTTAGATTATAACACATTATTAAGATAACTATATAAAATAATTTTTTGTTTTATATTGAATAAATATAGTTAGTATTTACAATTTATGGGTATATGTGGTATAATAGGGAACTGTTGAAGAGGGGGATTCAAATGAAATTGAGTCAATTTTATGAAAAATTAGATAATCCTATATATGATGATGAAACTTTAGAAAAAATTGTAGATATATATAGTAGGTCTTCTAATTTTACGGAAGATGTTTTAAAAATAAATTCAGAAAGTGATTGTTCTGTATTGAATAAGAAAGATAGAGATGAATTTTATTTACGTATTTATGATTTATGGAGTTTTGGTATTCAAAGTTTTTTAAATAAGATAGATAATTTATCATCCAAGAATAAGATTAGATTTAATAAATTACGTTTATATATTAATGAAAATAAGCCTACTTGTGCGGATGATGTTTTAAGTTTTTTTGATACTAGTAAAATCACTGATGAAGATTTAAAATTTATTTTAGATAGATTTAACTTTAATTTTACTGATGTATATGGTTTTAGTCACTTTGATTGTGAAGCAATTAATTGTGAATTTAGAGAACCAGTTATTCCTATACATAGGTTGTATGTTAATTTAAATAGTGAAGCAAGATATTTATTCTTTAATAATTATGTTAATGAGTGTAGTAAGAGATTAAAAAGATATTATTTTAAATTTGATCCTGAAAGTAAGAGTGATGATTCTTGTATTATTTATGCAGATGAGGATAATTTACTTGATACAATTAATATGATTAATATGGTTTTAAATAAAAATAAAAGTTTACTTGGAAATGTTAATAAACCTCCAGTTATTTGTAGTAAAGTAACTGATTGTATAGGTTATGGTAGTGAAGTAGATTATGAAATTTGTAATGATGTTTTGTCTTATGAAAGTATCAGATGTGATATTTTAAGTAAGAGTATAGATAAGACTACAAGAGAGTGGATAATTAATAATTTAAATACTGAGGTTTCTTGTAATAAAAAAATTATGGCTTATAAAAAACATTTTATGGCATTATTATATTTTTCTAAAGTTCATAATATAGAAAAAGAGTTACAAGCAAATAATAGTAATTTATTTGATTTTGCTGTATTAGAAGATATAAATAGTAGAGAATTTAAAGAACTTTTTGTGGAAATGTATGGAAACCATTACAAAGAGATAGTTGATGCGATTGGTTCAAATAAACCATTTTCAGTTGATATAAATATAAATGGTAATATTATTAATATTAATAATGATGATATAGATTTTGTTGTTAAAGGACAAGCAAGTATTTTATATAAGTTTGATGATTCATATAAAACTAGACTTAGAGAAAATATTTATAATAGTTGTGATGGTTTTTATGTTGATCCTGATAAATTTTCATGTAATGATGATACGCTTTCTAATTTTATAGAACAAGATTCTTTAAATAAAACTATGACAAAGAAAGATTCTTTTCCAAATAGTGGCGATGAGACAAATAAATAATTATAATAGAATTAGTATTTATGGGGACTAGAAATAGTTCTCTTTAATTTTGATTGATAATTTTTGAATAATTACATGATATTATAAGTTTTTTATATCACAAAAAAATAGGAGTTGATCCTATTTTTCTTTTGGTATTATGAAGTAGAAATTACTTCCTTTGTTTTTCTTTGTTTTTACTCCATATTCATATTTATGAAGTTCAAAGATATTTTTTACTATTGATAATCCTAGTCCAGTTCCAACTAAATTTCTTTTATGTTTCTTTTTATTTTTATAATATTTATCCCAGATATATGGAATATCTTCTTCTTTTATACCTTTACCAGTATCTATTATTTCTACTAGTATTTGACTATTTTTTTCTGTTATATTAATTGTTACTGTATTATCATCACCAGTATAGTTAATGGCATTGTTAATTAGGTTATATATAACTTGTTCTATTTTTTTCTTATCAGCATTTATGAGAATTTTCTTTTTATTTTTATTAAAGATAAATTTATAATTTTCTGTTTCTTGATATAGATTATATTTTTTTAGTATTTCTTCTGTTAATTCTATTAAATCAAATTTTGTTATATCTAGTGTATCAAGAGTTGTTTGCATTTTTGATAGTGATAAGATGTCGTTTACAAGAACTGTTAATCTATCTGTTTCTGAAATAATTGTGGCCATGTCTTCTTTTTGTTTTTCTTTATTATTTTCATGTAAGTCCATACTCATTTCAGCATAGGCTTTAATCATTGTAAGTGGTGTTTTTAAGTCATGAGATACATTTGCCATTAAATCTCTTCGATATTCTTCGGTTTTACTTAATTCATCTTTAGTGTAATTAAGAGTTGAAGTCAGATCATTTATTTCAGTGATTTTACTTTTATTATCAAAGTTAAAATCAAATTTTCCTTTCGCAAGCATTTTTGCTTTGGTATTTATTTCTTTTATTGGGTTTGCGATATGATTTGAAATAAAGTAGGCTAGTACATATGAAAGTATTAAAATTAAAAGTGTCATGATAGCTAATTGTTTAGTTATTAGTGATGTTATTCCATCAACAGGAATAATTGATGTATTTACAAAAGCATAGCGGTCATCATTTAATTTCATTGCATAGACTATTGTTGTATCATTATCTCTATTTGTTAGTTCATATTGTTTTTCTTGATCATTACTTCTCATAAAATCAAACTTAAAGTATTCAGTTGTTTGTTTATTTGAAAGACAACCTTTACCAAAATATGTTGAATGATATAGTGAGTCAAAGTTTTTATCTTCTATTTCAATACAAACACTCTTGTCTAATGCAAGAGTGTTTATTATTTCATTAAAATCTCTTTTATTTTGATATTTATTTATCTTTGTTGCGACTGATTTTATATCATTTATTTTTTGTTCTTTATAAAAACTATTAAAAAATAAGAATTGGAAAATCCAGAGAAAGGACATTATTGATATTGAAAATATTATAAAATATTTTAATATTACATTGTTTAAGCTATTTTTCATCTTCCACATACTTATAGCCAACTCCTCTTACTGTTTGAATGTTGTCTCTATATTTTCCTAAGTTATTTCTTAACATCTTTATATGTGTGTCAACGGTTCTATCATCTCCAAAAAAATCATAGCCCCATATATTTGAAAGTAATTGCTCACGTGAAATGGCAATATTTTTATTTTTAATTAAATAGGTAAGGATTTCAAATTCTTTCGGAGTGAGATTAATCATTTTATTTTCTATTTTAAGCGTGTGTGCAGAATAATTAATTTCTAAAGAATCAAATTTGTATATTGTAGGCATATGTTTTGACGTTCTACTTAAAACTGCTTTGATACGAGCTAATAACTCTTTAGGTGAGAATGGTTTAGTTATATAGTCGTCGATTCCTAAATCGAATCCAGATAATTTGTCATATTCTTCGCCTCTAGCGGATAAGACAATAGTAGGTATTCTTTTTTCGATAGGAAGTTCCTTAAGCATTGTAAATCCGTCCATCTCTGGCATCATTATATCTAATACCATTAAATCATAGTCGTTGGTTTTTAACTTTTCTAAAGCTATTTTACCAGATGAAGCTTCATCAGTTTCATAATTACTATTAATACAATACTCTTTAATAACTGATCGTATTAAATCTTCATCATCAACTATAAGTATTCTCATTGAAATCCCTCCCTAGTTACGTATATTATACAATAAATATGAAAATTAAGTGAAAATTTTGTTTTTTTTATGTGTAATTTAAATATTTTTTCAATTTTACATAAGGATAGAGTGTAGTTAGTACGATATTTATGGATAAAGAGATAATATAAGAATATATTCCTAATTTAAAATTAGATAGAATTATTAAAGATATTAGTCTTGATATAATACTTATTATAGACGTTATAAAATTGTCTTTACTTTTTCCCATAGCATCTAGTGAAAAAGATATAGGCGACTGGATATATTCAAAAATACATATTGGGGCAAGTATTTTCATATATTGAGCCCCAATAGTAGTTTTATAAATTATTCTTAAAAAGAACTCAGGTTGTAATGTTAGTGGGATTGTTACGATTAGACCCATTGCTAAGGTTATTAGTAATGTTTGTTTTATTTTTCTTTTTATATATATTAAGTTATTTTTTGTATATTCTTTAGATACTAATGGGAGAAGGGCTTGTGATATTGCTAGTGTAAAGAATGATGGGAGAAGTATTAATGGTATTATATATCCTCCTATTACTCCATATTCTGTTGTAATATAAGATAGAGAATAGTTTTTACTTAAGAATTTAATTAAGATTATTGGTTCTAGAAAATAAGAAATACTTCCTATTAATCTTGATAGAGTATTGGGAACTGATATTTTTAGAGTGTCCTTTATATATTCTTTATTTGGAATAAAATCATCTTTTTTTAGAGTTATTTGTTTTGGAAGAAAGAATATTAAGACAAGTGTTGATACTATTTCACTAATAATATTAGAAAGAATAATATAACAGATAGTATATTTTAAATTGAATTTTAAAAAATAAGGTATACCAATAATCATTAATATTAATCTTGTTATATTTTCTATAATGTTACTAATAACATGAGGAAACATTCTTTCTTTCCCAAAAAAATAACTTCTACATATTGAGGAAATTGTTGTGAAGGGGATAACTAAAGACATAGAAAGAATACTAATGTAGAGATCTTTATTTTTTAAAAGATTAGTACTTATATATTTTGCAGATATAATTATTAATAATATTAAAGATAAATTTATTACTAAAAGAATAGGCAATACAGAGAAAAATAATTTTTTATTATTTCTTTTGTCTTCTGAGATTAGTTTAGATAAAGCTAGAGGTATAGAAAATGTACCAATATTAATAAGTAGAGAAAAAGTAGGAAGAACTAACATGTATTGACTTAGACCTTTTGGACCCATTAATCTTGTCATGGTAATTTTTATGACAAGACTTAGAACTTTTGTTACTAGTCCACCAATTAAAAGGATTATTGTTGACTTTATAAATTTTTCTTTCATAGTAAAATTTATGAAAATAGTTAAAAAAATATATCATTATTAATATTTATATGATATATTTGACTAGTAAGATATTTGTCGATGTTTGTTTACAGGTATTTGTAAATCGAACATAAGTAAAAGTTTGTAAATATATAAGTAAAGTGAGTTTATTAAGTTTAGTTTATTATTTATATTAATTTTTTAATGTGTTAGACTTAATATAGTAGAGGTGGACATAATGAGAGATTTAGTAGAGTTTTTAACATCACAGGAGATTATGATTGTTTATGCAATAGCATTTGGATTATGTGTTTTTTGTGTTGTGAGTTATATAGTTAAGATTAATAGTAGTAAGTATAGAATGAAAAATAATACTAGGGAACTTAATAAGTTAGTTGGAGAAATTAAAGAGCAAACTAGCGAAGAAGAAATTAGTTATTTAGATGATAAAGAAGATAGTTTCCAAGGACCTGTTTTAGAAAATGTTACTACTAATAATGATTTAAAGATGGATGAGGGTAGTTCTGTTATTGAATTACTTGAAAGTACTGCTGAGATTCAAGGTGCAGTTAGTGAACAAAGTAAAAGTTCTGAGGTAGAAGAAATTGAAGAGTTAGAACCAATTATTATTGAACCTATTGTATCTTTAGAAAATGATATTAATACTGTTGATACTAATAAGATTGAAGTAAATAATGAAAATAAAATTGAATTAAATTCAAATGAAAGTGAAGTAGAACTTGTTTCTCAAGAAAGTCAAGAAAAACAAGAAGAAGTATTACAATATACAAGTGTTGAACCTAGTCCAGAAGATGCTAGACGTGAGTTAGATAGATTAAAAGAAGAATTAACTCTACAACAAGCACAAGAAGATGAGATGGAAAACATAGCATTAAATAATTATGAAGAAGAACAAGAAGCTAATGCAATTATTAGTTTAGAAGAATTAGTTCAAAAGAGTAAAGATATGTATGAAGCAAATGAACTTACTCAATATGCAGATGAAGGAAATGAACCAATAAGTTTACAAGACTTAGAAAGAAAATTAGATAAAAAAGCTAGTGAATTAGAAGATACATTTATTATAGAAAATGTTGTTCCAGAATCTGAATTATTAGAAGCAGAAGAAGAAAATAATGAAGCAGTTATTGTTAATTCAGAAGCTATTAATACTAATACAGTTAATACAGTTTCTGTACGTGAAATGCCAGAGATTTCAAGTGAAAGAATATTTAAGAGTAGTCCAATTATTTCACCAATTTATGGAATTGAAAAGAAAGATACAGATATGTCTCCTACAGAAATAGAACTTGAAAATACTGCTAATTATGATAAGCTTGATGAAGAAATTAAAAAGACAAATGAGTTCTTAATGACACTTAGAGAATTACAAAAGAAATTAGATTAATATATAATGAGTTAGTAAGTAATTACTAGCTTTTTATTTTTTTTTGAAATTTTTATAAAAAACTACTAAACTTTTTTTTTGAGTATGTTTTTCTCTATGAAATTTTAAAATTCGCCTAGAGAAATTTAAAAATTTGATCTCTAAAAGGGGTTGAATTTTGAAAAATGGCGATTTGTGTTTCAAATTGTTTTCCTGTATATTAATGGCACGAAAGGGAGAAAAAGTGTACACAAATAATAATTAATTAGATGTATCTCTTTCAAAAATAAAATATTAAATATAAGGAGGATATGGAAATGAAAGAAATAGAATTCCATAATGAATTTACAATAATAGGAAGAGTTATTAATAAGGAGGATGCATTAGTAGGTAAAGATAGTTATGTAATGACTACATTATTATGTCCTAATGATATGGATTATAATATGGAACCTAATAAAGTTAATGTTTATATACCAGGACATGTATTTGATAATGTTAAGATTACTAATAAACTTGGTATTATTGGACATATAGAATTTAATAATAACTCAAATATATTAATTGCAGATTCAGTTGCATTTATTAAATAAGTCTTAGGACTTATTTTTTTTCGTACAAAATACCAACAACTGTTGGATATCTAAATATAGATAATGATCATTTATTGACATTTAATAAATAGCGACATATAGTATACTGGTATACCGAAATGGTATATCGGTATATTGCATAAGGAAGTGAAAAAATGGATAAAAAGGAAGAAGTGATTAAAACAGCTAGAGAACTTTTTACTAAATATGGATATAAGAAAGTTTCTATGGATGAGATAGCTAAAAAGTCTGGAGTTACTAAAAAGACAATATATACTTATTTTAAAGATAAAGATTCAATGTTTTTATACTTTGTACAAGAAGAATTAAATCTTATGAAAGAGAGTATAAATACTGAAGAAGATAATATGAATTTTATTGATAGTGTAGCTAAGAATTTATATAAAGTACTTCTTATTCGTAAGAATAGTGAATTAATATCTAGTATTTCAAAAGAGTTAAAAACTAATGAGAAAGCTCGTGAGTTTTTAAATTTTTATGATAGACAGGTATTAAATTATATTGAGAGTAGAATAAGTGATGAGGTTAATAAAGGTAATATAAGACAAGTTGATTCTCATCTTACTGCATTTATAATTTATAAAGTTTTTATTTCTGTTATGTTTGAATATGCTCAAGATATTAATGAAGAAAAGGTAACAAAACAAGTTACTTTAATATTAAAAGATGGTTTATTTAATTAGGAGGTTATTTATGAAGAATAAAAAATGGTTTAATTATGTTATAGTTTTTGTTGTATTATTTATACCTTTTATTTATAGTTTCTTTTATTTAAAAGCTTATTGGAATCCATATGGTGAGGGTAATATTGATAATTTACCTGTTGCGATTGTTAATTCTGATAAGGGTGATAAAGGAGATTTATTAATTAAGAGTATAAAGGATTCTAAGAAGTTAAAACTTAGTGTTGTTTCTAGTACTAAGGCAGATGAGGGGTTAAATAATGGTAAGTATTATGCTGTTATTACTATTCCAGATGATTTTACATCTTCTATGGAAAGTGCTGCTACTACTAATAAGAAGCATGCTACTATTACTTATTCACCAAATCAAAAGACAAATTATTTATCTAGTCAAATTATTAATACTGTGGTTTTAACTGTAGAGAAGAATCTTGATAATACAGTAAATTCTGAGATTGTTAATACATTATCTAATAATTTAGAGTCAGTTCCTGATCAACTTAATACTATAAGTAATGGATTTAGTGAACTTAATAATGGTACTAGTAAATTAGAAAGTGGAAGTAAGAGTTTAACAGATGGGGCTAAGACATTAAATAATGGTACTAGTGAAATTAAAAATACTTTAAATAAGTCTATTAATAGTTTAAGTCCTGAATTGACTGAAAGTGAAAAACAAGAAATTTTAAATACTTTAGCTAATAATAAAGAGTTAAGTGATGAAAATATTTCTAAAGCTGCACTTTTAGGATTACAACAAAATGAAAGTTATATTCAATTAAAGAATGAATATACTAATGGTTTAGCTTCATATAATGAAGGTTTAAGTAGATATAATGCTGGAATTAAGAATCTTGAATCTTTAGGTTTATCTGAAGATGTAGTTAATCAATGTATAAAAGATTCTAATAGTAGTGTTTATTGTCAGAATGAGGGTGTTGCGTCTTTAGTAACATCTAAGAAAACATTAGATAGTAGTAAAACTTCATTAGATACTTTAGGTAAAGTAATATCTAGTATTGAAAGTGTTGCGATGCAAACTGCCGTTCAAACATCTAAGACTGTATCACAACAAGTTGCATTACAAACAGCAACAGCTGTTAAGAGTAACGCTACTAATACTACAAAACAATCATTAACAGTATTATTATCATATATTGATAAAGTAGATAGTGGTGCTAACCAACTATATAATGGATCTAGTACTTTAACTAATGGATTAACAACATTAAATAATAGTGTAAGTGAATCTCATAAAACATTAGATAGTAAAATTAGTGACACTAAGAAAGAAGTTAAGAAAGTAGAAAAATTATCTGATTATAGTAAAGAACCAGTAGTTGCTGAAACTAAAGAAGTTAATAAAGTAACAAGTTATGGTACTGCATTTGCTCCATTATTTATATGTATTGGATTATGGGTTGGATGCTTAATGATGTTTATGGTATTATACTTTGATAAAGAAAAAAGATTTGGATTCTTAGGAGTTGATAGTAAAAAATACTTAAAGAAAACATTAGCTTATCAAGGACTTGCATCTTTATCTGGTTTAATACTTGGATTCTTATTACAATTATTCTTAGACTTTGATATTCAAAACTATTTATTATATTATACAAGTATAGTTTTAATTGCTAATTGTTTCTTAAGTATAATAGAATTCTTAATTGATAATTTTAAAGATATTGGTAAGTTTATAGCTTTAATTATATTAGTATTACAACTAGGTGCTAGTGGTGGTACATTCCCAATAGAAACAGTTACTAAAGAATTTAGATTCTTAAATCCATGTTTACCTATGACTTATACTATTAAGTTAATGAAAGAGTCATTAATTAGTATAGAGAGTAGTTTATTAACTAAAAACTTTATAATTGTACTTGGAATATTTGTAGTATTCTTTGGTTTAAATATAATACTTAGTATTTATAGACAAAAGAAGAATAATTAAGTGTAAAAGGAAATAACATTTTTGTGTTATTTCTTTTTTTAGTTAAATATTAAAAAGATAATATAATGGATGAGAAACTTAATAAAAAATAGTACTTTAAAAAATGACAAATAAAGATTTAAAAGATTAATTTTATCTAAGAGAAGATAAGATTATTTTTTTGATTGATAAGTTGTTTCGTCACACCTTTTAGCAAGAATTAAACTACATATAGAGAAAAGAATTATAAATGAGATAAATAAAATAAGTAAAATAGATAATAATATTAACATTTTTATTCCTCCTATTATATATATTATACTAATATTATACTAAAAATTTTATTAAAAAAATATCTATTCTTAATAATAATTATAAATAGTTATGATTTATTATTTTGTCAAATTTTTTGTTTTAGTTTTATTGTTTTTTAAGGGTGTTGGTTGGTGATGAAAAAATTTGTGTGAAAAATAGTAAATAAATATAAAAATTGATTGATTAAAAATTGTTTTTAGTGTATAATTTTAAACGTGACTGTGAGGGGTAGTAATATGGAAGAAATTAATTTAATGGAGTTTTTTAATTATTATTTAGCAAGGATAGGTTATGTTATAGCGACTATTTTAGTAGTTTTAGTATTTGGTTGTTTTTATAGTTTTATATTTAAAACACCTATGTATCAAAGTAGTACTACTATTGTTTTAACTAGAGAGAGTGATGATAGTCAAAAATATACACAAAGTGATGTTTTACTTAATCAAAATTTAGTTCCTACTTATAGTAATATAATTAAGAGTAGAAGTGTTTTAAAACAAGTAATTAATAATAAAAATTTAGATTATACTACAGAACAATTATCAAATTTAATTACTGTTTCTAGTGTTGAAGATACTGAAATTATTAAAGTTACAGTTATGAATAAAGATAGTGAGGTTGCTAAAGATATAGCAAATGCTATAGTTCCTGTTTTTTCTAAAAAAGTTAGAGGATTATATAATATTAATAATGTTAGTGTATTAGATACTGCAGAATTAGCTACTAGTCCATGTAATATGAATTATATGAAAGAAATATTAATATATATTATGGTTGGATTTATATTAGGTAGTGGTGCTATATTTGTTATTTATTATTTTGATACAACTATTAAGAGTGCTAGTGATGTAGAAGAAAAATTAAAATTAACTGTACTTGGAACAGTACCTACAATAGAGAGGGGGTAATTTTGTGATTAGAGATGAAAATAAGAATTCAAAACAATCTGATTTATTACTTAATTCTAATAAGAAGACTGTATTTACTGAGTCTATTAAAAGTATAAGAACTAATTTAGCATTTTCTGAAGTTGATAAAAAAATGAAAGTTATACTTGTAACATCTACTCAACCAAGTGATGGTAAGAGTTTTATATCTGCTAATCTTGCTTTGGCTTATAGAGATGAAGATAAGAAAGTATTATTAATTGATGCTGATTTAAGATGTGGTAGACAAAGTCAAATATTTAGAGTTGTTAATTATGTTGATAAGGGTTATTCTAATTTAATTTTAAATTATGAAGAAACAAATAATAAGAAAAGTAAAGATACTAAGAGTGATAAAAATGATAGTCGCTTTAATATTAATGATTATATCGTAAAGACAAAACAAGGGGTTGATTTAATTCCTAATGGACCAACTCCACCTAATCCAATTGAATTATTAACTAGTAAAAATAATGAGAAACTATTAGAGCAACTTAGAAAGAAATATGACATTATTATTATTGATTGTACTCCTGTTCTTGGAATTAGTGATGCTATTGTTATGACTAAGTATAGTGATGCTAATATATTAGTTGTTTCTAATAAGAAAACTAAATTAGAATTAGTATCTAGAGCTGATAAGTTATTTAAACAAGCTAATACTAGTATAACTGGTGTAGTAATCAATAAAGTTGATGTTAGTGAAAATAAATATTATGGTTATTATTCAGATAGTTATTATGGAGATAATGAGTAGTGAAAGATATACATAATCATATATTGTATGGATTAGATGATGGGTGTAAGAATGAAGAAGAAAGTTTAGAAATATTAAAAAATATTATTTCTAGTGGAGTTAGTGAGATAGTTTTTACACCACATTATATAGTAGATACTAAATATATGGCAAATAATAAAGAAAAGAAAAAAGTTTTTCTTAAATTAAAAAAAATTATTGAAAAAAATAATCTACCAATAAAAGTTTATTTAGGTAATGAGATCTTTTTCTGTGATAATATTTTAGAATTAATTAAAAAAGGTGAAATAAGTCCTATAAATGATTCTAAATGTTTACTTATTGAGTTTCCAATGATGGATTTACCATATACTGCAAAAAGTGTTTTTGATGAATTAATTAGTGAAGGATATGAAGTTATATTAGCTCATCCTGAAAGATATTATTTTGTTAAAGAAAATATTGATATATTAAATGACTTTGTAAGTATGGGTGTGCATTTACAAGGAAATTATACAAGTTTATTTGGAAAATATGGTAGAGAAAGTAAAATAATTCTTAAAAAGCTTTTAAAAAGAGGTATGATTGATATTCTTGCTAGTGATACTCATCATGAAGTAATTTGTGATGAGAAAAGATTAAGAAGAAAATTAAGATGGTATATAAAAGAAGAAGAAATCGATAAACTTCTTTTTAAGAACTTTGATGAGTTTATTAATAATAAATAATATAGTAGTGGGAGGTAGTATAAAATGTTTAAGTGTGTGGTAGAAAATTGTGTTAAAAAAAATATTTCCCAATTAATATTAAGGGAAAAGATATCAAACATTGAATCTTTTCCTTTTTTGGGTTATTCAATAAGAAATATAAAAGAGAATAAGGGGGTATAGAATAATGAAAAAGAGTGGTAAAAATAGTCATGTTTTAAATGAAAGTGTTACTGTTGATCAAATTATGATTAAAACAAATAATAAAGAAAAATCTTTTGTATATAGTATTGAGAGACATATATACTTTAGCATAAAAAGACTTTTTGATATTTTATGTTCTTTATTAGGTGTTTTAGTCATGATACCTGTTGCGATTATAACAAAGATTTGTTATTTAATTTCAGGAGATACAAAATCAATATTTTATACACAAAAGAGAATCGGTAAAAATGGTAAATTTATATATATATATAAGTTTAGATCTATGGTATGGAATGCTGATGAAGTATTAAAAGAATTATTAAAACAACCAAAGTATAAAAAAGAATGGAAAGAAAATCAAAAATTTGAAAATGATCCTAGAATAACAAAAATTGGTAAATTTTTAAGAAAAACTTCATTAGATGAACTACCTCAGTTTATAAATGTTTTAAAAAACGATATGTCAATGATCGGTCCAAGGCCATTAGTAGAAGGTGAACTTGATGATCATAATGGAAATCATGAGATTTATGAAAGAGTAAAACCTGGTATTACTGGATGGTGGGCAGCAAATGGAAGAAGTGCTACTACATATAAAAAGAGGCTAGAACTTGAATATTATTATGTCGAAAATTGTAGTCTTTTGTTAGATAGTAAATGTATTTTTAAAACAATAAAAGCAGTTTTGTTTAAAACTGGTGCGAAATAGGAGGATTAGTATGACTGAACCAATAAGAGTAGCACATGTCATTGGTAACTGGCTTGGTGGTGGAGTTGAATCAGTTGTTATGAACTATTATAGAAATATAGATAGAAATAAAGTTCAATTTGATTTTTTATGTAGTGAGTCATCAACTGATATTCCTTATGAAGAAATAGAAAAGTTAGGCGGAAGAGTTTTTATTGTTCCTAACTATACTAAAGTTTTTAAGTACCAAAAAGAATTAAAAAAAATATTTAAAGAAAACAATTATAAAATTGTTCATTCACACATAAGTACAATGTCTGTTTTTCCATTAAGAGCTGCAAAAAAAGCTGGTGTTCCAGTAAGAATTGCACATAGTCATAGTACAACAAACAAGAAAGAAAAAAAGAAAAACTTATTAAAACAAGTTTTAAGGCCATTTAGTAAGGTTTATGCAACAGATTATATGTGTTGTTCTGAACTTGCAGGAAGATGGTTGTTTGGTGATAAAGAATATGATAAAGGAAATGTTTATTTATTAAACAATGCAATTGATTTAGATAAATTTAAATATAATGAAGATGTACGAAAAGAGAAGAGAAAAGAACTTGGTATTAGTGATGATACACTTGTTATTGGACATATTGGAAGATTTGTTGAACAAAAAAATCATAGATTTTTAATAGATGTATTTAATGAAATTTATAAGCAAAATAATAAATCTTTATTACTACTAGCAGGACAAGGACCTTTGATGGATGAAATAAAAAATAAAGTTATAAGTTTGAAACTAGAAAAAAATGTTAAATTTTTAGGACAACGTAGTGATATCGATAAGTTGTATCAAGCTTTTGATGTATTTCTTCTACCATCATTATATGAAGGATTGCCTGTAGTTGGTGTTGAAGCACAAGCTACTGGATTATTATGCGAATTATCAAATGATATGACACAAGAAACAAAAGTGTTAGATACAACTAGGTTTATTTCACTAAATACAAGTGCTGAAGAATGGGCAAATAAAATATTAGATGACATAAAGAAATATAAAAGAATTGATTCTTCTAAAGAAATGACTGATAAAAACTTTAATATTAAAGAAGAAGCAAAAAGATTAGAAGAATGTTACTTTAATCTCTATAATAATGGTGGTGAAAAGAAATGAAAAAAGTAGGAATAGTATCTTGTTATTTTAAAAATAACTATGGAAGTATGTTACAAGCTTATGCTACTAAAAAAATACTAGATAATAATAATATTCCCAATGAAACTATTAATATAGATAATAATATTGATTTTAAAAAAGGAAAAAGAAAGTATTATGCTCTTCAGTTATTTAATTTTAAATTTATAAAATCTAAGTTTGGGATGATTAAATTAAAATTGGATAAAAAAATAGTGAAAGATTTAGGAAAAAATATTAGTATTAGAGATTCTAAGTATAAAGAATTTAGAAAAGAATTTAATTTATCTGTTTCTTGTCCTAATTATAAATCTTTAAGTGAGATGGTTAATGCTAAATATTCTGATATTATAGTAGGCTCTGACCAATTATGGTTACCTGTTAATGTTGTTTCTGATTATTATACATTAAACTGGGTTCCTGATAATATTAACAAAGTAAGTTATTCTACATCATTTGGTATTTCTAAAATCCCGGATAAGTATACAGAAAAATACAAAAAATTCTTATCTAGAATAAATCATCTATCTGTAAGAGAAGAATCTGGAAAAAAGATATGTGATAGTTTTGGAATTCCATCAAAAGTAGTATGTGATCCAACTATTCTTTTAACTAAAGAAGAATGGGAACAAGAGTCTGTTAAAGAAAGAATTATTCCGGATAAGTATATTTTATGTTACTTTTTAGGAAGTAATATTGAACATCGTAAATTTGTAGAAAAATTGAAAGATAAGACTGGTTATAAAATAGTTTCACTAAATCATGCTGATGAATATGTTAAATATTCAGATACATTTGCTGATATTATTCCTTATGATATAGGACCCAGGGAATGGATAAATTTGATTAAAAATGCCGAATATGTATGCACTGATTCATTCCATGGTACAGTGTTCAGTTTATTATTTAATAAAACTTTCTTTGACTTTAGAAGATATAGTGAAAAAAATAAAATGTCTACTAATTCTAGAATTGATTCTTTATTAGATTTAGCAGGAGTTGATAAAAATAGAATATTATTAGGCAACGAAGATATTGATGCTGTAATTAAGTATAAAATTAATTATAGCAAAGTTAACAAAAACATTGATAAGATAAGAATAGAATCAAAGAAATGGTTATTGAACTCACTTACATATAAAAGTGAATCATCAAATGATAAATTTATTAAAGTGGATGAGAAAAATTTATGTTGTGGATGTACTGCATGTTATTCTGCTTGTCCTAAGAATGCTATTAAGATGGTAAGTGATAATGAGGGCTTTCTATATCCAAAAGTAGATAAAGAAAAATGTGTTAATTGTGGAATGTGTGAGAAAGCATGTCCAATATTAAATAAGGCTAAATTAAATGAATTTAAACAAAAAGGATTTATATTTCAATATAGTGATGATAAAATCCGAAAAGAAAGTACATCTGGTGGTGCATATACTGCTTTAGCAGAATACATCTTAGATAAAGATGGTGTTGTATATGGAGTTGCTATGGAAGACTTTTATGTTAAAAACATAAGAGTAACTTCTAAAGAAGAGTTGTATAAATTCAGAAATAGCAAATATGTCCAAAGTGATAAAAATGAAACATTCATGATGGTAAAAAAAGATTTAATGGATAATAAACAAGTTTTATACAGTGGTACAGTTTGTGAAATTGAAGGATTAAAATCTTTTTTAGGAAAAGAATATCCTAATTTAGTAACGGTCGATGTAATTTGCAGAGCAGTTCCAAGTCCGTTAGTGTGGCAAAAATATATTGAATTTAGAAACAATAATAATGTAGCAACTAAGGCATATTTTAGAAAAAAAGTTTATGGATATAAATATTCTAATCTCACTATAGAAAATGATAATGGAATTTTGTATAAAAATGGAATAGATTCAGATCCTTATTTACGTGCTTTTTTCTCAAATATTGCTTGTAGACCCTCTTGCTATAACTGTCATTTTAAAAAGCAAAACCATATATCGGATTTTACTATTTGGGATTGTTTTGATGTAGATAAATATGAAAAAAATTTTGATGATGATATTGGCACCACTAGAATATTAATTAACAGCCAAAATGGGTTGGATATCTTTAATACGATAAAAGATAAACATAAATATAAGGAAGTTGATATCAATAAATTGGTTAATAATTTTCATCAGATGTTTAATGTTATAAAATATAATTCAAAAAGGAATGAATTTTTTGAGGATTTAAATGCTAAAGATTTTGAATATATAATAAGAAAATATTATCCAAATTCCTTTAAATGTAAATTAGAAAAATATAGTAGAATTTTCTTAATTAAGCTTGGAATATATAAACCATTGCTTAAATTAGGCAAGAAAATAAGAAAGCGTGATTAAAATGAAAACTGAACCTGTTAAAGTATTATACTTTGTTGATAGAATGCTTAGAGGTGGAATTCAAAGTCTGGTAATAGATTGGGTTTCTCGATTTGATAAGCAAAAGATACATGTTGATTTTTTATTACTTGATGATGGTAAAGAGTATGAATTAGAACAAACATTAAAAGAATTAGGATGTACTGTTTATAAATTAAAAGGAATATGGGTTAAAACACCAATTGATTTTATTAAATATAAGTGTGCTGTAAAAAGTTTTTTTAAAGAACACCATGATTATAAAGTTGTCCACATGCATTCTTCTAGTAAAAACTATATGATTTTAAAATATGCTAAAAAATATGGTATTCCGATAAGAATAGCACATAGCCATAATATAGATTTTCAAACTAAAAATCATTTAAAAAAATTAATTGGTAACTTATTTAAAAAGCCTCTAATAAAGTATGCAACAGACTATTTCGCTTGCTCAAAGATTGCTGGTGAATGGTTATTTGGTAAAGATATAGTAGAATCTGATAAATTTAGAGTTATACATAATGCAATTGACTATGATAAGTTTAAGTATAATAGTAATATTCGAAAAAAAATGAGAGAAGAATTTAATTTTAAAGATTCTGATATTGTGATTGGGCATGTAGGGAGGTTTGTAGAACAAAAAAATCATAGTTTTTTAATTGATGTGTTTTATAAATGCTATGAGCAAAATAATAATTATAAACTTTTATTGGTAGGAACTGGTGAGCTAGAAAAATTTATCAAAGAAAAAGTGAGAAGTCTGGGTATAGAAAATAATGTGATATTTGCTGGCTTTCAATCAAATGTTAATGATTATATGCATGCAATGGATTTGTTTGTTTTTCCAAGCCTATTTGAAGGTTTAGGATTGGTTCTTATAGAAGCTCAAGCGTGTGGTCTTCCTTGTTTTTGTACTGCAAATACAATACCAAAAGATGTTAAAATTTTGAACAATTTACAATTTATTTCTTTGAATGATAGCGCTTTAGAATGGGCTAAAAAAATAATTTCTTCTAAGTTAAGAATTAATGATAATAATACATATAAAGAATTTAAAACAATGAATTATTTAATTTCTGATATCGTAATTGAATTGGAAGACAAATATATGTCAATGTAGTTAAATATAAGTAAAATATCATTTGTAAAAACTATTATATGAGGAGGTGAGAGTTTGAAAAAAATAAAAATATCTGTTGTAGTCCCAGTTTTTAATTCTGAAAAATATTTAAAAAAATGTATTGACTCAATAATTAATCAAACATATAAAAATATAGAAATTATTTTGATAAATGATGGGTCTAGTGACAAAAGTGAAGAAATATGTAATTCTTATTTAAAAATATATAAGAATATAAAATTAATAAATCAATCAAACAGTGGAGTAAGCGTTGCTAGAAATAATGGTTTAAAATCTTCAACTGGAGATTATGTACTATTTGTCGATTCTGATGATTGGTTAGAAAAAGATATGTTAGAAATAATGGTTAAAGAGATAGATAATTTTGATATAGATATAGTTAGATGTGAATATTTTGTTGAAAGCAATCCTGTTTTGGAAGATAAATATTTTAAGAAACTATATTTTAAAAATGTTGAGATAAGAAACAATAATTATTTGATTGAAAATATAACAAATTATAATATTAATCCTGCGGTGTGGATGATGCTCATAAAAAGAGAATTAGCTGTTAAGCATAAGTTTACTTCAAATATAGGTTATGGAGAAGACTTAATATACTCACTTGATTTATTATTGGATTCTAAAAAAACAAAAATAATTCCCTATGCATTTTATCACTACAGATTAAGCGATAATAGTGCAAGCCGTAATCCTGCAAAATATACTAGAAACATTGAAAATTTGATAAAATTGCATACATATATAAAGGATATTTTAACAAAAAATGGTATAAATAATAATCGAATTGAAAAAAATTCAATAAAAGCATATTATTATCTTATAATTTGGTATGAATATTTAAAGTTTAATGCTTCTGTTTTAGATGAAAATGGTTTTATTGAAGAATTAAAAAAAATAAGAAACTCTGATGAGTATGTTTTTTATTTAAAAAAATTTGGCAAGAATAGTAATTTGAAATTAAATAGAAGATTAATTATTTGGTTTTTTGATAATAAACTTTATTTTATGATATTGTTTACTTTAAAATTAAAGAAATATCTTAAAGGTGGTGGAAGACAATGAAAAATATAATTTTATCAATTATAATTCCAGCATACAATAGTGAAAATAGCATTCAAAAATGTTTAAAGAGTATTATTCCACAACTAAATAAAGAGTGTGAACTGATAGTCATAAATGATGGTTCAGATGATGAAACGGAAAATAAAGTAAAAGAAATATTTCATCAATACAAATCGTTGACTAATTTAATTTATATTTATCAAAAAAATAGTGGTGTAAGTAAAACAAGAAATAAAGGAATTAATATTTCTAGGGGAAAATATTTGTGGTTTATTGATAGTGATGATTTTATTGAAAGTGCATATGTAAGTGAAGTATACAAGTATTTAAATGAACAATTTGATATAATATTGTTTGATTATGATGTTGTTGGAAGTGAAAAAAAAATTAATGAACCTAGGCTTGAAGATAAGAAAACTAACAGAAAAGAATTTTTAAAATTTGTATCGTCAAATTTTTTTACGACTTTTATTTCTGTCCCATGGAACAAAATTTATTTAAGAAGTATAATTATTGAAAATAAAATATATTTTAATTGTGATTTGTTTTCAAACGAGGATTACTTATTTAACTTACATTATTATAATTATGTTAATTCAGCAGTAATTAATTCTAGAAAATTATATAATTATGTTGTAGATCAGAATGAATCTTTATCTAAGCGTCAGAGAACACTCAAGTATTCTTGGAATGTTACAAAAAAATTATATTTAAGTTTAATTAAACTATATGGTGAAAACAATAGTTTGGTGTATGATTTTTTTATGGAAAGAATATATAATGATTTATGTATTTCAAGATATTCTTTTAGTGGTCTGTATAACATTTATAATGATGATATTTTCAAAAATATTGATAATTTTTATCTATCTAACGGTGCTTCTAAAAAAGCAAAATTTATTTATAAAAACTTGAAGTTTCGTAATGTTTTAATCGTTTACATATATTTCTTTGCTAAAAGGGAATGGAGAAAATTATATGATAAAAATAAAAGTTAATATTAAAAATATTTTAGTAAATTTAATAATATTGTTTCTAATTTTAATATTATTTTCTGGTTCAAATATTTTTAGTAATTATCAAAAATATTATTTTATATTGTTACTTGTAATGCTTTTTATATTAAGATTTAAAAATAAATTATATATTAATAGATTATCATTTATATTACTTTTCCAATTTATAATGTTAATGTTAACAATAACTTATAGCATAAATCCTTTAGAATCTTTGAATTTTGTATTTATTTTTGGAATATGTGTTTTGTTTGCAATTATAAATTTTAAAAAAGTAGATACTTTCAAAATACTTGATTGTATAGAAAATTATGCTTTCTTTTTTTCTATAATTATAATTATTTCTTTATTAAAACATGATTTAATAGTAACAAATCTATCGTTTTTGTTTCCAAATAGTAATGCAATGTTAGTTACACTTAATGAAATTAATTATAATATATTTTCTGGTTTAGCATTGGAGAGAGCTTATTCAGCATTTTGCATTAATATTGGAATTATATCCGTTTTATCAAGATTTAATAGAAAATACAAAGCAACTAGATTTGATATTATAAAATTAATAACGTTTGTTATTTCTTTGTTTTGTTGCGGAAAAAGGACATTGCTTGTTATTCCATTACTTGTTTTTGCTTTTTTGCTTTTTATAAATGATTATAAAAAATTTGCATTAAATATATTAAAGTGTGCTATTTTAGTGATAAGTATTGTTCTTGTTTTGAAAACTTTTATTCCGACTGTTGACATATTGTTGCAACGCTTTTCTGATAATGTTGGTGATAAGAGTTATAATGGAAGGACGGAGTATTGGAAATATTGCAAAGAAATGTTCAATAATAGTCCGGTATTTGGTAATGGAATAAATACATATAAGTCATATCTAAAAAGTAATAGTGGGCTTAAAGTCTATCATGCCCATAATATATATTTACAATTACTAGGAGAATTGGGTATAATAGGCTTCTTATTTACAATATTCTTCTTTGCTTTATGTTTATTCAGTATAATTTTATTCTATAAAAGAAACTGGAAAAGATTATCTTCAAAAGAAATATATGCTTTAAATTTTAGTATGGGAATACAATTACTTTTCTTATTATATGGTATGACCGGAAATACATTTTATTATTATGAACAATTATTAACTTATTTTTTAAGTATTGCAATTTTTAATAGTATAGAATATGAGGTGAAGTATGAAAAAAATAGCAATAATTACATTTCATAGAGCAATTAATTATGGTGCAGTATTGCAAGCTTACGCATTACAAAATTGCTTAAAAGGGTTAGGATATGATGCTTTTGAGATTGATTATGTTCCAAGTCAAGAAATTCAAAAATATAAACTTATTTCTTTGAAAAGAATAAAAAATCCTAAAAGATTTTTTATGGATATAATTAGTTTCCCTGAAAATCTAAAAAAGCACAATAAATTTAGAAAATTTTTAGATTCAAATATTTCTTTAACTTCTAATAAATATAATTTGTCAGAGTTAAAGAATAATCCTCCTCTGGCAGATGTTTTCATTACAGGCAGTGATCAGGTTTGGAATTATGAATTATTAAATGGAATTGATGATGCTTTCTTTTTGAATTTTGGATGTGAAAAATTTTCTAAAAAAATTTCTTATGCAGCAAGTATTGGAAAAGAATTTTTCTTAGAATGCGATTATACTGTTTTGAAAAATTATTTGTTTGATTTTTATGACATATCAGTCAGAGAAAAAACAGCTATCAAAGCTTTAGAAAAATTGGGCATAGAGAATGCGGTAACTGTATGTGATCCTGTATTTTTAAATGAAAGATGTATATGGAATAAGTTGTGCAAAAAGCAATACAATAAACAGAAATATATTCTTTCATATATGCTTTCTAAGAGTGATGAGTATTGTAAAATGGTGTCACTATTAGCAAAAAAATTGAATTTAAAGGTAGTGTGCTTTGAAAAAAAGCCTCATTATGATTGTGAATTTGAAAAAGAATTTTCTGCAGGACCAGATGAATTTGTAAATTTAATAAGGGATGCAGAATATGTTATTACAACATCATTTCATGCGACTGCTTTTTCAATAATATTTGAAAAAAAATTCTTTGTTTATCCATATAGTAAAACATCATCAAGAGTGACTGATTTATTAGAAAAATTGGATCTTTCCAACAGGGCTATAAGTTCGTTTGAAGAGTTTAAAAAATTAGATTTTGACAAAGATATTGATTATGAAAAAGTTAATAGAGTTTTAGAAAAAGAACGTAAGAAATCTATTGACTGGCTAATTGATGCTATAGAAAAGTAAAAGAAGGTTATTATTATGAGTAGAGAAAAAAATTTAGCAAAAAATACAATTATAATAACAATTGGAAAAATTTGCACTCAATTAATTACTTTTTTTCTTTTGCCATTATATACTGGGATACTATCTACTAGTGAATATGGTACAGTTGATTTATTAAATACATTAGTTTCTCTTTTGTTACCAATAGTTACATTTCAAGTTGAACAAGCTGTATTTAGGGAATTAATTGAAGTAAGAGGAAAAAAAGATAAAGAATCAAGAATAATTTCAAGTGCAGTTATTACGGTAATATTTCAATGCATAGTATATTTAATAATATTTGCATTGATATCACCATTTATAAATAATCATTATAAATTTTTCTTAGCAACCAATGTTGTAGCAAATATATTCTTATCTTTGCTATTACAAATTGCTAGAGGTTTTGGTGATAATAAGAAGTATGCTTTTGCAAGCTTTGTAAGTGCCTTATCAACAATTGTTTTTAATGTTTTGTTTTTGGTTGTTATAAAATTAGGGGCTAATGGAATGTTACTTGGAACGATGCTTGGACAAATTGTTGCATCTATTTATTTAATCTTTGCGTTAAGTATACCTAAATATTTAAAAATAAAAGCTTTTAAAAAAGAAGTGATTTATACTTTATGGAAGTATTCATTACCATTAATACCTAATGCTATATCTTGGTGGATATTTAATGCTTCCGATAGAGTAATTGCAAGTGCATTTTTAGGTGTTGATCAAAACGGTATTTTGGCAGCTTCTTTAAAGTTTTCCACTGTATTTATAACTTTTTATAATATTTTTAATATGAGTTGGACAGAATCAATTTCTATAGCAATAAAAGATGATGATGTCAGTGATTATTTTAATAAAATGTTTAATATTATATTAAGATTATTCACGGCATTAGCGATTGGAATGATTGCCTGTATGCCATTTGTTTTTCCTATTATGATTAATGAAAAGTTTAGTGATGGTTATGGATTAGTACCTATTTCAATTATTGGATCATTATTTAATGTTGTAGTTGGATTAGTTAGTGTTATATATATTGCGAAGAAGAATACAAAAGCTATTGCAAATACTTCGATAGTATCAGCTATAATTAATATTATAGTTCATTTAGTATTAATAAAGTTTATAGGCTTATATGCTGCTGTTATTTCTACTTTCGTGGCATTCTTTATAATGAGTATTTATAGACTTATAGATGTAAGTAAACGATACTTTAAAGTGAAAATGAATATAAAATTTATTATTCAATCTCTCATCGCTTTGATTGTTGTATTTATTAGTTACTACATAAATAATATATATTTAAATATATTTGTTGTATTATTTGCGGTATTTTTTACAATTTATATTAATAAAAATTCTTTTGATATAATTTTAAACATGGTTATGAAAAAGGTTAAGAGAGGTTAAGTTTTTATGAATAATAATTATTTTGATTCTAATAATAAAAAAGATTGTAATGGTTGCGGAGTTTGTTCTTTAAAGTGCCCAAAACACGCTATTACAATGAAAAAAGATGATGAAGGTTTTCTATATCCGGTTATTGATAAGAAAAAATGTATTAATTGCGGAATTTGTAGAAAAGTCTGTCCTAATATTTATTATAAAAATAGTGAGAATATATCGAAAGCATATATTTCATATACAAAAAATGATATTGATAAAAAAGATTCTGCTTCTGGTGGAATGTATTATGCTATTGCAAAATATATAATAGGGCTTAATGGTGTTATTTTTGGTGTTACTTATGATGATAAGTTAGTTGCAAGACATGAATATGCTGAAACTATAGATGATGCAAAGAAGTTTTGCGGTTCAAAATATGTTAAAAGTGATTTGAATGATTCTTATAAAGATGTAGAAAAGTTTTTAAAAGATGATAGATATGTTCTATTTAGTGGAACTCCTTGTCAGTGTCAAGGATTGAGAAGTTTTTTGAAAAAGGATTATGCTAAGTTGTATACTTGTGAGATAATATGTCATGCTAATCCATCTCCATTGGTATTTGATTTATATTTGAGAAATTTAGAATCTAAATATGGTAAAAAAGTAGAAAACATTTCATTTAGATCAAAAGAAAATGGATGGAAGAATCAAATTCCAATAATTGAATTTGAAGATGGTTTGATAATTGAAGAAAATTCTTATCATGAGGCGTTTATTCAAGAATTAATAAATAGGCCCTCTTGTTATGATTGTCGTTTTTGTACTACTGAGAGACATTCTGATTTTACTATAGGTGATGCATGGGGAATTGATAAAATAGATTCATCAATTAAAGATGATGATTCTGGATTATCATTATTTGTAGTTAATACAAAAAAAGGTTTTAAAATTTTTAATGAAATTAAGAGTGAATTATTTTTTAAAGAAACTGATATTGAAAAAGCATTTTCTTTTAATCATCATTGCAATGTTAATCAACATAAAAAAAGAGATGAATTCTTTGAGAAAATAGTTTCTAAACAAATTGATGAAGAAAATATTATTAAGTACATGAATAAATATACACATAGACCTTTATATAAGAGAATACTTGGAAAAGCTAAGAGAATTGTTAAGAAGATTATTAAATGATTATTAATAGGATAATTGTCAAATGGTGTGTGTAGATACAAATAAGTGATAATTATTTATGTAGTCAATGCAGTTACGCATTGGCTTTTTTTTATTTTAATTTATCCTTTACATATTATTATTCTAACTTTAAATCTTCTTAATGATCTAAATCCAAAAGCAATTCTTTTTATTATTTTAATTAAGTTGTTATTTCCTTCTATGTAACCATTATGATAATTAGTTGTAAATGTATTTTTTATAAAATAGTTATTCTTTCTTGATAATATTATTTAAATTATTTATGAGTTTATATTAATAAATATTAATTTACCGTTATATTTTTTTTAAATAATTATTATCAATTTTTATTTTATTAATAACTTCAATTATTGATAATCTATTATCTGGAAGAATATAATCTTTATTTATCAGAATTTTTTTTATTTCTCTTCTAAGTTAAACAGCATTCATTTTTTTATATATTTTAGCATGTGGTATTAAATTATTTAGATGGTATCATTGTTTTGAAATAAGTTTTAAAGTTTCTCTATCATCTATATAATCAAATTTTCCTTTTACTTAGACTTTGGATATAAATACATCTTTGTAATAATTACAACTAAATATAGAAATTATGTTGTGTGGTATGCTTACAATGCAATGGTATTACTTAATGTTATTTATTGTTGAATAATCTGTTTTATGGTAAAATGATATTGTGAAGTTATGAAGAGGTGTAATTTAATGAATGATAATAGTTTAGCTAGTGCAGTAAAAGAAACTAGAGAGAAAATTAATATGTCACAATGAGAATTGTTGAGAATAACTGATACAGATAATAATCCAATTGCTAAAATTGAAAAAAGGTGAAAGAAAGAAACCTAATGTATTATCTTTAAAAAAGTTAAATTCAGTATTAAATTTATCTTTAGAAATGTTAATTCAACTATGTGAGTATATTAAAGAAGAAATATACTCAATATTAAATAATTCTTATAGCAGTATGTTTATTAAGAAACTATTAGATAATTATGATTTAGAAGAATTAATTATTATTTCTGAATTAGATAGAAAATAATAGGATTATTGAAATTATTAAAAAAATATTGAAAATCAAAAAAAGTTAATTGATGATTTGAATAATTTATTGATTGGAAAAGAAAATTTTTTTGTTGTAATGATGACATGATGTGAGTTAAAGGTGTGTGAGTAGGGAGTAATAGAGGTGCCATTATTGTTATATGAGTATATATTACATGCCTAAACACCTCTGAATTTGTATAACCACAAATTCCAATGTGGAAGTTTCCAAAATCTTGATTGAAATTTTAAAATAAAAAATTATTTTTATAATAATTATTAAATAATATGAATTTTACTGGAAATTTACTAGAAAAATATCAGTAAATTTCTTATGATTAATTTAGTCTTAATTGGAGGTGTATGATGATTGAAATTTTAAAAATAACATTATCGGGTAAAAATTTATCAACTATTATTGGTTTTGCATGTACAATTTTTGTCTCTTTTATTACATCTTTTTTAACAGCAAAAAATAATAATAAAAGTATAACGTCCGATTATTTTAAAAGAGAAGGAATAAATGTACAAGAGAGAATTTTAAAGTTTTGGAGTAGTTTATTGCTATATGATTTTGATAAATGCACAGAAATTTACAAGAAAAATAATAAACTGGAGAAAAAAATAGATGATGTAGAAATTATAAAACAAATTAACCATTATGCAATTCTGTATTCTTCAAAAGCAACAATAAGAGCAATTGCAACATATCAACATTATTTATACCAAAATAATAAAAATGGTAAGAAAATAAAAAAAGACAAAAATAGTACCCTAGAAACTATGAAATTAATAATAATTTCTTCGAGAGTAATAAAAAAAATGAAATATGATTTTACTGGTGAAAAGGTTGATATTATTGATTTATTAAAAATAAGAATTAAGGATTTAGATAACAAAAAAATATTATTATCAAGAATTTTGATAATTTATTATAGTTTTATAGAAAATTTAGGAAAATTAATTATGACAATAATTTTATTGATAATAATGATAATATTATTTAAATATAAAATTTTATGGAAGTTAATTGCAATTTAGAAAAAATTTAAATTATAATAGTAATGCTAACGTTGATGACGGAAGTTGTATTGCTAAAGTTTTAGAATGTATGTAAAAAAAATGCAGAAAACTATAATGAAAAAGCAAATATAAGTAATGTAGAATGTTTATGTACTACTACAAATAAAGTAATTAAAAAAATTAAATATAAAACTGTTTATAAGTTTAGTTTATTTAAAAATGGTAAAATTTATAAAAAAGGGAAAAATGGTAAGAAAGAGATAATATATAAAATAACTAAGAATGAATAAAACACAATTATTTCTAATGTTCTAGTAAGTAAGAAGACTGGTGTAAAGAAAGCAGATAAGGTAGTTTATACTAATAATATTAGAAAAGTAGGATAGTTTTGGGAGGTATCAATGAAAATAATAAAAAGTATTATACGTTTTTTGATAAGTATAATTTTGTTCTTTATAAGTGTTAAATTGCAAAATGATAAGGTTTGTTTAACTATAGCGCAAATGATAAATGCAATTGCATGTATTTTATTAGGAACATCAATTGAAGATTTAGTAAATTTTCTAAAAGAGTGGCCTTTATTCTTCACTATTAAAGTCCTATTATGTTGGGATAAGGATATAAGAATTTCATTTGCTTATTTATTTCGAATACAAGTTGAAGGAACATATTTTTTGATTAGAGGAAATAAAGTTAATAAATTTCAACCTGTTGGTGGTGTTTATCAAAAATATGATGGTTCAAAATCTATTTTGAAAGATATTTTTCAAGAAGATGATGAAATGAAAAAAGGCAACGAAAAAGATTTAAGGGGAAAAGTTAAAGGAAAAAATTTAATTAAGTTTATTCATTGGTTTCATGAAGGGAAGGATAGAGAAATATCATGTTATCGTGAATTTAATGAGGAACTTATAAAAACAGGCATATTAAATAAGAATAATTTTGAAAATTTAAGTTATTCATATTTGGGAACACATAAAACAAAAATTTTTAATTCTAATTATTATGGAAATGAATTTTTGCTTGCGGACATTTATGAGTTAGAGATGAATGAAACACAAAAAGATGAGTTTAAAAAATTGAAGGAGAAATATGATAATGAAGTAGATAACAGTAAATTAGATTATGCTTTTGTTAATTCAGATGAAATAAACGCTTGTCATACTAACAAAAGAAAAAAGAAAAGTTTTGATAATGATATTAGTAACCATACTTTTAAAATATTGAATGGAGAGTTTAAATGATAGAATATAAAGAGATTGATAATTGGATAGAAGACGAGTTTAAAAAATTAGATATTTCACCTACTGATTATAGAAAAGCAGTTGATAGGTATATGGCTGTTGGTAATATGCTGGAAAATAAATTAAAAGATGAGTATGACATTGACAGTCATGTTTATGCTCAGGGGTCGTTTATGATTGGAACAGTTGTTAGACCATATGGAAGAGATAAAGAATATGATGTGGATTTAGTGTGCGAGTGTGATTTGTCAAAAGATGAAATAAATCCTAAAGATTTAAAAAAAATGATAGGTAATATACTCCAAGAAGATGGAGTATATGGAAAAATGATGTCTGCCGATGAGGGAAGAAGAACTTGGACCATTAACTATGCTGAAGATAGTAACTTATCTTTTCATATTGATATTCAGCCAAGCATTCCAAAAACTGATAGTTGTTATGAGCTGGCCATTTCAACCACAACAAAAAAGAAACACAATTCTAATGAATATGTATGGGATAATGGGAATCCTTTAGGATTTAAAAAATGGTTTGATAAAATCAATAATGAATCTTATAATAATGTTGCTAAAATGCAAGCAAATTATTTGTTTGAGAATAATTCTTTTTATGCATCTGTTGATGATATCCCCAAACAATTGATAATTACTAAATTACAACGATTGGTACAAATTTTAAAGAGACATAGAGATATTAGATTTGAAAAACATAAATACAGTGATGACAAACCAAGTTCAATAATTATTACTGTGCTTGCTACTATGGTTTTTGATAAATATGGTTCTGATTTATCTTTATTAGAGCTTATAGAACAGTTTGCAAATACTATTTATACTAATTTAGATTTAATAGATCGAACTAATGAGAATGTAACTGGATTGTTTATTGATATGGTTGATGGAAACTTTGTAATATTGAATCCAACTGTTGAAGAAAATCTTGCGGAAAGATGGAATGTGAATGATAATCATAAAAAACAAGCTTTTTATGATTGGATTACTTGGGTTTTAAGTGACTTTAAAGTTATATCAAAAGAAAACGCATTTATGAAATTTGAGAAGGGTGGTTTTGATGACTTTGTAAGAAATTGTTCTTTATCTGATACAAATGTTTTTGACAATATAGATACTAAAACAGTTGATTTGTTAAATACACCTAAACCATGGAAAAATAATGTATAAGTTAGATTCACATGATTTTTTAAAAATAAGTCGATGTTATGGACTTGTTGGTTTTAAAATAAATAATGGATATAGATTTTATGGTAATTTACGTTTAAATCATACATATAATAATATTTGTTTAAAAAATAAATTATATATTTCTATGACTGTTTCACACAATTTTCCTGAGGTATTACCAACTGTGGTTGATATAGAGAATAAGATTGATGATAAATTTCATAAGGATGAAAACAACGTATTATGTTTGGCTTGTAATGCCGAAATAATTTTAAAGCTAAAATTAGAAAAAAAATGTACTATATATCATTTTATAGATTGTTTTTTACTACCTTATTTGTATTCCTATACATACTATAAAAAATATTCTGAGGTTCCTTTTGGCGATAGATCTCATGGTGCAAAGGGAATTTTGGAATTTTATAAAGATTTTTTTAAATTAGATAATATAGAAGATGCTGTTAAACTTTTGAAATATATGGCTTTGAATAAATATCGTGGACATGATTTTTGCCCATGTGGAAGTGGCAAAAAGTACAAAAACTGTTGTGGTAAATAACCTCGCAAACCCTTATAAAATAAGGAATTGTTAAA
>CAKPBJ010000001.1 GCA_934140575.1 uncultured Bacilli bacterium | reverse complement strand
ACCATCTTTAGATTTAAGCATATCTGTAATAGAAATATAATCTTCATCTTCTATTTTAAAATAAGAAATTTTTTGATCTAAAACTGTTAATTCTGCCATTTTTCCTCCTTTTATTTAATCGTAATATTCACTTGCATCATCCATAAATTGTTGTGGAGTTAAATAGTATTTTTTAATATTAATTTTCTTTTTAATTTTACCTCTATTAGTCATTATTATAATTTTAATGATTTCATTCTCAAACTTCTCTGGTCCATACATAACAATAAATTTTTGCTCTGATGTAAGTCCTGTAATATTAATTGGAAATTTTGTACTATGTACTTCTTGATGTCTAATTACTTCTCTATTACGTGTAGTACTTTTTTCTGCTAATAATCGAGGGGATTTTATGATAGAATAACTATTCTCACCATCAATAAAAATCAAATCATTTATAGATATAGATAAACGTGATTTATTCATAAATTCCATATTAAACATATAGAAATTTTGATTATTAACTTTTGATGATGTATAATTTTCAATCTTAAAAGATATTCTTTTTTTATTAGTAAATATTAAGTAAATTAAATTAATTATTGATATTATAAATGCTAAAACAGACAATATCGCTTCATAGTGATTTTTTATAAATAAAACTAATTCTTTCATGCAATTCCTCCAAAAATTTTATAATAATATTATAAAATAAATACTGAAAAAATCATATACTCTCATTGAAATTTAATAAGAATCCATTTCCAAAAAAGTGTCCAATTCCACTTTTTATGAATTTTACTAAAAGACATTGAAAAAATGTACTTACTAATTGCTATATAATATTTTTGAAAGAGAACTTAGTTCGTAACCTGTTGTTTATTCGCTCCATAAGATAAAATCGTCGCACCAATGTGACGTTAGATTTAAGTCAACTAGTAATAGTTGATTTTTTTTGTAATAACACACAAAAGAAAAAGACAATTCTAAGCATTTATGACCGAATTGTCTTTTTAATTACATATGTTTAACTTTACTATCACTTATATCATTATTTATTACATAATCTGATACTGCTCTAAAATTATCATCATATGGGTAAACTTGTTGCCCAAATCGAAGCCACATAGTTGACCAAGAAGCACCATTCTTAAGTAATTCTTGGACTCTAGAATTTTTTAATGTATCATTGCCATCTTGTTTATTCAAATCTACGCAACCCTCTTCATCATATAATTTACTTTGTAAATCACATTCTAACTTATCACATTGATAAGCAAATATTGATTCTTTGGTATTATGTGCATCAAATTCTAAGAATAATTGTTCAATTTGATTACCATCTAATAATCCACTTAATATCTTATTTACTGCTTCATGTTCTAATTTTTCTTTTTCATCTTTAGAAATTTGAAATTGTGTTAAATCTCCAATAACAGTTTCACCAAGTTCATGAACTGCCAACATAAATATAACCTTCTTAATATCAACATCATACTGATATTCAGATTTCATAGCAATTGCAAGCATTTGAACTCCAAAGATATGTTCTGCAACACTTTCGATTCTTTCCCTTTGAACATTCCAATTTTTCCAACCTGTTCTAATAACATTTTTCAATCTATTACATATAACATAATAATTTATTACATTTTGTTCTTTAGACATGTAAATCCCCCTAACGAGTAATTATTATAAACTATTTTAAAAAAAATACAATATATCAAAAAGAAAAGAAATAGATTGATGTGCTCATCATTTTTATTATACTCAGAACTATAAAATACATTTATCTATTTCTTTAATCCTATTTTCTTAATATCAGCATATATAAAATCATCTTCAGTGGGAAATGTTTTATATAATTTTTGAGTGCCATAATAAGAATCTATAACTCTTTCAACTGAATTAGATGAAACAACGTTATCTCCTGATATATCTTTTTTAGAACGTTTTTTTGATTAAGTCAACAGCAATTTTCTTTAAAAATAACATTATTATCTTTAAATTCTAGTAAATCTGTAATACAATTTTATATAGACATATAAATACCTTCTTTCAATTTTGTTTGAGCACTTATATTGTATCAAGGTTTAAGTTTATATGTCTTTTTATTATGAAAAAAAGTGCATATAGAGTTAAACACTCTACACACACTAAAAATTATATATCAGTTATTAAAGACTATTATACCTTTCTCTTTATTTTCTTTAATTGATGTCCTTTTTCACTTTTAATTTCTTTTTTAGGACTATAACTAATTACAAATCTTGTAGCTACGTCATCCCTATATAAAGCAGGAGTAAATCTACCTTCAGTAGTATCTATTTCATATTTAACATTATTTTTTTCAAACTCTTCCAACAATTTTGCTAAATTTAAATATAGACAACCATAGTTATAAATTGTTTCTGAATGAGAGAAACCAATAAAGAATTTTCTTTCTTCAGTACTCTTTACATATTTATATACCGCAACTATTCTTTCTTTATTTTCCATTATAAAATCTATTGGACTGCCCATATCATTTGGTAAATCATCAAGACCTCCACAAAAAACTAAATTAAAATTTAAATAGTTTTTTTCTTCTTTATTATAATAATTAGCATTTGAAATTAAATTAACAATTTCTTTCTCAGCAAATTTTTTAGTATTTTTATCCATATTTTCATATAATTCCAACGTTTCGTAACTTTCAACTAATGTTGCTCCACCTTTAATAATTTTAGGTGATATAAATAAATAATTTTTTTTACTACTTTTTTTTATAAATTTTGCTTTTTCTTCTAAATTCATACAAACCTCCACAATTAATATTTTACCATAAAATGAAGGCTTTTTTTATAATTGAATTTAAAATGGTTACAAATCTAAAATCTAATAAAAATTTATCCTACATTAAAATTTATTTTAAATGAATATAAGTTTCCCTAAATAACATTAAAAAAGAAGAAAAAATTATCAAATAATTTAATCTTCTTTTGTCTTTTTTATAAATACCGAGTAAAAATCATGTCTATAATATATACTGAATTTATACTCCAACATAAATTTTATTATTTAAAATCTTATATCTCTTGATTATTTATAAACTTAAATTTCCAGAAACCTTTTTTAGTAGTCCATTGTTATCAAATTCTATTGTTAAAACAGAATTTTCATTAAATTTAGCCACAATATTATTGTTATCATCATTGTAATCAATTTCATTTTCACATAGTAATGCTTTTACCATTAATTTATGATTTACATTAAATGTTGATGTTATTTCCATAACCTTTGATGAAAACTCAACAGAATTCATTTTCTTAAATATATTTTCAGGTAGTTGTTTAACAAACATATAAATAGAAGTATCACCTGATCCACAAAAATATGCAACATTTTCAGGAGCAAAAGCAATATATATCATTGATAAATTATACCCATTAATATCATTAGTTAAAGGAATTTTTCCTTCAGTAAGTTGTTCTAAATTCAATGATTGCATAGTTTTTCTAATTTTAATCATTAAATTTACATATTCATCTGGTATTAAACTTTCTAATTCTGAAGAATACCAATAATTATCGGAAGTACTTGTAGTACCTATATACTCTACATTGAATGATCTTTCATCTAATTTTAAAATTCCTTCTTTAATATTTGTATCCCAATGACTATATTTTCCAATATAATCTATAAATCTACTTTGAAATAAGTATGATTTTCCAATACAAATAGAAAATATATTTTTATAATTTAAACCTTCAGCGTTTAATAAGTCTAAAGTTTCTTTTTTTAACATATTTAATTCTCCCTCCTTAATCATTATAGCATATTCTATCACTATTATGGAATTTTCAAAAATACGTTAAATAAAAAATGTTTTATATTGAAATTTGAAAATTTTATCACTATTTTATTTACTTTTAAAAAATATATTGAAAGAATTAAAATAAACAGATTTAGTAAATAAAAAGTCACTTAGTAGTGTAAAAAACAACAAAATATTAATATAAACATTTCTAGCGGAATAGTTGAAATGGTATTAGTAAGAATAAAACTATTAACAAATAAAAAAAGAAATATTATAAAAAATAACAGAAATTTTATTAATATTTCTTTTTATAATACATGCTTTACTATTTATTTACGATTTAAATTATTTTAATTTAAGTATCTTAACATAACCGCTAACATCACGTTTCCTATGACTTAAATAATCTAAAGCATTAAATTTTATAGAACTAATTCTAGACACATTATTTATAATCTTTTCTAAATCATCATTAGAAATATCTAAATGACCTAAATAATTTTTATAAATAGTAGGTGAAACTCCCATAATTTTTTTAAATGTTTCAGAAAAATATTCTAAAGAATTAAAACCATTATTTAAAGCAATGTTCAATACATAATTATCATCTTTAAAATAAGATAAACTATTATATATTCTAATTGTATTAATGTACTCATTAATTGAAATACCTAACTCCTTTTTAAATCTTTTCATAATATAAGTCTTATCAAAATAAAACAACAAACTTAATTCATTAATAGTTATTTCTTTATTTATATTGCTATTTAAGTATTCAATTATATTACATACTAACTCGTTTGAAAACATAAGAATCTCCTTACTAATATATATTATACCACAAAAATATAAAAAAGCCATTTTTGTTTAAATGACAAAAATAGTAAATGATATAATGAAAGAGAAAGGAGTGATGAAAATGTCACAATCAAGATGGGCAACAAGTGAAGAATTAAAATCAAAATTAAGTCCAATAAGTTCTGGTTTAAAAATAGAAAAATCGGGAATACCTATGATGTATGATGAAAAAAGCCTATACATAAAAAATGATGGAGAACAAACTCTAGTAATTGGAACATCTGGAAGTGGTAAAACACAAACTATCATTCTTCCACACCTAAGACTTGCAATAGAAGCAGAGGAATCATTTATAATTCATGACGTAAATGGTGGAATATATGATGTACTATCAGAAAAACTAAAAAGTAAAAACTACAAAACAATTATAATTAATCTAGATAACACATCATCTGGAAACAGTTTTAATCCACTAAGTTATCCTTATAAATTATATAAGAATAATGAAAGAGATAAAGCAGTCGAATTACTAGAAAATCTAGGATATTACTTCTGCTGTGAAGATAGATTTAATTCAAGCATAGATCCATTCTGGAATGATTCAGCAACATCATTATTTGTAGGACTTTCATTATATCTATTTGATAATGCCCCAGAAAAAGAAATAAATCTAGGAAACATTTTAAATTTAGTAACAGATTTAGATTCTTTAAAAGATAAAATAAAAGAATATGATAAACTATCTCCAATCTATATTAATCTTTCAAATATTGTATTAGCACCAGTAGAAACTAGAGGAAGTATAGTATCTGTATTTATCCAAAAATTAAAATTATTCGTATCAAGAGAATCATTACTAAAATTATTATCAACAACAGACTTTGATATAGAAAACATAAAAAAAGAAAAAACAGCTATGTTTATAATTAGTAATAACAAAGATATATCAAGTAGATTAATTCCAATAATTATAGAAGAAGCTTATTTTGCTGCTACAAACAACTATGAAAAAAATGATAAAAGACTAAGCATTTTAATTGACAGCTTTGAAACACTAGTTCCATTTAAAAAAATTACAAAAATGTTATCTAATTCAAGAAAATTTGATATTAACTTTAGTATCTACATAAGAAGCTTACTAGAATTAAAAAATATTTACGGAAAAGAAAAAGCTGATTTAATAAAAATGCTATCTGGAAATATTATCTACTTACTAGCAAACGATATGGAAACATTACATGAAATATCAGCATTGTGTGGACAAACTCAAACTGAAAAAGGAATTGAACCATTAATTACAAAAGAAGAGTTAAAGTTACTTAATAACTTCGAAGCAATTATATTAATTCCAAGAGTTTACCCAATAAAAACAAAATTATTGCCAGATTATAAAATAGATTGGACAATTTAAAATATTTAAGAGCTAAAAAGCTCTTTTTTTAATGTATATAGTAACTATCAAATTCATATATTATATTTAAATTTATTTAGAAAACCAATTTATAAAAAAATGTAAAGCTAGAATAAGATAACTTGAAAAATTTGAATAATATGATATCATGAATATATACTAATAAAGTAGGAGGATATGAAAGATGGAAAAAAATAGGGACTTAAAACTTGTTCTAGTAACAGTTTTAGCAGTGGGAATTGTAGGCTTATCAATCGGATTTGCAGCATTTTCAAATGTATTAAGGATTAATTCATCAGCAAATGTTTCACCTGATGAACATTCATTCAATGTTGATTTTTCAAGTTCAGAAAGTGCAGTTGAAGAAAATGATATTGTAGCAACAATGTCATCAACAGCATTAACTGATTATAATCCAGCTGTACCAATGAGTGCAACAAATGCAAAAATTAATAATGATACTGATCCAACAATTTCAAACTTAAGTGCTACATTTAATGCACCAGGACAAAAAGCAGTTTATAATTTCTATGCTTACAACAAAGGTGAATTAGATGCATATTTAAAGAGTATAGTATATGCTAATGTTTCTGGACAAACATCAAATAAAGTTTGTACTGCTGGTAAAGGTACAACAGATGCACTAGTACAAAAAGCATGTGAAGGAATTGTTGTTAAAGTTAAAGTTGGAAGCGAAGCTGAAACAACAAGTGGTTTAGCAAGTATTACTAATCATCAATTAATAAAGTCTGCTAGTGAACCAGTAACAGTAACAATAGAATATCTAGCAAATAGTGCAGTAGCAGATGGAGATTTTACTGTTTCATTTGGAGATATTTCATTAAACTATAGTTCAGTAGACTAAAAATAGAAATGACACAGTAAAATACTGTGTTATTTTTTATGAAGGAGAATAATAAAATGAAAAAAAGTTTTAAAAGACTTATAATATTTTCCTTAATCATAATAGCAATATCTCTATTAAATGGCTTTTTATTTAAAATATTTAATAGATGGACATTGCTTTTGTTTACTATAATACTTTTATTAATAACAAAAATAATATTTGGCTATGAAAAAGATAGACATAGATATGCAAAAGATATAATATTAGAAATTATAATAAATTTAATAACGTTCTTCATGATATATTATATGTCAGGAATATTTATAAGCTTTGCTAAAGTAGGAAATTATTTAACATTAAAATATATGACAACAGCAATAATACCATTAATTCTTTATATAATAGCAAAAGAATATTTAAGGTACACACTAATTACAAAAGCTGGAGATAAAAATGGTATAATTGTATTAATAACAATTGCTTTTATATGTTTGGACTGTACAATAGCAACATCTATAAATGCAATAAGTTTTTCAAAAGAAACATTTTTATTATTAGCCCTAACAATAATTCCTTCAATTAGTGAAAATATACTATGTAGTTGGATGACATACCATTTTGGATATACTCCGTGTTTGGTTTACTTAATGGTACTAAATTTATACAAATATTTCTTACCAATAATACCTAATCCTAATGAATATTTGTATTCGATAATATTCTTTATTTTACCAATCTTAATACTAATTAATTTAAATAATTGGTTAAAGAAAGATAAAACAGAAGCATTAGTATTAGAACATAAACATAGTGCAAAATTAAAAATAGCTTGTGAATTTCCAATAATCATAATATTGATTGTAATGATTTATTTTGTATCAGGCTATTTTAAATATTATGCAATCGCAATCGCAACAGGTTCTATGGTACCAAACATTAATAAAGGTGACGTTGTTATAGTAAATCAACAATTTAAGGAAAAAGATCTTAAAATAGGCAAAGTAATAGCCTATAACTATAATGATAAAGTAGTAGTTCATCGTATATATAAAGAAATTCAAACAGATAAAGAATTAATTATATATACAAAAGGTGATGCTAACAATAATATGGATGAATATAAAATAACTATTGATATGATAGTAGGAATTGTAGATGCTAAAATACCTTTTATTGGTTACCCAACCGTAATGATAAATGAAGCCTGGTAAGGAGGAAAATAAAATGAGTAAACAAAAAGATTCAAAACAAAATGAAGTCAAACATCATGAAAAAGTGAATAAAGCTGTAGAAATAAAAGATACAAAAAACTCACCAGAACTAGATAAAAAGAAAAAAATAGAGAATATAAAATCAGAAGAAGAAAATAAATTTGTTGAAAAGAACAATTTAAAAAAAATAAAATATGAGTCTTTTGAAAATAAACTTATAAAGCAAATCATACTAATGGTATTTACTTTAATATTATCACTAGGAATGATTTATTATGCTTTAAATAATACTAATAAAGAATCAATTTCATATACACAAAATGGTAATGTAGATTACAAAGTTTGTCTAAAAGAAAATAATTTTTATAGTCAAAATTGTTTAGATAAAAATATGTCATATGTTTCAAGTTTAATAAAAAATGTTGGATTAACATTTAATTATGATTTAAATACAAGTGAACAATTAAATGTAAAAACAGAGTATGAAGTAACAGCAAAATTAGTAATTTCAAATGCTGAAAATACATCTAAATACTTTGAACAAAAATATATTCTTCAAGATAAAACATCAGAAGGAATCACACAAATAAATAATGAATATAAAATATCAAAAAATATAGATATAGATTATGATTACTATAATACAATTGCCAGTACTTTTAAATCTCAATATGGAGTAGAAACTAATAGTTACATAGAAGTATCATTCCAAGTATTCCACGCAAATAAAGAAAATGAAGATATAAGAGTACCATCACCAAGCCCAGTCATATTAAATATTCCATTATCACAAAAATCAATAAACATTAATATGACAGCATCTGGTGTAAATAAACAAGAAACTCAAAATATCGAGTCAAGTATATTTACACTAAATAATATAATCTGTTTATTTATAGGAATAATAGCATTAATTATTTGTTTGATATCAAGTCTAAAGATTGCTAAAATGTTAACATTAATAAAAGAAAAGAAAAATAACTATGATAAGTTTATAGAAAAAATATTAAGAGAATATGACAGATTAATAGTAGAAACATCAACTCTTCCAAAATTTAATAATTACTTTCTAACAAAAGTAAATAGCTTTGGAGAATTAATTGATGTAAGAGATAATTTAAGATTACCAATCATGTACTATGAAGTTGCTAAACATCAAAAAAGTCATCTATATATAATAGATAATAAAAATCTATATCTATTAACAGTAAAAGCTGTTGATATGGAAGAAAATAAATAAATGTGCTAAATAAAAAGAAAAGAATATTTACAAATGAAAAAGAAGTAGACTAACTAGAAAATAGTATACGACTTACTCATTGTAACTATTCTTTTTTAGTGTGGTAAAAATACAATGCACGTAAAAGATATTATGATATTTGTTAGAATAAATTAAGATATTAGCATATGAAAGATATAAGAACAAAAGTACAAATTATAGAAAACAAAATATTGAATTGCACCATACTGTAAAATATATTATAATTAAAGTGGATTATAAAAAGTAGAAAGTAGTAGAAGTTAAAAATTTATAAATAAAAGGTGAGTAAAATGTTGAAGAAAATTATAAATTTATTCAATTTTAAACATGCAAAAAGTATACTCAAACAAAATAAAAATGATGAAACAGAAATATTAGATGCAGAACCAACACTTAAGAAAAATTTAAAATATTTATTAGAAATAATCAAAAGTCAAAACAAACTAAAAATTACAGGCTTTGTTGTTTTACTATTGTTCTCACTTACTTTAGTTATATCTTTAATTAGTGGTAAAAACGTAGCTTTAATTGGTATTAAGAAAATATTAAATGGAGTAGGTATATATACTAACGAAGTAGAAAGTATTAAAATAAATTCAAGTCTTTATAATGATGAAGGATCATGGAATATAAATAAGAGTGCAAAATGGACATCTAGTAATACTGCAGAAGTAACATTTGATGTTAATTCTATTAGGAAAACTAACGGTAATAAAAAAGATATAATTTTAGTATTAGATACATCTGATTCGATGTCAGGTGATAAAATTAATAAAGTTATTAATAATACTAAAGAGTTAATAAATGAAGTATTATCAAATAGTAGTAATCGAATAGCCATAATAACATTTGATACTACATCAACAATAATGTCACCATTTACTAATAAAAAAGATGATTTAATAAAGAAATTAAACGAAATAGAAGTAAAAGGATGTACAAACTATAATGCAGCCCTAAAAAATGTAGACACAGTAATGAATGGATATGTAAAGGAAAAAGGAAAAGATATAGTTACATTGTTCTTAACTGATGGTTATCCAAATGAAGAGACACCTAATCAATTAGGTGCTTATGAAGTATTAAAAGATAAATATCCATATATGAGAATAAATGGTGTTCAATATGAACTTGGAAAAACTATTATTAAAGAAATAAAAGAAATATCAGATGAACAATGGAATGCTAACCAAAAAACATTAAATAATATTTTGTTTGAAGCAGCAGTTTCACCATTAAGATATGAAAAATATATTGTAAGTGATTATATAAGTGAAGACTTTAAAGTTAATTCAGTTAGCGATATAGAAGTAAGTATGGGAAAGGTTGAATTAACAGAAGAAAACAACTTACAAAAAATAATATGGGATTTAGGTAAAAGAGCATATGCAACTGGAAGTAATGCTAAGATGACAATTAAGTTATCATTAAAAGAAGAAAAGACAACAGAAACATTAACCCCAACAAACAAAAAAGAAAGTGTTAATTATAAATTAGAAGATGAAACTGAAAAAACAGTAAATAGTAGTGATACTCCAGTATTAAAGAATATGTATAGTGTTATTTATGATACAAATACACCTGATGAATGTAAAATTGATACTATACCAAGCGAAAAGTATGGAGTATATAAAGCAGTAACAAAGAAAACAAATAAATTATCTTGTGATGGATATCAATTTAAAGGTTGGGAAATAGATGAAGAAGATGATAAAGACATCAAAAGAATAAATGATGATATGTTTGTAATGCCATCACATGATGTCACAATAAGAGCAACTTGGACAAAACAATCTATTACAAAAGAAATGGCCGGAACAGTACATGAAAAAACAACATTATATAAAGTTTTACAAAAAGAAGCAGAAAAAGGTACTTATGCAAGAAAATATACAGGTGAACATCAAGATTCAATGGATAAGTCAAAGTCAAATAAAAATATATACTATTATAGAGCAAGTGCAATACTAGATAAAAGCAATGTTATATTTGCAGGACAATGTTGGCAAATGATAAGAACAACTGATACTGGTGGAGTAAAGCTGTTATACAATGGAGAAGTAGAAGATGGTAAATGCTTATCAACTAGAGGAAATCATGTAGGATATGTATCTGGAACAAAACAATCAATGAATACAACATATTATTATGGAACAAGTTATAAATATGATACAGCTACAAAATCATTCTCACTTTCTGGAACTATTTCCACAGGTACAATAAAAACTGGACAATATACATGTAAAAGTACAAGCCAAGCAGGAACATGTACAACACTATATTACGTAGATAGATTATATAGTGGAACAACATATTATATTCTTTCTCTAGATTCAAACTCTGCATACTCCCAATTTGGAACATTACAATTTAATTATAATGATTATTCACCTGCTTCTCTAGGATATATGTATAATACATCTTATTATAGTAAAACTAAATTATACAAGACCGATAAAGTATTAGACTATAAAATTCTGAATGGCGTTAATTATTGGTATGCAGACAATGTAACATATAATTCAACCAATGACACCTATTCTTTAAATAATCCATACCAAGTATCATCAACAACAGATTATTCAAAACTAGTTGGCAAGTATACATTTCTAGATAATAATAAAACTAATATATCATCAAGTGTTTTCTATATTGCAGGCGTTAAAGAAAAAACAATTTATTACAAGAAATTAACAAAAGGTCAAACAACAGTAACAGATACATACACATATGGAGATAGTTATACTGATAATGGAGATGGTACATACACCATAAATAATCCCACTACAATTGAATTTAAAGATTATTATAAAGAGTGTGTTAATATGAATGAAAAATATATATGTAAGAATACCAAAAATAATACTTGTAGTGACTTATGGTATACAGTACCATATAATTTTAAATTTAATTCAAACTATATTAGTATAAATGATAATTTTATTTATGGTAATAGCTTTACATATAAAAATGGAAAATATACTTTAAAAGACACAAAAAAAATAAATGATATAGATTTATATAAAGATAATAAATTAATAAATAATTATCACTATACATGTTGGAATACAACCGGTGAGTGCTCAACACTATCATATATATATAATTATTATGAAAGTTATGGACAAAAATATTATATAGATTTAGTCAATGGAAATAGTATAGAAGATGCATTAACCGAAATGCTTTCGGCAAATGATGTAAATACATACAATTCGGTAATTAAAAGTGGAATAGATGCCTGGTTCGAACACAATATTTTAGAATATTCAAATTACTTAGAAGATACAGTATTCTGTAATAACAGGAGTATATACGATAAAGGTGGTTGGAATCCAGATGGTGGAGATATAAAATCAGAATTAAAATTTCCGGGATATTACCGTGTGTGGTATGATAATTTTAATTGTCAAAACATAACTGACAAATTTAGTACAGAGAATGAAAAAGCAAGATTAAAATATAAGGTTGGTTTGCTATCAATGACCGAGAACTTTTTATCAGGGTTAGGAGCATTACTAAAAAGTACAAATATTCAAAGCTATTGGCTTATTACACCAAGTGCTTTCTCTACTGATAATGCTATCTTTCCAAGTGGAAATATTGTGTATCCGTATAGAGATTATGAAACTATATCAGATGAATATGGCGTAAGACCATCCGTTTCACTACTTCCTGGAACAGAATACATAAGTGGAGAAGGAAGTATGCAAAATCCATATATAATAGATATGAAAAAAGAAAACTAAAAGTATAAATTGCTATTTTCTTAACAAGAAATTTATAAGATACATAAATATATGTAAATATAAAAGGAGTGAGATAATTGTGGAAGAGGCAATTAAAATTAAGAAAAAACTCAATTTATTTTGGATTATATTTGCTATTACTATTATTACCATTATATTAACTATTTTAGTTGGAAATAGTTTTGCAGCATTATTAGATAATGATGTTGAAGTAGAAGAAAACTCTGAATTAATTTACTATTTAAATGTATCTTATGATGGAGTAGATAGAAATGGTAGTAAATCATCAGACACTACTATGTCAAAAATTAGTAGTGGTGTAATAAGTGTAGAAGACAAACTACCAGAAGGGCTAGAGTTTACAGGATTTGTAACAACAAAAGATGGATCAATTGGTGCAGTAAAAAGAAATGATGACTCAGTATTATGTACAGGAAAAGTTGTAGATGATACTAATGAGTCAAGTGTGGACTCAGGTACATGGAATAGTTCTAAAACAGAATATACTTACCACGGTCTACATTACAATAAAGTAACTAATACAGTTACATTTAAAGTAAAAAATATAAATGCAGGATGTAAGTTAACAGTAGGTATAAAGACAAAAACACCAACTATTGATGATCCAGCAACACCAATAAAAGAAACAAGAAGAGATTTTTATAATTTCGCAACTGCAAAAGAAAAAGATTTAACAGTAAAATCTAATACAGTTCATGCTTTTATGGGAAGTGAGACAATATCTCTTTACAGTGTAAACTATAAATATGAAGGAACAATACCAGATGGAGCTCCAACCCCACCGCTTGCAACAAGTTATGCAAAAAATACTAAAGTTGGCGTTGCATCAAATATTGAAGTAGAAGGTTACACTTTTAGTGGTTGGACAACATCGGATGTTACTGTCTCAAATAATTTATTTACTATGCCTGAAAAAGACGTTACTTTTAAAGGAAGATTTACGAAAAAAGCAAATCAGTATAAAGTGTCATACATAATATCAGGCACTATCCCAGATGGTTATAAAGTACCACTTGAAAAAAATTACTATGAGGGAAACACTGTAACTTTAGACAATTTAAAACCAGGCGATGTATTTAATGGTTATAGATTTAAAGGATGGACATCTTCAAACATAACCATTAATAGTAATAGTGACACAGAATTTATAATGCCAGCAACAAATGTTATTTTGACAGGTTCATTTGAAGAAATTACATATAAAGTAAATTATGCATTTAATAGTGGAATTCTCCCTCCTAATGCAGAACAATACCTTCCAGAAACACAAGAATATAAAGCTGGAAGCACCGTTGTTTTAAGTGATGTTAAAAATGTACCAAGTGGTTATAAATTCCTTGGTTGGAATAAAGAATCAAGTTTTAAAATGCCATCAAACGATATTATTGTATATGGTGAATGGAAAAAAGAAGCTGGTAGTTTTAAACCATCAATAATAAAAAATGTAACAAATAATAAAACATATTTTAGAATTGGCGATGTTGTTAAATTTAAAATAACAGTAAAAAATACTGCTTCATTTCCAATAAAAAACGTAGTTGTTAAAGAAAAAAATGACACATTCTTTGAGGCGGGTTTAGGATATTCAATTACTAGTGAACATATTGCTGAAATTGCATCAATATCTGCAAATTCATCAATTGATTTATATGCAACGTACACTGTAAACTCTACAGATTCTGGTACAGTTTCAAATGCATCCGAAATAAAAGGTGCACTATCTGATAATAATTATCAATTAGCAGACGATGATTATATTGCAACAACAAGCTTTAAGATTCAGTCTAAATTAAAAATATGTAAAAAAGTTAGTACTAATTATAATGAAAATACATTTCAATTCCATATAACAGGTATTACAAGTAACTATGAAACGTGGATAACACTTGAAAAAGACAAATGCGATACAGTTTACCTAGACCCAGGTACTTATAAAATAAAAGAAATAGTCCCACAAGAATATAAGATTAAATCAGTAACTGGTTCAATAACTACTGATGACTCAAACTTAGTGGTGAAAGAAGATAAGGACTATGAAATAACTTATACAAATGAATTTATGAGAAGAGGCTTCTTACATTCTTTTGGCAGAGTAGTCAATAAAATAGTACAAGGAGATGTCTAATATGAACTTAAAAAAAATCAAAAAAAAGCCCTTAGTTTTTCTCCTTATAATTCCATTTATAGGTATAATTGCTGGAACATTTGCTTATTACTATTCTGAAATATCCATTTCAAATGAGTTTAAAACGATGACATATAATGTTCAAATCGAAGAAGAATTTAATAATACTTGGGGTACCAAAAAAGTAAACTTTGTAAATAAAGAAAGCACCAATACACCTGTAGTATTAAGAATCAATTATAATGAATCATGGAGAAAAGAAATTAATGGTAATAAACTATCTCTTGATAATAATGTAAATGGAATGAACGTAGTTACAAAAAAATGGACAACTGCATTTACAAATGATTTTATAACTGGTGGAGATGGTTGGTATTACTATAAAAAAACACTAGAACCAAAAAAGTCTGTTCAAGTTTTAGAGTCAATTTACTTAAATGAAAATTTAATTTCTATATCTCCATACTACGAAGAATATAAGAGTTATGATTATGAGCTAGATTTTAATTTTGAAGCAATACAAGCAACAAGTAATGCTATAAGTGAAATTTGGAATAAAAAAGCGACAATAAATGGAGGAAATGTAACATGGGAATAATAAAAAAAATAATTCATTTTTTTGCAAACATTGCCTACATACTAATAATTTTATATGCCATAGTATGTATACCAATATTATTTGGCAAAAATCCAGTTGTAGTATTATCAGGTTCCATGGAACCAACATATAAGATAGGAAGTATTATTTATTATGAAAAAGTTCCATTTAAAAATATAAAAGTAGGGGATGTTATTACCTATGAATATGATAATAAATATATTTCTCATAGAGTAAATAGTATAGATAACAATCTTATTGAAACAAAAGGCGATGCTAATAATACAGCTGATGTAAATAAGGTTAAGTATAATAATATTAAAGGTAAGGTTACTAAGTTTAGCTTACCATACATAGGTTATTATATTAAATTCATTAATGATAATGTAAGAATTTTTATGATAACTTTAGTAGTAATTTTATTATCAGAGTTTTTATTAAGTAATATAAAAACTTTTGATATAGATAAAAATAATGAAAGGAGTGAAAAAAATGCAGAACATAAAGAATAAAAAATCATTATTTGCATTACTATTGGTAGCAATAATTGGTGTAGTAGGAACCACATTTGCTTATTTTACAAGTACTGATACATTTTCAAATGTATTTGGAACTAAACCATATAAGATGGAGGTAGTTGAAACTTTTGAAAGCCCTAGTAATTGGACTCCAGGTACAACAACTGAAAAAAAGATTATTGCAACTAATAAAGGAGAAGTAGAAGCTGCAGTACGTGTTTCTTATACAGAAGAGTGGAAAGATTCAACAGGAGCAACATTAGCTTTAACAGATGGTACTAATAGAGCAGCTATTATTAACTTTTCTGATGATTTATCTACAAAATGGACTAAATCAACTGAAAATGGTGTAGACTATTACTACTACAAAACTAAGCTTGCAAAGGATGCATCCACAACATCTTTAATCAAATCAGTTACGTTTAATCCTAATGTTACAATTTCAACAAATGACAATTGTGTAACTAATAGTGCTAATAACACAAAAACTTGTACAACAACTACAAGTGGTTATGCAGGTGGAACATATAAATTAAACATTAAAGTTGAAACTGTTCAATATGATCAATATAAAACTGCTTGGGGAACAACAGTTCCAATTAGTTAATTTCAAAAGTTAGATAGGAGGCCTGTCATGAAAAAAATTATTTTAATTTTAGCTTTATTTATAGTAAGTATATTACCAGTCCAAGCAAAAGAAAATAAACTGTATTTTACAGATTATGATAAACATTTATATTATGAAAGTAGTTTAATAGATGAAGATGTTTTTATGAAACACACTGATATGGTGCCAGGGTCTTCTTTTACAGATGAATTAATACTTGAAAATGGTACAAAGACTAAATATACATTATATTTTCAAGTAAAACCTAAAAAACAAAGTAATGAAGCTGATGAATTCTTAGAAAATATCCAAATGACTATAAAGTTAGATGATAAAGTAATATATAATGGTAAGGCAACAGGCCTTGATTATAATAATGATGGAATAAACCTTCAGGATGCAATCTTAATTGGAGAAATTAAGCCATCAAAAAAATTAAAAATGACTGTTGAAACATCTTTATCAAAAGATTATGATAATACTAATTATGATGAATTATCCTATATTGATTGGTCATTTTATGCCCAATATGAAGATGAAGTTAGTGAAATAGTCAAATCACCAAATACTATGAAAAATAGTTCTTCATATACTATTGTATTTTCTATAATTATAATATTAATAGGAACAACATTAATTATAAATGCAATTAAAAAGAAAAACTAAATTAATATTAGGCTTAATTATCATTATAATAGGAATAATAATAGGTATTATTCCTATATTTTTAAAAGACATAAAAATAGAAAAAGAAAATACAAAAGTAAAAGAATATATAAGTAATACATCAAATAAATCCAATGGTACTACAAATGATTTATTACTTGTTTTAGAAGTACCTAAAATAAATTTAAAAAGAGTAGTATACAAATTAGATTCTAACTTAAATACAATTGAAAAGAATATTGAAATAATGAAAGAAAGTTCACTTCCTACTGAAAATAATGGAAATATTATATTAGAAGGTCATAATGGTAACTCTGATATTTCTTATTTCAATCAATTACATAAATTAAACGAAAATGATTTAGCATATATTTACTATCAAGGAACTAAATACATATACTCTGTTGATAAAATATATGATGTAAAAAAAGATGGAAATGTAGAAGTAATTAGAAATAAAAATAAAAATACTTTAACTCTAATTACATGCAAAAGAAATACTCAAGATAGACAACTTGTAGTAATATTTTACTTAAGGGAAAAACAAAAATATTAAAAAGAGAACAAGGATGAAGCATACTAAAATATAACTTCACTTAGTTCTCTTTTTTATTATTATTCTTTAATAAGATGTTCTTTCTCAAATTTTTCAAATTCTTTTCTTTGTTCCTATGTTTCAATCTCTTCATGATAATAATGCTTAGTAAATTCACCACAAGAACTACCAACTTCTCTACCTGGAGGAGAATAAGTTTTAATTCCAAGAGTTGGAACTTTTATCTTTACTGTACTAGTCCATATTTCGCAATATTATAAAAAGTTTTATATAAATTTAAATTAATATCTGTTTTAAACACAAGATCCCCACTAATTAGATATTATACTTTTTTAAGTACTGGACAATCAAGGCTTTCTTTTACACTCATAACAACACTTTTAATTTTGTTAATATTTTCAACATGTCTATTTATTTTATCCATATTCTTTTCTTGAACATCTTTTGCAAAAGAAATATTTCCATTATATACTTCATCAAGTATTTTACAAAATTCATCATAACTACAAATATTTGTATTAGTTTCAATAAATTTTCTAACTAAATCTACATCTCCATCAAACTCACACTTATTAACTAAGTCTATAAACATAGTATTTAAAAGTAGAGGATATAATAATCTTACTTCATTATTGTATCCAATAGCTCTATATCTACCATCTAGTTGTTTTGTATTAAGCATTTTTAAATATCTTTTTAAATTATTATTCCTAATATCATAGTTTTTAAATGACATAATTCTATTAATAAGAATTTCAGTTATATAAGTATTAGTGACTTCCCCTAAAGTATGAGCCTTAACCATACTAGTAATTCTATTATCAAAATCATTTCTTTTATAAAATATTTCTTGTAAACCACTTCTCATATAATAAGTATTACTATCTATTAATTTATTAGTATTGTAATATCCCATAAGTGCATGTCTTATTTCATGAGCTAACATTTCCAGTTTTAAAACAGGTGTTGCAAGATATTCTCCTACATGTGTACCAAGCAAAATAACTTGTGAATTTTGTTTTTCTTCAGGATTATTAAATACTCTAAAATTAGGTATAAAAATAGTTACTGCTGCACTTCCAGCTTCCATTTTACCATATCCATGTCTATTAGAAATTTCTGAAACATTTCCTTCTTCATATATTATTTTTACTCTGTTAAACAAATCATATAAAGGAAAGTCAACATCTTTTCCAAAATCCATGTAAAAAGCAACATAAATAAAAGTAAGCATTGAAAGTAACTCATCATTATAATTATATTTCTTCGCAATATCACTCATAAGAGAATATTTATCATCTAATAATTTATTAAATTTAATATTTTCCATTATCTTTTTCCTTTCGTTTTATATTTACTTTTATTTTTTTCTAAAACATATTTTTCTATATCATCAATTCCTTGTGTTTCAACATAATATCCTTTATATGTAGTAGGGTAAGGTCTATAAAAATCAAACATTCCTCCATAATGAGCACTATTTTCTGTTGAAAACCAAACAATACTATCATTTTCTTGTGATAGGGAACACATCTCTTCACTAACATCAAAATCTGAAAACACATATATTTTTTTATTTTTTATATCTTTCAATTCATCATATAAAGAACGAAATTCATCAAATACTTCACAATCAAAATTTTGATATCTTGTAGTATTTGATTTAGCAACTTTCTCAACATCAATACCTGAAGAACTATTTTTCTTAATAGTAAGTTTTCTAAGTATTCTTTCATTAAAAGTTAAATATATAATAGAACCTTTAGAGGCAACACTACTAATTGTATTAACATATAATTCAAGAGAATCGTCATTAGAAGGTGATAAGTCAAATACATAAACATCAGGTTTAAAAGTAGGACTTACCATATCATCCATAATTCTAAATTTTTGGTTAGTAATATAATGCTTAACTATGTCTTTTTTATTATATTTATACGTGCCTTTAGTATATCTTTCATAACTAAGTGAAACTAATTTCTTTAAAGTCATATATACTTTAGAACTATGAATACTACTTAGTTTATCACTAGGGCTGCCAGAAGAATCACTATTCGTAGTATTACGATTTCTTTTTGTATCATTATCTTCATCATAATTGTTCATTAAATCATCAAAATTATTTTCGTCATCACTATCGTTATTTTTGTGCAAATCATTATCTTTATTATCTTGTTTTTCTTTATCAGAATCTTTCTCTTCTTTATTTTCATCAAGTAAATCTTTTTCTTCTTCGTTAGAATCATTATTTTCTGAATTATCAGCCACAGAAGAACTAGAACTCTCATGTGAAGAATCATTATTTTCTGAACGATCAGACTCAGAAGAACTAGAACTCTCTTGTGAAGAATCATCATTAGAAGAACTTCCAGAACTATTTTTACTATCTCCATCAGAAATAGAAACATTATTTTCTGAACCATTAGAGTTAGAAGAACTAGAACTCTCTTGTGAAGAATCATCATTAGAAGAACTTCCAGAACTACTTTTACTATCTGTATCAGAAATAGAATCATTATTTTCTGAATTATCAGTATCAGAAGAACTAGAACTCTCTTGCGAAACCTCATCATTAGAAGTACTTCCAGAACTACTTTTACTATCTCCATCAGAAATAGAATCATTATTTTCTGAACCATTAGAGTTAGAAGAACTAGAACTTTCTTGCGAAACCTCATCATTAGAAGTACTTCCAGAACTACTTTTACTATCTTTATCAGAAATAGAATCATTATTTTCTGAACCATTAGAGTTAGAAGAACTAGAACTCTTTTGTGAAGAATCATCATTAGAAGAATTTCCAGAACTACTTTTACTATCTGTATCAGAATTAGAATCATTATTTTCTGAACTATCAGTCTCAGAAGAACTAGAACTATCTTGTGAAGTCTCATCATTAGAAGAACTATCCGAATTACTTTTACTATCTGTATCAGAATTAGAGTCATTACTTTCTGAACCATCTACATCAGATGTATTTGAATTATTTTGATTTTGTTGAGTTTCATTACTAAAATCATTTGAATTGTCTTTTTCTTTTTGATTATTGTCAGTAGGCGAATTATCATTACTATTTTGACTATTCTTTTCTTGTCTTTTTTTATCGATTACAAAATAATCGCTAGTTATTAAATCCGGATATTTATATTCATCACCATAATCTAATAAACTATCTAAACTAGGTATTTTATCCATAAATTATTTCTTTCTAAATACTTTTTCAGGTGTAATTAAAGAACATGGTTCTGCTAATGAATTATAATATTTTGTAAAGTCATTCTCTTCAGTAATATCTTGTGATATACCAGGAATTCTTCTTCTATCTTGTTTGTTATCAACAATTCTACCCGTATGTGACATAGTAAGTTTTGAAAAGTAGTCAGGGTTTCTTTCGCTTGAAAATACAGGGATAAAGTTACCAAATATGTCTTTAGCCATCATAGCAATCTCTTTTTGAAATGGATCTAATTGTTTAATAGATTCATTTTCCATAAAGTCTTTTTCTTGAGTATATAATACATACTCTCCATTTAATTTATACTTAGGATATAAATGAACTGTTTTATTTTCTTCATCTATAGTTTCATCATATTCAAAAACATAGTCATCTTCAACTTCATAATATCTATGTTCATCTTCCCAATAATGTTTTCCTCTTAGTGTATCCATTTTTCCGATAGTTAAGTGCATTGGAGTCATTTCATCAAATGTAACTTTCCATCCTTTTTCTTCATATCTTTGAGCTCTATCTTTTTGACGCTCATAGTAATCGCTACCTCTTAGGCCATTAAAACTATTAGGCTCAAACTTTTTCGCATTTATAAATGATGCTGGAATTGCAAGTTCAGGATTAAATTCACATAATTTCTTTACAACATCAAAAATAGGTTCTGCTCTATATCTTTGTAAATATCTAAAATAATTAATATTAAGTGAATCATCATGAGTAATTTTTAAATTATTCGCATTATAAGTCATAACTCCATTAACATTTTTCATTTTATTTAAAACCATCTTTGGTGAATTTGATAAGATTTTAGCATTTATTCCAGTGAGTTTGAAGTCATCAGCACTTGATTCAGAAAAATAATAATGATTAAAATCAGGATTATTATTTGCATCACAAATTATTGTTATAATAGAAGAAAGACTTCTCATAAGAAGTTTTGGAGAAACATATTCTTTATTTGCAACTAATATTAATGTGTTTTTATATTTCATTAAACCTACAAAATTATCTCCATCAAAGTCAAGAAAACCAAATCTACTATTAGGATTTCCTTTAAATTTTACTTGATTAAATAAACAGTCAAGTGCCTGTGGATTATCATGAGTAATAGTTCCAAGTTCCACAATTTTTTCTTTATTTGCTTTATCTATAAATACAAGAGATTGATCATCTTTCATATTATCAAGAATATTAGCAATATCTTTCATCGGGTCTTCCATTTCATCTTCTTCAAAGATATATTCACCATTATCTTTCTTTTCTATATACTGATCAACTAAACTTTCTTTATCTCTTGTATTCATATAGTCATTTGAATCATCGATATCAAAGTTAAGTGTCTCATTAGTATAATTACTTTCTTTATTTTGATATTTAAACTTTTTAGTAAGAATATCTGTAATTATTTCACGACTATTATCATCTTTTCCAAGTTTTCTAATTAAACTTTTAATTCTTCTAGTACTACTTATTCCATCTAAATATAATTCATAATCACTACTTATTGCTGAAATTAATTCTTGTAGAGCAGGTAGTCTATTAAGTAATTCTTCATTACTATTCATTTGTTCATTATATATTGCTTCATATACTTTACAAATAAATTTTAAAAATTTTGGATCATGCTTATTATTTTCAAATTTTCTAAGTAAAGTTTTATAAGCTAAAACTGGTGGCATAGGTGGTAATTTAATTACAGAACATCTTCTAAGTAAGGCATCTAGTAAATCTCTTTCATTATTCTTAGCAAATATTGCATAAAGATTTTTTCTTCCTTCCTCAGTTAAAGATAAAATTTTATTATCTGCTGTTTCTATCTTACCATTTTGTAAAAAATCTAAGAAGTATGAATCAAGTTGTTCTCTTGCTTTATCTAACTCATCAACTGTTAGTACTACTTTTTTACCAGCATTAGCAAGCATTATTGCATGAGTAAGAATACCTTCAGCAATAGCCTTATCAGAGTCTCCTTTAACAATAGCAGGAACGTTGTAAGTAGCAATTAACTTATCACTATTAGTCTCTTCAACACATTGTGTATAAATATATTCTGTATCTTTTCCTAAATATTGTTGAAATACCTCAGATAAAAAAGTTTTACCACAACCTGGATCTCCTTCTAATAAAATTGCTGATACACCTTTATTTGCTTCATTATTATAATATCTATAAAAGGTATAAACGTCTTCTAAAACATCTGCACTAGGGAACGTATAACCTAATTCTTCAAAAATTTCCTTAAATTCACGCACAAAACCCCTCCTTTTTTCGCATATTATAATACTAATCAATAAAAAAAACAAATAAATATTATTTATATCTACTTGTTTTATATACTTGTTACTTGTCTAACTTTCTCATTTACCCATGTTATAAATTCTTTATTTGCACTAATTTCATAATAACTTAATTCAAAAACTTCGTAATTATGAACTTTTCTTACTTCATCATAAATACTTTTGTACAATGAATCAATTGTTTTCATATCAATTCTATACTCAGTCTTATTAAATAATTATACTAAATATATAAAATAATAAAAGTAAGCAAAAAAGATATTTTACACATCAGTCACTTATAAGGTATACTAATATTAGATGAAAGGCAGGCGATATTTATAAAAATACTAGCAAGTGACTTTGATAATACAATCTATTTTTTAGAAGATGAAGAAAAAAATAAAAGAAATGCTTTTAAAATTAATGAATTTATTTCAAACGGAAATATCTTCTGCATAATAACCGGCAGAAACTATTCAGATTTAAAAAAGTATTTAAAAAAATATAACATTTTATATACATACTTAGTTTGTGATGATGGAGCAAAAATATTTAATAGTGTTGATTATTGCTTAGATACGATTAACTTAGATAAAAATACTATTGAAAAAGCAACAGATATTTTAGATAGTATAAATGCTGATTACTATTTAGATGATGGTTATAATAAAACAACAAATATGAATGACTGTGTAAAAATAGTAGTAAATTGTACAGATGATGAAGAAAAAGAAAGAATAGTTAAATTAATACAAGAAAAAGTAAATGTTCATATATACGCAAGTAGAACTCACGTAAATATAATTGAAAAAAGTGTGAATAAAGAACATGCCCTAAAAAGATTATTAAATATAGAAAATCTTGAATATAATAAATTATATGTAATAGGGGATAATGATAATGACTATGAAATGTTAAAAACATTTAATGGTGCCATAATAAAAGAACATCATCCTAAACTAAATGAACTAAAAAAAGAAGAGTTTAATGAATTAAATGAATATATAGATTCACTTCTACATTAAAGAATTATAACAAAAGATAATATAATTCTTTTTTCTTGCTAGAAAATAAAAAAGAACATATAATTTAAATATAGAATAAAGAGGTGTGTAAAATTATGAAAAAGAATTTATTTGGAATTTCCCTATTAACAATAACTGGTCTATATGTATTACTATCAGCAATAGTAATATTAATTGTTATTTTATTAGGATATCCACCATCAAATGGTATATTACTAAGTATATTTATTTTAATTATACAATTTATGATTTCTCCATTCTTAACAGATGTTTCAATGAAGTGGTTTTATAATGCAAAATTTGACTATGAATTGCCAGACTACTTAAAGCAATTTATTGAAAATATCTGTAGAGAAAATAATATGAAATATCCTCGTATTGGATATATTGATGATTCATCTCCAAATGCTTTTACTTATGGACATACAAAAAATGATGCAAGAATCGTTCTAACAAAAGGTATATTTGAACTATTAACAGAAGATGAAGTAAAAGCAGTAGTAGGGCACGAATTAGGACATGCAGTTCACTATGATATGTTATTTATGACAATGGCTCAACTAGTACCACTAGTACTATATTTTATATATGAAGTAACTATATTAGATAATAGAAGTAATAATAATAAAAATTCATCTTATGCAGAACTAATAGGATTAATTGCTTATCTATTCTATTTATTTTCAAATTATATAATTCTATGGCTATCAAGAACAAGAGAATATTATGCTGATGACTTTTCAATAAAAGTTACCAAAAATCCAAACTCACTTGCTCAAGCTCTTGTAAAAATAGGGTATGGTCTAACAACAACTGCAGACTCTAATAAAAAACATTCAGTATCAAGATCAAATGCGTTAGGAATATTTGATTCAAAAACATCAAAAACATTAGTAGTATCAAGTTATAGTAAATCAGGCAGTATTGATAAGAATATGATAAAAAATGCCATGAAATGGGAAATGTGGAATCCATGGGCTTTCATTTATCAACTAAATTCAACACATCCACTAATATCAAGAAGATTATTAGAAATATCTAAATCAAGTAAAGAATATAATCAAGAGCCATATATAATCTTTGACTTACAAAAAGAAGAATCTTATGTAGATGACTTCTTAATAGATTTATTAATCAGTTGGATGCCACTAATAGGAATATTATTAGCTATTCTAATATTCTTCATATATTTGCTATATCCAGTAATGTCCCCATTTATAGTAGTTGGTATAATGTTACTAGTAATGATTTTTACATGGAAAATAAAAGTAAATAGAAGATATAAAAATAAAGATTATAATAAAACCACAGTAAGTAGCCTACTAGAAAAAGTGAAAGTGTCAGAAATAACATCTATTCCCTGCGAAATAGAAGGAACTATTATTGGTAGGGGAAATCCTGGTTGTATTTTTAATGAAGATTTTGTTATTAGAGATGAAACTGGAATTATTTTTCTAGATTATAAACAACCTCTAAAACTTCAAGACAAAATATTTGCACTTTTTAAAGCTCCAGAATATTTTAATAAAACTGCTAAGATAAAAGGATGGTATAGAAGAAGTCCAGTACCATATATTGAAATTAATACAATTGAAGTAGATGGTAAAGTAAAGAGATTATGCAGTTATCCAACATATAAAGTAATTCAAATACTAGGAATTATACTTGCTGTTGTTTTAATTATTTTAGGAATTGTTATGTAAAAAATTATCGTAAAAAATAATTAATATTATTAACTTCCAAGTTTTTAGTTATAATAAATATCAAAAAGAGTACATAAAAAATACTCTTTTTTTTGTAAACCTCTAGTAATACCATGGATTTTATGCTATAATGAGTGGCGACGCAAAGAAGAGGTGTAGTATTATGGAAAAAAGAAATGTAGCAATTATTGCCCATGTTGACCATGGAAAAACAACATTAGTTGATTGTATCTTAAAACATTCTGGTATGTTTAGAGATAATGAAGACTTAAGTAATATGTCAATGGATTCAAACTCTCTAGAAAAAGAGCGTGGAATTACAATTTTAGCAAAAACAACAGCATTAGATTATAAGGGTGTAAGAATAAATATTCTAGATACACCAGGACATGCAGACTTTGGTGGAGAAGTTGAACGTATAATGAATATGGTAGATGGTGTTATCCTAGTAGTTGACGCATATGAAGGAGCAATGCCACAAACAAGATTCGTTTTAAAGAAAGCTTTTGAAGCAAAAGTAAAACCAATCGTTGTAATAAACAAGGTTGATAAACCAAGTGCAAGATGTAAACAAGTTGTTGACGAAGTATTAGATTTATTTATTGAATTAGGTGCAGATGAAGAAGCATTAGATTTTGATGTTATTTATGCATCAGCCCTAAACAATACTTGTTCATTAGATGAAGATTTATCTACTCAAACTCCAGGATTTGCTGAGTTATTAGATAAAATAATAGAAGAAATACCAGCTCCAACTGGAGACAAAGATGCTCCATTACAATTCCAACCAGCTTTATTAGATTACAATGAATTTGTAGGAAGAATTGGAATTGGTAGAGTAGCAAACGGAACAATTAAAACAGGTGAAATGGTAACTTGCTGTAGACTAGATGGAACTACAAAACAATTTAGAATCCAAAAATTATTTGGATACTACGGATACAATAGAGTAGAAATCAATGAAGCAGAAGCAGGAGACATTATCGCAATATCTGGTCTTGCTGATATCTCAGTAGGAGAAACAGTATGTAATAATGATCATATCCTACCACTTACTCCATTACATATCGATGAGCCAACTCTTCAAATGACATTTGGTGCAAACTCATCTCCATTCGTTGGAAGAGACGGAAAAATCGTAACAGCTAGAAAAATAGAAGAAAGATTAAATAAAGAAACACAAAGAGATGTATCATTGAAAGTTGAACCAGCAACAAATGAATCATTCTTAGTTAGTGGACGTGGAGAATTACATTTAGGAATATTAATAGAAAACATGAGACGTGAAGGATTTGAACTTGAAGTATCAAAACCAAACGTAATTATTAAAGAAATAGATGGAGTAAAATGTGAACCATACGAAGAATTACAAATAGAAGTACCAGAAGATTCAGTAGGAACAGTAATTGAACAATTAGGTGTTCGTGGTGGTAAAATGGAAAGTATGACTAATTTTGAAAATCAAGTTAGATTATTATATACAATTCCATCTCGTGGACTTTTAGGATTCTCAACAGATTTCATGACTATGACAAAAGGTTATGGTATCATGAACCATACATTCAAAGAATATAAACCATATGAAAATATCGTAATTGGTGAAAGAAAACTAGGAGTTTTAGTTTCAATGGAAAATGGAAACTCTACAGCATATTCTATCGGTAACCTAGAAGATAGAGGAACTATGTTTATTGAGCCAGGAGTAGAAGTTTACGAAGGAATGATTGTAGGAGAATGTAATAGAGATTCTGATCTTGCAGTTAATGTTGTAAAAGGAAAACAATTAACAAACACAAGAGCATCAGGTTCTGATCATACAGTAGTGTTAAAAAGACCTAGACCAATCACTTTGGAATATGCACTTGACTATATTAATTCAGATGAATTAGTAGAAGTAACACCAAACAACATTAGACTACGTAAAAGAATATTAAATACAGAAGAAAGAAAGAAATTTGACGCAAGAAATAAGAAGTAAAATTACACTATCGAAAGATAGTGTTTTTTTTGATAAAAGCAAAAAATATAAAAGTAAACCATCAAGTCTAAAAAAGTAGAAATATAAGATTTTGCTTGAATAATTATAATAATTCTAATATAATGTAATTAAGATAGAGGTGGGAATTATGAACCAAAATAATAACATTAGAAATCAAAGACAACAAAATATAAATTATCAAAATATGAGTCAAGAAGAATTACAAAAAACACAAGTTTTAAATTTAAAAGATGTAGAAGAAGCTGCTAGATATGAAAAGTCAATTAGTAAGAAACCAGCAATTATAGTTGCTATTATAGGCGCTTTGTCTATTTTCTTTGGAACAACATTTGGTGTGGTTCAAACTCTAACCTCTGAGCCTGTATCAGATAATGACTCACCAACTGTTCAAAAAAGAGAAAACACATCACAAAAAGATACATTAAAATGTACATATACAATTGTAAATGGTACTGATGGAACAGATCAAATATATAATACAATATATACATTTGAAAATAATGCATTAACAAAATTTGTAAGAACTACATCAATTAATCCAACTCCAGGAAGTGCAATTGGACCTAATGCAATTGAGAATTATAAAGTTGCTTTCCAACAATATTTAGTATCAATACCAGGATATGAAGTTGTCTTAACTCCAGCAGGAACTGGTATAATTTCAACAACAACAGTAGATTATACAAAATTAGATTTGACAACATTCCCAGAAAAGCAACAACAAACAACATATACAATTATTGATTATGTCGCAAATACTACAAAAGAAAACGTTCAAGCTGATATGTTAGCTAAAGGATATACTTGTCAATAAAATAAAATGCACTACATAAAGGAGTGATAATATGTACTGCAGAAATTGTGGAAATAAAATTAATGAAAATTCAAAATTTTGTACCAACTGTGGTTCGCCAATAAATAATGTTGCTCAGCCCCAACAAGTACAAAAACAAACACCAAAAATATTAAAATTTTTACCATTTATTATAATTGGAGTAGTGCTATTAATAATAGCTGGTATTGCATCATTTTTACTTATAGTAGGTAAAGATATAGTTACAAGTAAAAATCCAATTACCGCATCTGAATTTAAAACCACAATGGAAGAAGAAGACTTCATAATAAAAGATGTAACAGCTCAATTTTCAAATTATAGTTATGTAAACAAAGCCTACTTAGCTATATCAGAAGATTACACTTACCAAATAGAATTCTATGATTTATCAAATTCTGACTATGCAAAAAATTTCTACGACAACAATGTTGAAGTATTTAAAAAAGAAACAGGTAGTGGAAGTACATATTCATACGTAAATTTTGATAAATATTCAAGATATTCACAAGAAGCAAATAATAAATATCAAGTAATATCAAGAATTGAAAATACCGCAGTTTATGTAAATGTAAACTATAAATATAAAGATGATGTAAAAGATATATTAGATGATATAGGATATTAAAAAAAGCTGATGCAAAAGTATCAGTTTTTTAAATTATTAGTAAAAATAACAAAATAAAAACTGCTCAATTAATAATTAAGCAGCTTTTTCATTTTTTCTTAAAGTTCTAATTTCTTTAGCTGAAAGTCTAACTTTTGTACCATCTTCAAGTCTAAATACTTGTAGATTTAAGTTTTGTCTCTTCTTAGTAGTGTTTAAAGCATGAGATCTAATGTTTTTTACATTATCTTTTCTAGTAGTAATATTAACTGCCATATTATCCCTCCTTCGGTATTACTTCGTTCTGCTTTATAACTTTACCATAAAATTAACTTAAAGTCAAATAAATTTCCTAAATATCAGGGAAAATGCCCTTATGTAATCTTAATACCCAAAATAATATTAAAATATGATAAAATAAATACGAGGAGTGATAGTCTATGTATACACCGCTATATAATAAAAGCAATTATAATTTATTATCAAGTCTTTTAAAAATAGATGATATTATAGACTATGCCAAAACTAAGCAACTACCAAGCATCGCAATAACTGATTCAAATATGTTTGGAACTATGGAATTTATTAAAAAATGTGAGAAAGTAAATATAAAACCAGTAATTGGATTAGAATTAAACTTAGATGAATTTACATTAGTAACATATGCCAAAGACTATCAAGGCTATCTAAACCTAATAAAACTATCAACTATTCAAAATGAAAGAAAAATAACAATAGATGATTTAAAAAAACATAATAAAAATACAATAACAGTACTACCATTTCAATATAAAGAGTCATTCGATTTATTAAAAACTATTTATGAAGAATTTTATTTAGGATATACAAATAAAAAAGAAGAACAAGAAGCCCTTTTATTTACTAAAAATATCATCTTCTATAGACAAGCTCTTTACTTGAATAAGAATGATGAATACATATTACCATACCTATATCGTATTAGAGATGGAAAAACAATTACTGACGAAATAGAATATAACACAAAAGAATGCGAATTAAATATTGTTGACATCTATGAATTAACTGACAATGTAGGATTAATTAATACTAATAAATTAGCAGATAACTGTAATTTACAATTTCCAAAGGCTGAAAATTTATTACCAATCTATGAATGTAGTGATCCCAAACAGTATTTATATGAGTTATGTAGAGTAGGTATAAATAAAAGACTAAATGGAAATGTTCCAAAAAATTATCAAGAACGATTAATAAAAGAATTAAAAATAATAAATGAAATGGGATTTGCTAATTACTTTTTAGTAGTTTATGACTTCATAAAATATGCTAAAAAAAATAAGATACTAGTAGGACCAGGAAGAGGAAGTGCCGCAGGTTCACTTGTTGCTTATTCACTAGGTATAACTGATATTGATCCATTAAAATATGATTTACTATTTGAACGTTTTCTGAATCCAGAAAGAAAAACAATGCCAGATATAGATACCGACTTTCCGGATAATAAAAGAGAATTAGTAATAAATTATGTAAAAGAAAAATATGGAGAAAAAAGAGTAAGTGGAATAATAACATTTGGAACAATGGCCGCAAAACAGGCAATAAGAGATACCTCGAGAGTTTTGAATATTCCTTTATATAAAGTAGATGCTCTATGTAAATATATCCCGGCTAATTCAAAAGAAAAACTAGAAGATATATATAATAACAATGAATCATTCAAAGCACATGTAGAAAGTGATATGATTCTTTCAAATATGTTTAAAATAGCTGTTAAACTAGAAGGATTCCCAAGACACACATCACAACATGCCGCAGGTATCATTATGAGTAAAAAAGACTTAGATGAAGTACTACCACTATATAAAACAGATGATATGTATCTTACAAGTTATTCAATGGAGTATTTAGAAGAACTTGGACTATTAAAAATGGACTTCTTAGTAATAAAAAACTTAACTTTAATAGACAACATCATAAATGACATAAAAACAATAGAAAATAAAGAAGTAGTCTTTTCAAAAATACCATTAGATGATAAAGAAACATTAGAAATGTTTAAAACAGCTAATACTTGTGGAATATTCCAATTTGAATCTAGTGGAATGAGAAATTTCTTGCGTAGACTAAAACCATCTACATTTGAAGATATCTTTGCAGCTATAGCTTTATTTAGACCAGGAGCAGCAATTAATATCGACACATATATAAAAAGAAAACATAATGAAGAAAAAATAACATATCTTGACAAGTCATTAGAAGAAGTCACAAAAAATACATATGGACTTTTAATATATCAAGAACAGATAATGCAACTTGCAAATGTTTATGCCGGATATTCTCTTGGAGAAGCAGATATCTTAAGACGTGCAATGTCTAAGAAAAAAGTAGAACTTTTAAAATCAGAAGAAGAAAAATTTATTAGAAAAAGTAAAGAGATGGGACATGATGAAAAACAAGCTAAAGAACTATTTAATCTAGTCCTAAATTTCGCAGGATATGGTTTCAATAAATCTCACTCTGTAGTATATTCAGTAGTAGCATATAAAATGGCTTATCTAAAGTGTCACTACAAAACAATATTCTTTGCTAACTTACTAAGCAATGTAATAGGTAGTGAAACAAAAACAAATGAATACATTTTAGAAGCAAAGGCAAACAAAATAGAAATAGAAAAACCTACAATAAGTAATAGTGATTCAAGATATATAGTAAGTAATAATAAAATTATTTATCCAATATCTAATATAAAATCAATTGGAAATGTAGTTACAGAGCAAATAAAAAAAGCAAAAGAAGAAGGTCAATTTAAAGATATATATGACTGCTTCAGTAGATTATCAATAGCAGGTATAGGTAAGAAAACATTAGAAACATTAATTTACGCAGATGTCTTCAAAGAATTTAAATTTAATAGAGCTACACTAATTTATAATTTAGATAGTCTATATAACTATGCAGAACTAACTAAAGACATTGACCCATCACTTGTAATGAAACCAGATATAGAAATAAAAGAAGAATATAAAAATTCTTATTTACTAGAAAAAGAAAAAGAAGTATTCGGATTTTATTTATCATGTCATCCGACAAGTTTTTATAAAAAAGATAATCCATACGCAATACCAATAAATAAAATAAATGATTATTATGATAAACAAGTAGATGTATTAATATTAATAGAAAAAATAAAAACAATTAATACAAAAAAAGGAGACAAGATGGCATTCATTACCGGTAGTGATGAAACATCATCCACTGAATTTGTTTTATTTCCTAAAACTTTTAATAAATATCCAAATTTAGAAAGTGGCATGTTAATAAAAGTAAGAGGTAAAGTAGAAAAACGTCTTAATGAAATTCAAATTATTATAGATAGAATAAAACTATTAGAAGGAGACACAAATGAAGAGTAAACAAAAAATATACAGTATCGCATCTATTGTTATTATGGTAGATTTGATACTAAAATTTATAGTTTCAGCTAAATTAGTAGAAAATGATATTATAAAAGTAATACCAAATTTCTTTTCAATATATTATTTAAAAAATACAGGAGCAGCCTTCTCAATACTACAAGATAGTACAGTATTCTTAGTTATACTAAGTGCCTTAATATTATTAGTTCTAAATAATTACATAGATAAAGAAAAAGATTTAAATAGAAGATCAGAAATATCTTTAGGAATGGTAATAGGCGGTATATTTGGAAATATGATTGATAGAATAATAAATCACTCTGTCACAGATTTTATATCATTCAGAATATTTAATTATAATTTCCCAGTATTTAATATTGCGGATATTGGAATAACTGTCGGAGTATTTCTGTTATTGATAAGCGTTTTAAAAGATTGTAGAAAAGAGAAAAAACAATGAAAGAAAAGTTTTATGAACTAATTAAAGAAGCAAGTACAGGCTCAATAATAATAGATGGTGATGATTGGCCAGTTTACTTTGATACTAGGATTGAACAAAATGGAAAAGTAATAATTGATACTGGAAATAAAGCACCTGGTAAATTACTTATTAGAAACGAAAACAAATTTTTTAGTCTGCTTCAAGAGTATTTAGAATTAGAAATAGCTAAAAATAGAAAAGCATATACATTTATAAATAAAAGCATTGAAGAGAAAATGAAATTTTTAATAATGAATTTAATTAGTAACGCAACAAGTGAAGACTTTATAAATCCAGAAACATTTTTAAGAAGAAACATTGATTTCCAAAAAGATGTGACATTTCAAACATTAGATACTCCTCTAGAAGTAAAATTAGGTTCATCATTTAAAAAATCAACACTTGTAGTACAAAATGAACTAACTGATAGTAGAATGGAAACCCCATATAAAATAACAGAAAAATTAAAAGGAGTAGTAAATAACCAAGAAGTTGAGTACCATCTTCCAAGCATTTACTATGGAATAAGACAAGAAAATAATGAAAATGTCTGCTATATTTATAGTATAATTTCAGATAATAAAAAGAAAAATGAAACAGAAGAAAATAAAAAATATACAAGTATAATAAATAGACTTTTATATAAATTGAATAATGGTATTAAAGAAAAAGAAAGCAAAGAATATTTTGATTTTAAAAATAATCTAAGTACATATTATCCAGAAGGTAACATTACTGATGTAACACCATCATTTATTCTAAGTTTAAATATATTTATAACACTTCTTCAAAATAAGAATATAACAAAAATAAAAGCAGTCCCATATTTACCAATCAGATATATATCCAGGGAATTAGCTGCAGAAAGCACAAAAGAAGAAGATAAGAAAAAAAACACTATTAGAAAGAAATAATGCCATTCAGACTAATCTAACCAATAAATTTATTAGAACATTTAGAAGGTTAGCTATTCAAAACGACTCATTACAAATAGAAACATATCCATATGAACTAGACGAATTTCTAACTATTAAATTAAATAGTAGAAAAAAAGAGTTAGATAATATGTTACTTGAAGAAACAAATAAACAAGTAAGTGAAGGAAAAGTATTATAAGGAGAATTATGAATAAATTTATAGAGTATTATAAAAAAGAAAAAGAAACTATTAATAAAAAGTTAATAGAATTTAACAATAACTTATTAACAGAAAAAAATCCAATTATAAAAGAAAATATAGAATTATTTAAAAATTTAAATTCAGATGGAAAAATAATAAGAGGAACACTTGTAAATCTAGGATATTATCTCATAAAAGAAGATAAAGACTATAGTAATGACTTATCTCTTGCCTATGAAGTGTTTCAAACAGCAATCTTAATACATGATGATATAATCGATAATGATAGTAAAAGAAGAGGTAAAGATACAATTCATTATGCCAACATAAATAAATATAAAGACTATTCACAAGAAAAAGAAGAATTAAAAAACTTAGGGGACGCAGTTGCAATATGTATGGGAGACTATGGTCTATACCTGTCTAATAAAATTATTATAAATTCCTATAATAAAGACGATAATTTTAGTAAAGTACTAAGCTATTTTAATGATACCGTAATAAATACCATAAAAGGTGAATTACTAGATGTAACACTTCCTTTTAGAAGTAAATATAAAATAGAAGAAGATAAAAATCTAGAAGAATATATAATGAATATATATAAATTAAAAACTGCATATTATACAATAATAGGTCCATTATCAACTGGTATGATCCTTGCAGGAACAACTTCTGAAGAATTAAAAGATATAGAAAAATTTGGAGAATTAGTAGGAATTGCTTTTCAAATACAAGACGATTTATTAGGAATTTATTCAGAAGAAACAGGTAAAGTAAAAGGATCAGACATAAAAGAGTTTAAACAAACAATATTATACTCTTATACGTGTAATACAAAATATAAAGATAGTCTTCTAAAATACTATGGTCAAGATAATCTAACAGAAGAAAATATAAAAGAAGTAAAAGAAATATTTGAAATTTGTGGAGCAAAAGAATATGCAAAAAAAATGATGAACAATATGTATGATGAATCACTTAATATTTTAAATAATATATCTTGGATAAAAGAAGACAAAAAAGACTTATTAAGAGGTTTTGTAGAATTCCTAAAAACAAGAAACAAATAGACTAGAAATGAAGTGATAAAGTAAAAGTAGACACATAAAAAGAATGTAATCTACTTTTCTTTTGTTATCTTTTTTATTAATTGTTTTTCTCCATTAAATTCAATCTCTTTAGAATAATAATTATCAAGTATAGAAGACTCTTCCCATCCATAAGCATTAATAATACTAGAAAACTCATCAAGTCTAAACTCTGGAATTGTGATTATAGGTTTCTCTGTCTTTAAATATTCAAAAGAATCTTCTAATAACAACTTAGAGTAACCTTTCTTTCTATACTCAGGATTAACCATAAAAGTACATAACTTTTTCTCATCATCATTTTTTAAAATACTAATCCCAGCAATCTCTAAACCATCTAAATAAAAAATAATATCTCCGCTCCCATTAATCACACGAGGAATATTCTTAGAAAAAAACCATTTATAATATTCAGGATACTGACTTTTATTATAATCAGTTAACAAATAAATTTCATTTACTGCCTTAGAAAAATTCTTATCACGCATCTTACTTAAAACAAACTTCTCCATCAAACCACTTCCTTAAGAAAGTATTATAACATACTAATATAAAACATGTTATAATCATTTTAGGTGATTATTATGAAAAAGAAACTATTAAGTAATACTTATTTAAATGAAGCAGAAAAGTATCAAATAAAATTTTTTCTTGATGAAGAAGATAAATATGTAGTAGTAAAAAAACTAATAAAATTATCTAAACCATTTATAATAAAAAATAATGTTACCGCAATGGATAATGGATATTATGTAATAGAAATAGTACCAAAAAATAAAAACTATGCTCTTCGTATATTCTTAAATGATAAAAAAGAACTAGTTGAATATTACTTTGACATTATAAAAGAAAGCGGTCTTGATAAAGAAACAAAAATACCATACTTCATAGACTTATATTTAGATATAACAATAGATAAAGAAAATATTGTAAATATAGTAGATGAAGATGAATTAAACTATGCCCTAAAAACTAATGATATAACTGAATCGGATTATGAACTTGTTCTAAATGTAAAAGAAAAGTTACTAAAAGAAATAAAAGAACAAAGTAATGACTTACTTAATTTAGATTATATGAAATACCTAGGTGATATGTAATGAAATATCTTGGAAGTAAAACTTTAGAAACAAAAAGACTACTTCTTCATAAAACAGAAGAAAAAGACTTAAAAGAATTATGGAATATTTTATGCATAGATTGTGTTAATAAATACTATTTAACTTCAAAACTTCATTTTAATTGGGAAGAAGAAATGCCATATCAAATGTCTAAGTTAAAAAATAGTACTAATCCTACTAATTTTACTTGGACAATAGAATTAAAAGAAGATAATACTGTAATTGGACAAATAACTATACCAGAAATAGAAGATGATATAAGAGATATAGGTTGGTTTATTGATCCACCATATCAACATATGGGATATGCCTATGAAGCAGCAGTAGAAGTATTAAAATATATGTTTTTAGAAGTAGAGATAAAAAGTATAAAAACGTGTGCTGCAATAAAAAATAAAGCAAGTTATACTTTAATGGAAAAATTAGGCTTTAAAAGAGAAAATACAAGAAAATTTATTAAATATACATTTGTCAAAGAAGAAGTAGAGTGCTATAACTATACACTAACTAAAAAAGACTTTTTAAAAGAATTATTTCATAAAGAAAGTCTCTATGTTGATATCGATATTGATAAAGATCCATATATAAAACATTTAAGTGATGATTTAGTACTTAATATTACTGGAGAGTCTGGAAGTGGAAAAACTACTCAAACAGAAAAATATAAAAATGATCCATCTTGCATAGTAATTGATACAGACGAAGTCTATAAATGCAAAACTAAAAGTAAAGTAAATCAAGAAGTATATGATATGTTAATAAAAAAATATAATGAATTACCAGACTTATTCACATCATTTGATGAAGTATATAAAAGTATAATTAACCACTTTAAATACTCTAATAAATTAGTTATAATTGATAGTGCTCAGTTTAGAAATATAAAAGATATAAGTATTTTAAAAGGAGATATTATTGTAATTAGAACATGTATTAATACTTGTTACAAAAGATGTATTGAAAGATTTGAACAAAGTGGTAATCATACATTAGATGAAATAGGGGCATATTCAGAAAAAAAGAAAAATATTTATATTTGGTATAATTACTTAAATAAATTTTTAGAATTATTAGATAAAGAATAGGAGACATTATGGACAGATTTAAAGCAACAAAATTAGCAAGTTTATTAGGAATAATAGGTAATTTATTTTTATTAATTATTAAGGGAATAATTGCTATTATTAGTAACAGTCAATCATTACTTGCAGATGCATTTAATAGTGCAGGGGATATATTATCATCACTAATGACTTATATAGGAAATAGAATCAGTTCAAAAAAAGCAGATGATGATCACAACCTAGGTCATGGAAAAGCAGAATATATTTATAGTTTATTAATAAGTATAACAATGTTATTATTAAGTACCAGTGTTATTAAAAGTGCAATAAATACATTAATTCATAATACAAAAGTAAATTACTCAATATGGTTAATTATTGTTTGTATAGTAACAATTCTAACTAAATTATGTCTATTTCTATATACAAATTACTTATATAAAAAGACAAATAATATCTTAATAAAAGCAAATAGAACTGATCACAGAAATGACATGTTAGTAACAACTCTAACACTTATATCAATAATTTTAGGAAGTCAGGGAGTAAAATATATAGACTCAATTGTAGGTATTTTAATATCATTATGGATAATGCTATCAGCAATAGAATTATTTAGAGAAAGCTATAATGTTTTAATGGATAAAAGTATTGATAATGAAACAAAAGACGAAGTTTTAAACCTTATAAAAGAACATAAAGAAGTAAAAAAAGTACAACATTTTAATTCAACACCAATAGGGTATAAATACCAAATATCATTTACAATATTTGTAGATGGAAACCTAACAACATTTGAAAGTCATAAAATAGCAAATCATTTAGAAAAAGAAATAGGAGAAAAATTTAAAGAAATATATTTAACAGTAATTCACGTAAATCCTTATGGTAAGCCAAATAAAATTGCTAAGAAAAAATAAAATATGCTATAATAAAATAGATTATGGGAGTGTTACTATGAACTTAGAAGAAGAATTTGATAAAAAAACAGAAAAAATGTTTGACATTAAGAAAAAAAGAATTAGTATACTTGAAAATTATGGAGAAAATTTTCAAAAGAATAACTATATAACGAATCCAGCAATAGGAAGAGACGAACAAATAAAACAATTGATTTTAATCTTACTAACACCTGATAAATCAGCTGTTTTAATAGGTAAACCTGGTGTTGGTAAAACTGCAACCGTAGAAGGACTTGCATATCGTATTCAAAGAAACTTAGTACCAGATGTATTAAAAGGGTATCAAGTAATTAAAATAAATACAGCAGCGCTTTTAGGAACTGATCCAGTAACAGGAGAATCAAAAGTACAAACATTAATTGATGAATTAAAAGATAAAACAAAATTAATATTATTTATAGATGAAATTCATACACTTATGGGTACAAAAGGGGAAGCTCTAGACTTTGCTAATATGTTTAAACCTGCACTTGATAGAGGTGATATTAAAGTAATAGGAGCAACAACAACAGAAGAATATGAAAGATATATCTTAAGAGATAAAGCTTTTGTTAGACGTTTCCAAAAAGTAGAAATTTTTGAACCAACAAGAGCAGAAAATATTCAAATATTACTAGGTACTCTTCCAAAAATAGAATATAGAACAGGTGCAAAACTAATGTATTCTCCATACATCCAACAAAGAATAATGGCCTTTATCACAGATATAACAAGTGAATTTAAAAGAATCTATGAAATAGGTTCCCGTTACCCAGATGTTTCACTAACAATACTTCAACAAGCATTCTCAAATGCATTATTTGATAATAGACGTGAAGTAAACATAATTGATATAAGACAAGCTATTGTTAATAGTAAAAATATATATCCAGACGTTATTAAAAAAAGTCTACCAGAATTCAATAAATTATTTGAAGATCAAATAGAAGAGTACAATAAAGAACATTCAATTAACATAGAGAGATTATCAGAAGATTAAAAAGGGAAGGTAATACTATGCGTTGTAAAAAGTGTGGAAAAAATTTAAAAGAAAATGAAAGATTCTGTCTTGTATGTGGCTACTATAATGATCCAGAAGATAATTCAGATAACTATCAAGAATATAATAATGATATTCTAGAAGACGATTTATTAAAAGAAGAAAAAGAAGAAACAACTGAACCAGAAATCCAAATACAAGCCTTTCAAACAGATGTAAATAATAATAGTGCAAAAAAAGAAAAGTTCTATGATTTCCAATATGATAGATTTTTAGAATCCTACATTGGAGAAGACTACAAAACAGTAGCCGAAAAGAAAATAAATATTTATGCTCTTTTACTTGGCTGGATGTATTTCTTATATAGAAAACTATATATCATAGGAACTCTAGGCCTACTAATAACAGGTCTAGTAATAAAATTAATACCAGAACACATAATTATTTATACAATAATAACTATGGTTTTATCAGGTCTATTATTTAATCCAATATATAAGTTTGTAGCAAAAAAAAGAGTTCTATTTATAAAGAAAAAGAATTCTTATGAAGATGATTTCACAATAGAAAAACTATGTGCAAAATATGGAGGAGTAAACTTTATAGTTCCATTAGTAATGTACCTAATATTTTTAGTAATAATGATTCTATCAATGTATAATGTGATTTTTCCATCAAAACAATCAAAATATTTCGAAGAAAACAGTGAAAATGAAGCAACTTGTACATCTCTAGTAAAAAGAATCTATAATTCAAGAGAAACTCTAAAAGTAAATGGAACGATAAAAGAAGGAGTCTGCAATGTAGTAACAGGAGTAAAAAAAGACTACAATATCTACATTAAAGTAACAAAAGAAGATAAAATATACTATCAATTCTACAAAACAGATAATAATTATTTATCATTAAAAGGTAGTACTGAATATCTAAAAGAACTTCAAGAAAAACTTACAAATAAAACAATCACAACCGAAGAAGAAACATTCTTAAACTCCTCACAAAACATAGAAAATAAATATAAAACTATTAGTAAATCATCAAAAACAGAAGATGAATTAATAAAAAATAAGAAATCAACATCAGAAAAATTAAACTATATTATTAAAGAAGAAGATTTCAAAAGATAATAGAATAACTATTGTCTTTTTTTATATATAAGGAAAGTTTCTGCATAAATGCATATAATTAAAATAAAATTTATAATTCTATATTGACAACGTTCTTTGAACTTTATTATATAAGTACGATCATGAATTTTATAAGTTTATATTAATTCAAGAGATTTACTATAAAAAACTTTTATATGTATTCTACACTGTAAACAAAGGTATAGAACATTGTATTTAATAAATAATTTTAGTATACTTATCATAAGATGGTTAGTAGAAAGGATAGTAAATCATTGAAGCGCCAGGTCCATAATAGGATGACGAGGTTAGTAGTTATCGAAATATTCGGCGGGTACTACTACGGATAAGTGATTCGTAAAGATATATAGTAAAAAGTAAAATCAACATTATAACAAAGAATATATCTACACTATAATTTTTGTCATGGAGGAAAATATATGTGTGGAATAATAGGGTATATAGGTAAAAAAAGCCCTGAAGAATTTTTAATAAATGGACTAAAAAATCTAGAATATAGAGGATACGATTCAAGTGGAATCGCAATAAAAGAGAATAATCAAATACAAATAATTAAAAGTGTTGGAAGAATAAGAGACTTAGAGAAAAAAATTCATAATTCAAAGTTATTAAAAGGAAATATTGGTATAGCTCATACTAGATGGGCAACTCATGGAGAGCCAACTGTAAAGAATGCTCATCCACATCAAGTTGGAAAAGTAACATTAGTACATAATGGTATTATAGAAAATGCTGAAGAATTAAAACAAAAATTATTAAATGAAGGTGTTAATTTTAATAGTGATACAGACACAGAAGTAGCTTGTGCAATTATAAATAAATATTATGAAGGTGACCCAGTAACCGCAATAACAAAGGCATTAGAAGAAATAAAAGGATCATACGCCTTCGGAATAATGTTTGAAGATATAGATAAATTATACGCAGTAAGAAAAGACTCACCATTAATTATAGGAACTAATTCAAATGAAAATTATATTGCTTCAGATATAGCGGCAATAATTAACTATACAAATAAATATATTCTATTAGAAGAAAATGAAATAGTAGAATTAACAAGTGAAAAAATAAAAGCCTATAAAGATGGTAAAGAGATAAAAAAAGATATTCAATCAGCTAATATAACAAAAGAAGAAGCAGATAAAGGTTCTTATAAACATTATATGTTAAAAGAAATAATGGAAGAACCAATGGTACTCGCAAGAACACTAAATAAATATATAAACAATATGGAAGATGTATTTGATGTTTCAAAATATGAAGAAATACATATAGTAGCTTGTGGAAGTGCAATGTATGCTGGTATGATTGGAAGAAATCTTTTAGAAGAAAAAGCTAATATAAAATGTTATGTTGAATGTGCTAGTGAATATCGTTATAAAAAGGTAATATATGATAGAAAAACATTAGTAATTTTAGTATCTCAATCAGGAGAAACAGCCGATACAGTAGCTGCAATGAGAAAAGCTCATGCTGATGGAGTTGATACACTAGCAATAGTTAATGTAAAAACAAGTACAATCGCAAGAGAAGCAAAACATGTAATGTTTATAGAAGCAGGACCAGAAATAGCAGTCGCAACAACAAAAGCATATTTACTACAAGTTGCAGTACTTGCACTTATTTCATTAAAAGCAGCAAAAGAAAAAGGACTAGAAAAAGATTATGAAACTATACTAAAAGAAGCAAACGAATTACCAAAATTATTAAAGAAAATATTAGATGATAAAGAAATATTTAAAAATATCTCTAAAGAAATATACAAAAATCATGATGTGTTCTATATTGGTCGTGGTATTGACTATGCAATTTGCCTTGAAGGAAGCTTAAAGTTAAAAGAAGTATCTTATACTCATAGTGATGCCTATCAAGCAGGAGAATTAAAACATGGAACAATATCATTAATAGAAAAAAATGTCCCAATATTTGCAATTATTACAGATGAAAGTATAAAAGAAAAAACTGAATCTAATGTAATAGAAGTAGAATCACGTCAAGGTAAGATATTCACAATAACTAATGATGAAACTCTAAAAAATCATCACTTCAAATATGTAGTACCAAAAATAAATTACTACTTCCAATCAATATTGGTAGTACCACCACTACAATTAGTAGGCTACTATGTAGGTGATTTGAAAAAATTAGACATTGATAAGCCAAGAAATTTAGCTAAGTCAGTAACAGTAGAATAATTAACAAACATAAATATTCTTAATATAATAAAATGAAAGGAGAATGTTTATGTATAATTATGCATACCCATATCCAATATATACAACTGGTAATACATCAAATGATAATTTTGGAAATAATGGTTGGTGGGCAATATTTATAGTAATTATAATTATTTTCTTCCTATTCTGGGGCTTTGGAAATAATAATAATTCAAATTGTAGATAATAATAACGAAACTATAATGAACTATTCATTATAGTTTTATTTATAATAATATTTGAAAAAATATAAAAAATTTATTAATATATATGTAATTGCAACCGATAATTTACAAAAAACAACCAAAAATTGGTAGTTCGCAACCAGTTGATTTAGTATGATTTTTGTAACGAAAGGAGAAAAAAATATGAATTTAGGAGAAAATTTAAGAAAGATTAGAAAAGATAATAATCTATCACAAGAAGATTTAGCAGATTTACTAAAAGTATCACGTCAATCAGTATCAAAATGGGAGTCAGGAATTGCATATCCTGAAATGGATAAAATATTATTAATATGTAAAAAATTCAATATTAAAGTAGATGAATTATTAAATGAAGATTTAAATGAGGTAAAAGAAGATAAAGAAAGAAAAATTAATATAAATAAATATATAGAAGAAATTACAAAGTTTATAATGAATTCTACTAATATGATTATAAATATGTCTTTTAAAGACAAATGTAAATTACTATTTGAAGAAGCAAAAATTGCTTTCTTATTATTTATAATATCAACTATCATAATATTAATAATAAACATTATTTTTCATTCACTATTAAGCCCATTTGAATATGCCTACAGAATTGTTGACATAATAAGTTCTATAAGCATAACTATAGTTATTGTACTTGATATAATAATAATGCTTAATCTCTATAAAACAAGATATTTAGACTACTATGAATATGAAGAAAAGAAAAAAGAATTACCAGAAAATATTGATGTGGAAGAAAAAATATCTAAAAAAGAAAAAGTTATTATCTATAGAGATCAAGAACATTCAGGATTTAAGTTCATCAATGGTATATTAAAAATAGCATTAATATTTATAAAAGGTTGTGTACTATTATTTGGAACAACATTCCTATTTACATTAATTACATTATTAGTATGCTTAGTATTTTCTTTATTGATAATAAAGAGTGGTCTAACATTTATAGGAATATTTTTAATGATTATATCATCAATAGTTATTAATGTCTTAATATTATATATAATATATAGATTTATAATTAGTAAAAAACTACTAACAAGAAACATATTTATAATATTTATTACATCACTAATAATATTTGGTCTATCAATTGGTATAACTCTTGTTTCAACTTTAAACTATAAAGAAGTCAAAGAATATAATAAATCACAAACAACAACAATTCCTATGAATGACAAATATTCTCTTACTCTAAACTACGATAACATAATATGGGAAGTAGAAGATAGAGAAGACATTGAAATAGATGCAAAATATAATGATATCTTAAATTATAAATTTCAAGAAATAGAATGTGATGATGAAATAGTATGTATACATTTATTTAAAGATAATAGTAATTTTAATACAGTGATGAAAGCCATGAAAAAAGAAATTGATAAAATAAATAATAAACAATTTATGAGTATTGGAACAGAATCATATGAAGTGACAATTAAAGCATCAAAAGAGAATATTAAAATTCTTAAAGATAATATGCCTTATTATTAGAAGAAATATCAGAAATTTGATATTTCTTTACTTTTTATAATAAATATACTATAGTATGAATCAACTGAAAGGGAGGACTAATATGAATCTTAAAGAAGTTGCATCTTTATTACCTGATAAATTAATGTGTATTAGAGAAGTTAAAACCAATATGATTATTTATCCAGAAGATGACACACAACTAGCGTATCTTTCAAATCTTCGACAAATATCAAATGATGAATTTTTCGATTATGATTTAAAAAGATATTATCAAAGAAAAGTCCACTATACAAAAGATGGTCTTGAAGTAGCTCATTTTATTGATATCACAAAATACAAAAAAGAAATTCAAAAATTAGAAACAGATCCTGTATTAAACATTCCAATAAAAAGAAAACTAAATGAAGACCTACAAGAATATATAAGAATATGCAAGTATTTACCTATGGATTTTTCATTAGTTATGTTAGATGTTGATCATTTTAAAAGAATAAATGATACCTATGGCCATATGGAAGGAGATAGAGTATTAAAAGATATTGCCAACTTTTTAAGAAATAATACTAGACACAATACAAATCTAAATGCAAAAAGAAGACCAGAAGATGGGATATATAGATTTGGTGGAGAAGAAATAATTTTATTATTAAAAAATATTTCACCAGAAAATACAGAAAGAAGACTAAATGAAATAAGAGAAAAACAAGCAAATAGAACATATGAATTTCAAAAAAATGGTACGGAATTATGCCACGAAAATATAACATTTAGTGCTGGAGTTGTCACAGTCCCTAAAAAAATTGTTCTACCAAATTCAGACGAAGAAACTAATCTTTTTATTGAAAGAAAGATAAAAGAAGCAGATGAACAATTATATTATGCAAAAGAAACAGGTAGAAATAATGTAAAAATATTGTGCAAATAAAAAACATAATGACAATTTATGTTTTTTTATAAATAAATTTAATTAGAATCATCAAATAGTTGTCTAATGTCTATTTCTAAAGCGTCTGCAAATTTTCCAACAGTTTCAAGTAAGCAAGTTTTATCTATAGACAACAATAGTTCACTAAATAAAACTCTTCTAATTAAATTAAATAAAAACAAAAAAACTCATAAGCCTAAACTTATGAGTTTTAATATACTAAAATGGGGCGTCATAAGAGAATCGAACTCTTGCATACTAGTGCCACAAACTAGCGTGTTAACCACTTCACCAATGGCGCCATTTCCAAAGTACAAGAATATTTTAACAACAAAATCTCACTTTGACAAGTAAAAAATGTACTTTTTTCTATTTTTTCCGATAATTTAATTTGTTTTCATTAATAAGTTGTTATAATTTATATATTTTTTCAAAATAATAAAGAATTATTACCTAACTTTTTGTTTTCTTTTTCAAATTACTATACTATAATCAGTAGAACTGATAGGACTATTTGGACTTGTTTCAGATATACCATCAGTTTTTTTATTTACTTATTATAAAAATGTTTCACATATTTTATTATTTAATTCTATAATTATTTTTTTATAGTGTATGTTTGATCAAAAAGTCATTGTCTATATTATAATTAGTTGAATCATTACTAACTACAATATAAAATACGCATTTTTTATAGTAATTATTTAAATTTAGTAACAGGGACATAAATCTTTCATAAATTAAAAAGAAGGGAGATATTATGAATAACTATAATTATTTAAATGAATTATATAATAATTTATATAGAGATTATCCAAATAGAACAGTCTCTACAAGCATAAATTTATATAGTCCAACAGAAGGGTATATGAAAGGAAATTTATTTTCAAATATATATAGTGAATATAAAAATTATACCCCACAAACATTAAGACCAAAAACAGAACAAGAACGTGATTTATATGAATTAAGTACTGTTGCATTCGCAGCTCATGAATTGAACTTATATCTTGATATACATCCAGAAGATACAAGCTTGTTACAACTCTTTAAAGATTATGAAGAAAAGTGCAAGGTATTAACAGAACAATATGAAAGAAAATATGGACCACTATCTGTATCTGGAATAACAAGTTCTAAAGAATTTAACTGGGTAAATAATTGGCCATGGGAGGGATATAATGTTTAAATATAATAAAAGATTACAATATCCAATAAATATTACAAAAAAAGATTTAAGAATGGCAAAGTTTTTAGTTACTCAATATGGCGGGGCTAATGGTGAATTAGGAGCAGCACTTCGCTATTTAAATCAAAGATTTACTATGCCTGACGATAAAGGTAAAGCTTTACTTACAGATATTGGTACAGAAGAGTTAGGACATGTTGAGATGCTTGAAACAATGATATATCAACTTATGAAAGATGCCACATTAGAGGAGCTTAAAGAAGCGGGCCTTGATACGCACTATGCCGAACACGCAAAAGCTTTATTTCCAACAGATGCTGCAGGAGTTCCATTTACAACAACTTACTTTGCAACAACAGGTGACCCATTAGCTGATTTGTCAGAAGATATGGCTGCCGAACAAAAAGCAAGAGCAGTATATGAAAACTTAATAGACTTAACAGATGATCAAAATGTTATAGGACCGCTTCTATGGTTAAGACAAAGAGAAATTGTTCACTATGACAGATTTAAAGAATTATTTGAATACTATGAAAAAAAATTAAAAAATGGAAACAACTCATTCAATAAACAACCCGAAAAAACAAACTATATCTACAACAACAATGACTACATTCTAAAACAATTACACTCAGACAACAATAATTATTTTTTTCAATAAGCCAAAGAAACATAATTTATTATAGTATTATAAAATTAATAAATAATTGAAAAAAGTAAAAAAAACAATTATATTTTAAATGATAAATATCTATATTATAGGCTACATAGTATTAGATATTGATAAAACAAAAAAATTCATACTAATAAAAACTATATACCTACAAACTTATTATATAAATTAACTGATTATAAAAAACACTTTTATTAGTTTTAATATCTATTGTAAATAATAATATAGATATGTAAAGAGTCTAGAAATGGGCTCTTATTTTTTGTATAATATATATGGTGAGTATAAAATGAGTAATAAAGAAGAAAGAGAATATAAAATGTCAATTAAAAATTTTTTTGGTCATTTACATACGGTAAATACACATAGATTTAAGGTGTTTTGTTTATGTTGTAGAGTAGGAATACCGATACAAGGTATGCTTCATGATTTATCTAAATATACACCAGTAGAATTTTTTGAAGGAGTTAAATATTTTCAAGGAACATATAGTCCAATAATGAACTGCAAAAAAGAAGTTGGTTATAGTCTAGCTTGGATTCATCACATTAATCACAATAAACATCATTACGAGTACTGGTATGATTATGGAGCACCAAACCCAACTCCATTAATACCATTTAAATATGTTTTAGAAATGATTTGTGACTCTTTATCAGCAGGAATGACTTATCAAAAAAAGAACTGGACTAAAGAATACCAATTATCTTATTGGAATAGAGTAAAAGATGGTGCCAAAATGGATCCAAGACTAAAAAAATTACTTGAAAGAGTATATACAGATGTTAGTATAGAAGGGATAAAACCAGTATTAAAGAAAAAAAGACTAAAGAAACTATATGAGGAGTATACAAAATAATGTTAATTGGTAAAGATAAAAGTATTAATGAACAAATCAATATCTTAGAACAAATCCTAAAAAAGAGTAAAAACATAATGACTATTTTAAAAATACTAGAAGAATATAGTAAAGAAAATAAAGACTTTAAAAATTACTATTTATCAGCCGGCTGCATAAACCAAACAGTTTTTAATTACTATCATAATTATGATTTAAATTATGGGATAGAAGATTATGATATAGTCTATTATGATGAGGATACGTCATATGAAAAAGAAGATAAAATAATTAAAGATTTAGAATTAAAATTAAAAGATCTAAATTTATCATTTGATATAAAAAATGAAAAAAGAGTGCCAATATGGTATAATCAAAAATATAACACTAACAGAAAAGATTATTTATCAGTAGAAGAAGCAATAAGTAGATGGGGAACAACAATTACATGTCTTGGTGTAAGAACTGCAAATAACAAATTAATTGTATGCACTCCTTATGGATTAAATGATTTATTTAATTTAACACTTCGTCCAGTAAAAATAGATTTCCCAAAAGAAATGTATGATCACAAAGTAGATAAATGGACAAGTAAATGGAAGTTATTAAAAGTAATAAATTATGATTAATAAAAGTCTAAATGATATGTAAAAAAAATATGATAACCAAAATAATTTGAAAAAATAAGATTAAGAAAAAAGTAGTAAACACTTGCAATCTATAAAAAAAATCATATAATATTCTCTATAGGAGATGAAATATATTATATGATAGGGCTGCGCAAAGTAGTTAATTTAAGAATTTATGATATACCAGAAACAACAGTGGTACATAAAAAAGATGATGAAAATTCATTTAGGTATAGTTGGAAGAATACTTACTATATAGGAAATACAAAAATATATAAAAGTAGAAGGTTTAATAACACATCAAAAAAACCAAAAATATTAGAAAAATGTGACGATGAATATTTAAAAAAAATAACAGATAAAATAACTAAATCAGATAATTCATTAGAAGAAAAACTAAATGAAAGTGAAGAATTTATTTGCTATGAAAATGATAATTCATCAATCATGTATTTTGGTGAAGATATAGAACGCTTAAAAAATAAAATATTATTAAGAAGTAAGAGTAAATAGAATATTTCTTACTTTTTTTATTTATATAAATAAAATGAAAAAAATATAATGAATATCATAAATAAACATTTAAATTTAAACCTATGAAGAATAGAGGCTAATCTATTTGTGGAGTAGAAATTTACTATGAAAGCGACCAAACTAACAAATCTAATCTTGCTTTTTACTCTATACTATTGTATAATAACCAATTGCAAAGAAGGGGATTAATATATGTCAGATATGTCAGAAATAAGTAAAATTATAAATAAAGGAATTCCAATATCGACTCCAATAAACATTTTATATAATGATTTATTAAAACTAACTGGGAATAAAGATATCTTAGACTTAGGAGTTGAAAAGTCTTTTGATGAATATCTTGAATATTTAAATACAATTACAGATGTTGGAAGAATAGAGTTCTTCAAAACTATGGGAGTATATTCAGATGATCAAACTCTAGAAAAAAAATTATTTTTTTCACCATCAGGCTTTTATAGTTCACTTATTTATAATCTAAATGCCTACAACATATTAAATGATCCATCAGTATCTCTTGATGCAATATCGTTAGAGTTATCAAATGCATTAAAAATATTAACACCAGAATTTGAAAAGCGAATAAAAAAATTATCATTAATTACAAATGAATCTAAACTTCATAAAAACTTTCCATTTTTATATAAAAATTATAAAGTAGAAAAGGAATATAATGAGAATTTATTAGGAACAGAAAAGAAGATTAATAATAAAAGCCTAAGTCCTCAAGTAAGACTTATTATGAAAAGAAGACTTGAATCAATATACAAGGAAAAGGGACTAGATATAACTGCTGATGAATTATTTAAAAATGCAAGAGAGTTTAATATATCTAATTATTGTAAAGGATTAGTAACTAGCTTTAGAAAACTAATCGAATTTGCTCCTGATATATTAAATTATATGTTTACACATAGCATAGATATAAATGATTTAGTAATTGACGAAGAAAGTCTAGAACTATATATAGTTAATCAATTTATGATTAATGCCGAAATGTTATCTGATACAGATAGTAAACAAAGGTATATCTATTATATAAGCAATTATTTTAGAGAAAATAAATCAAGAAAAACATCAACAACACCAGAGATAGTAGTGGGTAGTGTTAATAATGAAAATGTACCTGATTATAAAAAAACAGCCGGAGTAATTGTAACTCCTAACATTATTTACCAAAAGTTTAGAAAAATGATGGTTGAAAATCCAAATCTTAAAATGATAGATTTTTCTAAATTTAATTTTCAAGGTATGAATTTAGAAGAAGTTGAAAACATAGTAATCAAATATTTAAATGAAATAAGCGTTAATTGGGAAATACTTCCAGAAGAAGAATTAGACGATGGTATTGCAAGAGGTATAAGAGAAAATACAAAAGATCTAAGTGATGAAGAAAAACAAATCAAAAGAGAAAAACTTCTTGAGCTATATATGGAAAAGAAAGAATTTTTCTCAACAACAAATCCAATGTTTAGAGTAAAAGGAAAAGAAACATTTGATGGTTATGTAGGTTATATCTATCCAAACGGTAAAGTAATATTAGAAAAATTTTATAAGAACACTGCAAATAATCAAGTGTCAACTGGAGATGCTATATACATTCTTGATATAGGAGACTTCTATAGATTAAGTCATTTTACGAAAAAAGTATTAATGAATGATGAAAGAGTGGAAAGAATTGTACACAATGGTGATTGGCAAAGTAAGGTTAGAAAAGTACTAGAAAACAATGAAAAAACTTACTCAAACGAGACACTAAAAGAACTTATAAAGACCAAAAAGTAAGACGAATAAACTCGTCTTTTTACTTTAAAAAATAATTAGCACTCACACTTGACAAGTGCTAAAATAATAGTATAATTAATATCAGAGGTGATGAATATGTATGGTTATCCAAATGAAGAAAACAATGAAAATGTTTTAGAAAAATATGGTCGTGACATAGTAGAAGACGCCAAAGCCGGAAAAATAGATCCAGTAATTGGTAGAGATGAAGAAATACGAAGTATTACCCGAATATTATCAAGGAAAACAAAGAACAATCCGGTTCTAATCGGAGAACCTGGTGTTGGTAAAACCGCAATAGTTGAAGGACTTGCACTAAGAATTTTAAAAGGAGATGTCCCAAGCAGTTTAAAAGATAAAACAATATGGGAATTGGATATGGCCTCTCTTGTTGCCGGTGCAAAATATCGTGGAGAGTTTGAAGAACGTCTAAAAAATGTCTTAAACGAAGTTAAGAAAAGTGAAGGACGTATTATCATGTTTATTGATGAAATTCATATGATAGTAGGAACTGGTTCTTCAGAAGGTTCAATGGATACATCAAACATCCTAAAGCCAATGTTAGCTAGAGGTGAAATCCATGTAATAGGAGCGACAACCCTAAACGAATATAGAAAATACATAGAAAAAGATGGAGCATTGGAAAGACGTTTCCAAAAAATCACAGTACACGAGCCAAATGTTGAAGACACCATTACAATCTTAAGAGGATTAAAAGAAAGATTTGAAATACATCATGGTGTAACAATCCAAGATAAAGCAATTATTGCAGCAGCAACTCTATCAAATCGTTATATAACAGATAGATTCCTACCTGATAAAGCAATAGATTTAATAGATGAAGCTTGCGCAACAATTAGAGTACAAATGGATTCAGTACCATTCGAATTAGACAGTCTAACTCATAGAATTATGCGTCTAGAAATAGAAAAGCAAGCTCTTAAAAAAGAAAAAGATGAAATGTCTATGAAAAGAAAAGAAGATATTGATAGAGAACTAACATCTATGAAATCGAAAGAAAAAGACTTAACTGAAGCTTGGAATAAAGAAAAGAGCTTAAATGAAGATATAAAGAAAAAGAAAAAAGAGTTAGAAAGTTTAAAGTTTGAACTAGAAAAAGCAGAAAATAAATATGATTTAGAGCGTGCCGCAATCCTACGTCATGGTGAAATACCAAGAGTTGAAAAAGAAATTGCCGAACTAAACAATAGAGAAAAAAATAAACTTTTAAGTGATACAGTAACAGATAATGACATTTGTAAAATAATTGCTAAATGGACAAATATTCCAGTAACAAAATTATTAGAAAGTGAAAAAGAAAAATTGCTTCACTTAGAAGATGATATGAAAAAACGTGTTATGGGTCAAGACGAAGCATTACGTGTAGTAAGTGATGCTATATTAAAATCACGTAGTGGAATAAAAGATCCAAATAAACCAATTGCATCATTCATGTTCCTAGGACCAACTGGAGTAGGTAAAACAGAAGTTGCAAGAACTCTTGCCTATGAATTATTTGATGATGAAAAACATATGGTTAGAATTGATATGTCTGAATATATGGAAAAGTTTAGTGTTTCAAGACTTATTGGTTCTCCTCCAGGATATGTAGGATATGAAGAGGGTGGACAACTAACAGAAGCAGTAAGAAGAAACCCATATAGTATAGTATTATTTGATGAAATTGAAAAAGCTCACCCAGAAGTATTAAACTTATTACTTCAAATCCTAGACGATGGTAGAGTAACAGATTCAAATGGTCGTACAGTAGATTTTAAAAATACAATAATTATAATGACATCTAACTTAGGAAGTGAACATGTCCTTGAAAATGATAAAAGTAAAGTAATGGATGAAATCAGAAGTTACTTTAGACCAGAATTTATAAATCGTATTGATGAAATAGTAGTATTTAATGCCTTAACAAAAGAAGCAATTAATAAAATATTAGATAAAATAATTAGAGAAATAGAATTTAGACTTAAAGACTTAAGTATTAAAATAGAATTAACAGATAAAGCACGAGAAGAATTTATAAATGAAGGATATGATATAAACTTTGGTGCAAGACCACTAAAAAGATTAGTAGGAAAAACAATAGAAGTAGATCTTTCTAAATTATTAATAGAAGGTAGTATCAAAGAACATGATACAATAATTGTAAACTATGTTAATGACAAATTCATTGTAAAAAAAAGAATATAATATAAAAAAATCAAGTAAAAAAGTCTCACAGCGATGTAATAAATAATAGTCTACATCGAAAAGAGACTTTTTTTAATATAATTATATTGATTACTTAATAGTAAAATGTAATTACTTATTATAATTTATAATAGTAAACATACGTGGTATAATAACACTAACAGGTGATTTTATGAAAGTAATAAAGAAAATATTAATAGTTATTCTTACTATTATAAATATTAACATTGTTGTATCATTAATAGTAGGTTTTAATTTTCAAAAAGTAATAGTAGATGGTGTGGTAAAAGAAACATTTAAAAGTGCAATAAGCTCAAATAACTATAAAGAACCAAATATACAAATTAATGAATCAGCAACAAGTTCAAAAGATTTAGTCACAACATCAGACGAAAGAATAAATAAAATTTTAGAAAGTGATGCTATTCAAGAATTAATTCAAGATTATATGGATAAAACGCTTAAGTCACTTGATAATCCAGAAGAACTAGAAAATATAGATTTTGAACAAGATGTGATAAATTATTTAAAAGAAAACAAAGATGTTATAGAAACATCAAGTGGAGTAGAGATAACTGATGAAATGTTAAATGAAACAAAAGAAAACCTAGAAGAAAGAGACTTCAATAAACTTGTGAAACAAAAAATAAGAAACACCAGTAACAACATGACTCAACAAGAAAAAGAAGTATTAAAAATATATTCATTTATAATTTCAAAGAAATTTAAAATTTTTCTAGGCCTTCTATTTCTAATAAACTCAGTAATAATCACAATATTAATAAATCCAAAACACAAAGTAATTAATAATATTGGTCTAAGTTTATTAATAGGTGGCTTAGAAACAATAATTATGAGTTATGTATTAAAATCTATCATAATAAATTATACAAACTTAACTAATTTTAATATTGGTAGTCTTATAAATTGTAGTCTAATAATTACCATTATTGGTTTAATAGTAATTTTAGTATATAATAGTATTGTAAAACTTATGAAAAGAAGAATGGAGAAAGCTTATGAGTAGTAGAAGTGAAAGATTAAAAGAAGAGTTAGAACAAACAAATATGTTAAAAACAATGATAATTGAAAGTGATGATGATGATGAGCCATCTATATTAGAAGAAATAGAAGAATTTGAAGATAAAATAGACTATTTAGATATAGATGATGAAAAAAAGGAAAAATTAATAAAACTATGTTCTGAAATAAAAGAAGAACAGGATGAAAATGTAAGAGAATACTTATTTAAATTATTAAAAAAAGAAGTAGATTAGGAAAGTGGTTACATGGAGTTAAAAATTACAAATTTAAATAAAAGTTATGGAGAAAAAAAAGTCTTAGAAAATGTAGAATTTACATTTGAAGAAGGAAAAATATATGGTCTTCTAGGAAGGAATGGAGCTGGAAAAACAACCTTTTTCAATGCCCTTAATAGTGATATAGAAGTAGACTCTGCATTATTTTATTTAGATAATAAACCATTAGATACAAAAGATATAGGTTATGTAACATCAACTCCTATAGTTCCAGAATTTCTAACAGGAAAAGAATTTTTAAAATTTTACATTGATATTAATAAAGATAAAATAAAAGATAAAAAATCTCTTGAAGAATATTTTGACCTTGTAAAAATAAATAAAAAAGATCAAAACATTCTACTTAAAGAATATTCTCAAGGTATGAAAAACAAAATTCAAATACTAATAAATATTATTACAAATCCAAAAATAATCTTATTAGATGAACCATTAACATCCCTTGATATAGTAGTACAACAAGATATGAAAAACCTACTAAAATCATTAAAAAAAGATCACATAATAATATTTTCAACTCATATCTTAGAATTAGCAACTGACCTTTGTGATGAAATTGTTATTTTAAATAACAAAAAATTAGAATTAGTAAAGAAAGATAACCTAAATACAGATAAATATAAAAATAAGATATTAAACGAATTAAAGGATTCATCAAATGATTAAAACACTATTAAAATCTTTTGAAATAGAAAATGCATATTCCGTAAATTCATATATCTTTATCTTAAGAAAATTGCCTATTCTAAAAGATTTATTAACAGATGACGCCTATAGTAGTGTAACACTAAAAAAAATAATTAGTATATTTTGTATTTTATTTACTTTTTTTACCAAAGCATTTCTAAAATTTATGTATTACTTCACAATATTCTTTATTTGCTACAAATTATTTCCAAATAACTTTATAAAATCATATTTTCATATATATTTCTTTCTAACACTTCTTGGAATGTTTATTAATAATAAATTATTAAATACAAGTAAGAAAAATTATTTTTCAATAATTCTCTTTAACATGGATGCAACACAGTATTTTCAGGCAACTTGTTTTTCTAATACGGTAATAAATTTTATATTAAATAGTGTTTATATAATATTATTTAATCATATGTTAATGACACCTAACATCATTTATAGTATCATTCTAATACTATATACAACATTTATAAGATTTATTGGAGAAACTCTAAATATACTATATTATCGTAAATATAAATATATTTGGTACAGTAATTCAACACTTTATTTTATTATTTTAGTATCAACTTTAGGACTAGCATCTCTTCCATTATTAAACATTTATATATCATTTAATACAATAATACTTTCAACAATATTAGTAGTTATTCTAGGTACTATGTCACTAATTTATCTACTAAAAATAAAAGACTATAAAACAATATATAAAAACTTAAGTCAAATGACCAATGTAATGTCATCGAAAAATGAAAAAGACTATCTAAAGCAAGCAATGGTTGATGTCCAAAAGAAAGATATAAAAATACCAGAAAGAAAATTAAAAGGTAAAAGTGGCTATGAATATTTCAACACAATTTTTTTTGAAAGACATAAAGAAATATTATTAAGAAGTGCTAAAAAATATTCTCTTATATTAATTGCTATTTATATTATATTAATTTATTTAGTCATAAAAACCCCAACTTATACTAAAGAAATATCAAATCTATTACATAATAGATTATCAATATTTATAATTATAATGTATTTTATAAATAGGGGAGCAATCATTACTCAGGCAATGTTTTTTAACTGTGACCATGCCATGTTAAACTACAATTTTTATAAAGAACCAAAAACAATTATTGAACTATTTAAAAAAAGATTAAAAACTGTAACTAAAGTAAACTTACTACCAGCATTTGTTATAGGAACAGGAAATATAATATTATTAATACTTTTAAAAGAAACAGATATAATTGTTCTATTAAGCATGTTTATATTTATTATATTCTTAAGTATCTTCTTCTCAGTTCACTACTTAGTAATATACTACTTACTTCAACCATTCAATAAAGACCTAGAAGTAAAAAAAACAAGCTATTCATTTGTTACATTAATAACATACATTCTTTGCTACAATTTAATAGATTTAGTATTAGACATAAAAGTATTATCAATCCTTGGAATTATATTTACAGGTGTTTATATACTTATTTCAATGGCACTAGTATATAAAGTCGCTCCAAAGACATTCAAATTAAATTAGAACTTTAGTTCTTTTTTTTCGTAAAATTAAAATTTCCTTTCTAATAATATAAATGAAAGGAGGTTTTATGACTAGATTTATTTCACCTTTATATGATACGACTTTTAAATATTTATGGAAAAGTAATTCATCAAGACTATTTTTTATTAAATTAATTAAGTATCTTACTACTATTGATTTAACTAATTATCACTTATATGATAATGAGATTAATTCAGGTAATGGTTTAAAAGATTATAGACTTGACTTGGTATTTGTTCCTAATGATGAAGATGAAAGATTAGGAATGACTATTAATATTGAAATGTATAAGAATTATCATTCAACTGATTCTATTAAATCTTTTTCATATGTTTTTAGTTTACTTAGTAAATCATTAAAACAAGGAGATACTTACTTTGAAAAACAAATTGTTCAAATTAACTTTAATGATGGTTATTTTAAAGATAATAAAGAAGTAGGAAGTATTTGCTATATGATTTCTGATGAAAGTGGAAAATACAAAAAGAATTATATGAAAATATATGAAGTCTATCTATCTAAATATAAGGGATTATGCTATAATGAGGCTAATGAATTAGATGCTATGCTATCTTTCTTATCTGCTAATAGTTATGAAGAAATGGAAAGAATTGCATGTGGCAAAAAGGAGGCATTAGCCATTATGGATGAACTAAAAAGACTAGCTAAAGAAGAAGATTTTTTACCAGAATATGACTTTGAAAGAGAAATGAGAAGAGTTACAAATACAGAAAAAGAAATTTCAAAGCAAGAAGGAAAAGAATCAGCTATTAGAGAAGTTGCCATTAATTTTATGAAAAATGGTGTAGACATAAATATAATTTCAAAATCTACAGGTTTATCCATTGAAGAGTTAAACACCTTAAAAGAAAAAGAAGCCAATTAAAGGCTTTTTTTAATTTCTGTAAATACTTTACCAATACTATCGTGTATAACTAAATCACAAATATTATCAAAAGGAGTTATATCTTTATTTATTAATACTAAATGTTTACCTCTAAAATAATTAATAAAAGAAGCTGCAGGATATACATTCAAAGAAGTTCCACCAATTATCAATAAGTCACAAGTAGAAATTTCTTCAATTGCCTCATTAATTACATCATCATCTAACCCTTCTTCATATAAAACAACATCAGGCTTTATAATTCCACCACAACTACATTTAGGAATACTAGAAGAATTAAATACAATATCATCATTATAAAATTTATGACATTTCATACAATAATTTCGTTTTACAGACCCGTGTAATTCTAATACTTTAATAGAACCAGCAGAAGAATGAAACCCATCAATATTTTGAGTAATAATGCTGCTTAATAAACCTTTCTTTTCCATCTCTGCCAATACTTTATGTGTAATGTTAGGTTTATATCCATTAGGATTCATTTTATCTCTATAAAATTTATAAAATTCTAAAGTATTATTTATAAAAAAGCTATGTGATAAAATTTTCTCAGGAGGATAAGCATATTTTTCGTTATATAAACCATCACTACTTCTAAAATCCTTTAATCCAGACTCTGTAGAAACACCAGCACCTCCAAAAAATACAGTTTTATGAGATTCTTTTATCCATTTAATTAATTCACCATTATTCATATAATCACCAAATTCATTATAAAACATATAATTTATAAACACAAATTTATAAAAAAGTATTTATAATTTTCCAATACTCATCCAATTTCTTTCATTATTTCACAATAAATTATTAAATAAAATCTACTTCTAAACAATTTATCTAAAAGTATCTAAATTTGACAAAAAAAAATAATCATAGTAAAATTGATTCATCAATTACACATTGAGGTGAATTATTTTGAAAAGAATAAAATTAATTAGTAGTATTACTCTTATAGTTGGAATTCTAATGATTTCAGTTGGAATGGTAATACAAAAGGAAGAGTCTACACAGGCTTTGAATACTAATGTAAATATAAGTGATTTTAAAATCCAAAATATGGCAGCAAGTGCAAACATGATAATTCAAGATACAAATAAAGAAACAACAGAAGAAAATAAAAAAACAACAGATTTATTAACTGCTGTTGATATGGAAACAGCTCCAGCATCTGTTATAGTCCCACCAAGAATAGAAGTTTATGAAGGCATGACTTTAGAAGAATTAGCTGTAAAATTAGACAGGAATCTTGGAACTGATATAGTTGCAGGAAAAGGTGCCTTAATAGCATCAGAATGTGTTAATAAAGGAGTAGACCCATATGTTGCAGTGGCTATACTATTACACGAAACTGGTTGCAAGCACTCATGCTCAAGATTAGCAAGAACATGTAATAATTTTGGTGGCCAAAAAGGAGCACCTGGTTGTAATGGTGGGTCATATAAAGCCTACAACTCAATTGATGAAGGTTTAGTAGGATTTATTGATAATCTTTATAGAAATTATTACTCAAGAGGATTAAATACAGTAGAAGCAATCGGACCAAAATATGCAGAAAGCAATACTTGGGTAAGTAAAATAAATTCATATGTTAGTCAAATAAGAGCAAATTAATTAATAACTAATTTGCTTTTCTTTTACTTTGTGATATAATTAGAACCGTCGTTTAGGGGGATTAATATGTTAAAAGTAAGAAGTAAAAGAATTATTGCAATATTTTTAGCTGCAGGGATTATATATAATACAGCATCAGATGCATTAGCAAAAAACGTAGTTCCAACAATTACAAGCATTTTAGAAATAGACCCACAAGATAAAATGATAGAAGAAGTCGAAGACTACTTTGGAGAAGAAACGGAAGAAGAAAAAAACAATAGAAATCTGCAAAAATTGCTAGTTGCAATAATAAATAATGAACATTTATCAAAAAAAGAAAAAGAAGTTATATATTCATTAAAAGATTTAATGTCTGAAAATGAATATTTAAATACATTAATAGCTAAAGCTGCTTTATCAACTGTAAAAGTAGAATATGACTGTCCACTTAGAAGCGGCTTGGAAGAAAATGTTTTAGCAGCATATTTTGATATTCCACATAAAATAGAAGTGTATGGACCAAAAAATTATACTAGAGACGAAGTATTAACCCATGAATTTATCCATTGTATTTATACACGCACTCCATTAGCATCAACACCTTCATATTTTATAGAAGGTATGACAGAATTATTAAATAATGAATACATTTCAAATGATCCCTATGCAGAAGTTAATTCATATCCCTTTGAAATAGCATCAGTTAAAATATTATGTGAACTTATAGGAAGCGATAATGTTTTAAAAGCGTATAGTAAAGGGAACATTTCAATTATTAAAGACAATCTAGAAAGAATAGGCGGAACAGAAAGAACAGAAAAGTTCTTAACTAATTTGAATAGTATTTTTGAATCATATGAAGCAAACAAAGATATAAACGAAGAAGAATTTAAACAAGTAATAACATATTTAGATTCATATTTCATATATTTAAAAGACAATGAAAATGGATTAGACCAATATAATAATTATTTATACTATCGAGGTATTATTCAGTGTATGACTAGTGAAGAACCAATATCTGATTACTTAATATACCTAGCAGAAAATGGTATATTGAATAAACCTTATTTTTCAGAAAAATTAAAAGAAGAAGAAACATCAATTCCAAAAGTGTATTCAAAATAATAAGGACATTATTAAAATTAAAAATATAAATAAATCATAAAAAACATTATATTGAACCTTACAGGAAAGCTAATTTTGATGTTTAGCGGTTGCAGTTGTGGTTGTGGTTGCTTGACAAATTAACTAAATTATGATAAAATCTAGACTGTAATTGATGGCACACTATTCTAGTCAATTACTTTATTAGGAAGACGAGCTTAAAAATTCGTTAAAGGGCACATCTGTGAAACCTTTGGTGTCTGCTTCTTACGCCCAGTTTGGGGTGGATGCTGGAGATGAAGAATGATGGGCGACTCATAATGGCATATGAATCCCGACCCATTATTCGTGGAGACCTAACATCGTGTGATTATATACGTTATAGGATTAAACCTGTATATGGCGAAAGTTATGTACAGCGTAGCCTGTCTTGAGTGAAAATTTTGGGATAGATGATCAAGCTTTTATGAACAGGCCGCTCATAAAAGTGTGCGTCTTGAAATTGTTTTTGCAAAAAAGGATTAATAATAAAGTGTTGGAGAGGAAATCTCCTAGGGTGTACTTCATTATAGGATTGCAGTGGGCACTAAGTGGCAATCAAGTCGTATGAATCGGAAACGACATATTAATTCTTGTAAAGGGGAACCGCACATCTGGTAACGGAAGTGTAAGAATTAGGGAAATCCTACTTGACCTAAGGCCCAAAGTTTACTATTTTGATAGCCAAACAATTAAGAATAATAAAGTAGTTTAACTACTTTTTTTTTGAAACGATAGGAGAAAAAATGTTTAATAAAAATAAAAAAAAGAACAATGAATTTGATAATTTAGTAGAAGTTACTAAGAAAAAAGAAAAAGTAAAGAAAGAACAAGTAAATAAAAAATGGGTAATGACCGTAGTATCAGTAGCTTTCATTTCATCTTTTTGCTTATCTTTTATTTCAGAAACAACAATACCAAATCTTTCATTATGGCTTGGTATTATTGTAACTTTATTTTTCGTATTTCTAGGTATACTATTTGACATAATTGGAGTGTCTGTTACATCAGCAGATGAAAAAGTATTCCATTCGATGAGTTCAAGAAAAGTAAAAGGTGCTAACATTGCGGTTAAGTTTAAAAAAAATGCCGATAAAGTATCTAGTTTCTGCTGTGATGTTATCGGAGATGTATGTGGTATCATATCAGGAGCAGCAGCAACATCAATAGCAGCCACATTAGTATTAGATTTTAAATTAAACGCACTACTAACAAGTATAACAGTAGCTGCAATAATTGCCTCTATAACAATAGGTGGAAAAGCAATAGGTAAAAGTTTCGCAATAAATAAAAGTAATATTATTCTATACGAATTTGCTAAATTTATATCAAATTTCTACAAAAAGTAAAATTATGTTATAATATAGTCAAATGGAGGCTTTATGGGATATAGAATAAATAAAAAAGAAATTGACCTAAACAAATTACAAAAAATAGCTCAGGGAAAAAGAGGCTATGTATATCGTTTAGAAAAAACTGCACTAAAAGTATTAGAAAATGAAGAATTAAATGAATGTATAGATGGAGATACAGCAAAATATTTATCAGGATTGAGAACTGATAAAATTCTTCTACCAAAAAACTTATTATTTTATAATAACACTTTCAAAGGCTATACATTAAAATTAGTTTCTCAAAAACCTAGAAGTAAAAATATAATAAGTATACCTAAAAATGACTTTATAAGAAATGTAAAAGAACTAGAAGAGGATGTAAGAGTATTGAGTTCAAAACAAGTTTTATTAAATGGTATTGACCCAAAAAACACTATATTTAACGGTTCTCTTTATTTATCAGATCCAAGCAGATATACTATATTTAAAACAGATAACATAGAAAACTTAGAAAATTTAAATAAATATCAACTATATATATTATTACAAGCACTTATTATTCAAGATTTAAGAAAAGCAAATGTTCAAAATGATAAAATACAAGCATTAAAAGGTTTACTAGAAATGAAAGAACCAGATACAGAATGTAGTGCATATTTTGACGAAATAATAGATGGTCACTCAAATATTAAAGAATTAGTCAAAAAAATAATATAAACAAGCAATTTCACAAGCTTGTTTTTTTTAAATGTTTATAGTAAAATATAATAAGTTTTGAGGTGGTAAAATGATACAAGTATCTAATGTAAGTTTAAAGTTTGGAAAAAGGACTTTATTTGAAGATGTAAATATAAAATTTACAAATGGTAATTGCTATGGACTTATAGGTGCAAACGGTAGTGGAAAGTCAACATTTTTAAAATTATTGAGTGGCGAATTAGAAACAACTACTGGGGAAATAACTATAACAAAAGGAGAAAGATTATCTTTCTTAAAACAAGACCATTATCAATTTGATGATAAACGTGTAATTGATGTAGTTATAATGGGAAATACTAAATTATACGAAATTATGGAAGAGAAAGACAAAATGTATTGTCAAACTGAGTTTACAGAAGAAGACGGTATGAAATTAGCTAATTTAGAAGCTGAATTCTTAGACCTTGATGGATGGAATGCAGAGCCAGATGCAGCTCAACTTCTTAATAACTTAGGTGTTAAAGAAGAATATCACTACATGGAAATGAAAGAACTTCCAGTAAAGCTAAGAGTTAAAGTATTACTAGCACAAGCATTATTTGGTAACCCTGATATATTACTTCTAGATGAACCAACAAACAGTTTAGATATAGAAGCAATTAAGTGGTTAGAAGAATTTTTAATCAATTTCAATAACACAGTAATAATAGTTTCACATGACAGACACTTCTTAAATAAAGTATGTACTCACATATGTGATATTGATTATTCAAAAATTAAATTATATATTGGTAACTATGATTTCTGGTATGAATCAAGTGAATTATTACAAAGACAAATGAGAGAGTCCAATAAGAAAAAAGAAGAAAAGATAAAAGAATTACAATCATTCATCGCAAGATTCAGCGCTAATGCATCAAAATCTAAACAGGCAACTTCTCGTAAAAAAATGTTAGAAAAAATCCAACTAGATGAAATAGTTCCATCAAGTAGAAAATATCCATACATTGATTTTAAAATAGAAAAACCAGCAGGAAAAGAAATATTAAAAGTAGAAAATTTAACTAAGGAAATAGATGGTAAAATAATATTAAATAAAGTATCATTTACAGTTTTAAAAGGAGATAAAATATGTTTCTTAGCTGAAGATGATATGGTAAAAACAACACTATTTAATATTTTAACGGGAAAAGAAAAGTATGATAAAGGAAGCATAGAGTGGGGTAAAACAATAAATCCAGGATATCTACCACAAGATAATAATGAGTACTTTAAAACAGATAAAAATATTATGGAATGGATTGGACAATTCTATGATATAAAAGATGAAACGATACTAAGAGGTTTCTTAGGAAGAATGTTATTCTCAGGAGAAGATGTCTTTAAAAAAGTAAGTGTCTTATCAGGAGGAGAAAAAGCCAGATGTATGTTATCAAAAATGATGTTAGAAGAGCCAAACTTCTTAATACTAGATGAACCAACAAACCATTTAGACCTAGAAAGTATTACATCACTAAATAAAGGATTATGTAACTTTAAAGGAGAATTATTCTTTACATCACGTGACTATGAATTAAATAGTACAGTAGCAAATAGAGTAATAGAAATTCATAAAGATGGAACAATCACTGATAGATCAATTCCTTATGAAGAATACATTGAATCAAATTCAAATAATTAGTTGACAAAAATAAAACTCATTTAGTATAGTTTAAATAGAAAGAGGTAGTATATGAAAAATAATAAAATACTTATAATTTTAGGCATTGTTTTAGCAGTCATATTAATAATAATTTGTTCTATGATAGGAACAGATAGCAACAATACTAAAACAGATAAAGCTACGGAAGATGGTCAAACGATAGTAACGAATGCCCAAAAAGAAAGTGAAACAGTAAAAGATGATGAAAAGAAAGAATTTACACAAATTAATGTAGACAAATATCTTGAATATTATGCAGGTGAAGAAAACAAAATTGTTTTAGTAGCTAGACCTACATGTCATTATTGTCAAATTGCAGAACCAATTCTTCAAAATATTTCATTTAAATATAATATAGAAATAAATTATTTAAATACTGATGAATTCAGTGATGATGATCAAACTAAATTTATTAACTCTGATGATACATTTAAAGATGGATTTGGAACACCATTCTTACTTATCGTTTCAAATAACAAGATTGTTTCTTCTGTTAATGGATTAACTGATGAAGCTCATTACACAAGTTTCTTTAAAACAAATGGTTTTATAAATGAATAAAAGGAGGAATACTATATGGATATGAATACAAGTATTGTATATAAAAAATTATTGGAATTTAAAAATAGACATCCAGGAACAATTGCTTGGAGGTTACGAGGTCATGCACAAGTAATAGGAAAACATCTAGCAACAGATGAAAAAGTAATCTATGCATTTGCAGCTCAAAAAAATGATAACCCATTCAACATAATAACAACAGCAGCCGTTGTTTTAACAAATAGACGTCTACTAGTTGCAAGTAAAAGAGTAGTATTCGGATATTTTTTCAACTCAATAACACCAGATATGTTTAATGATATTAAAGTATCAAGTGGTATTATTTGGGGAAAGGTATATATAGATACAATAAAAGAATTTGTAACATTATCCAATATTAGTAAACCAGCCCTAACAGAAATAGAAAATGAAATTTCAACTTACATGATTGAAGAAAAGAAAAAATATGGGCTAAAGAGAGAAGAAGAAGACTAGAAATTAGTCTTTTTTTGCTTTATAATTTATACAAGGTGGTAAAATGAAAAAAAGAGTTAAACAACTAATAGTAATAATTCTATTTATACTAATAATAATGTTTATAAAACACATTATAAAGACAAATCATAAAGTAGAATATAAAATATTCAAATATAAAATAACGGAAAACTTTAAAATAATTAATAAAAAACATCAATATACTATAAAAATAACTAATAAAGATAAAGTATATACATACATATTAAATAAAAATATAAACAAACAAAAACAAATAATAAAAGACATAAAGACATATAAAAGTAAAGATATTAATTGTATAATTCCAATTTACAAAAATAAAAAAATAGAAAATAATATTTACTGTTTAAATAAAAAAGAACAAGTATCAAATTACTCTCTACAAAATAATAAAGAATATAAAAATATATTAAAAAAAGCAAAAAAATATAATTTTCCAACTATAAATAAAACAAATAAAACAACTAAATATAAAAAGCTAAGTATCTACAAAGATAATATAAATGATGATGAAGTATATACAATCTGGGATTATAGAGGAATTTACATAGTAAAAAACAATAATTATCAATATAAATCAATTCTTTCAAATGATATCTACGACAATGTAATGGCAACAATAGTAAATAAGTATTATGTAATATTTGATAATAGGTCAGTTAATGGAATAGAAAAAATATATTATTATGATTTAGACAAATATAAATTAAAAGAATTCAAGCCACAAGAAAAAATATCAAAAACATCATATATTAATGGTGTATATAATAATGATATCTATGTAACAGATACTAAAGAAAAAAAACAATATAAAATAAATGTAAAAAAAGAAAAAGTAGAGGAGATAAGTATAAATAATGAATACTATTTATATAGAAATAACAAGGAAATAATTTTAGATAAAACATCATTCTTTCAAGATAATCAATATTTTACAAATTATAAAGTAGAGAGTAATAAAATAGAATCTCTAGATATAAAAGAAGATATAAATTACTATTATTATAAAAAAGATAATAAATTTTATAGTCAAATAAAAGGAAAAAAGTATAATAGTAAATATTTATTTGAATTATCTAATATAGATATCTGGCAAGTAATAGATGGAAACATTATTTTAATATCAGATGGAATACTCTATAAATATAGTGACTCAGAAGGCTTAATGAAAATAGTTGAAAGTAATGAATTAAAATATAATTATGAAAATATATATAATTATTGGAAGAAAGGGTAATCTTCACTAATTTTTTTACATAAAATATATAAATTAGTTGCAATATAAAAAGTGTATATGATATAATACTAATTGCAACGGGGCTTTAGCCAAGTGGTAAGGCGTGGGTCTGCAACACCCTGATCACCGGTTCAAATCCGGTAGGCCCCTCCAATTTATATGCGAACGTGGTTCAATGGTTAGAATACGGCCTTGCCAAGGCTGTGATGGGGGTTCGATTCCCCTCGTTCGCTCCATTGAGGAATCTGTTCGGAAAATCCGGACTTACATATATGAATCATTCGAAAGAATGATTTTTTTTATAAATCATCCATCCAAAAAAAGAAAGGGTGGTGATTATATATGGATGAATTTGCTTATTCACTACATCTTGGCAGTGATAAAAATAGAAAAAATATAAGTGGTAATACTTCTTTAAGTAACAATGATATTCAAAATGCTAGACAATTATCTAAAGTAGGTAAACACAATTATAGAAAAGATGATAATGAACAAGAACTAATAGAAATAGTTAGAGGTACTTCTTCTCCATTAGAAGATATTAAACAATTATATTTAAACGAATTTGAAGAAGCAAGACTTGAATACAATTGTAAACATTCTAGTATGCTAGACAATTATTTTGATAATGTATCTAACAACGAAAAGAAAGACCTTGCTTGTGAAATTATTATTGAACTTGGAGATAAAGAATGTTGGGACACTAAAGATGAAAAATTTAAAAAAATGACTAAGTATTTATACCAAACAATTTGATGATCTAGAATTATTAATTCCAGACTTTAAAGTAGCATCAGCCATAATCCATTACGATGAAACTAGTTCACATCTTCATATAGTTGGAGTACCTATTAAAGAAAAAAATAAAAATGGTAGTCTAAACAAGTTGATAAATCTGATGTATTTACTAAAGGATCTTAATAAAATTACAAGGCAATATGAGAACTCCATGTATTGAAGAATTTATGAGGAATATAATCTAAACACTTCATTAAAGAAGAAACAAAAAGGTAGAAATAGAGATGGTCATGTATCTAATATGGATAACTATATCGAAATGAAAAAACAATTAGAAAAAAATATTGAAACACTTGAAAATGCCAATAAAAATTTTTGGAATTAAAACAAAATTCTAGAGATATAAAAGATATAATTGAAACATTAAAAGTATCTAAATTAAATAAAGCTAATTATATATTATCAAAAGAAGATAAAGAATCATTTATCGACTTTATCAATAATGTTGAAAATACTAATAAAGAATATGATAAAATACAAACTCTATCTACTACTTTAACAAACGTAGATAATCAGATAAAAGACAAAAATGATAAAATTAAAACTCTTGAGGAAAATAATGAGTCTTTAAATTTAAGAATTAATAAATTAAATAATTTAATTAAAGATAAAGATGAAGAAATATCTTTCTTAAAATAAAAAATCAATGATTTAAAAGACACATTAGAATATTGGCAAGATAAGTTTAATAAGATAATACATTTATTCACGGAAAGATTCATAATTGGTTTGATAAAGATGATAAATATACTGATGTAGTTAATGAAATGTATAAAGATAATGTTCTAGATAATAATGCTATAGGAGAATTAGAATTAAAAAATAAAAAAGATGACTTTGAAATATAGGTCATCTTCCTTTTGTATTACTATTATTTCCGTAGGCAAGCTTAGCAGCATAACTCATTGTGTATAAAGGTTCTGGTGGCTGTACTTGTTGATTTATACCTAAAGATTGTAAAAAAAGTTTATTAATTATTTCTGTTTGATATGAAGTTCTAAATAAATTAACAATTATTTCTCTATTATATTTATAACTATTACTGTTTTCAATATTTCTTAACAAATCTATTGTATCAATAACACCTTTACTTTTACATGAATCTAACAATTGTTTACATATCGTATTATATAATTTTTCAGCTTGTTTATTAAAAGCATAATATTCTCCTGGTCTTGATTCACCTTGATAATATTTTACACCTGCAGAAATAAGCCAAATATTAGCAAATATTGCTCTATCTATAATAGATTTATCAGTTTGAATTTTCCCAGTTCTAATATCTCTAATTTTAATTTTTGATATATCTGAATCATAAGAATCTTTTGGTTCAATAAACATTTTATATTTTGATGATAAATCTTTTAACTCTGCAAATGATGGTATTTTAATTACTGGATTTTTTTCCTGTTGCCTTTTCCTATTTAATGATTCAATATCAACTTTTTTTGAAGTTTCAAAGAATTTAAATAAATCTGGATTACAAGTTCTTATACCATTTGCATCATAATATCCTATATATCCTCCAGCTTCTCCAACTTTTCTATCAAGTCTTTTACGACTTAAATAATCATCAATCATACTTTGTCTGTTATCTTTAAAAAAGTTTCTTTCTGTAAATACTACATTTCCCTTTAATACCTCTATGCCATTTTCATTTACCATTTCAAATATGTGAAAGGTCATAACATCAATACCGTTTACTTTCTGTGGAGTTTCAAACATTTGTTGAGCTATAAATACACTTCCATCACTTCTAATAAATCTTTTTGTTGGATATACAAATAAATTTCTTTTTTCTTCGGGTTTATCTATTTCTTGAGGAGAAGTTACTAACTCAAGTTTATTACCAACATTACTTTTTCTAACTACTTTACCTATATAATATGTTTTTTTAGCAATTGAGTCGGCAATATTTTCTTTTGAAAATAAAATGTTATCAACTGTTTCTTCGTAATTAAGTGGAATATATTTTCCAAAATTTTTACAATCAACTAACTGTGCAATATTTGTATCACTATAAAGTATTAATGGTAGTTGCTTTTTTCCATCTTTTGATATATCAACATAATAATATCTGTAATAATTTGTATTATTAAATGTATTATCTCCTATTTGGACAACTATATATATTGAACCATCTTTTCGAGTTCCATAGTATGTTGTTGAACGAAAATCTCTTGCTCTTCCTCCACCAATTTGCGAGTATATTTGCTTTACTAATTGTGGATTAATTTGAGATAAAGTTTGTTCATAATTTTGTGTTTTTTCACCTGGTGCAGGATGATGGTTTTTGCTAAATGTTGAAATATCCTGACAAAGCCAATCAAAACTACTTGATTTACCAGATCTAAATGTTGTATTATCCCATGTTAAATCAATAGGATATTTTTTTCCATCAATAGTTACAATATTCCAAGCATGACCACCAGTTCTTTGACCATTACTATCAATTTCAGTGTGTCCTTCAACATACTCACAATTTATATCATTTCTGTCCATAAATTCTTTTAATATCATTGCATAACCAGCACAAACAGTTTGTTTAGTAATCAAACCTCTTAAACTTCTAATTTCACTTGAAAGTTTACGTTCAAATTTTGGATCATACATTATTTCTCTTTTTAATTTATCATATATATAGATCAATTTTTGAATATCAGACCAATTTTTATTTAAACCAGATTCGATTTTTTCTATTTCTTCTAATATTTTAATTGCCTGATTTTTAGTATAAATGACTGCTTCATTATAATAATTAGATGACCAATGCAAATCTTTTCCATATCTAGCAATTCTTTCTTCATCGTATCCGCCAGCAATTCTTATTGCAATATTGGAACCTAATTGTCTCATCATAGAAGAAGTTATTCCTTTAGTATTTTTAACTTCAACTAGTATTTTAGAATTTGGATATTGATTACATATATTTTTTATATAATTAATACCAAATGGTTCATTTAGTTTAAATGTAATCTTATATTGATAATCACATTTCATTGTTTTCACCACCAAACTCAACCATATTTTCATTTAAAACTAAAATATTTCTTTTTATTAAATTATCGAATAAATATTTGTTGTTAATATATTGTTTTTCATCTATGCTTATTCTTTTTAAATGTAATAAATTATTTAGAAAACTAAAACTATTAATATTAGTATTATCAATATATAATTCTTCTAATGTATTAATATTTAATTCAGTTTTATCTATTATATTTGAATAAGAAATTTGTAAATACTTTAGACAATTTAACATGTTTAATTTTTCTATTTCTACTATTCCATTTATTATTGATAATTCTTTTAAATTTTCAAATATATTTATAAATGAATAGCTTTCTATTTTACAATTTATTAAAGATAATGATTTAAGTTTAAGTGATGTAATTAAATTAGCGTTTTCAAATTCGCAATTTTCAAATACAAATTCAGATAAATGATTTAATTTTAGAAAGATATTATAATTGTCATTAAATATATATCCATTTCTTAAAGTAATAGTTTTTAAATTTTTAAGTTTAGATAGTTCTTCTAAAAATACAAAACTACTATCAGTTTCATTGTTATAATCAATAACTACATCGGCTATTCTATTTAGTTCTTGTTCAGTAAAACCATTATCAATTTTATCTAATTTAAACATTATGTAATTTGCTAAATTTTCATTTTCTATAGTAATTATATTTTCCATTAAGTACACCTTACTTTCATATATAATTATACATTATTTTTCTTTTTTTGATACTTTTTATAAAAAAATGTTATAAATATCTTGTAATTAGTTGTTTATTAACTATCTTTAGGAGTTTCAAATATCTTTATTTACCACTTCATTTGAAATCAACTTACGGGCTTAATTGTTCGTGAGTTTTTAAATATTGTAAAAATATAAACTAACAAATGTATTAACTGTTAATCAAAACAAAAAAATCTTGAATAATTATCATATCTTTTCTATAATTAGTTTAATAAAGAATAATAGGAGAGATAATTAATGGAAGAGAATAAGAAGTTTATAATTACAATAGTAATTTTGGTATTTATTATTTTAGGATTAGGTGGCTTTATATATTATGATAAGTTCTATAAAACAGAAAAAGAAGAAAAGACAATAACAACAATTGATAATGTAGATATTGACTTAAATTCATTTTACCTAGTAGGGGATGCATTAGAAAAATTTGATAAAGCATTTAATGATAAAAATTCAACATATTTTGGATATATATATAAAGATAGATTATTAGCATCAAAGTTTGATCAAGGAGCAGCATTATTTGCAGCACTCTATGATAATTTATTAGGAACAAATACCCCACAATTATTAGTAGGCGGAGATGTAAAAAATGATTTTGAAACTATATTCGGAAAAAATCTAACTTATAAAGCAGATAACTTAAATGCAGGACAATACTATAATATTTTATATGATGCTGTAACTGACAAATATACATATATTGCTCCAACAGTGAGAGAAGTCTATTCACCAACATTTATGGAAATAAATCAGTCAACATCACTAACAGAAGATAGTATTATAGTAAAAAGAAAAGTATTTTATGTAGAATATCTAAATAATGCTTCAGGAACAGATATAACAGAAGCTGCAATATTTACATCAAGTGATAAAAAAACTCAAGTAGCAACAATACCACTAAGAAACGGTATTTTAAACAAAAAAGAAGTAATATCAAAATACTCCTCAAAATTAAATACTTATAAATATACATTTAAACAAGCAAGTGACGGCAACTATACATTTTATTCAATAGAAAAAGAAAAATAAAAGGAGACAAAACATCTAGTTTTAGTTTCCTTTTTTACATTATTTTACAAAAAAATATAAAAAATAAAAAATACATCTTTTTAATAACAATCTAATTTGTTCATATTATAAATCAATTATGCTATAATAAAACTGGAGTGATGTGAGTGAAAATAAATGTTAAAAATTTAAATATAAATTACATACAATATGGTGAAGGACAAGATATTGTATTACTTCACGGTTGGGGACAAAACATTGAAATGATGCGTCCAATTGGAGATAATTTTCAAGATAGATTTAGAATTACAATTCTTGATTTTCCAGGATTTGGAGAAAGTGAAGAGCCAAAAAGCCCATGGACAATAGAAGATTATGAATTAATGTTAGAAGAATTTCTAAAAAAATTAAATGTAAAAAAACCAATTGTAATAGGTCATTCATTTGGAGGAAGAGTAGCGATTAGATATAGTGCTAGAAATCCAATTAAAAAGTTAGTTCTATTTGGAAGCCCATGCATTAGAATTCAAGAAGAATTATCTCTTGGTGTTAAAATATTAAAAAAATTAAAGCAGCTTCCAGGATTAAACGAAATAGGTGAATATATGAAAAACTTCATAGGCTCAAGAGATTATAAAGCTGCAAGTCCAATAATGAGACAAACACTTGTAAATGTTGTAAATGAAGATTTATCAAAATACGCTCGTGAAATTGAAGAACCAACTCTACTTATTTGGGGAGAACAAGATACAGAAGCACCACTAAACGATGCAAAACAACTTGAAAAGATAATGATAGATGCAGCTCTAATAGTTTTACCAGGAACACATTATGCATATTTAGAAAATTTACCTAGAGTAGTCGCAATACTTAATAACTTTTTTTAGGAGGAGAAAATAATGATAGTTTTATACATAATTCTTATATTAACTTTTGCTTATGCAATAATAAACAAATCAAAAAGAGCATTACATATGCTTCAACAAAACCTATATAATGAAAATAATCGTTATATAAAATGGGTAATAAAGAATAAAAAACAATTTCTTTCAATAGAAATAATATTAATATGTATTTCAGTAATAGGAATATATGTAATATTTGATATAAGTTTCATTGCATCACTATGTCTTATATTAATGTCATTATTCTTATTATTAATAGGATATAATTGGAATAAAAGAATAGTAAATGATCAAAATAAAAAGAAATTAGTAGTAACAGCCAGAATAAAAAGATTAATAGTAACAACATCTATAATTTATATAATTCCATTTATAATACTATTTTTAGACATAAATAATGTAAAATTAGTTTGGAAGATGTTTCTAATAGAAAGTATTTTACTGTACTTGAATGCATTCGTAGTATTCATAGCAATGATTATAAATACACCTATAGAAAAATGTGTTTATTTACACTTTAAAAATATGGCTCAAAAGAAATTATCAGAAATGCCAAATTTAAAAATAATTGGTATAACAGGAAGTTATGGTAAAACTAGTAGTAAAAATATTTTAAGTGATATCCTGAATATAAAATATAATGCATTACCAACACCAAGAAATTTAAATACATATAATGGTTTAATCATGACAGTTAATAACTATATGGATAAATTTACAGATATATTTATAGCTGAAATGGGAGCTTACGTAAGAGGAGAAATTGCTGGACTTTGTAAACTAATAAAACCAAAATATGGAATATTAACAAGAATTGGAACAGCTCACTTAGAAAGTTTTGGTAGTGAAGAAAATATCATTAAAGGAAAATTTGAACTTATTGAATCTCTTCCAAGTGATGGATTTGCTGTATTAAATGGTGATGATGAAAAGCAAGTAAACTATAAATTAAAAAATAAAGTAAAAACTATCTGGATAGGAATAGATAATGAAAATGTTGACGTACGAGCAACTAATATTAAATATTCAAATAAAGGTTCAAGTTTTGATGTAGTATTCAAAGGTGACTCAAACAAATATCATTTTGAAACTAAATTACTTGGAAATCACAATGTTTATAATATATTAGCTGCCATTGCTTGCGGCAGAGAATTTGATATTGAAATTAATGATTTAGTATTAGCTGTAAAAAATGTTAAACCAGTAGAGCACAGATTAGAATTAAAAAAACTAGGAAACTTTTATCAGATAGATGATGCCTATAATTCAAATCCTATAGGAGCGGAAAATGCTTGTAAAATACTAGGTATGATGCCTGGTAAAAAAATAGTAGTAACGCCGGGAATGATTGAATTAGGAGAAAAAGAATATGAATATAATAAAAAATTTGGAGAACAAATAGCTCAAGTAGCCGATATAGCAATATTAGTAGGTGAAAGACAAACAAAGCCAATAAAAGAAGGATTATTAACAAGTGGGTTTGACAAAGACAAAATAATTGTATTTAATGATGTAAGAGATGCATATCCTTTTATAGGAAACATAGCTTTGAATGAAGAAGTATATGCATTATTTGAAAATGATTTGCCAGATACATATAACGAGAATTAGGAGAGTGATTTTATATGAGAATTAAAGTTGGTGTTATTTTTGGAGGAGAAACAGTTGAACATGAAGTAAGTATTATTTCTGCAATTCAAGCAATGAATAAAATTGATGAAGAAAAATATGAAATAGTGCCTATATATATAACTAAAGATAGAGAATGGTATACAGGAGAAATGTTAAGAGATATTGAAGTATACCAAGATTTCAATTTAATAAAAAAATATAGTAGTAATGTAGTTTTATACTATAAAAATGGTAGCTATGTATTACAAAAGAAAAAAGGTTTATTTAAATCAATAGTTAAAGAAATTGATATTGCATTCCCAATAGTACATGGTACAAATGTAGAAGATGGAGTATTACAAGGATATCTACAAACAATAGGTATTCCATATGTTGGACCAAATGTTTATGCAGCTGTAGTTGGTCAAGATAAAGCATTCATGAAAGATGTGTGGGCAAGTGCTAACTTACCAATTAAAAACTATACATGGTTCTACGATTTTGATTATAGACAAGATCCAGATGCAATTGTTAAAAAAATAAGTAAATTAAAATATCCAGTGATTGTAAAACCAGCAACAACAGGTTCAAGTGTTGGAATAAGCGTTTGCGATAAAGAAGAAAAAATAAGAGAAGCAATAGATGAAGCAGTTCAATATGATACTAAAATAGTAGTTGAAGAAGTAGTAGAAGACCTAAAAGAAGTAAATATTGCTGTAATGGGTAACTATGAACATCAAAAAGTAAGTGAAATAGAAGAAGTACTTTCTGGTAATAAATTCCTAACATTTACTGATAAATACATCGGTAATGGAAAAGGCAAAACGAAAGGAAAAATGTCTGGTCCAGTTAAAGGCGCATCTAAAGGCATGGCTTCTACTAATAGAAAATTACCTGCAGAATTAGATGATGAAACAAGAAAAGAAGTTGAAAGAGTAGCAACAGAAGCATTTAAAGTATTAGGAAGTTCTGGAAACTCTAGAATTGATTTCTTAATTGATAGAAAAGATAATAAAGTTTATTTAAATGAAATAAACTCAATTCCAGGAAGTTTAGCATTCTACTTATGGGATGCAAAAGATATAAACTTTACAAAAGTATTAGATGATATGATAAATATTGGAATAAAAGATTATAAGAAGAGAGTAAGTAAAACTCATTCATTTGAATCAAACATTCTACAAGGATTTGCATCTAATGGTGGAGTAAAAGGTGCTAAAGGCGTAAAAGGAAAGTTAAGATAACTTTTCTTTTTTTTTAATTTTTAAATTTACACAAAAAAATAACTACCTAAGTAGTTATTGATAATCAAAATGGTGGGCTGTTAGGGATTCGAACCCTAGACCCACTGATTAAGAGTCAGTTGCTCTACCAACTGAGCTAACAGCCCATTTCCAAATTGCATAATTTATTTTATATCAAAATTATAATATTTACAATACCTTTTTTAAATTTTCTTCAATTTTATCTAAATTTTCCTTATAATTTATCAAATTTTAATAAAAAAATAAAAAATAAATAAATATATAAACAATTTTTTAAAAAAACGCTTGACTTTAATATCTTAAATATAGTATTCTATAAATGCAGTTGAGAAAAGGAATTTGTTCCCAGCAAAAAAAATTAAATTTTTTCTTGCAAAACAACTGATAATATAGTAAACTTAAATACATGGACCTGTAGCTCAGTTGGTTAGAGCACACGCTTGATAAGCGTGGGGTCATAGGTTCAAGTCCTATCAGGTCCACCAGAAATGCCTCAATAGCTCAGTTGGTTAGAGCACTTGACTGTTAATCAAGGGGTCCTAGGTTCAAGTCCTAGTTGGGGCGCCAGATGGCGAGTTGGTGAAGTGGCTTAACACACTGCCCTTTCACGGCAGCATTCACGGATTCGAATTCCGTACTCGTCACCAAAATTAAATATAAATCCCATTTGGGATTTTTTTGTTTTACAAAAACTTAGTTTGACATTATAAAACCAACATAGTAAAATCAAACTTATAAAGGATGTGTTACTTATGCCAGATACATTAGCTTACTCATTAGAAGAAATGCAAAATATTTTAGATACTGCAGTAAAATATAAAAACAATTATAAAGATTCACTAGAAAAACTAGTAAAAGAAATTGATATACTTGAAGTAAATATGCAAACGGATGAAAGTAATGTTTATTCATTATATAAAGAAAAATTTATTTCTAAACTTCCAGAATTAAATAATGTAACATCAATGATGGAATCTTTTATAAATACATTAGAATTAAAAATAGAAGAATTAAAAAATTCAACAGAATCAATTGAAGATAGTTTTTTCTAGAGAGGTGATAAAAATGCCAAGTAACAAAATTAATTTTCAAGAAGTAGAGAAGACAATTAATAATATAAAAGTGCTATCTGACAATGTAAGATCAAATCTTCAAGGTATTGATAATTTAATTACAGATAATGTTGCAACAGGGCAGGGTATCTGGGATGGAGCATCCGCAACTAATTATAAAGAAAAGTGGAGTGACTTATCAGAAAAAGTTCCAACATATATTAACATGTTCGAAGAACAGGCAACTAATTTAGAAAATTATTTGAAAATAATTACAAAAACAGAAGAAGACTAATAATTTTCTGTTGACTTTTTTGTATCTATCATGTAATAATATATATGCGGACGCAAAATGAGGAAATGGAGTAGTACTCAAGAGGCTGAAGAGGCGCCCCTGCTAAGGGTGTAGGTCGGGCAACTGGCGCGAGAGTTCAAATCTCTCCTACTCCGCCATTAAGAAATTAACTCGAGAAATCGAGTTTTTTTGTGCTCTAAAAGACAACTTATCATCTAGTACATCTTTACAAATTATGATATAATCCATATAGGAGTGTATGAAGATGGCAAATATATTAAAAAAATTTAAAAACAATTTTAAAGACATAACAGAATATTATAATTATTTAGTTGCTAAAACAAAAAAACATGAACAAGTAGATATAACAAATGAGTGGTTAATTGATAACTATTATATTTTAGCTGAACATAAAAATAATATTTATAGTCAAAAAAGTGGTCTTAAAAAGAACATAAAAACATTAGAAGAAAATTATTACTTTTTAAAAGCAATAGCCAATAAAAAGAATTATGATATAAATTTTAAATATTTAACTGATGAGTTAAAAACCTATCAAAAAGATACAAATAGAGTATTTACATATAAAGAATTAGGGATGATAATTCCAACACTTATAATTATTTATATTGATAGACTAAATGATTTATGTAGAGAAGAATATAAAAAAATAGTAGATAAAGAAGATGTCTCTAAAATAATTGAATCGTCAAATGAATTAACACTCGATTCATTTATTTCAGAAGATTTCACTCCACAAAATAATACACACTATATTTTTGAAATAAATAATCAACTATATAAAGTAAATAAATCAAGCAAATTGTTTAAATCATTAAATGAATATTTAAAAGAAAAAGAATTAAGCCTAAAAGATATTATTAATGAAGAATTTCAAAATAAAATAGATAATAATGTTTTAATAGCTAATATATTTAATGACTTAAAAGAGTTCTTTGAATTTTCTACAGAAGATATATATGAAAAAGTTTCAAAAACAGAGAAAAAATTATTAACTGATCCAATATATAAAAAAATGACTGAGTCATCTAAAATTCTTTATAGAAACAAATTATTATCTCTAGCAAAAAAGAATCATGTAGATGAATATACTTATCTTGAAAAGATATTTGAATCAGATGAACATATTGGTTTTAAATTATTTAAAGAAAAGAAAAGTACTTATAAAGTTATATTATATATTTTAGCACTAGTATTAATAAGTGGAACAATTGCGTTCTTCGCTTCAAACTATTTCATAAGACCAAGAATACTAGGCTTTATAATTTTATTTGTCCCAATATGCCAGTTAATTAGTCAATTATTACAAGAAATATTAATTAAGACTGTACCTACAAGTGTTATACCAAAACTAGATTACTCAAAAGGTATACCAGAAGAGTCTAGAACAATGGTAGTAATACCAACAATAGTCGCAAGCAAAGAAAAAGTAAAAACAATGTTTGATACATTAGAGTCATATTACTTAATAAATAAATCAGATAATTTATACTTTACATTATTAGGAGATGTAAAGGCCTTAAATGAAGAAATAGCACCATTTGATAAAGAAGTATCTGAGTATGGAGAAGAATACGCTAAAAGGTTAAATGAAAAGTATAAAAAAGACATTTTCTTCTTTATATATCGTAAAAGACTTTGGAATGAAAAAGAAAATCAATACTTAGGATATGAAAGAAAAAGAGGAGCTTTACTTCAATTTAATAAAATATTATTAGGTGAAGAGCTTGATGAAAAAAAATATTTCAATGTAAATATGTTACATAATAATAAACTACATATAAAATATGTAATAACGCTAGACACTGATACAAAATTAGTATTAAATTCAGCACTAAACTTAGTAGGAGCAATGGCTCATCCATTAAACACACCAGTTCTAAATAAAGAAGGAACAAAAGTAATTAATGGATATGGAATAATGCAACCAAGAGTAGGCGTAGACATAGAAGCAACTAATAAAAGCGTATATAGCCAAGTATTCGCCGGTGTTGGAGGATTTGATGCTTACTCATCAGTTGTTCCAAACGTATATCAAGACACATTTGGAGAAGGAAGCTTCGTTGGAAAAGGAATCTATGACTTAAAAGTATTTAATAAAGTTCTAGATCAAACATTTCCAGATAATTTAATACTTTCACACGATTTATTAGAAGGTAATTACATAAGATGTGGATATGTTTCAGACATAGAATTCCTAGACGACTTTCCATCAAAATTCTTAATCGACGTAACAAGACAACATAGATGGGCAAGAGGAGATACACAAATAATAAATTGGTTATTAAATAAAGTACCAAATAAAGAAAATAAACAAATTAAAAATCCAATCACAATATTAGGAAAATTTAAAATATTCGATAATATCTTTAGAATGTTCCTTAATCCAATGTTACTTCTAATACTATTATTAGCATTCATATCAAAAAATCCATATTTATGGATTGGACTAGTAGTTTTAGAAATAGCAATCTCAATATTATTCTTCTTAAAAAGTAAAATGTACAAAAAAAATAAAGATCAAAAAGAAATTTACTATAAAAATATTTATCATGGAGGAAAAAGTATTTTTCTAAGATCTTATATAGTATTTGCAACTATTCCATATTATTCAAAATTATATATGGATGCATTCTTTAGAACACTATATAGACTATTCTATAGTCATAAAAACTTACTTAACTGGATAACAGCCGAAGAAGTAGAAAAAACAGTAAATGGAAGTCTAAAAAATTATATAAAGAACTTTACTTTTAATTTTATTACTGCAATTATCTTTATAGTAATTGGAGTAATTTCAAAAAATTACATAGCATTCATAATAGCTTTAGTATTTATTAGTGCGCCATTTGTTTTATATCTAGTAAGCAAAGATATAGATCATCACGAAATTGCTTTAAAAGAAGAAAAAGTAGATGAAATAAAAGAACTAGCTAAAAGAACTTGGAAATACTTTGAGGATAACTTAACAAGCGAAAATAATTATTTAATACCAGATAATTACCAAGAAAATAGAGAAAAGAAACTAGACAGTAGAACATCACCAACTGGAATAGGTTTTTCTCTAACATCAATAATTAGTGCCTATGAACTGGAATTTATTGATAAAGAAAAAGCCATAAACTTACTTACAAATATACTAGAAACAATAGATAGCCTAAAAAAATGGCATGGTCATTTATATAACTGGTATGATATAAAATCTAAAAAAGCAATTTATCCAAGCTTTATCTCAACAATAGATTCAGGAAATTTAGTATCATGTTTAATCGTTACAAAAGAATTTTTAAGAAAAGAAAATGCTGATGAGAAAACAATAAAATTATGTGAAAAGTTAATCAAAAATACTAATTTCAAAAAATTATATACAAAAAGAGATGTCTTCAGTATTGGTTATGATGAAGATGAAGGAAAATTATCAATTTATAACTATAATAAATTTGCAAGTGAGTCACGCTTAACTTCATTCGTCGCAATCGCTTTAAATGATGCACCAAGCAAACATTGGATGTGCCTTGATAAATCCCTTACAACATATAAAGGTAAAAAAGGACTTATTTCATGGAGTGGAACAGCATTTGAATATTATATGCCATTCTTATTTATGAAAAATTATCCAAATACACTATTAGATGAAACATATAATTTTGCTCATATGTGCCAAAAAGAATACATAGAATCAGTTGATAGTAAATTACCTTGGGGAGTATCAGAATCAGCATATAATGAGTTAGACAATTGTCTAAATTATAAATATAGAGCCTTCTCAACACCATATTTAAAAGCAAAAGAAGAAAAAGATAATAGAATTGTTATATCACCATATTCATCACTTATGGCAATGGAATTATTCCCAGAAGATGTCTATGAAAACATTAAAAAATTCAAAAAATTAGACATGTATTCAGACTATGGTTTATATGAATCATATGATTATGAAAATAAGGGTATAGTTAGAGCCTATTTTGCTCACCATCAAGGAATGAGTTTGATTGGAATGACTAACTACTTAAAACAAGGCATAATTCAAGAACTATTCCATGAAGATATCAATATAAAAACATTTGAAATTCTTCTAAAAGAAAAAGTACAAATACGTTCAAGTATTGATATGAAAATGGCAGACTATAAAAAGTATAATTATAGTAAAGAGAGAATTGAAAATGACATTAGAGCATTTGACTATATTTCATACTTACCAGAAATGTCTGTTCTATCTAACAAGAAATATTCACTTATCATGAATGATAGAGGAGATAGTTTCTCAAGATATAGAACACTTCAATTAAATAGATACAGAAAAGTGACAGAACAAAACTATGGTATATTCTTATTTATAAAAGATACAAAAACAAAATATATTTGGAGTAATACATACTCTCCAATGAATAACAAACCTGATAAATATGAAGTGGTATTCGCATCAGATAAGATTAAATTTTTAAGAAGAGATGCTGGAATATCAACAAAAACAGAAATAGTTGTATGTAAAGATTATCATGCTGAAATTAGAAAAATAACGTTTAAAAATGAAACAGAATATGATAAAGAACTAGAACTTACTAGTTATACAGAACCAATTCTTTCAGAAAATATGGATGATGTTTCTCACAAAGTATTTAATAATATGTTTATCTCAACTGAATATGATGAACAAACAAATACATTAATCGCCAAAAGAAAAAATAGAGGAGATTCAGACATCAACAGTTATATGGCAACAAGAATGATAATTGAAGATGGAGAAGACAAATTTACATATGAAACAGAAAGAGAAAACTTCATTGGAAGAAATAAAGAATTATCAGAATCTGTTGGTTTAAATAAAGAATTATCAAACTATACTGGAGACAATCTTGACCCAATTCTCTCATTAAGAAATAAAGTTGTAGTAAAAGCAAATGACTCCGCAACAGTGTACTTAGTAATAGGATTTGGAAGAAGTACAGAACAAATCAAAGATATCATTAGACATTATAATAATGAAAAAGCACTAGAAAAAGAATTCAAAATATCTACATTAATGAATGTAATAGATACAAAGAACATGAATATAAGTGGAGAAAACATGCGTACTTATAACATCATGTTAAATTACTTATATCAAACAACAAAACTATCTGTTAATGAAGAAAGAATGGACCTATTAAGAAGAAATGCCCTAGGTCAATCTGGACTTTGGAAGTTTGGAGTAAGTGGAGATAGACCTATCATTTCAGTAGAAATAGATGATATTAGTGATATTAGTTTTATAACAGATATTCTAAAAGCATTTGAATATTATAAAAATAAATCTATATTTGTAGACTTAATAATAATAAATAATGAAAATGGCAATTCTGCAAAACTAATAAAAGAAGAAATAGATGAAGAACTATATAAAATGTATACACTAAATAGTTTCTATCACACACCAGGAACAGTCACAGTAATTGATTCAAATAATATTACAAGAGAAGATAGAAGTCTACTTAATATGGTTCCAAGAATTCACTTTATAATTGAAAAACATATCGGTCTAAAAGAAACAGTAGAAGAACTTCAAAGAAAAAATACCGCAGTAGAGTATGTTAAACCAAAACTAGAAGAAAACATTAAATATGATCATCATGAAAAATTAACATTTGATAATGGATATGGTGGTTTTAAAAACAAAGGAAAAGAATATGTAATTTATAATAAAGATACACCAACACCATGGTCTAATATAATTGCTAATAAAAACTTTGGAACAATTGTTACAAATAATGGTTGTGGTTATACATATGCTTATAATTCTGGCGAATTTAAGATTACCTCATGGACAAATGAAATGGTTTTAAATGATAAGAGCGAAGGATTTAAGTTTGATGGCAAACAATTTGATCCAGAAAAATGTACCCATGGATTTGGATATACAATACTTGAAAGTGAAACAGAAGATTATTCTCACGAAATAACTGAATTTGTTGCTTGCGAAGATACAGTTAAGATTTATCTAATGAAACTAAAAAATAAAACGAACAAAAAGAAGAATTCAAACATCGAATTTTGGATGAACCCAACTTTTGGAAATTTTGAAGAAAAGACAACAAGACATATTTTATCAGAATTTATGGGTGAAGATAATTATCTAAAAATGAGAAATGTTTATAGTATTAATTATAGTGACGTAAATGTATTTATGTCATCATCAGAAAAAATAGAAGCAGCAACATGCGATAAAATGCTTGTTAAAAATATTTCATTTAATTTACAGCTTGATAAAGAAGAAGAGAAAACATTTGTATTCGTTTTAGGATGTAGTTACAGTGACAAAGAAAACATGGAACTCATAGAAAAATATACTAATGTTCAAAATTGTAAAAAAGAATTAAAAGATGTAAAAGATTACTGGAATAAAACTCTTGGAACAATTCAAGTAGATACTCCAGATGCAAGTTTTGATTATGTTGCAAATGGTTGGTACTTATATCAGACAATTTCATCAAGAATATTAGCTCGAGCAGGATTCTACCAAGTAAGTGGAGCTTTTGGTTATAGAGACCAACTCCAAGATTCAATGAATATAGCCATTGTAAATCCAGAACAAACTAGAAGGCAAATTTTAATAAATGCTGCTCATCAGTTTGAAGAAGGAGACGTACTACATTGGTGGCATGAAAAGAATCACTTTGGTCTAAGAAGTAGATATAAAGATGATTATTTATGGTTAGTATATGCAACTACAACATATATAGATATAACTGAAGATTATGAAATACTAGAAGAAAAAGTTCCATATGTTGTAGGAGAACAATTAAGTGACTATGAACACGAAAAAGGAATTACCTTTAATTATTCAGAAAAACAAGACACTTTATTAGAACACTGTCTAAAGTCACTATCTCTATCAATGAATTCTCTTGGTCGCCACAAACTACCATTAATGGGTGGTGGAGACTGGAATGATGGAATGAATAGAGTAGGTATTAAAGGAAAAGGTGAAAGTGTTTGGCTAGGATTATTCTTATATAATGTTATAGACCTTTTCACAAAAACAATGAAAAAATACAATAGTGATTTTGATACAGAAAAGTATTTGAAGTTTAATGAAAGTCTAAAAGAAAATTTAAATAAAAAAGCTTGGGATGGCGAGTATTATTTAAGAGCTTACTTCGATAATGGTGATAAATTAGGAAGCCAAGAAAATAGTGAATGTAAAATAGATCTTATCTCACAAAGCTTCTCAATAATCAGTGGAGTAGCTTCAAAAGAAAGAAGAGAAAAAGTTATCACAGCAGTTGAAGAACAATTAGTAGACGATGACAAAAAGATTGTTAAATTACTAACACCAGCTTTCCGAAAATCATTAAATACACCAGGATATATTATGAATTATCCAAAGGGTATAAGAGAAAACGGTGGACAATATACACATTCAGTGTCTTGGTACTTAATAGCTTTAATAAAAGCCGGATATCATGATAGAGCTTATCGATACTATCAAATGATAAATCCAATAAATAGAACTAAAAAACATGAAAATGTAGAAGTTTATAGAGACGAACCGTATGTTATAGCCGCAGATATTTATTCATCACCTGCTTTCCCAGCACGAGGAGGTTGGTCATGGTACACAGGATCTGCTGGATGGTTCTATAGAGTCGGAATAGAAAATATTTTAGGAATACAAAGACATGGCGATAAATTAAAATTAGACCCAAGAATACCAATAGCTTGGGACGGATTTACCGCAACATATACATATAAAGATACAAAATATAATATTGAAGTAAAGAAATCTAAAAAAGAAGAACTAAAATTAGATGGAAAAAATCAATTAAATAATTATATAAAATTAGAAAACGACTCTAAAGTTCATGAAATAAAACTTACTATTAAATAGGAAGATAAAAAATCTTCCTATTTTTTAAATATAAAAATAAAGTAAAATATAATGTATTAATCAATTTACTTTGCTTTTGCTTATTATAAATACTTTTGTTATAATATCGAAAGGAGATGAAACATATGGAACTAGAAAATAAAAAATATATAATAGTAGAAATAATCCCAACTCATAGTCAAAGTGATAAAGGATTTATCGCACAAATAAGTGCTTTAAAACTAAATGGATTACAATTAGAAGATAGATTTGATTATCGAGTAGAAGATAAACTAATAGAAAATATAGATTTAAAAAATATGATTCAGTATGATAAAAAGTCATTTACTTATGTAAATAATAAATATTTTATAATAGAAAAATTCAAACAATGGTCTAAAGGATATCCATTACTATTACTAGAAGAATCATATACAAAAGATTATCTAAGCGAATTAGATAATGATATGGAGCTTGTTTATAAATATTTAAACTTAGAATATAGTCAAGATGTCTTTGACAGAATAATGAAAAAATATAATCTACAACCAAGCGACCATTTAGTAGATTTAATATATGAATCAATTATCTTTGAAAGTAATGATAAAAAAGAAAATAACTAGTCTAAAAAATATCCAAATAAAATAACGTTGATTAACAAAAAAACGTTACTTTTTATTTATAAATAATAATGTTATAATGAGAATGAATGGAGAGTGATTAGATGATAAAATATGATTTCACAACATATACAAATAATTTTTATTCCAAAGAAGAATATAATGAATTAATATCAAAAAAAGAACAAATTATAAATACATTAAAAGCAAGTGATATGAATGGTTGGATAAATGAAATAGATAATGAAGTAGTAAAAGATATAAAAGAAACAGCCCTATCTATAAAAAATAATTTTGATTGTTTAGTAGTAATAGGAATAGGTGGATCATTTTTAGGGAGCTATGCCTTTGATAAGATATTTAGGAAATACTTTAATGATAATAAATTTGAAATAATATATGCAGGCACAACATTATCAAGTAAGTATCTAGATGAATTAACTAAATATTTAAGAGATAAAAACTTCTGTATTAATGTAATAAGTAAAAGTGGCACAACAATGGAAACAAACATTACTTATAAAATATTAAAAGATGTATTAAAAAGAAAATATGAAAAAGAAGAATTAAGAAAACATATCATAGTAACGACAGATAAAGCAAAAGGAAAATTAAGAGAAGAAGTAAATGAAGAAGGATATAAATCATTTATAATTCCAGATAACATTGGAGGAAGATACTCTTTTATCACACCAGCTCACTTACTACCACTCGCAATTAATTATGATATAGATGATATTATAGATGGATATTACCATGGTAAAAGACTAATCGATGTAGCATATGAGTATGCCGTAATAAGATATTTAATGTTTAAACATAGTAAAGTAGTAGAAAATTTCTGTATATCTGATGAGAATATGCATGCATTTACTGAATGGTTAAAACAATTATTTGGAGAAACTGAAGGAAAAGATGGAGTAGGACTATTCCCAACATCAACAGTATATACAAGAGATCTTCACTCTCTTGGACAATTCATTCAAGAAGGAAACAAAATATTATTTGAAACATTTATAAAAGTTCAAGAAGCTGATAATTATATTGAATATGAAGGAAGAACTCTACAAGATATAAATAACATAGTAATTGACTCAGTAATGCGTGCCCACTATAAAGGTAATGTTCCGTGTCTTGAAATAGAACTTAATGAATTAACTCCAGAAAATGTGGCAACACTAATTTACTTCTTCCAATTAGCCGCAGCTTTCTCTGGATATCTATTTGGAATAAATCCATTTAACCAACCTGGAGTAGAAGTTTATAAACAAGAAGTAAGGAATGCTCTAAGTGAATAATAAAAAAATAAGTTACATAATATCAGCAATATCATTACTTTTATTTACAGTAGTAATGATACTTGTCCTAAACAATAGTCTAACCTTATTTGACAATACTATTTATAACTTCTTAATCAGTAAAAAATGTGATTTTCTAGACATATATTTTAAAACAATAACTAAATTAGGTAACACCGTACCAGTACTTTTAATAGTAATAATATTGTTAATTATTCTAAATAAAAAAGATAAAATATTACTAGGAAGTAGTGCAGTATTATCAGTAGTAATAAATATAATTCTAAAAAATATAGTTGAAAGACCACGACCAGATCATTTAAGATTAATCACTCAAGGAGGATACTCATTTCCAAGTGGTCATGCGATGATATCAATATGTGTATATGGAACATTAATCTATATAATAAATGAAAATATAAAAAACAAACTCTTAAAAACACTTCTAACAATACTTCTATTAATTATAATAGTTTCAATAGGACTAAGTAGAATCTATGTCGGAGTACATTATCCAAGCGATATCCTAGGCGGATATTTACTATCACTTACAATAGTAATTATAAATATAAATTTATACCATAAATATATTAGGGGGAATTAATATGATAAAAATGGTTGCCAGTAGCTTTTACAATACATTGATAGATAAAGAAGAAGCAATACCAATGTCCACAATGTTACAAATAGATAGAATAAGAAACAATAATATAAAATTCACAATACTTACAAATAAATCTCATAATGAATTAACTTATTATAATAAAGATTTCCCATTTATTGACTACATAGTATCATTTAATGGAAATTATGTTATAGATATAAATAAAAATAAAGCTATCTATAAAAATCCATTAACAAATAAAAAAATAAATAATATTCTAGAAAAATATAAAAATCAAAAAATATTATTATATTCAGAAGACTCTGTCTATGAAAAGGAAAACTATAATGGACAAACAATTTATAAAATAGAAATAGAATTAAAAAGAAAAGACATAAATAATTTAGAAGAAAATGATATAACATTTAAAAATAACAAAAAAACATATTTAGAGATAACAGAATCAAATGATTATAAAGGATTTTTTAAATTATTAGAAAACTTAAACATCCAAGAAGAAGAAATATATACAATAATTGGTAATGAAAGTGAAAATATATTTATAGATAAAATACCCAATACATATATAATTGGTAATAGTCCAAAAACATTAAAAGCAAAAACAACTAAAAAAACAAGTTCAAATAATTTTAAAGGTGTCGAAAAAATAATAAAAAAAATATAAAAATATAAGTGGTTATATTAATAAAAAAATTTGTATAACTACTTTTTTTGATAAAAACAAATATTTGTATTATAATCTTAATATTAAGGAGTGAGTAAATTTATGAAAATAATAGTAAAAAAAGAAGGAGAATTATTAGATTATCTTTATAATAATCTTGATATGCCTAAAAAAAGAATAAAACAATATTTAACACATGGATCAATATTTGTAAATGAAACTAAAACTACAAAATATAATTATAGAGTTTTACCAGGAATGCATATTATGATTGATACAGATAATAAAAATAAACATACATTACCATTTGATATTTTATTTGAAGATGATCATATAATTGTAGTTAACAAACCAAGTGGACTTCTAACAATCGCAACTGCAAAAGAAAAAGAAAAAACACTTTTTCATATAGTAAGAGAATATTTAGTAAGTAAAGATAAACATGCTAAAGTGTTTATTGTTCATAGACTAGATAAAGATACAAGTGGAATTGTAGTACTTGCAAAAGATGAAAAAACAAAAAATAAACTACAAGAAAATTGGAATGAATATGTATCTCTTCGTGAATATGTTGCAGTGGTTCACGGTAAATTAAATAAAGAAAGTGATAGAATAGTTCAACATTTAAAAGAAACAAAAACAAACTTAGTATATGTATCACGTGATAATGATGGAAAAGAAGCTATCACAAACTATAAAGTTATTAAAGAAAATGATTTATATTCTATGGTAAGTATTACTCTAGAAACAGGAAGAAAAAATCAAATAAGAGTTGCTTTCAACACCCTACGTCACCCAATAGTAGGAGATAAAAAATATAGTAATATTAAAGATAAAGAATCAAGACTATATTTACACGCAAATAGATTAAAAATGTATTATCCAGAAATAAAGAAAGATATTTTATTTGAAACCGCAACACCAAATGAATTTAAAAAAATAATGAATTAAGGTGACAAAATGCATATAAAAATAGATAAGATAATAATTTCTATTTTAATATTCATAATCATTATATTTGGCTTATTAGCAATAAAAAATATAAGTTTAAAAAAAGTCGAAGTAAAAGATACTTTTCTAAAAGATAACGAAATAAAAAATTCAATATTTGGTACATATTATGAAAAGTCAAGAATCTTAGTAAGCAATATGACAATAAAAGAAAAAATAGGGCAGCTATTTCTAGTAAGATATAATAAAGAAGATACAGAATACTTAAGTAATTTTTATCCTGGAGGATACATATTATTCGCAAAAGATCTAGATAAAAATTCAAAAGAAGAAATGATTGAAGAATTAGAAAATGTTCAAAATCAAAATAAATATAAACTTATCTTAGGAGTAGATGAAGAGGGTGGATTTGTAACTAGAGTAAGTCGATTTAAAATTTATCGAGAAGAAAAATTTAACTCTCCTAAGTATTATTACGAAAAGGGTGGCTATGATTTACTAGAACAGGAAGAAAAAGAAAAAGCTACTCTCTTAAAAGAACTTGGTTTTAATCTAAACTTAGCACCTGTTGCGGATATATCTACAAATGAAGATGACTTTATATATTCAAGAGCATTTGGAGAAGATAAAGAAAAAACAAGTGAATTTATAAAAAATATGGTAACATACGCCAATAATAATAAAATAAATTCTTGTCTAAAACACTTCCCAGGCTATGGAAATAACAAAGATACTCATACAGATGTGGTTTATGATAATAGAAGCTATGATGAAATATCGAATAATGATTATGAACCATTTAAAGCAGGAATAAAAGCTCATGTTCCAACTATTTTAGTTTCTCACAATGTTGTAGAATCAATAGATAAAAATTATCCAGCATCACTAAGTAAAAATATTCATAAAGAATTAAGAAATAAATTAAAATTTTCTGGAATAATAATGACAGATGACCTTTCAATGGGAGCAGTAAATTCCTTTAATAAAGACAAATCATCCGCAACACTAGCAATTAATGCTGGAAATGATATAATAATTACTAGTGACTTTATCACTATGAGAGATGAAATATTAAAGGCCTATGAAGAAGGAAAAATAAAAGAAAAAACAATTAATAAAGCAGTATTAAGAGTAATAGCTTGGAAATACTATAGTGGCATTCTTAAATAACAAGGAGTAAAAAAATGAAAGATGACAGAATAAAAGAAATAACAGAAGAAAAAGGATTTTTTAAACATAATAATTTTGAATTTGTTGAAGTTACAGAAAATCGTGCTATAATAAAAGCTAACTTAACCGAAAACTCTATGAATCCATACCACATAGTTCATGGAGGATTAACATTTGGTTTAGGTGACATGGCAATGGGTGCGCTTTTAGGTGCAAAAGGAAGAAGTGCAGTAACATTAAGTGCAAATATTACATACTTAAAGCCAGGCAAAGGAAACTATATAACTGCACAAGCAGAAATAGTAAAATATGGAAAGAAAACTGCCTTTGCAAAATGCAATATTTATAATGAAAAAGAAGAATTAATCGCAACTATGGATGGAAATTATTTTTTCATAGATTAAAGAAAGAAGGATATTATGACTGATAAAGAGTTATTTAAAAACACATCAAAATATTTAAATCAAGAAGTAACAATAGAAGGATGGATAAAAAATCATCGTAAACAAAAAGAATTTGGTTTTATTTCATTTTCAGATGGAACATTTTATACACCTATCCAAGTAGTATATGATAAAGAATCTAACTTTGATGAGATAGTAAAATATCATGTAGGAAGTGCAATAAAAGTAACAGGAGTAGTTGTAGAATCTCCAAAAGCAGGTCAAGAATTTGAACTTCATGCTAAAAACATTGAGCTTCTAGGCGACTGTCCAGAAGACTACCCAATTCAACCAAAAAAGCATACAAGGGAATTTTTAAGAGAACAAGCATATTTAAGACCAAGAACAAATCTTTTCCAAGCAGTATTCAGAATAAGAAGTAAAGCAGCATATGCCATTCATAAATACTTCCAAGATAGAGATTATGTTTATTTTAATGCTCCATTAATAACAGCAAGTGATGCTGAAGGTGCAGGGGAAATGTTTAAAGTAACAACACTTGACTTTGATAATGTACCACGCGACAAATATGGTAAAGTAGATTATTCAAAAGACTTTTTCGGAAGACAATCATCTCTTACAGTATCAGGACAATTGCAAGCAGAAACATTTGCACTTGCTTATAAAAAAACATATACATTTGGGCCAACATTTAGAGCAGAAAATTCAAATACAAAAACACACGCTAATGAATTTTGGATGATAGAACCAGAAATAGCCTTCTGCAATCTAGAAGAAGATATGGACATCATGGAAGATATGTTAAAATATGTCGTAAAATATATATTAAAAAACTGTAATGAAGAATTAGTATTCTTAGATAAATTTGTAGAAAAAGGTCTTATTGATAAATTAAAACATTTAGTAAAAACAAGCGCTATAAGAATAACTCATGAAGAAGCAATTAGATATTTAATTGAATCAGGAAAAGAATTCGAATTCAAACCAGCTTATGGAGAAGACTTAGCTCGTGAACACGAAAAATATTTAACTGAAGAAAAATTCAATGCTCCAGTATTTGTATATGACTGGCCAAAAGATATAAAAGCATTCTATATGAGATTAAATGATGATAATAAAACAGTTGCAGCAGTTGACCTTTTAGTCCCAGGAAGTGGAGAACTTATGGGAGGATCACAAAGAGAAGAAAGATTAGATGTCCTAACAAACCGTATGGATGAATTAAAAATGAACAAAGAAGAACTATACTGGTATATTAAATTAAGAGAATACGGTGGATGCGTTCACTCAGGATTTGGTATGGGATTTGAAAGATTAATAATGTATCTTACAGGAATAGAAAACATAAGAGATGTTATTCCATACCCAAGAACTCCAGGAAATTGTGACTTCTAATATGTAAAGAAAGTGTAACAAAAAAACACTTTCTTTTTTTTGAATAATTATACATGATATAATAAAAATAGAATGGAGAAGATACTATGGAGATACTACAAACAAAAACGGATATAGGTAGAGTAAGAGATATGAATGAAGATGCCGCAACAATAGTAAAACATCCTAGAAACAAAAATATAAAAATGTTAGTAGTAGCTGATGGTATGGGAGGAAAAGAAGACGGAAACATAGCCTCAAACTACATAGTAACATCCCTAGAAAGATGGTTTATTAATAAAAGTATAAAAGAAATAAACAATACAAAAGAAATAGACAAGTCACTAAAAACTTATATAAAAAGATTAAATACATCACTAATTAGAAAATATGGAGAAAATCACTTAGGCTCAACCCTAACACTAGCAATTATTAATTCAAAATATACACTTATAGAAAATGTTGGAGATTCAAGAGCATATATCTATAAAGATAATGAATTAAAACAAATAACACAAGATGACTCAGATGTTTGGTACTACTATAAATATGGAGAAGTAGAAAAAGATGATTTAAGATACTTCGTAAATAATAGTATAATAACATCATGTATTGGAATAAATAAAGAATTATGTACTATAACATCAGAAGTAATAGAAAATGATTATAAAATACTATTACTATTAACTGATGGAGTAACAGATATGATTACAGATAAAAAGATAAAACAAGTAATTAGAAGAAATACAGAAGAAGAAATACTAGAAAAAATAATAAACGAAGCAGTAAACATAAACCAACACTTATTTGTCCCAGTACGCCTAAAGAAAAAAGCTTTATCAGACTATATAGTCCCATTTAAAGGAAGAGATAATGCAACAGGAGCAATATTTATAAAAGATGAATAAAAAAATAAAAATACCCCATATTATAAATGGAGGTTTTTTTATGAAAAAAATTATAATAATATTAATGTCTATTCTATCAGTAACTGCTTGTTCCACAGTAAAAAATACCCCAACAGGAGTAGTAGAAGAATATTTATCAAAATATCAAAACTTAAATAAAGATGTAATTAAAGAATTAAAAGAAGCAATTAATAAAGAAAAGAATATGACAGAAAAGCAAAAGAAAACTTATCAAAGTATTATAGAAAAACAATATCAAAACCTATCTTACAAAATAAGTAATGAAGAAGTAATAGGAAATTCCGCAACAGTAGAAGTAGAAATAGAGGTATTAGATTATGCTAGTTCAATAAATGCATCAAAAAAATATTTTGAAGAACACCAAAGTGAATTTATAGACAAAAATGAATCTACGATAAAAGAAGAGGATATTGATAAAACAAACTCATATATTGACTATAAATTAAAAAAATTAAAAGAAGTAAAAGATAAAACTAAATATCAAATAATATTTGAATTAGAAAAAGAAAATTCTAATTGGAACATTCACAATTTAAATGAAATAGATAGAAAAAAAATACATGGTCTTTATTAATAAATTATCTGACAAAAAAGTGAATTCCACTTTTTTTTTCAGTATTTTTTTGTTATACTTGGATAAGATAGAGAGGGTGATAAAATGTTAGGAACTATAGAAGAAATTATTGATAATAGTGTAACCATAAAATTGAGTATCGATATAAATGAACAACCTAACTTAGTAAATTTACATGTTATATTTGATGACGGAAGTGGCAGAAAAGTAGTTGCGGAAATCGCCAATGTTAATCAGACTAGAATGATTGCGAATGTTGTTGGAGAGATAAATGAAAACAGATTTACTCCAGGAGCAAGTGTTAAACCATCATTCAAATCAAAAGTAAGATTAATAAAAACAGAAGAATTAGAATTATTATTTGGTAAACAAGAAACTGCATTTGGTCAAACAAACTTTGGAACAAGTAATGTTTATGATGGATATAAAATAAATGTTTCAATCAATGATTTTTTTAGTAATCACTTTGCAATACTTGGAAACTCTGGAGCTGGTAAATCATGTACAGTTGCATCAATTTTACAAAAGTTGTTCACATCAAGTCCAACTCCACCAATACATTCATCACTATTTTTCTTTGATGCTTATGGTGAATACACTCATGCCTTCGGAAAGATACACGAAGTAAACCCACATCTTGGATATAAAGCATATACAACAAACATAGTAGACCCAGATTGTGAAATTTTAAGAATTCCAGTTTGGTTATTAGATGTTGATGACCTAGCATTATTATTAGATGCAAATAGTCCGTCACAATTACCAATTATAGAAAAAACATTAAAGCTAGTACCAATATTAACAGGTACAAGTGATAATGTTATTAAAAGAAAAAATGATATAATAGCAAGAGCTCTACAAGATATTCTTTTAAGTGGAAATGATTCAACAAAAATAAGAGACCAAGTTATCGGTGTTTTAACAAAATTTAATACACCAACACTAAATCTTGAAAGTCAAATAGTTCAACCAGGTTATACTCGTACATTTAAACAATGTTTATATGTTGATAAAACAGGTAAAATGCAAGAAATGGAACTTGTAGTAGAATTTGTAAGAGGATATATTATAGAAGATCAAGTAAACTTAGACCCATCAGAAATGAATCCATTCTACACACTACAAGACTTAGAATTAGCAATGGACTTTGCTCTTATTTCAGAAGGTATTTTAAAAAGTGATAAAGTATTCGATAATGCAAATGTCATGAGTGTTAGATTACATACTTTAGCAACAGGAGATTCAAGACATTACTTCACATATCCAAAATATGTAACAAGAGATCAATATATAGATTCACTTCTATGGGACCCTCAGACAAATTCACCAGTACAAATAGTTAACTTTAATATTAACTATATTGATGACCGTTTAGCTAAAGTAATCACAAAAATATTATCAAGAATGTTATTCTTAAAACTAAGTACGACTAAACCTCGTGGTAGTAAAGCATATCATATTATAATAGAAGAAGCTCACCGTTACGTTCAACACGATAGTGATATTGAACTTTTAGGTTATAATATATTTGAACGTATAACAAAAGAAGGACGTAAATATGGAGCCTTCTTAGCAATGATTACCCAAAGACCAAGTGAATTATCAGATACCTGTATTTCTCAATGTGCAAACTTTGTAGTTTTGAGAACACTACATCCAGTAGATCTAAAATATATAAAAGAAATGGTTCCAAATGTATCATCAGAAATCGTTTTACAATTAAAAAATTTGAAACCAGGTAACTGTATTGCCTTCGGTAGTGCATTTAAAGTTCCAACATCTATGTATATAGATTTACCAAACCCAAGGCCATTATCAAACAACGTTGATTTAGAGAATGTTTGGTATGAAAAAGAAACACCAAATCAAGCAGTTCAAAATAATCAAGCTGCTAATGTTCAAACAATAATGCAACAACAAATTAGAAATGCATCAACTCAAGCACCAGTTCAACAACAAGTTATGTCACAACAACCAGCAATGCAGGCAATGCCAAACCAACAAGTGATGATGCAACAACAAATGCAAAATCAACAACCACAACAACAAATGCCACAACAACGTTTTACTAATACACAAGCATAAAGACTTTATATAAGTCTTTTTTTTCTTTAAAATTAAATAACATGCAGAAAAGGGCACCTTGTAATAATCGGACTTTTATGTTATAATATGCAACATATAAAAAGGGGGAAAAATATTATGGCATATATAGATGTAGATTTTAATGGTGATATCGCAACAATTTTAGAAGGACTAGAAGCTAATGCTACCAAAGCACACATGATGAGAGACGAAATTAAAAAACTAAAGGTTGATATTGCACCAGAACAAAAAGAAGAATTAGACTCAAAAAACTATCAATTAAGAGAAACAACTGAAGAGCAAATTGAAGAAGATGAAATATTTGAGGATGAAGTAAAAAGTTATATAAAAGAATATGAAAGACTAAAATCAGATTTCACAGAAGATGAATTAATGGAAATTCTACCATCACCAACAGATTATAGATATATAGATATTATAAGAAGATTACAAGCTGAATCAGTAAAAAATATTATTGTATATAAAGATATTTTTCAAGAAACTATTGATAAAGAAGAATTACTAATAATTAAGGAATCAATAGAATTAGAAAAAAATAAAAAATTATCTTTAACAAAAATATTAGAATCAGAAAAAGAAGAAAAAATAGAACAGAAAAAAAACAAAATAGTTTTAGTTCCAACAACTACTGGAAATATTCGAGTACTAGAAGAGTTAAAAGCAGTTCCAATTGAATTTAGAGAACCATTTAAAAAATTAATAGACTCTATAATAGATGGAACATTTAAAAATAAAAAGAACTTTATAAACAATAGAAAACTTGCTGGTTTCACAGAAGTAAAGGGATTTCAAGTAAGAGTAGTATACGTAAGAATTGACTTAGATACATTCGGTCTAATAACAGCATTTATAAAGAAAACAGATAATTCAAAATTATATAGAGATTCTCTTGAGTTAAAATTTTCAGATTATAAAGAAATTAAAGAAATGTTTAAAAAACAATGTAAAACAGAAGAGTTCCAACAAGAAAATGAAAAAAATCTTGAAGAATTATATAGAATTCTAACTGGAGAAAAAACGACTTCAAAAAAGAAAATAAAGGGTGATAATAATGACTAGAGAAATAATAGAAAAATTAATTGATAAAAGAAATAAAGAATTAGAAGAGCCATATATTCCTCCAATGCCATTTGAACAATGTAAAAAATTTATAGATGAGAATCCTTATAATAATATAAAAGACGTTTTACAAATTGATATTTGGGAAATGGTAAATTGTATATTTGCAATAGAAAATCCAGAAACAGCAATAGAAAGTAAATATTTAATATCTCTAGTAAAAATTTTTATTGATGAATATGAAATGAATTCTATTTCAAGAGTAATGAACAAATTATCAATATTAAATAGTGCTGAAGTATTACCAATTACAATAGATTATATATTAGCAGAAGACTTAGACAAAGAAAAAAATATATTAAAAGATTTAAAAAATTCTTTAAAAGAAAAGATTGAAAAATTAAAATCAGATCCCAAAAAAATGAAAGAATTAGAAGAAGAGTTTAAAGATGGTGACAGTAAAAAAACAGCAGATGATTATATAAAGCTAGCTACTGACCAAGTATTCAAAGAGTGCAGAAACATGATTAATTATTTAAAAGGAAAAGTTCCACCAGAAGATATTCCAAGTATAATAGCATTAGCCAAATTATTTATAATAGATAGTAAAACTATTTGTGAAGTATTGGCCTTAAAAATTGCCCACCAAAAAATGATTGATGATAGAAAAGAAATAATAGAAAGAATAGAATATGAAGAAACAAAACCGGGCATAAAATGCAAGAATAAGAAAAAAGAAAAAAAATTTTCTAGAGTCAGCAAAAGATCATATAATCTAGATGAAACTAAAGAATTACACGATAAAATATCAAAATATGTTCATGAAGAATTAAACACAATAAGAAAAACAAGAAAAGCTGCAAACAAAGAAACAGCAGGATATAAAGTAACATTAGCAGCACTTGATAGAGCACTTAAACAAGAAGAAATAAAAAATCCTCAAACTATTATTAATACAGCAACATCTGAAGAAATAAAAAAAGCAATATTAAAGCTAATATATGAACATAATATGAAGTATTATAAAAGATTAGAAGAAGAATTAACTGAATTAAGAAAAAATACAAAGAATCATTACATATATCTTTTAAATGATTATAATATTCAAATATCAGAATCAGATTTAAATAAAATAATGATTAATAAAGTATCAGATTTAAAAGAAATATTAAATGTAATAACAATGATAGGTATTAAAGAAAATATAGTAGAAATACTAAAGAATACAAATGTATCTATCACAAATAGAATAAGAGATTTAGTAGAAAATAATTATCTATCAAAACCATATATTATAAAAAATCTAGATATCTTTACTAAAGAATCTAAAAAATTAGATAAAATAGAAAACGGAATATTAATAATAAGTAGTTATAATATAAATCCTGTAATTTTTTTAAACCATTCAGAAATATTAGTAGATAATCAAGAAAATTTAATAAAAAATCTAGAAATATTAAAATCATATAATTTATTAAAAAACATAAAAAATACATCAGATTTTACTTTCTTAACACAAACAAATATAGAAAATAAAATAGATAAATTCTTAGAATTAGGTTATGAAAAATGTTTAGAAGATGATATTAGTCTATTAAATACAAATAATATTAAAAGATTAGATATTCTAAAGATATTAAATATGGCTGATCAAAGTAAAGAAGAGTTAGAAAAAGTTCTAAATTCTGAAAAGTTCTTTATAAGAAATGATGATATATCATATTACATCCCAAACATAACTAAGTATAAAGAACCTGTTAAAATCCCAAGTGTTGACTTGGTTTCATTTAGAAAGACAGGTAGAACATATGAAATAGGTTCTAATCTATTTTCAATTCAAAAAATATTAAGATTATTAAGTACAGGAAATGATTTATATACATCAATATTTTCAGGTGTCAATCTAACAGAAGAAGAATATAACGATGTGTTGAAAGCTCTAAATTGTTATGAAACAACGAAATAGTTGTTTGACAATGCTAAATAGTTATGCTATACTTTAACTGTTTGACGCCTCAAGCTCAAACCGCATTGAAAAGGTAAAAACATGAAAATGTGCCTTAAGAGCGAGTCTTAAGTATAAAAAAAGGAGGTAATTTAATGAACGCTGTAATTAAAGTTGGTGGAAAACAATATTATGTTACAGAAGGAACTGAAATCTTTGTTGAAAAGATTGAAGCTAATGAAGGAGATAATGTTGAATTTAACCAAGTGTTAATGCTTGATAGTAAAGTAGGTAATCCTTATCTTTCAGGAGTTACTGTTCAAGGTGAAGTTCTTAAGAATGGTAAATCTAAGAAAATTAAAATTTTCAAATATAAAAGCAAAGATAGATCTAACCGTGTAACTCAAGGACACAGACAACCTTATACTAAAATCAAAATTACTAAAATTAATGGATAATTATGATTAGAGTAAACATTCATAAAGAAAATGGATATTTTAAGAAAGTCACAATACAAGGCCATGCATTATATGATGATTATGGTAAAGATATTGTGTGTAGTGCATGTAGTAGTATTGTTACAACAACAGTAAATGGAATACTTGCATTAAAAAAAGGTAGTCTAGATTATTTAGTTAGTAAAAAGGGTATGAGTATCAACATTAAAAATAATGATGAAACAACTCAAATACTAATTAATAATATGGTTAGTCTTTTAAAAGAATTATCAGGAAATTATCCTGACAATGTCGAAGTAAAATAATATTTGAAATAAGTAAGGAGGAGAATTATGAAGTTTTTAAAATTAGATATTCAATTATTTGCTCACCATAAAGGGCAAGGATCAACATCTAATGGTCGTGATTCTGCAGGACGTAGACTAGGAGCAAAAGCAGCTGATGGACAGTTCGTAACAGCTGGTTCTATCATATATCGTCAAAGAGGAACTAAAGTGTTCCCAGGTACAAATACTCGTCGTGGTAATGATGATAGTATTTATACAACTATTGACGGAATCGTTAAATTTGAACGCTTAGGAAGAGATAAAAAACAAGCTTCAGTTTATCCAGTAGGAGAATAGTTTGAAAGAGCCATTAAGGCTCTTTTTCTGTTTAGGGGGATAGGTACAATGAACGAAACACCAATAATAGAAAATATTTTAAATCCAGAAAATGCCCTTAAAGAATACAAAAAATATTTACTATCAATTTATGCAACTGACTACCAAGAAAAAAACATAAATTTAATAAATAAAAGACTAAATAATGCAATTTATATTTTTGAATCAACCCCAATTGATAATATGGTATTTTTAGAAAAAAACTCAAAAAATATTAACTCAAAAAAAATATATACATACTGTGTAGAATATAAAGACTATATAAAGAAAAAACAAGAATTAGATAAACAAGTAAAAGAAAAATATTATCAAGTCTTATCAAGTGCCTTTGGAATATATCAACATAATAAAGAAGAATTATTAAATTTAGATATAGAATGCTTTCAAACAAAAAATATAAATTTATTGAAATCAGAAACTACAAGTGAAAGTATAAAAAATAGTCTAATAATTCGCCAAGAAAACTATAAAAACACATGTTTAAGATTAGGAATACCAGTAATAACAAACAATACTTATATTGATAAACTAGTAATACAAAAAAATAAATTAATAAATATAAGGAATAAAAGCCTAATAAGTAAAACAAAATGGGGTAAAAGAATACAAAAAGATATCTATAAAAAATATAAAGTAATATTACCAGTAGATATATTATCTAATATAATGTTTGATAATACCCCAACCACCACATTAATTAATTATTCTAATTCATATCTAACAGTATGTCATATTCCACTGATAACATTAAGCCAACTAAAGGCATTAGATAAAATATTTTTTCATGAAACAAGACATGTAATAGAAATAGATAAATTATGTGGAATTGAAGGAATAAAAGGAGCATATAGGCTTTTAAATGAAATAAGAACCGAAAAAAATGCAGAGTCGGATTCTAAAATATTAAAATCTATACCCTTATTTTCAAATAGTGAATATGATGATGAGAATATTTGTAAATATACCAGTCTTTTTCCATATACATTTGATTTCTTTGAAAAAAATCATTCATTATTAAATGAACTAGCAATAGAGAATGATTATAGAAAATTTGAAGAAATATTTGGAAAAAACAGACTAACAAATTTTGAAAAATATTTAGAAATTATATATAATAGTACAAATAACCAAGAAATTAGTCATATTAATAAAGAACTTAAAGGTATGGTTAAAAAACTAAACAATAAGTAAAGTAGACAACAATTGATTTGATTGTTATAATTTAATGGAAAGGAGTGATAATATGTTTGTAGATGAGGTATTATTACGTGTAGAAGCAGGAAATGGTGGAGATGGATGTACTGCATTTAGAAGAGAAAAATATATAGAGATGGGAGGTCCATATGGTGGAAATGGTGGACATGGTTCAGATATAATTTTCAAAGTAGATGAAGGTCTTCATACATTACTTGATTTAAGATACCAAAAAACAATTAAAGCTCCAAAAGGTGAAAACGGAAGAGGAAAAAATCAACATGGAAAAGGAGCACAACCTCTAATTGTAAAAGTCCCATTAGGAACAGTTGTAACGGATATGGATACAGGTTTAGTAATTGCTGATTTATCTCATAAAAATCAAGAAGAAGTAATTGCAAAAGGAGGTCGTGGAGGAAGAGGAAACACAGCTTTCAAAACTCAAACCAATACAGCTCCAGATTATTCAGAAAATGGAGAAGAAGGAGAAAAGAAGAATTTAAAAGTAGAAGTAAAAATGCTTGCAGATGTAGGACTTGTTGGATTACCTAGTGTTGGAAAGAGTACAATTATATCTTGTATATCAGCATCAAAACCAAAAATTGCAGCATATCACTTCACAACTTTATCACCAAACTTAGGAGTAGTAGCTGCTAGTAATAACAGAAGCTTTGTAATGGCTGATCTTCCAGGATTAATAGAAGGAGCTAGTGAAGGAGAAGGTCTTGGTGACAAATTCTTAAGACATATCGAAAGAACAAGAGTAATAGCCCATGTTATAGATATGTCAGGCTATGAAGGAAGAGACCCATATGAAGATTATATTTTAATAAATAAAGAACTAGAAGCATTCAATAAAAAATTAATGGAAAAACCAATGATTGTAATCGCAAATAAAATGGATGTTGAAGGTGCTAAAGAAAACCTAGAAAAGTTTAAAGAAAAAGTATCTTGTGAAATATATGAAGTAAGTGCCGTAACAAATAAAGGATTAGAAAAAGTAGTAAATCGCTTAGCTGATATCTTAGATACAATTCCTAATAACCCTTTATATGATGAGTCACAAATAGAATCTCATGTTCTATATAAATTCAAAAAAGAAGAACCATTCACAATCACAAGAGATGATGATGGAACATGGGTAATTTCTGGTAAAGAAGTTGAAAGAATATTTAAGATGACTAAATTCTCATCAGATGAAGCAGTAATGCGCTTTGCTAAGAAATTAAGAAGAATGGGAATTGACGATAAACTAATTGAATTAGGTGCTGAAACAGGAGATATGGTAAGAATATTAGACTTCTATTTTGATTTTAAAGACTAATGCTAACAATAAGTTCATTTAATATTCAAAATGATTTTAAAAACTACAACGAAGAAAAAACAAAAGAAATTTATAATTATCTAAAACAAAACAAAATAGATATATTAGGACTACAAGAAGTATATTCAAAAATAAATAATGCCCTAATATATCTTTTAAATAACAAATATTCCTATAATGGTAAATATAGATTTAACTCAAAAATTATTTTAAATAGAATAAATGAAAAAAATCCCATAATAACAAATAAAAAAATAGAAGAAAATATTACCTATAAATTACCACATTTCCCAAGCCCACTAAAAAGAGTCATAACAAAAAATGTAATAACTTATAAAAATAAAAAGATAAGTATTTATAATACACATCTAGATTATAAATTTGAAAATGTAAAATTAAAAGAATTAAAGTATATTTATAAATTAATAAAAGAAGATAATAATTTAATAATTTTAATGGGGGATTTTAACTTAAAAAATAATAAAGAAATTTTTAATAATTTCTGTAGCTTATTAGAAGAAAAAGGAATAAAAAGGGTTAACTTTAATGATAAAACTTTGAAAAATTCAAGATATCATAGAGAAATAGACCACATATTTTTATCAAATGAATTTAAAATTAAAGAAAAAGCAATAATAAAAGATTTAAATATAAGTGATCATTATCCAGTAATAGTAACAGTAAAAATTTAAAAACAAGGTGTTGGTTGAATGGAAAAATATACAGAAGAAATCGATGAGTATGATTACTATGAAAGTGGCTTATATGAACAAGATATGGGAATATTTTCATATTTTGAAGAGTATGAACGACTTGAAATATTAAGAGATATTGTCGTTAATGATGTAGATATTGATACATATATTGAAGAATTAGTAGAAAAAATGTCTATAATTTCAGAAGAATTCAATGGATATTATAAAATCTTTGGTTGTAATCATGATGAAACAGTAGATAATAAACCTCTAGTATTTAATGGAGAAACATTTGAGCTTGATATAGAACCAGAACCATTACAATGGCATTTCTTCTTGCCTGACTATGTAAAAATATACTACGGAAGCTCCAGAAAAGATGGTACAATGCAAGAACCAGGTTTTCATTATTACATAGATGATTTTGACTATCTTAAAGACTTTACTGGATACTTAAAAAATAATTTAACAGAAGAAGATATTTATAAACTTACTGATGAAGATTTTATATATCATGTCTTTAATTTCTTAGATGATTATTTTAATTCCATAGAAACAAAAGAACATGATGATAGAGTTAGTATGCATACATATTTAGTTGATTCAAATGAGAAAAGTATAAGTACAAGGAAACACTCAAATAAAGATTTCTATGGAAGAAATAATGCTGTATGTTCCGAATACTCATCCATGGGATTAAATATTTTGGGTATATTTGGCTATAATGCCTCAATAGTTTATGGGGTAGTAGCAGATGAAGATGGAATGGAAGGACACATGTATAACATAGTAAATATTGATGGAGAAATATGTTTAGTTGATTTTTCTATGCATACATACTGTACTGACATGATAACAGATATATACGTTAGTGTTCCATACATTAGAAAACTAACGAATAAAGAATATGATGCATTATTTACAAATCAAATTATTGAACTTAAAAATTATGAGTTACTAAAATTAGGAAATACCTTAGTTGAAGATGACATTGGCATAAGAAAATATTCAATAGGTGGGGAATTATACCAAGAGAGAATAAAACGATAATATTTACTGTACTAATATAATAAAATTTACTATAATATAAAAAATGGGAGAACAAAATGAAAAACCAATCAAATGAAAAAGCAATAAAAAATTTTTTAAAAGAGTATCCAGAAATTTTCACTCCTCGAGAACAATACCAAATATTAAAAATTATTGAAGGTAGTAACGGTGAACTATATGGAGCAGAGTGTATTAGAGAAATCTATGATGAATTAGGTCTAATTCCTGATAATAAAAATATATATGTTGGTTTTTCAGATATTATAGAAAAAGAATTTGGAATAGAAAATAAAAATATAGTAGAAGTAGGAGGCGGACATATCCCACGTCTTGCCAAACGACTAGCAGAAAAACAAATTAATGGAAAAATAACAGTTTATGATCCGTTCCTATCAAAATATGAAAAATCATCTTCTAAACTATCATTAGTAAGAAATAAATTTGATGGAAATACAAAAATCCCTGAAAAAACAGATTTACTTATAGGACTTCAACCTTGTGCAGCGGCAGAAAAAATAATTGAAGTAGCATTTAAATATAATATAGACTTTATCATCGCTTTATGCGAAGGCGGTCCCCACGGAGAATGGTTCGATTTTTATGAAAGTGATGAAGAATGGTTATGTAGCATAATAACAAGAGCTAAAAGAGGTGTAGAAGAAAACGATATGGGAAACCTTGTAGTAGAAAAAAGTCTTGTAAAGTATAATGATTCATATCCAGTAATCTATAATAAAAGAAAAAAATAATTACAAATAAAAATGTAATTATTTTTTTTTATGTGTTTTAATAATAATAAATTATCTAGGGGAATTATAAAATAATATTATGGAATTTTTCTAATTCTTCTGCTATAATCATAGTTAGAATAGAGGTGTGTTTATGAGAGATATTAAGTTTCTAGAAGATAATGGAGTAAATATTAAAAAGAGCCTAGAATTATTTGGTGATTATAATACCTATAATGAAACAATAGGAGAATTTTTAGTTGGTATCCATAATAAAATAAATAAATTAATTAAATTTATGCAAAGTCAAGATATGGCAAATTATGCAATTTATGCCCATTCAATGAAAAGTGATGCTGCATATTTTGGTTTTACAAAACTATCAGAAATGGCCCAAGAACATGAACTTCATAGTAAAGCAGGAGATATGTACTTTGTAACAGAACATATAAATGATTTAATAACAGAAACAAATAATGCAATAACGTTAATTCAAAAATATATGGGTGATAAAGAAACACCTGACACCAAACAACCAGAAAAAGAATCTAATAACGTCCAAACAAATCCAGAAGATATATATGATAAAAAAACAATACTTGTCGTAGATGATTCAAATATTGTTAGAAATTTTGTAAAAAGAATTTTCAGTGAAAAATATAATGTAGGAACCGCAAAAGATGGAGAAGAAGCAATAAGACTTATTAAAGCTAATCAAGATAATGATTTTATAGAAACAATTCTTCTTGATTTAAACATGCCAAAAGTAGATGGCTTTGCCGTATTAAACTTTATGCAAGAAAATAATCTATTCAGTAAAATACCGGTATCAATAATTTCAGGAGACTCATCAAAAGAAACGATTGATAAAGCATTTACATATCAAATAGTCGATATGTTAAGTAAACCATTCAGTGAACAAAGTGTAAAAATGGTAATAGAAAAAACATTAATTTATAAAGACATGATTTAATCACTAATCATGTCTTTTACATTTAATTTATCACCAATTTTTAATTCAGAACAGGTATTTAAAGGAAGATAATAAACATTATAAGCCTTAAATTTAAAAAATCTTTTTTCTGTTTTAACATTTTCATATAAATATAAAATTTTATCATCTCTATCAGTAAAACAAATATCTACTCTTTGACAAAATAAATAAGTACTTGCATATTTCTTTTTAGGAATCTTAATACCAAAATCAATTTTATCTAAATAGAATTTAAAAGATTTAAACCTCTCAATAATTTTAGTATATTCAACTATTTCTATTTTTTTTCTCTTTAATTTTAAATACATTAACTTCACCACTAAATAAATTATAGCATAAATGCTTTAAAACTCTAAAAAAATATGATATTATAAGTAAGGAAATGAGGAGGTATAAGTATGAGTGGACATTCAAAATGGGCTACAATTCACAGAAAAAAAGGTTTATTAGATGCTCAACGTGGAAAAGTATTTCAAAAATTAACAAAAGAAATAATGGTTGCAGCTAAAGGAGGAAGTCCTGATCCAAGTCAAAATGCTGCATTACGTTTAGCAGTTGATAAGGCAAAAGCTCAAAATATGCCTAAGGATAATATTCAAAAAGCAATAGAAAAAGCTGCAGGAACTGCAGATAGTGCAAACTACGAAAGCATTCGTTATGAAGGATATGGTCACGGTGGAGTTGCATTTATGGTTGATTGTTTAACAGACAATCGTAATAGAACTGCATCTCAAGTTAGAAGTACTTTTACAAAAGCTGGAGGAAACTTAGGAACAGATGGTTCAGTAAGTTATATGTTTGAACGTCGTGGTTCAATAGTAATACCAGGTGAATATGATGAAGATACAATGATGATGACTGCCCTTGATGCTGGAGCAGAAGACTTTGAAAAAGTAGAAGACAGTTATGTAATCACAACAGATCAATCATCATTTACAGCTGTAAGAGATGCCTTAGAACAAGCAGATGTTAAAGAATTCCTACAATGTGAATTAACATATGTTCCAAACATGGAAGTAGAACTAGATGAAGAAGGAACAGAAAAAGTAATGAAACTTGTAGAGAATCTAGAAGACTTAGATGACGTACAAGATGTTTATTACAATTTAAAAGATTAACTTTATGATTTTATTAGAGAACTTATTTTAGTTCTTTTTTTTGAGAAATTATCAGTTTTTTGTTAATGCTGTCTAGTTGAATAGTTTGTTATATGGTATAATTCAGATAAGATAATAATTAATGGATGTGATACTGTGTTAGAAGAAATTTTTGATATAGATAAGTTTAATGTTTATAGTGATAATGATTATTATTATTTTTTTAGAGCTTTAAATAAAGCTGATAATAATGATATTGATATGAATATTACAACAGATAGTAATAATAAGATAGAAAGAGTTAGAACTAATAGAGAAAGATATAATGGTGTACCAAAATATAGTGAATCATCAGTTTTAACATTAGAAGAAGCAGTAGATCATATTAATACAAGACATAGAAAAGATACTAATTGTATTTCACTTACAAGTAATGCTAATACTGCAATAATGTATGGAAGAGGACATTATAAAGATAAGTATATAGTAGTAAAGGTTCCAAAGAAAGATATTGGAAAAACTACATATGAAGCAGGACTATATATGCTAAAAGAAGTTACTGACTTTTTAAACAAAGAAATTAAGGGAACAAATTTAGAAAAAGTTTATGAAAGAATAGACGCTTGTAAGTCTAGCGAAGAATTAAAAGTAATAGAACAAGAATTACAAAAAAGTAAATTATTAAAAAGTAATTATAATGCAAATGATGAAGAAAAATCAGATTTGTTCCAAGATGGAATAAAAGAAAAAGTAATTAATTCAGATAACTATATTGCATTAAATGATGAACAAAATTTAGAAAAAGATAAAGTTGTTCTAAAAGTAAATTTATATGGAAAAAGAATACTTCCAAAGACAGGAAACGGACTCTTGGTAAGAACTATAGGAAATGCTTTCTCATCTCTTGAATTAGTTCACTATAAAGACATAAAACAAGAAGAAATAATAGAGATTAAAAAAGAATTAATTGATATTTTTGGATTACTCCAACAAATGCCAAATAATTTAGACTATTTAGATGAAATTAAAAGTATTTTATTAGAAAATATAGATTCAATAAAATATACTGGAGACTATACATATAAAGATTTTAATATTGAGGACAAGGAACTTTCAATAGAAAATTTATATAAAATAACTGGAGGAAGAATTAGTTATAAAGATGCGATTGATTTATATAAAAATGCCTATTATTTATCTAAGTCTAAGTTAAGAACAAAAAGAAGTGTAGAAGTATTAAATAGATTATTAGGAAAAAATTTAAAGTATCAAAAAACATTAAATTATATATTAAAAAATGGTTATGGAATAGAACCTGAAATAACTGTTAGAAAGTCAAAAGACTTAGTAAATGTTTCAGAGTCTGTTAGTATAAATATTAGTCCTAGAAAAGAAAGATTAGTAAGTTATATTAATAGCTTAGATAGTAATCACTTAATGTATGTTTTAGATAGTCCTAATAAAGCAATAGAAATGCTTATGTCTAAGTTTTTAGAAAGAAAAGAAAAAGTTCCAAAAGAAGAGTGGATTGCTGATGCGATGATTGATCTACTGGACTTAGATAGATTAGGAATAGAATTTAATTTAAGACAAAGTCAAAGAGAAGACATTAAAAAAGCTTTAATTAAAAATAATGTAAGTAATGTATACTTTTATTTAAAAAGACTAAATGTTAAAGAAAAAGATATTGCGAATGTTTTATTTACAAATATTATAAAGAAAAAAGATACAATAGATTTAGACGATACATTTACAATAGATGAATTAGAAGAATTTATTGGATATAACAAAGTAGAAGGAACTGGAATAGTATTAAAAGATTTTCAAAGACCAATTGTAGATAGAATTAAGAATAAGTTTAAAGATAAAAACTTCACATCACTTGTTTTACCTACTAGTACAGGTAAATCATATATTGCTTTAACAGAGATGCATGACTTTGAGAAGACTATTAATAAATTAAATAGTGATAATCACGCAAGAATACTTTATCTCGCACCAAATGAAGAAATACTAAATCAATTAAAAAATATTATTAGAGAAGCATATAATCCAGAAAAACATTTAAATGATAAAGATGAAGATGCAGATATCAAGAGAATATTTCCAAATCTAGTACTTGGAACATATCAAGATTTAAAAGATAGAACTGATAATAAAAACAATCTTAAAGAAATATATAGAAATAAATATGATTTAATTATCTTTGATGAAATACATAGAACTGGTGCCCAAGAATGGATTAATTTAATTGAAGAATTAATTGATAATCAAGATAAAACTACAAAAGTACTTGGAATGACCGCAACGCCAGAAAGAGATATGGACTTTAGAGATATGACTGAATTTTGGGCAAGAAAATTTGGTTATACCGATGACGAAATATTAAAAAAAGAACATCTTTCATCAAATCTTGATTTAATTGAAGCAATTCAGTCTGGTATTCTTATGAATTTTGATGTAATAAATTGTGCTTATACATATCAAAATCAACTTGAAGAATTAAAATTCTCAATTGATGAGATAAATGATGAAAAATTAAAGGATGAAGAACTAAAAAAATATGAAAAACTAAGAAGAAAAGTATCATCTTCAGTAGGAATTGAAAGAATACTAAATGAGAATATAAAGAGTGATGACAAGTATATTGTATTTTTACCTGTAACAAAAAAATGTGAAGACGAAGATGGAAATACAGAATATTATGACGAAAATGGTAAAAAGATAAATCAGTCTGCCGCAAGAAGAATGATAGAAGATTATCAGACTTTATTTAGTCAATTTTTATATAGTGATGAGTATTTAAAAAATAATCCAGGAATAGAAAAATTATATAGAAAAATAATAAATAACGATAATTTAGATGAAGTAGAACGAAATTATTTAGAATCAGAAAAAGAAAACATTTTATTACTTTCAAAATATGAGATGAAATATAAAAATGAATCTTTAATCTCAAAAAATGATATACTTGCGGACAAGATAATTAATTATATGGGCTGGAAGAAGTTATCTAATAAAAAACTAAAAGAAAAACTTCATGAAGAAATGAAAGACAAAGTAGAGAATATTTCAATGTTAGGAAGTTATGGATCTAAAGCAAATAGAGATTTCCTAAATAAATTTAATGAGCCAACAAATGGTAAACCAAAATTGATGTTTGTAATGAATAAACTTAATGAAGGAGTACACGCAAAAGGAATATCTGGAATAGTATGGTTAAGACCAATGAATACAAATTCTAGGATTCTTTTCTTACAACAACTAGGTAGATGCATGAAATATAACGATAAAGAAAATTTGATGAATGAAAAGAAACCTAAAGTTATTGATTTAGTTAATAATGTACTTAATGTTAAATTAGATAGAAATCACGATTTAGAAGAAAGTGACATAATAAAATTAACAATTATTAAAGATTGGATTGAAGATAAAGGAAGAATTCCAAACGGAAATTCTAAAGATCAGTTCGAAAGAAATATTGCGAAAAATATTATTTTTATTAAAAATAGATATTCTAAATATATAGAAAATAAAGATTTACTAAAAGAAGATATGAAGTTCGAAAAAGCAATAGTAGATATGTGTTGTGACTTAGATATTTGGAATATAGAAGTTGATTTTAGTAAGGAAGAAAATTTACCTAAAGTAGTTGAAGATGAACAAGAAGATAGTTTATCTGGTATCTTACAATTAAACCCAGTAACAAGAGAATTCTTAGAATTTAGAAACGAAGTGGAAAACTATAATTCAAATAATTTTGAAGAAACATTTAATTATTATTATGGCTTGTTAGTAAAAATACAAAAACAAAATGAATCCGGTAAATATTCATATTCTACTAATTTATCAGCAGCGGATAAAATAAAAATAGATTCAGAAGGAATACATGTGGTGAAGGATGGGAGTTCAGAATATAATTCTCCAAATTTATTAAGCGTAGGCTATTGGTTTTACGAACATCAATCTGATTTTGATGAGGGCAAAAAACAAATGTTAAGAGAAGTTGGCTATGTGTTAAAAGAAGATAAATCAAATTTTGAAAAAGAAAAATTTAATAAACAATTTAATTATTGTTATGGTTTATTAGTAAAAATAAAGGAACAAAATGAATCAGAAAAATGTAAGTATTCATATTCTACTAATTTATCTTCAGCGGATAAAATAAAAAAAGATTCAGAAGGAATTGTACACGTAGTGAAGAAAAATAGTTCAGAATATAACTATCAAGGTTTACTAAATACAGGTGATTGGCTATATAAAAATCGATTTGATTTTGATGAAATGCAAAAACAAATGTTAAGAGATATAGGCTATGTAATAACAGGCGATGAGTTTAATTCCTATTATTACTATTTAAAAAAAATAAAAGAACAGAACGAATTAGATATATGTGAAGAGTATTCTACTAATTTATCTGCAACAGATAAAATAAGAATAGATTCAGAAGGAAAAGTACATGTAGTAAAGAAGGAAAGTCCAGAATATAAGTCTTCAGATTTACTAAATCCAGGTCAGTGGCTATATAAAAATCAATCTGATTTTGACGAAAAACAAAAACAAATGTTAAAAGAAGTTGGATACGTGTTACAAGAAGAAAAACTAGAAGAAGAATTTAATAAAACATTTAATTATCATTATGGTTTCTTAGTAAAAATAAAGGAACAAAATGAATCAGAAAAATGTAAGTATTCATATTCTACTAATTTAGCTAGTATGGATAAAATAAAAATAGATTCAGAAGAAATAGTACATGTAGTAAAATATGGTAGTCCAGAATATAATTATCCAGGTTTACTAAATGTAGGATGGTGGTTTAACGAACATCAATCTGATTTTGATGAGAACCAAAAACAAATGTTAAGAGAAGTTGGATACGTGTTAAAAGAAGATAAATCAAATTTTGAAAAAGAAAAATTTAATAAAACATTTAATTATTATTATAGTTTGTTAGTAAAAATAAAAGAACAAAATGAATCAGATATATGTGAAGAATATTCTACTAATTTAGCTAGTAATGATAAAATAAAAGTGGATTCAGATGAAATGGTACATGTAGTAAAATATGGTAGTCCAGAATATAATTATCCAGGTTTACTAAATGTAGGATGGTGGTTTAACGAACATCAATCTGATTTTGATGAGAATCAAAAACAAATGTTAAGAGATATAGGCTATGTTTTAAAAGAAGATAAACTAACTCCAGAAGAAGAGTTTAATAATACATTTAATAATTATTATAGTTTGTTAGTAAAAATAAAAAAGCAAAATGAATCCGGTACAGGCGAAAAGTATTCTACTAATTTAACTACTAAGGATAAAATAAAAATAGATTCAGAGGGAATACATGTAGTGAAATATGGTAGTTCAGAATATAATTCTCCAGATTTACTAGGCGTAGGATTATGGCTTTATAAGCACCAACCTGATTTTGATGAGAATCAAAAACAAATGTTAAGAGATATAGGCTATGTATTATTAGGAGATGAGTTTAATTCCTATTATTACTATTTAAAAAAAATAAAAGAACAGAACGAATCGGATATATGTGAAGAGTATTCTACTAATTTAGCTAATAGGGATAAAATAAAAATAGATTCAGAAGGAAAAGTACATGTAGTGAAGAAAAGTAGTCCAGAATATAAATCTCCAGATTTACTATATGCAGAATTATGGCTATCTAAACATCAATCTGATTTTAATGAGAATCAAAAACAAATGTTAAGAGAAGTTGGCTATGTGTTACGAGAAGATAAAAATAAGAAATTTGATGAATCTAAGAAAAAAGTTGATTCATTGCATCATGATGATGTAGTAGATATGGTTGAACGTAATAAGGAGGTTATTAATGCCAATAGAATATCTTGATTTATTTAGAAATTTTAAAGAATTAGACATTGAAGATAAAAGACATGAAATATTAAAAGTAATATCTGATGAGATTAGATTATTATATTTAGAAAATAATAAAATAAGTAGTTATAATGAACCACTTGGATTATTAGAAGAATATAATGATGAAGATGAGTATTTAAACTTATTATTTATCTATACAATGTTACTTAGAGAAGAAAATGATAAATTAATAGAGAAGGTAGAAAGATAAGTTTCTATCTTTTTATATGTAATTATAATTATGTGATTAATTGACTTAATTGTTTATTTTTTTTATAATATTTTTGGTGATTAAAAATGACTAAAAAAATTAAGACTCCGTGGTATAAATATTATGATGGTGTAAATGAACATTTAAGTTATCCAGATTTTTCTGTATATAAACTTATTGAATATACATCATCAAAACATTTAAACAATATAAGTTATAATTACTATGGAACAAAAAAAACATACTATGAGTTTTTAAAACAAATAGATGAAGCTGCTCGTGCATTTAAAGCATTAGGAGTAAAACATAAAGACATAGTAGCAATATGTATGCCAAATACTCCAGAGGCTATAATTGCTTTCTATGCAATTAATAAAATAGGTGCTATTTCTAATATGATTCATCCATTATCTGGAGAAAATGAAATAAAACATTTCTTAAATGTTTCTAAGAGTAATTATATTGTAACAGTAGATTTTGCCTTTAATAAAATTAATTCGATAATGTCAGACACAAAAATAAAAAAAGCAATTACAGTGTCTGTTGGTGATTCAATGCCTATGTATATGGAGGCAATTTATCAAGCAACAAAAGGTAGAAAAGTAAAAATGGTAAAAAGTGATAAGAGAATTACTTGGAAAGAATTTATTAAGCAAGGTCTAACATATACAAAAGAAATAGATGACGATTTTAAAAGTAAAGAAATCGCAACTATACTATATAGTGGAGGAACAACTGGAACACCTAAAGGCGTTAAACTTTCTAATATGAATTTGAATGCTTTAGCGATGCAATCTTTTGAACATGTAGCATGTCTTCATGAAAAAGATAAAGTACTTGCTATTATGCCAATATTCCATGGATTTGGATTAGGTGTTTGTATTCATACTGTTCAATATTTTGGTGGTACCAGTATTTTACTTCCACAATTTAGTGCTCAAACTTTTGATAAATTATTAAAAAAATATCAACCTAACGTTATGGTAGGTGTTCCTACATTATTTGAATCTTTACTTAAAAACAAAAATTTAAATGATTATGACTTATCATTTTTAACATGCGTTATTTCTGGAGGAGATTCACTATCTGTTGAATTAAAGAAAAAAGTAGATAAATTTTTAAAAGACCATGGCTCTAAAACCCAAGTAAGAGAAGGGTATGGACTTACTGAGTGTGGTAGTGCAAGTTGCTTTACTCCAGTTAATAATTATCGTGAAGGAAGCATTGGAATACCATATCCAGATATGTATTTTAAAATAGTCCAAGAAGGAACAGAAGAAGAAGTCCCTTATGGTGAAGAGGGCGAAATCGTTATTAGTGGACCAACTGTTATGCAGGGATATTTAAGAGATAGAAAAGAAACAAAACACACTCTAAGAAAACATAAAGATGGACGTGTTTGGTTACATACAGGCGATCTTGGAATAATGGATAATGATGGATTTGTATATTTTAAAAATAGATTAAAACGATTAATTGTAAGTAGTGGTTACTGTCTATATCCACAATATATAGAAAATATAATTGATTCACATCCTGATGTAATGATGAGTTGTGTAATAGGAATACCACACCCTTATAAAGTACAAGTTGCAAAAGCATTTATAGTACTAAAAGATAAAACGACTGATAATGATGCTGTAATAGAATCAATAAGAAAACATTGTGAAAAAAATTTATCACGTTATTCATGGCCATATGAATATGAAATTAGAGATGAACTTCCAAAAACATTAGTTGGAAAAGTTGCCTTTAATGTTTTAGTACATGAAGAAGAAATGAAAAATAAAAATAGGAAATTCAAATCTACTGATGAACTACTAGAACAAGTAGAAGATGAATCATCATCAGAAGAATTATTAGATAATATGAAAGATGAAACAAAGAGTAAATAAAAACTCTTTGTTTTTAAATTCAAAATTTTGTTCGATTTTCTTTGATTAATTTTATTATTTATGTAATAATAATTATGGAGATGATTTAAATGTTCGATTATATAAAAGGAACTGTTACATATATTAAAAATAATGCAATAGTAATTGAAGCTGGTGGAGTAGGATACTTAGTTTATGTAGCTAATCCATACTCTTTTGAAATAGGTAAAGAATTAAGAGTATATGTTTATCAACAAGTAAAAGAAGATGAACAATTATTATTTGGTTTTAAAACATTAGAAGAAAAGGAATTATTCTTAAAACTTATCAGTGTTAAAGGACTAGGACCTAAGATGACACTTCCAATGTTTGCCGTAGGATCACTTGATGGAATAATGGATGCAATTGAAAGAGAAAATATTTTATATTTAAAGAAGTTCCCTAAAATTGGAGAAAAACTTGCAAAACAAATAGTATTAGACTTAAAAGGAAAACTAGAGTTTATTGGCGTTGGTATCAGTGATGATCAAGTTGAAACAGAAAACGAATTAAAAGAAGTATTATTAGGTCTTGGATACAAAGAAAAAGAAATTATTCCAGTACTTGCCAAAGTAGATACATCACTTCCAATAGAAGGTCAAGTAAAGGATGCATTAAAATTATTGTTGAGAGGTTAGTTTATGAAAGATGAAAGTGTTATAACAAATTATAATTTATTTAATGATAATGAACTAGACAATACTATTAGACCTGAAACAATAGATGAATATATTGGACAAACTGATGTAAAAGAAAATATTAGAGTTTTTGTAAAAGCAGCTAAGATGAGAAATGAAGCACTAGACCATATTTTATTATATGGTCCTCCGGGACTTGGAAAAACTACACTTGCATTTATTATTGCACATGAACTTGGAACAAATATAAAAACAGCCAGTGGACCAAGTATTGAAAAAAGTGGAGATTTAGCAGCAATTCTGTCATCACTTGAACCGGGTGATGTATTGTTTATTGATGAAATACATAGAATGCCAAGATATATAGAAGAAATATTATATCCTGCTATGGAAGATTTCTCACTAGACATAATTGTTGGTAGTGAAGGAAACAGTAGAAATATAAAAATAGATTTACCTCCATTTACATTAGTAGGAGCAACAACTAGAGCTGGAGACTTATCAGCTCCATTAAGAGACAGATTTGGTATAATTGACAAATTACAATACTATAATGTTGATGAATTAACTCAAATAGTAAAAAGAACATCAAGAGTCCTAAATGTAGAAATAGATGATGACGCCGCTAAAGAATTAGCAAAAAGAAGTCGAGGAACACCAAGAATTGCAAATAGATTATTTAAAAGAGTAAGAGATTTTGCAATGGTTGAAGGAAGTGGCAAAATAACAAAAGTTGTAACAGAAAAAGCGCTAAACAGATTAAAAGTTGATAACATGGGTCTTGATAATACCGACAGAGAACTATTATCCGCAATTATAAATAAATTTAATGGTGGTCCAGTTGGAGTAGAGGCAATTAGTAGTTCAATAGGCGAAGAAGTCACAACAATAGAAGATGTATATGAACCATTCTTATTACAAAACGGTTTATTAAAAAGAACATCTCGTGGTAGAGTCGCAACAGACAAAGCTTATGAAGTTCTTGGAATTGAAAAGAAATAGCTATTTTATTTCTTTTTGTTTTATGATAAAATAAGTTAGTATTTTGAGGTGATTTATATGAAATTAGAAGATTTTGATTATTATTTACCAGAAGAGTTAATTGCTCAAACTCCATTAGTAAAAAGAGATGAATCTAGACTATTAGTCTTAGATAAAGAAACTGGAGAAATTGAACATAAAAAGTTTTATGATATTATTGATTATTTAACTCCAGGAGATACTTTAGTATTAAATGATACAAAAGTTTTACCCGCAAGATTAATTGGTACAAAAGAGGAAACAGGTGCTGTAATAGAAGTATTACTTTTAAAAAACATTGAAGGCGATAAATGGGAATGTTTAACTAAACCTGCGAGAAGAATAAAAGAAGGAACAGTAGTAACATTTGGAAATGGTGAATTGAAAGCAAAATGTTGTGGAGTCTTTGATGAAGGAATAAGACATTTTGAACTTATTTATGATGGAATTCTTATGGAAATATTAGAGCACTTAGGAACAATGCCACTTCCACCATATATTCATGAAAATTTAGAAGACCAATCACTTTATCAAACCGTATATGCAAAAGAAGTGGGAAGTGCTGCAGCACCAACTGCCGGACTACATTTCACAAAAGAATTACTAAAACAAATTGAAGAAAAAGGAATAAATATTGCCTATGTAACACTTCATGTAGGATTAGGTACATTTAGACCAGTAAGTGTAGATAACATAGAAGAACATGAAATGCATAGTGAGTTTTATTCTATGACAAAAGAAGTAGCTGACCTTTTAAACAAAACAAAAAAAGAAGGTCATAATATAATTGCTGTAGGAACAACAAGTACAAGAACGCTAGAAACTATTGCTTCACAATATAATGAATTTAAAGAATGCAATGGTTGGACTAATATATTTATTTATCCAGGATATGAATTTAAAGGAATTGATAAATTAATTACTAACTTTCATTTACCAAAATCAACACTAGTAATGTTAGTAAGTGCGCTTGCCGGACGCGAGAATATATTAAATGCTTATAAAATAGCAGTAGAAGATAAATATAGATTCTTCTCATTTGGAGATGCAATGTTTATAAAGTAAAAAAAACATAAAAAAGGAAAAGTATGATAAAAATTGACATTATCATACTTTTTTATTATAGTAAGCAGTACCATGAGGAGGGATGAATATGTATTTAATACCAGAACAAGTGTTAGGTATAAGAAATATAATAAGTTCAGCAGAAAAAACAAGACAAGAATTTAAGGAATATCAAACAGAAAGAGGAAGTATCACAAGAGACGATACTTGTGGTTATAAAATATTTGATGATGTGACAGATTGTCATTATAAAAGACTATTTAAAGAGTTAGACAATAGTGAATATCTTTTGAGCACTTCACAAATTATCTCACGACCAACAATTACACACATTGAAATAGGTACAAAATTTTGGTTATCACTTAATCAAGAAAAACCAGAAAAATATGTTTTAGTAGAAACAGTAACAGGAATGGGATTACAAGAAAAATTTATAACAGCAACGTCGCCTCTAGGTAGAGAATTATATGGAAAAACAACTGGAACGGATATAACATATAGAGTTCCACTTGGTACACAATATGCAACAATAACAGAAATAGTTTCATCAGATGATGAGTATATGAAAATGCTAAAAGGAAAAGCTAATGCTAAAAAAGCATGTAGACGTGCAAAACAAAAAATCCATAATTCATTAGAAGACGGAACATATCAAAATGAATGGTTGGTAATGTCACCATCACAAGAAAAATTATTAACTGAAGAATTAAGTTATTTAATAAAAGAAAATGAAACAAGAAAAAGTCCGAAAGTAGATGCATTAATTCATGGACTAAAGTGGCTTTTAACGAGATATAAAACAGTAAACACCCCAACAGATGATACAATAGGAGTAGGTTCTCAAATATCAATTGCCCTTAAAGATAAAGAAAAAAATATATCTATAATAGATAATATTGAATTTATAAATAGAGCTCTAAGCACAGAATTAGATGGACTATATATAGAAAGAATTACTCCATTAGGTTCTGCATTACATGGATTAAAAAAAGATGATGTATTCAATGTAAGAATAGATAATAAAAATTACACCGGTATAGTTACAAATGTCTGCAATAGAAATTATCTAACACTTCCAAAACATGAATATAAAAAATAATCAATACACCAGAAAAAAATTAGGAGAAAATACAAATTTCTTCTTTTTCTTTTTTAAATAATATGCTAGAATTATATATAGTAACTAAGTATATGTAAATAACAAAGATACAAAAGGTGGAGGATTATTATGATGAAAGATAAATTAAAGGGAATATTCGGTGGAGATGCAGATGATAATGATACACTAACAGGAGAAGACGAATACTACACAACATCAAAAGAAGAATTCCATGAACAAAATGGTGTCGCTGGTTCAAAAATGATGTTACTAGAACCTCGTGCATATTCTGAATCACAACAAATCGCAGATTACCTAAAAAATAGATGTGCAGTAGTAGTTAATTTAAAAAGAGTAACACCAGACCAAGCAAAAAGAATAGTAGACTTCCTATATGGAACAATCTATGCTATAAAAGGTGACATTCAAAAACTAGGTGGAGGAATATTTCTTTGTACTCCAAACAATGTAAATGTTGAAGGAAAGATAAGTGAAGAAAATGCCTCATCAAATAAATCATCAAGAGGTAAAAAAGAACAAAACCATGATGACGAAGAAGACTTCTTTTAAAAATTAAACATATTTCTGAGGTGATTATATGGAAAAATTTAGTTATGAAACTAATGGATATAATCGTAGTGAAGTAAATCAGTTTGTAAGTGATGTAATAAGTGAAACAGAAGGAATAATTACAAGAGTAAAATCTCAAAGAGATGAAATAGAAAAACTAAAAAAAGAGTTAGAGCATTATAAAGAATTAGAATCTACTTTAAATAAAGCGATTATAAAAGCAGAAGAAACAAGCGATAATATCAAAAAAATGGCTCGAGAAGAAAGCAATATGATAATAGATAATGCTAAACATAACGCTAGCAGAATAGTAAACGAAGCACTTATAAAAGCAGAAAAAATTGAAAATAATTCTTACACCTTACAAAGAAATATGAAAATCTTTAAAAGAAAATTAAAAATATTAATGGAACAGCAGCAAGCAGTTGTGGATGAAATAGAAATATTGGAACTTGAAGAGTAGACAACTGTCTACTTTTTATTTTAGGAGGATATATGGAAGAAGAAACAAAAGAATTAAAAACAATAGATGATATAGAATTAGATGAAGACTACGAACCCACTAAAAAAATAGAAGATTTAACAAGAATAGAAGAAGAGTTAGATGAAGAATATAATGAAGATGATGAAATAGATGAAGATATAGAAACTGAAGAAGATGACGACGAAAACGAATATGAAGATGATGAAATAAATGAAGGCGATAATAGATCAAACTCTAACAAAAAATCTAATAAAATAAAACATAAAAAGAGTCATAAAAATCATAAAAAAGAAAAAAATAATGATGATGACGAAAAAGAAGAATCTGATAATAAGCAAGACAAAAACAAAAATAAAAGCAATAAAAAGAAAATAATAATTATTTCAGCATTATCAGTCATATTAATTATATTAATAGCAGTCGCAGTATTCCTTTTCTTAAATAAAAATAATAAAAAAGATGAACCTAAAAGAAGTGAATATTATAAAACTATTGCGAAAGAATTAGATAATAAAACTTTAGGTGACAAGTTTGACAAAGCACTTGCAAAGAATGATATAGATGCAGGAAGTGTTAAAGTAATAAGCATTGATATTGATTCTGATAACAAACAAGACCTTGTAGCATACGCAGAAGATTCAAATAAAAAATATATTTTAAATTTTGATGTTTCATCAAGCGTAACATATGAAGATTCTTATCAAGTAACATCATCTTCATCAATTGGATATGCCTATTCTAAAGAAGATAAAAATACATATTACTATACAGAATATAATAATCAATATACTGTAATTAGTGATACAAAAAAAATAATGTCAAAAGAAGAATTTGAAGAAAACTATTATGTAGTAACAACTAAATATGATAATAGTAATATTTTAGATGATGCCATTGATTATGAATTGGATGATGATTTAGATATAGAAGAGTTAGAAAACAATAAAATAACTAAAAAAAGTTTATTAAAAAGTAATAATTTAACAACATCAACAGTAGAGGATAAGGCAATAAAGTATTTTACAGATAAACAAAAAGAACAAGAAAAACTCGCAAAAGAAAAAGAAGAACAAGAAAAACTTGAAGCTGAAGAAAGAAAGAAAAATGCAGGTTTCACTCTTGGCGAATATACAATGAAATATGGAAAATATGTCGGAACATTAAGTGACATGAAAGAAACAATAACACTAAATTATGACTTAACAGCAACCTATGAATCATCAGATGGCAAAACTTACACATGTACTTGGGCAGTTGGAACAGCAACAGATGGACAAGATGCATTAACTGCAGTAGAAGCTCCAGCAGTAAACCTTACTTGTAATGGAGTTAATCTTTCAGTATTTGCTCAGTCAAAAACAGCCTTAAGAGATACAGACCTATGGGTTTATAATTATGCAGGATAATAAATAAAAAATCTTGTAATGAATAAAAAACTATGATATATTAAACCTTGTAAAACAAGTGCGAAAGACGGAATGTTTTGGATTATATAGAGAGTCTATGGTTGGTGAAAATAGATTATGAAGAAATGTTTAGATCACTTTCAAGTTGTGATTTATGGATAAGATAAATACGGTAATGCGTTATAATTATAGAGAAAGTTAATAATAATTAACTAAATTAAGGTGGTACCACGAAACTATTCGTCCTTATTGGATGAATAGTTTTTTATTTTTATTCATAAGAAAAAGAATGGAGGATATATGTTAGCAATAAATGTAATTCTATTAATAGTGGGGTTCATTATATTAATTAAAGGAGCAGACTTCTTTGTAGATGGAGCAAGCAGCGTAGCTTCTAATTTCAAAGTATCAAAAATGTTAATAGGTCTAACAATAGTAGCATTTGGAACTAGTGCTCCAGAATTTGCAGTAAGTGTAAAATCTCTTCTATCAGGAAGCGGAGATATTGTACTAGGTAATGTTATAGGTAGTAACATATTAAATATTTTACTAATTCTTGGAGCATCAGCAATGTTTCATTCATTAAATGTAAAAAATAATACAGTAAAAAAAGAATTACCAATAACAATGCTTATTACAACATTGTTTGCAGTTCTATTATCAGATCATATATTTGATAATAATGTAGTAAATTGTTTTACTAGAGGAGATGGAATAGTTCTATTATTATTCTTCTCAGTATTCTTATATTACTTAATAAGTATGAGTAGAAAGAAGATTGATGTAGATCAAGATGAAAAACCAGCTATGTCACTTTCAAAATCATTTATTTGGACAATAGGTGGAATAGCCGCTATAGTACTTGGAAGTAATGCCGTAGTAGACAGTGCTACATATTTAGCAAAAGCAATTGGAGTAAGCGAAAGATTAATATCCCTAACAATTATTGCATTAGGAACAAGTCTACCTGAGCTTGTGACAAGTATTACAGCAACAAGAAAAGGAGAATATGATATAGCAATAGGAAATGTAGTAGGAAGTAATGTTTTCAATATTGGTATAGTAATAGGACTTCCAGTAGCAATACTAGGAGGAATAGAAAAAATAGCATTCAGTTACATAGATTTAATAGTAATGATAGCATCAGCAGTCCTTCTATTTATATTCTCAGCAAAAGATAATAAAATCTCTAAAAAAGAAGGATTAGTATTTTTACTAATATTTGTAGTTTATTATACATATGTAATTTTAACTTAAAGGAGTGATAATATATGAAGTTTAAAGAATTAGAAAAAGGAAAAACAAGTGAAGTAGAAAAAAAATATACAGAGTATTGGAAAAAAGAAAATATATTTGAAAAAAGTATAGATAATAGAGAAGGTAGAAAAAACTTTGTCTTCTATGATGGACCAATTTATGCTAATGCAAAACCCGGAATTCATCATGTGTTCGCAAAAACTATAAAAGACGCTTTTTGTAAATATAAAACAATGAATGGCTATAGAGTTCTTAGAAAAATAGGACTTGATACTCATGGTTTACCAATTGAAGTTAATGTAGAAAAAAAGCTAGGTTTTAAATCTAAATCAGACATTGAAAAATTTGGAGTAGAAAACTTCTGTAAAGAATGTAATAAAGAAACAGCATCAAATATCGATGAAGTAAAAAAAGTAACTGATATGATGGGACAATTCATTGATTGTGAACATCCATATGTAACATGTGATAATGAATATATTGAATCAGAATGGTGGATAATCAAAGAAATGGATAAAAAAGGACTTATCTATCATGGAAATAAAGTTTTACCATACTGTCCAAGATGTGGTACTGAATTAAGTTCAAATGAAGTTGCTCAAGGATACCAAGAAGATTCAGTAAATACAGTTATCGTTCCATTTAAGAAAAAAGACGAAGATGTATATTTCTTAGTTTGGACAACAACACCATGGACATTAATGGCAAACCTAGCACTATGTGTAAACCCAGACTTAACTTATGTAAAAGTTGATTCTCAAGGATATAAATTCATAGTAGCAGAAAGTTTAAAAGACAAGGTTGTTGGAGAAGAAGCAGAAGTACTTGAAACATATAAAGGAACAGATTTAGTAGGAATGGAATATGAACAACTACTTCCATTTGCAAAAGTAGAAGGAAAAGCATTCCAAGTACTTGCCGACAATTATGTAACTGCAGAAGATGGTACAGGAATTGTACACATTGCTCCAGCTTATGGTGAAGACGATAACAGAGTATGTCGTGAAAATGGAATAACATTTATAAATCCAGTAGGAAAAGATGGTTGCTACACAGAAGGTCCTTGGAAAGGTCGCCTAGTAACAGACAAAGAACTTGAAATTGATATTATTAAATATTTAAAGAGTGAAGACAAATTATTTAAAAAGATTAAATTAACACATGACTATCCACATTGTTGGAGATGTAAACAACCATTAATCTACTATGCAAAACCAGCATGGTATGTAAAAACAACAGCATACAAAAATGAAATAATTGAAGCAAATAAAAAAGTAAACTGGTATCCAGAATTTGTTGGAACAAAACGTTTCGCTAACTGGCTAGAAAATATGGTTGATTGGGGAATTTCAAGAAATAGATATTGGGGATGCCCATTACCAATCTGGGAATGTTCTTGTGGACATCGTGAAGTAATTGGTTCACTTGAAGAATTACAAGAAAAAGTAGTAGAAGACGTTGATGTAACAAAAGTAGAATTACATAGACCATATGTAGATGATTTACACCTAGATTGTCCAGAATGTCATAAACAAATGACTCGTGTAAAAGATGTATTAGATGTATGGTTCGACAGTGGTTCTATGCCTTACGCACAATGGCATTATCCATTTGAAAATCAAGATAAATTTAAAGACCAATTCCCAGCAGACTTCATAGCTGAAGGAGTAGACCAAACAAGAGGTTGGTTCTATGTATTACTAGTAATTTCAACAATCATTTCAGGAGAATCAAGTTTTAAAAATGTAGTTGTAAATGACATGATGTTAGATGAACATGGAAAGAAAATGTCAAAATCAGTTGGAAATATAATTGACCCAATTCAAATAATGACAGAATATGGAGCAGATACAATAAGATTCTATATGGCATATGTATCACCTGTATGGACTCCATTAAGATTTAGTGTTAACGGTGTAAAAGAAGTATATTCAAAATATACATCAACTATGAAAAACCTATATTCATTCTTTGAAATGTATGCAAACGCAGATAACATTGATCCAAGAGAATATTATATTGATGTAGAAGATAGAGAATTAATTGATAAATGGTTAATTTCTAAATTAAATAAATTAGTTAAAAACGTAAAAGACGCTTATGAAGAATTCGATTTAAATAAAGTAGCTAAATTAATAGTACCATTCTTAAATGATGACTTCTCAAACTGGTACATTAGAAGTAATAGAAGAAGATTCTGGGACTCAGAACTTACAGAAAGTAAAAAAGCAGTATATCTAACAACATATGAAGCACTAGTTACTCTATGTAAATTATGTGCTCCACTTACACCATATCTTACAGAAGAAATTTATACAAAACTTACAAATGAAGAATCAATTCATTTAAGCAACTTCCCAGTAGAAAATATGGATTTAGTAAATGAAACTGCCGAAGAGAGAATGGATTTAGTAAGAGATGTATGTTCACTAGGAAGATTTGCTCGTGAAGAAGTAAACATAAAAGTAAGACAACCAATTAGTAAATTAATGTTACCAAAAGGTGATGAAATAATTATAGGTGACTTACTACCAGTAATAAAAGAAGAATTAAATGTAAAAGAAGTAGAATTCAAAGAAGATATGACTCAATATCTAGAATACATTGTAAAACCAAACTTCAAAGTATTAGGTAAAACACTAGGTCCAAAAATTAAAGAACTACAAGAAGCTATATCTAAACTAACAAGTAATGAAATAAGTGAAATTTCAGAAAAAGGACTTACAATAAAACTAGCAGGAGAAGACTTTGAATTAAACAGTGAAAACACACTAATTTCTATTAAACAAAAAGAAGGATATGCATCAACTAGTAACAATAGAACAATAGTAGTACTAGACACTGAACTTACAGATGACTTAATATTAGAAGGCCTTGCTCGTGAATTCGTAAGAAAAGTACAATCACTAAGAAAAGATGCAGACTTCGTAATAACAGATCATATTAAAGTATACTATAATGGAACAGATAAAATAGAAAGAATGTTAACTAAATATAAAGATTATGTTATGGGAGAAGTTCTAGGAGACGAATTAATAAAAGATATAGACCTAAAAGATAAATATGATTTAAACGACGAAGAAGCATATATTAAAGTAGAAAGAGTAAAATAAACTCTTTCTTTTTAATATGAAAAATGTATGATAAAATACTAATATAATAGAATAATTAATCGGGTGAAAATATGTCAGAAGAAGCAAATGAATTAAAAAAAAGATTTATATTTGGAATAGCAGTAGTACTATTATTTTTTATACCAGCAGTATTTATCTTTATAAATAAATTTAATGATAGTAATGACCCACCAATAATAAAAAGAATAGAAAATAAAGAAACATTCTTTATAATCGTTACTAATAAAGATAAAAAGAATTTAAAAGAAGTAACAAATGTCCTTAATAATAAAAGATTAGATTATCAAATAATAGATAGTAGTGAAGCATCAAACTATTTAAAAATAATGACTAAATTACAGTATTCAAGAGATGATATAGAAGAACCGACAGTAATTTATGTAGAAGAAGGTAAAGTATATTCAGCATTAGTAAATGCAAAAGAAAAAGAATTGGAAATATATATAAAAAACTTAGAAGAAAATTGGAGCTGATAATATGAAAAGAAAGGTAGCACTAGTTACAGGAAGTAATAGAGGTATTGGGAAAAGCTGTATAGAAGACTTCGCAAAAGCCGGAGTAAATGTTGTAATAAATTACTGTCATCATGAAGATGAAGCACTTTCTTTAGAAAAAGAAATAAAAGAAAAATATGATGTAGAAACACTTGTAATAAAATGTGATATTTCAAAAGAAGAAGAAGTAGAAGAAATGATTAATAAAATAGTAGAAGTATTTGGTGGAATTGATATTTTGGTAAATAATGCTAGTGTAAGCAGAGATAGCTTATTAATGGATAAAAATATTAAAGAATTTAAAAGAGTACTAGATGTCAATTTAATTGGTACATATTTAGTAAGTAAATATACATCACGCGTGATGTTAGACCAAAAATGTGGTAAAATAATAAATATCTCATCTACAAATGCCATAGACACATATTATCCAGAAAGTTGTGACTATGATGCCTCAAAAGCAGGAGTAATTTCTCTAACTCATAACTTTGCAAGAGAACTTGCTCCATTCATTACAGTTAACTGTATTTGTCCAGGTTGGGTTAAAACACCAATGAATAAAGATTTAAGTATAGAACAAATTCAAGAAGAAAATAAAAAAATCTTACTAGGAAGATTTGCTGAGCCAGAAGAAATAAGTAAAGTTGTAATGTTTTTATCAAGTACAAAAGCATCATATATAAATGATACAATAATTAGAGTAGATGGTGGAAAATATAATAATTAGAAAGAAGTGGAAAAATGTATAACGAATTAGGAATAAGTAATGAAACAGTAGAACTAATAAACGAATCAGAAAAAGAATGTTTAAATGAATTTGAAAAAATAGATGAACTATGTAATTATAATAGTTTAAAAGTATTAAATGCTTTTCATAAAAATCATGTTTCTGAATCATGTTTTAATCAAACAACAGGTTATGGTTATGGAGACTATGGAAGAGAAGTAATAGAAAAAGTATTTAGAGATGTTCTAGGAGCAGAAGATGCCTTAGTAAGAAATCAATTCATATCAGGTTCTCATGCACTTAATGTATGTTTCTTTGCACTATTAAGACCAGGAGATAAACTATTAAGTATTAGTGGAAAACCATATGATACATTAGATGAAGTAATAGGAATAAAAGAAAATAGCTCATCTCTTCAAAGTTTTGGAGTAAAATATGATCAAATAGAATTAGTAGACAATGACTTTGATTATGAAAAAATAAAAGAATACTTAGAAAATAACAAAGTAAAAGTAATAGAAATCCAAAGAAGTAAAGGCTATTCAACAAGAAAAAGTATTGATATTCATAAAGTCGAAAAAGTAATTAAATTAATAAAAGAAATAGATAAAAATATAATAGTAATGGTAGATAACTGTTATTGTGAATTTGTAAGTGAAAAAGAACCAACTGCAGTAGGTGCTGATATAATGGTAGGTTCACTTATAAAAAATTTAGGTGGAGGTATTGCTCCTAATGGTGCATATATTGCTGGTCGCCATGACTTAGTAGAACTAGCAGCAGAAAGATTAACATTACCAGGAGAAGGTAGAGAAGTAGGACCAAGCTTAGGTATCAATAGACAAATATTACAAGGTATATATATGGCTCCAAGTGTAGTAGCATCAGCTCTAAAAACAGCAGTTCTAACAAGTAGAGTATTAGAAAAATTAGGCTACGAAGTAGAACCAACATATAAAGAACCAAGAACAGATATAGTTCAAAATATAATATTTAGAGACGCAAATAAATTAATTGAATTTACGAGAGGTATACAAGAAGGTTCAGCAATAGACGCTGATGCAGTTGTAGAACCAGTAGAAACACCAGGCTATGTAGATAAAATTGTTATGGCAAGTGGTTCATTTACTCAAGGTTCATCAATAGAATTATCATGTGATGGACCAGTAAGAGCACCATACATTGCCTATATGCAAGGAGCATTAACATATCCATATGGTAAACTAGGATTAATGAAAGCTGTAGAAAGGATAAAAAAGTAGTAGTATATGGCAAGTTTAACTGCGCTAATAGCATCATTAGCAATAGGCTTTTTTCTAATTGTTTTAGCAATCGTTATAGCAATTTTAGTAATAATTGTAATAAGTAATTGGAAAATATTAACAAAAGCAAATGAAGAAGGATGGAAAGCACTTATCCCATTCTATAATAAATGGACACTTTGCGAAGTAGTAGGATTAAGCCCATATTGGGTAATAGAATTACTAGTTGTACAAGCACTATATTTATTTATAAAGCAAGTACTTGAAGGCAACTTTGTAGTGATATCATTATCATGGCTAGTTAGTCTAAACTCATTATATTTCAATGTAGTATATTCCCTAAGTTTAGCAAAAAGCTTTGGAAAAGATAAATCATTTGGAATATTAACAGTATTTTTCCCAGAAATAACATTACCAATGTTAGCGTTTGGTAAATCAGAATATATTGGTAAAAATAAAGAAAAAGATCCAGTAATGGATTTCATATTAGATACATTAAATGTAAATAAAAATAGTAATATTAACACTAATGGACACCAAACAACAAATTATGCAAATAATAATCAAAATACCGAACAATCTAAAGTTAACCAAACAGAACAAATGAATAACACACAAAATCAAGAAGTAGTAAATCAAAATCTTACACAAAGTAAACCAATAGAAACATTAGGTGATATACCTAGTTCAATAAATGTTCAACAAAACACAAATAAATTCTGTCCTAATTGTGGAAGTAAACTAACAGACGGTGATATCTTCTGTCCAAATTGTGGAACAAAAGTTAATTAAATAGAATATCTCGCATATTCTATTTTTTTTATCATAAAGTTTAATGATTGGAGGAATCACTAATGATTAATAAAAGTAATTTATGGTTCTTTACCCTTTTTTGTTTAATATTAATTCTAGGGGTATACTACGTAACATTACCAAGCAATATCTTAGAAAATATAACAGTAAAAGAAACAAAAGAAGAACCAACAGCTCAAATAGAAGAAGAAAACTCACTTAAAGCACTAAGAGTAAGTTTAGAAGAAACAAGAAAAGAAACACAAGATAAACTAGAAACACAACTGACAGAGGCAACAATAAAAACAGAAGAAAAAAATAATATTTATGAACAATTAAAATATTTAAATGAAGTCCAAGGAAGAGAAGAAAAAATAGAAAAAGTAATAAAAAAAGACTTAAACCTAGATTGCTTCATAAAAATAGATAATCAAGATGTAGAAGCAGTATGTATCTCTAAAGAACAAAATAAACAACTTGCAAACAACATAATGAGAGCAATTCAAAATAATAACGATCAAAAATTAAATATAACAGTAAAATTTCAAAAACAATAACCCACACTAAATATAAATAGCATCATAGAATATTTTAGGTGATTAAATGAATAATATTTTAACTCCTAGAGAAAAAGAAATATTTAATTTATTAATTGATAACTATTCAACAAAAGATATTTCAGATAAACTAAATATTTCAGAAAAGACAGTTAGAAATCATATCTCTAATGTAATGCAAAAACTAGGAGTAAAGGGAAGAGCAGCAGCAGTCGTAGAATTATTAAAACTAAATGAAATATCTATTTAACGTACTTTTTTAGTACGTTTTTTCATACAATTATTTAGGTGATAAAATGCGTACTAAAATAATAAAAAAAATATTTAATACAACAATTACAATGTTCATAATATTAACAATATTCACATTAAAAACAACTTCTAATTCTAATGTCTTAAGAACAAACGTAGAAATAGATGATATAACAAATCTAACTACAAACAATATATATTTATTAAATAAAAATAACTTACTAGTAAAAACAAAAGTATTTATAAATAATAAAAAAAATAAAGAAATAGAAAGTATAATTAAATATCTAACAATAACTAATAATAAAACCCCAGTAGGATTAAAAACATATATCCCAAAAAATACAAAGATATTAAATTATAAATTAGAAAACAATACCTTAATAGTTGACTTATCAAAAGAGTTTTTAAGTACGGCAAATAAACAACTTGTCATAACAGGTCTAGTATATTCATTATTAGAGATAAAAGATATAGATAATATAATGCTACAAGTTGAAGGAAAACCAATAGAAGGATATAACGAAGTATTAAATAAAAATATAGGAATTAATAATGAATTTTTATTTAATAGTAGATATGATATAAATAGAGTAGTTATATATTATGTAGATAAGATTGATAATAAAACCTATTTTGTACCAGTCACAAAGTATTTAAATGATACAAGAGAAAAGATAGAAATAATAATAGATGAATTAAAAGAAAATAATAATAATTTAATTAGTTATTTAAATGATAATGCCAAGCTAATTAATTATAGAGAAGAAGGAAATGTCTTGTATCTAAACTTCAATGAATATTTAATAGATAGTAATGATGAAGTATCAAAAAATATAATGAAAACAATAGCTTACTCAGTATTTGATAACTATAATGTAAACGTAGTTTGCTTCGAAACTAATTCAAAAAGAGTAGATATGATTACAAATGAATGAAAATATATATAGGAAATTTGAAAAAAGTACTTGAAATACAAGTGCTTTTATTGTATAATCGTAGATGTCAGTTGGAAATGTCTTGGTAGCTCAGCTGGATAGAGCAATCGCCTTCTAAGCGATCGGTCAGGCGTTCGAGTCGCCTCCAGGACACCATTTAGACATAAAGCAATCGTTTGATTGCTTTTTTTGTTTTTAAATTGAGTGTGTCAATCAAAAAAATAAATCCTCCAAAAAAATACTAAATTAAATAAATCATGATATACTATGACTAGATAGGAGTGATGATAAATGATTGGCTTTGATATGACATCGATTTTATTCTTTTTAGCAGCACTCCCAGTAATAATAATTCTCATGATTGTCTATCGTAAAGACAGGAAAAAAGAACCATTCACATTATTAATTCAGTTTTTTTTATTAGGAATAGTTTCTTGCTTCTTAGTTATTGGAGTATCAGATATATTAGAGGTATTTTTTCCATTTATGGAATTTACAAAAGATAGTTCATTTCTTGATATACTACTATATTCATTTATAGGAGTTGCACTAGTAGAAGAACTATGCAAATGGGTCATGGTATATTTTAAAGGCTATAATAATAAAGAGTTTGATGAAATATTCGATATCATGGTCTATTCAGTATTTGTATCTTTAGGATTTGCATTCTTTGAAAATATAATTTACGTATTTGGAACAAGAAATTTCACAACAGCGTTAATGAGAGCGTTATCTGCAGTACCAGGACACGCTTGTGATGCAATATTTATGGGCTATTACTTATGTTTAGCAAAAAAATTTCAATCAAAAGAAAATAACCAATTAGAAAAAAGAAATATAGCACTTAGTATAATAATACCAACAATTTTACACGGTATATATGATTATTGCTTAATGTCAAATATAAAAATTTTAGTATATGTATTTATAATATTTATTATAATATTATATACAATTTCAATTAGAAAATTAAATGAGATATCATCAACTAGTTTTAATATTAACCAGAAAAACAAGTTCTGCTATAATTGTGGAGCTAAAGTAGAAGGACACATTTGTTCAAAATGTGGAGCACCACAAGACTAATAACAAGCAAGTCTTGTTTTTTTTTGTTCACTAATATATAATGAAGGAGGAAAAGATGGAGATGAAATTATGAAAGTATGCCTATATACAGAAGGAGAAAAACTATTTTCTAAAAGTGGGTTAGGAAAAGCAATAATACATCAAGAAAAAGCACTTGAAAGCGTAGGAATACCATATACAACAAGTATAAAAGATGAATACGACATACTACATGTAAATTTTTATGGGCCAAATTCATATGCCCTTGCAAAAATAGCAAAAAAACAAGGTAAAAAAATTGTTTATCATGCCCATTCAACAGAAGAAGATTTTAAGAATGGATTTATCTTTTGCAAACAAATATCCCCAGCCTTTAAAAAATGGCTAATAAAATGTTATAACTTAGGAGATGTCATAATAACACCAACACCATATTCAAAAAGATTACTAGAAGGGTATGGTATAAAGAAAAAAATATATGCAATTTCTAATGGAATAGAATTAGAAAAATTTAAATGTGATAAATCACTAAGAAAAACATTTAGAAATAGATATAATTTAAAAGAAGAAGATAAAGTAATTATCGGTATTGGTTTATATATAGAAAGAAAAGGAATAGTAGACTTTGTAGAACTAGCTAAAAGACTTCCTGAATATAAATTTATTTGGTTTGGTTACAGTCCATTAAGTGCCGCAACAAAAGATGTAAGAGAAGCAGTTAATACAAAATTAGATAACTTACATTTTGCAGGTTATGTAGAACAAAACTTAATAATTGAAGCTATGAATGGTTGTGACTTATACATATTCCCAACATATGAAGAAACAGAAGGAATACCAATTATTGAAGCCTGTGCTTGTAAAACAAAAGCATTAATTAGAGATATCCCAATATTTGAAGATTGGTTAGAAGATGGAGTAAATGTTTATAAAGCAAAAGATGTAGATGGCTTTGAAGAAAAAATAAAAAAGATAGTAACAAATGAACTACCAGATCTTACAGAAGAAGCATATAAAGTTGCCAAAGAACGTGACATAAAAACAATAGGGGAAAAATTAAAAGAAGTTTATGAATCAGTCCTAGATGAAAATAAATAATAAAAAAAATTACGTCACAAAACGTAATTTTTTATTTTACCTATACTTATAATTAGTAGCCCTCTTAAATGAAATATTAAGTAGCACTCCAACAATCAACATATATGATAATAAACTAGAACCTCCATAAGAAACAAAAGGTAGAGTAATACCTGTAATTGGAAGTAAACCAATAGTCATACCAATATTTTGTATTTGTTGAAATAAAAGCATACCAATAATTCCTGCAATAATAAACTTATCAGTATCATGTATCTTTCTTCTAGTAAGCATTATTATATTTACATCTAATAAAATTATAATTCCCATTAAAATGATAACTCCAAATAATCCAAAATTAGATGCAAACACAGCAAATATAAAATCTGTAGAAGACTCTGGAAAATATATTGGAGTATGATTAAATCCATGACCGAAAAATCCTGCAGAACCAATAGCTGCTAAAGCATTTTCAAGTTGCATCCCAGAACCATCTTGCCAATTAATAACACGTTCAAGTCTATAATACATTGAACTACCAAATAACTTAATAAATAAATCTTCCTTAAAGAAATATATAGCAGAAAAAGTACCACCTAATACAAATACAATTAAGAAACCTATTAAAAACCATCTCATTCTAATACCACTAACAAACATCATAGAAAAGTAAATAACTAAATACATTAATACACATCCAGTATCAGGTTGTAAAAAAGTAAGAATAGATGGAATAAGTACAATACCAAAACTCTTTAAAATAAACTTAAATTCATCTAACATAGTAGGATTATCATAATCACTTCTAAAATTATGAATCATAGTAGCTAAAGTAAGCATCAAAAATATCTTCATAAACTCACTAGGTTGAATACTACCAATACCAGGTATAGTATACCAACATCTACTATTATTAATAGGATCAGCAAATAAAAGTAATCCTAATAATAATAAACATCCAAATATATATAAAAACCATGTATGCTGATATAAATATTCATTCTTTAACTTTAATAAAATAAATACAAGAACCCATCCAATAGCATACCACATACCTTGTTTTATAGCTAAATTACCAACAGTAGGTGATGTATAAGTTAAAGCACTATATATAGTAATAATACTAATTATAGATAAAAGAATAATTGGTACTAATATCCCATAATTAATTTTATATTTTATACTAATTACCTCCTCCTCTAATATTATATCAAAACATTAGTATTTTTATTAACAAAATTCATAAAATATATAAAGGAGAAATGTAGATGAAAAAATTACCTAAAATATACAAAAATAATATTAATAAACAAATAAATAATAATAAAAATTATTGTTATATTAATAAGGACAATGTAAATGAATCAGTAGAAATAAAAACACCCAGTAATATAGAAGAAACATTATCATCAATATTTAAAAGTACAGGTTACCCATATAATATAAAAGTATATATAAAAACAAATAATAAAGAATACTATACATATTTAGTGTCAAGAACTAATAAAACAATTACTACTTTAGATAATGATTTAATAAAAATAAATGAAATAGTAGAACTAAAAAAATATCCAAATTAGGATATCTTTTTTATATTAAGCACATAAGTCAACATAAGTATCACTTAAACATTTAATTGCCCCACAACAACTTAAATCTATTGTTACAAACTCATTTGTACTAGTGTATTGATTAGAACTAGAATTATAAGTAAGTAATCTACATGTACAACAACAATCATCACAATTTTCTACTCTAAATATATTACTAGTAACAGATTCACTATTTACAGTAGCAGTAAAACTCCAAGGATTACCAGTACAACAATTATATAACATTATTGGTCTAGTATTATAACAAACAGAAGTAGTAATAGGACCTAAATATGGTTTATCACAACCGATATAGTTGTCATTGTCAAAATCTTGTTTCTGCAGTAATAATATCTTTTTCAAAATATCATAAATGCAACTGTTACAATTCTCATTAGAATTACAACTCATTTTATCCCTCCTTTCTAAATTCCAGTAATAGATATATCTTCAACACAACGAACACAACCTATACAATTACAATCAATAGTAACATATTCACCTAAAGAACTATATGAAGAAGAATTATTGCTAAGTAAAAGTAAAGTACAACAATTACCGCATACATACATAATTCTAAAATAGTTAGAAGAATTAATGCTTAGTAAATCTCCATTTTTCTTATATAACTGTACAACGCGAGTATTGTAATTATTAGAACATAAACTATTACAAGTCTTACTGGAATTATCTTGAAGTAGTGCAATATATTTAAGTAAATTTCTAATACAATTATTGTTACTCATAACATCAACCCCTTATCCATATCTAATATAAAATATGCTTCATTAATAAATATGTGTAAAAAAATAATAATATGAAAATTTTATTTATTGTCATAAAAGTGTATATATTAATTCAAAATACTTGATTAAAAAGAAAAAAAATATTAGAATTAATTTATAGGATATGGGTTCGGTCTTACATTGAAACATATTCTAAGAAACAATAGGAGGTGAAAAGAATATGGCAGTAATTCACGTTGATGAATCAGCATTAAATCAATTAAAAAATGCATTAGAAACAGCTGGTCAAGAATACAAATCAAATCTAGCAAGATTAACAAGTTTAATCGAAGAAATCACTAGTGGAGATATTCAAGGGGATCCAGCAAATGATCTATTAGCTAAATTTCAAGCTAAACAAGATACTTTAAACAAACTTACACAAACAATTGAAGAAGCAGAAGGATATATGGGTCTACAAACTACTAAGTTTGGTACTATGATTGGAGACTTAAAATCTGGAATGCACTAATAGTATAAAATATAGAAAGGAGATTATGTATATATGAATATTACAATTAATCCAGGAGCAGCAACAGATGATGCAACTCAAATCGACAGCATTGTATCAACAATGGAAGAAAATATGCAAACATTAGATGCTGCAATCAAATCAACAATTCCTGATGGAATTCAAACTACTTGGTCAGATACAGTTAGATCTAACTGGGAAAGTTATTATGGTGCTGATGTTCCAGCAGCTATGGAAGATATGAAATTATCTGCAACAAACTTAAGATTAGCAGTTGAACAAGCATTAGCTTATGATCAAGAACAATAATAAATACATTGCAATATGCAATGTATAGGAAGAAGAGAAATAAACATTTCTCTGTTTCTTATGCATTGCATAAGAATAAAGGGAGAGTGAAAAAATGGCTGAGAGTCTAGAATTTTGCAAAATATACACAGCAACTGGTAAAAAAACAACAACAGAAACTGCAGCAGATGGAACAACAACGACTAAAACTGAGGATGTTAAATCATCTCCGATAACAGCAGAAAACGCTAAAGAAACATATGCAGACCCAGAAGCAGTGTCTAATGCTATTAAACATGTAAATGCTGTATTAAAAGAGGAAGTTGAAAATGTTCAAAAAGCTCTAAGAAATGTATCGGTTGATGCAGACGGAAATATGCTGTCTGTAGAAGATGCAACAATGGAGCCTGTTATTAATGAGGCAGCAGACAGTCTTTCTGGCGGATTTGAAAAAATAAATGAACAATTAATAGAAGAAATATATGAACCAATAGTAAGCGAATTTAATATTAAACAGCGTGAGTATAATGAAATAGCAGAGTCAACTGCTAAATCTGATTGTCAAAATAAAGGTGCAGATGCAAGCACTATAAAGACAAGTTTCACAGATAGTGAAAAATAGAAAGGAGTAGTAAAATATGAGTTGGCAAAAATATTTGCCAGGTAATGGTTACTGGACAGGAAGGTCAAATCTATACAAAGATGATAAAAAAGTAGATTATGTAATCAATGAATTATCTGGCATTTCAAGTAATACAGTAGAAAATGGAAGAAAAAATATGCAAAGTGCTGTTCATGAATTAAGTCAAACATTAGTAAATACAGAAATATCAATACCAGATAATGCACTTGATTCATATTTTGATGGCATCAACGAAGTTATTTTAGGTGGGGAAGAATCTACCGGTGTGATTAATTTAATTAATCAAAAAAAAGAATCCGCTGATGACTATGCAAAACAAACAGAAGAGCATCCATTCCTTACGGGCTTTGCAACAGGAGGAATGGTTTTATCAAAGTTTGGAGAAGGATTCGTTTCAGCTTTTGAAGCAGTTTTTGTTGACTGCCCTGTAGCTATAGTAGGCGGTGGATTTACAACACTGGTTGATAAGATTGCAGGAACTCATACAAATGACGCAGTAGCTGATTTTGTTGAAAAAGATTTATCTGGTATGGCCTTTGGAGCATTAAATGATGCAACAGGAATAAGCAAGTATAGTCTTATTACATCTGACAGTGGTTTATCAAATCTATGTAAAGGTGCAGGAGTTGCAACAGGATACCTAGCTATGGGTGGATTATTAAGCGGATATGCTGCAGGTGCAAGTAATGCAACTACATTTACAAAATTTTTGGCATCATCAACAAATTCAAATACAATTATTGCAGGACTAGGAGGAATAGGTTCAGGAACACAGAATTCCTTGAGAAGTGGTAATACATTTGCAACAGCAATAAAAGATGGATTTATACAAGGGGGAGAACAAGCGTTAACTGCATATGCAATGGGAAAACTTGGAGAACATATTGAAAAAGGAAGACAAACAAAGTTAGCAGAAAGTAAAGCCGAATTTTATGAAAATGAATATAAAAATGCAGCTTCGGAATTGGAAAAGGCAACCAATCCAGAGAACGGATATACAAATGGAATGATAGACCAAGCTAAAAATAAGTTTGAAACTGCAATGACAAATAAAGTCAATGCACAAACTGAGCTTGAAAATATAAAATCAACCAAGATAGGTATAAAAGGTAGTACTGAATTTCAAGGATACAACGATCCAGTATCAAGAAGTTTCCGTGAAAAAGGTGAAAGTTTAGCGACAAATGGAATAAAAAATTCAGTTAGTGAATCATGGAATCAATTTAAATCAAATGTAAATGAGGCAACTCATAAGACTATTCAGCCGGATGGAGCACACGCAGCAGAGGAAACTAAATTTTCATTAGGAGAAACAGCAAAAAACGGACTAAAAGAAGGAAAAAATATAGTAGTAACACCAATAAAAACAGTAGCAGCAGAGGCTAAATATGGTGTATCAACTCTTGGAATTAATGGAGTTGCGAATGCTGAAACAGTTGCGAGAGATATTATTGGAGCTGCTGCAGCATATAATTCAGCAGCGGAAGATACAAAAGCAAATCAAATGTTTCAAGCAAGAATAAATCTTGAAGATTCAACAGATAAAGTAAAAGACACTAAAGTTAAAGTGGAAAAGGATACACCTGTTCCAACACCAAATCCAAATCCTGCCCCAGATCCAACACCTGATCCAAATCCAAGTCCATCCCCAAATCCAAGTCCATCACCAAATCCAAGTCCAAGTCCAACACCTGACCCAGGAACAAGCACAACACAGTTTAAACAAGAAGATCCAAATCCAACGCCAGATACGAATAAAGATAATTCTGTTACACCATCAACACCATCTAATGCATCAGACACACCTACAACTAAAGACCCAATAACACCTACAGCTAAAGATCCAACAACATCTATAACTACACCACCATCAAATACAGGAAATGGAAACGAAGCAACAAACGGTTCTACAAATACAATCCATACAGGTGGAGGATATACAGGAACAAATGGTTATACGTCAAGTCCAAGTGGTTATACACCAGGACAAAGTAATACAACAGGAAATATGATGGATGGAACAATTGATGGAACGACAGGTACTGATTCAAGTCTTACTGGAGCTCTAACAGAAGGAACAACTTCAATAGAAGACGTTATTAAAGGAAGTAAAGTTACTAAGATTCCAACATCACCATCACCAGTTACAACTACATCAAGTAGTAGTGGCTCAAGTGCAGTTATCCCAATTGCCGCAGGCTTAAGTGCAGCAGCAGCAGCTGGAATAGGTGCAAAAGCATACATGGATAGAAAGCACAATAATGACAACGGTGAAGACGATGAAGATGAATTTGATACAGATGAATGGTCTGGAGATGATTCAGTAGATATACAATATGATGAAGATACAGCAAATGGAGAAAACTATTTAGATGACGATGATGACTATAGTTATCAAGCCACATCTAATAATGAAGAAAAATATGATGCAAGATCTAGCGAAGAACTCGCTGACTTACAATAAATAGGGAGGAGTAAAAATGGAAAAAGAAGAAAAATTTTTACCAATTGGAACAGTAGTTTTATTAAAAGGTGGAAAAAAAGAGTTAATGATTACAGGATATTGTATCTTTCCAACAGGTGAGTTATATGAAAATGGAAAAAAGATTGATTCAACAGGGAAAATGTATGACTATTGTGCCTGTACATACCCTGAAGGTATAATAAGGCAAGATCAAATAATTGGCTTTAATCATGACCAAATTGAAAAAATTTGTTATCAAGGATACAAGACGGCTGAACATGATGGCTTTAATCATATGTTAAAACTATCAATTGATGAAATAAAAAAAGAAGTAACCGAAATTAATAAAGAAAAAGAAAGCGAAGCGCAAGCTTAAGCTTTCTTTTTTTTATTTGACTTAACACTCATATTTTCCTATAATTAATATAGAATAAAGGTAAGGTGTTAATATGTCTAAAGTAGATTGGATAACTTGGAAAACTGATTCAAAAGAAATCATTAATCCTGATAAATTAACTGATAAAATAAATGATATATATACAGATTTTAATTCATATATGAATCCAGTAATATATGAAAATATAAAATATGAAACAATTAATGGAGGACTTGATAAATCATCAATAAATATTATGGGAGCAACTCCTGCTAATGAAATGGCAATAAATATATTAAATAATATAGATGAAATAAAAAGTACCCTTGAAAATATAAAACTACAAGTAGAAAACTCATCATCTGAACAAAAGAAAATTGAAAAGAATCAGTTAATTACTGCAATAGAAGATAAAATTGCAGAAGAAAAAAAATTATCAAAAGAAACAACAAATAGAAGAATAAAAAGTCTAGAAGCAAGATTAGAACTTGCTAAGACATTATAGGAGATCAATATGGCACAAGGATATACTGGTTGCATCGACTTAGAAAGAATATCAACTTCACTTGATACTCTAACATCAGTCGAAAATTGCATTAATAATACTGACTTAACAACTTACTTTGAAGATATAGAAAATCTAATTACCACAACTAATTTAGAACATGGTAATTGTATAACTTCCTACAAAGATTCTATTAATAAACTATATGAGAAATTAGAAAGTACAAAAAAACAAATAACTAATCTAAAAGATGCCCTTAATAGTACATTAGAAAGATTTTCTAATGTTGAAGAAGTCACATCTAATGATATAAAAGATTTATCAACAATCTATAAAGACACTACTTCTAGTAGTAAGATAAATTCATTATTATCTAAAAATAATACTATTAATATTTCTAATAATATTAATGACTTTAATAATAATCTTGATGATTCAATAAAAGACTATATGGTTACAAATACTGCAAATGAATATCCAACTAATTATTCATCATCAGATGAGTGGAAAAATTCACTCTTAAAAAAATATGATAATTTAAATTTAAGTACTTCAGAAAAAGAAGACTTAGTATCAAGAGATATGTCAGTATGGAGACAAGAACAAACTGGTTCAAAAGTATCATCATTTGCTTCATCTAACACTGAAAATGGACAAAATTTATCTGATAGATATATGGCAAGATATGATATGAGTAGGGAAGATGCAAATACTGTAGCGTCTCTACGTGAAGAATTAAATGCTGTAAAAGAAAATAATACTGGACAAAATGCTATAAATTCAATTTCAGATAGATTAAGCGCAATCGAAAATAAATATGATACTAATTTAAGCAAAAGTCTGACTCAAAGCATGAGTAGTACAACAGTACCTCCAGTAGCACAACAACCCACAGAAACAACATCTAGTTCATATAATACAGTACCAATTGGCTTAGGAATAGCAGCCGCAGGAATAACAGGTGCTCTAGGTGCAGTAATTATTGATGATAAAAAATACAAAGATAATAGAAAAAGAAAAATGTATTATGATGATAGAAATAGTGAAGAAGAACTACAACTAGAAGGAACATATGATACATCAAATAGTATTAATCAAAATGAATCATTCGCATCAAAAAACTCTACAATTAATCAACAAAATTTAAAAGAAATAGAAGATAATACTCCATATCATGCATCACGAGATAAAAATAGTATAAATAAATTCTACAATGAAGAAGATGATTTTTTCTATAGAGGTGATGACGATGAATAAAGAATTATTACCCTTAGGTAGTATAGTACTTCTAAATGGTGGTAAAAAGAAATTAATGGTAACTGGTTACTTAGTAAGTACTAATGATTATCCAAATCATGTATTTGATTACTGTGGTTGTATGTATCCAGAAGGAATATTAAGATCAGATACAATTTGTGTATTCAATCATTCAGAAATAAATAAGATTATATTTAAAGGATACATGGATAATGAAGAAAAAAACTATCTGGACAACATAAAAAATCAAAAAATATTGATAAATCCCAAAAAATGATATATAATCAAAACCAGATGTGATGAATCTGAGGAGTAAATATTTACTGTTTTCTAGAGAGTTCATGGTAGGTGTAAATGAATAAACAAGGATATTGAAGGTAGCAGAGGAACATAATTATTGAAACAAAGTAAATAATTCCGGATAATTCCGTTATAAATATTAAGATACTTTAAGTATAAATTAAGGTGGTACCACGAACTATTCGTCCTTTGGATGAATAGTTTTTTAGTTTTTAGAAAGGAGGCTATTATGAAAACATTACTAGTTGATATGGACAACTGTATAACAGACCCCAAAATACTAGACTACATAAATGAATTTTTAAATACAGATTACAAATTAGAAGACCAAACAGACTTCTATCTTCAAAACCTAGTAAAGGATAGAAAAAATGAATTCTATGAATTCTTAAGTACAAAAAATTTATATGAAGATTGTCCTTTAAAAGGAAATTGTTATAAAGTATTAGAAAAGTTAAATAAAAAATATGATATCTATATAGTAACATCTTATCTCTGGAAAGATAAAATAGATTCAAGTGCCAACAATCTAAAAAATAAATATAATTATTTAAGAGAAAATTTACCATTTATTGATCCTAGTAAATATATATTCACAACTAATAAACAACTAATTAAAGGAGACATTTCAATTGATGATAAATTATCTAATCTCCATACTAATAAAAAAATATTATTTACTGCTTGGCACAATAAACAAATATCCAAAAAAGATTTAGATGAAAAAGGTATTACACGAGTCAATACCTGGGAAGATGTTTTAAAAGAATTAGAAGGTGATTATAATGCATGAACAAGGAAAGGTCATAATAATACCAGATGAAGAAAAAATTATTCAAGATAAATATGAAAAAGGAATAATTAAGAACCATTTAGAAGCCTTTCAAGACTTTTCAGATAAGTTTAAATTAGGTTATAACTTTAGCCTAGGCGACTATCAAGATGCACCATTAGAATTAGCAAATCAAGGTCATTTAATAGTAAAAGAATTAGGTGTTAATGACATAACAATATTTTATATTCCAAGAAGAATAACAGAAAGACAGTTAACTTGGATGGAATATAATAAAATGGATTTTTTAAATAAAAATTTAGTTGGTGCTTATTCCTTAACGTTTGAAGAAGATGAACCAGAACAAATTAGTGGAATAACCGATATTGTAAATGAAATTAGAAAAAAATATAAAAGATATCAGAAAGAAGTTGATGAAAATGTTGGAAAAAAAATATAATCATGATGAAGTAGAACAAAACAAATATGAAACATGGAAAGAAAAGAATTACTTTAAATCTGGAGATACAAGTAAGAAACCATTCTGTATAGTCCTTCCTCCTCCAAATGTAACAGGAGTTCTACATTTAGGCCATGCCTGGGATGTAACAATTCAAGATATAATTATTAGATACAAAAGAATGGAAGGTTATGATGCTTTATGGTTACCAGGAATGGACCATGCCGCAATCGCAACAGAAGCAAAAGTTGTTAAGAGATTAAAGGATAGAGGAGAAGAAAAACATCAAGTAGGAAGAGAAAAGTTTCTTGAAGAATGTTGGCTTTGGACAAAAGAACATGCTGATTTAATAAGAGCTCAATGGTCAAAATTAGGTATATCTCTAGATTATTCAAAAGAAAGATTTACTCTAGATGATGGAATGAAAAAAGCAGTTAATAAAGTATTTATAGACTTTTATAATAAAGGCTTAATCTATCGTGGAGAAAAAATAATTAACTGGGACCCAGCTGCACAAACAGCTCTATCAAATGAGGAAGTTATTTATAAAGAAGAAAAAAGTGCTTTCTATCATTTAAAATATAAGTTAGAAGATAGTGATAAGTTTATAGATGTCGCAACAACACGACCAGAAACATTATTTGGAGATACAGCAGTAGCTGTAAATGAAGAAGATGAAAGATATAAAGACTTTGTAGGAAAGAATGTTATACTTCCAATTGTAAATAAAAAAATACCAGTAATTACAGATGAACATGCTGATATGACTAAAGGAACAGGAGCAGTTAAAATTACTCCAGCTCATGACCCTAACGACTTTGAAGTTGGAAATAGACATAATCTAGAAAGAATCCAAATCATGAATGACGATGCGACAATGAATGAAAATTGTCCTGAAAAATATCAAGGAATGACTAGAGAAAAATGTCGTGAAGAATTATTAAAAGACTTAGAAGAAGCTGGCTTATTAATAAAAGTTGAACCAATAGTTCATGAAGTAGGACATAGTGAAAGAACAGGAGTAATGGTAGAACCAATGATTAAAAAACAATGGTTTGTTAAGATGAGACCATTAGCTGACCAAGTTCTTAAAAATCAAAAAGATAAAGATACAAAAGTTCATTTTGTCCCAGCTCGTTATGAAAAGACTATGAATCATTGGATGGAAATAACATATGACTGGTGTATTTCAAGACAATTATGGTGGGGACATAGAATTCCTGCTTGGTATAAAGATGATGAAGTTTATGTAGGAGAAGAAGCACCAACAGGAGAAGGATGGAAGCAAGATGAAGATGTATTAGATACATGGTTCTCTAGTGCATTATGGCCATTCGCAACACTTGGTTGGCCTGAAAAGACTGATATGTTAAAAAGATATTATCCAAATAACGTATTAGTAACAGGATATGATATTATCCCGTTCTGGGTAAATAGAATGACATTCCAAGGAGAAGAACTTTTAGGAAAAAGACCTTTCGAACACTGTCTAATCCATGGACTTATTAGAGATAAACAAGGAAGAAAATTCTCAAAAAGTTTAGGAAATGGAATTGACCCATTCGATATGATAGAAAAATATGGAGCAGATTCTCTAAGATACTATCTCGCAACAGATGTAGCAGGCGGAACAGACATGAGATTCGATGAAGAAAAAATCAAAGCAACATGGAACTTTATAAATAAGTTATGGAATGCATCTCGTTTCACATTAATGAATATTGAAAACTTAAAAGAAATAAAACTAGATAATCTAAAACCAGAAGATAAATGGATTCTAACAAAATATGAAAAAACTATTCATGAAGTAAAAAAATTCATGGATAAATTCCAATTCAATAACGCAGGAGCTGCAATCTATGATTTCACATGGAACTATTTCTGTGACTACTATATTGAAATGGCAAAGTACACTAGTGGAGATGAAACTACACAATCAGTTTTATGTACAGTGTTAACTGGAATATTAAAATTACTTCATCCATTCATGCCATATGTAACAGAAGAAATATATCAAATGTTACCAGTAAAAGATCAAGAATCTATTATGATTTCAACTTATCCAAAATATTCAAAGAAATTTATATTTGAAACAGAAGAAGTAATAGTAGATGATCAAATAGAGTTTATTAAAACATTCAGAAATGTAAAAGCAGAAAACAATATCACAAAAGATATGAAAGTAATGTTTGATACAGAAGATGATAATGAACTTATTGTTAAGATGTTAAAACTTCAAGACAATCTAGTAAAAGAACCATTAGGAATTAAAGCATACAAAGTATTCTCAAACAGAATAAAAGCTAAAATATTCTTTGAAAAGATTGAAACAGAAGCAGACATAGCTCAAAAAGAAGCCCAAATAGAACAATTAAAATCATCTATCGCAAGACGTGAAAAACTATTATCAAATGAAAATTATGTTAATAAAGCACCTGCAAATATAGTAGAAATGGATAGACAAAAACTTGAAGAAGAAAAAAATAAACTTGCAGATTTAACTAAATAATTATAAAAAGAAAATTAGTAAATAATTTTCTTTTTTTATATTCAATTTCATAAAATCTGATATAATTAACTTGTAAGGTGAGGACGCTAAAAGAACAAAGTGTGTGTGCAAATGAAATATATTAAACACACATTTATGTTAATGATATTAACAGTTACATTATCTATGTTAAATATTGATGCGATAGGAATAGGTGCAGTAACAGTAGACAATCTTGGATTATATTATACAAGTGGTCACCAAAAAAGCACTTCATCTCTACAATATGCTAGTAAGAATTCTTGTTATGGTGTTGTTAGTGGTACAAACCTATCAGTTCAAGGAAGAGGTATTAAAGTATCTGATAATTCAGGAAGAGGAAATTGGGTTAACCTTTCAAGCAGTGCGAGAGAATTAACTGGTGAAAGAATGAAAACAGCAAATGCTCAATATAAATTAAATTTAAAAGTAAGCAATAGTGTAGAATCATGTAGATTTGTTGGAAATTGGCAAATTAACTAAATAATTTTATTAAAACTCTCCCCTACATTTTATTGGAGGTAATATGTTATATAATAAAAAAACTTTTATAATAATTTCATTATTTATCTTTATCATTATTGGTATATCTTTTTATGAATATATGCATCCAAAATTTTCTAAAGAACTAATGGAATTAGATTCTATGGTAATAGAAAAGTGTAAAATAAAACAAGATACTAAGTTTTGTAATGATAATGGTGTCTATGATAAAGAATCCTATAAAGATTTTTTAAAATATGCTTCTGTAAATACAAGAAAAACACTAGATACAATTACATTATCATCAGAAATTATCCAGAATAATCTTTTTAGTGTTATAGGATTTTTCTTTCCATTATTCATAGTAATATTAGTTGTTAAATCTCTAAGTTCAGATATTAAAACTAAGTTTTATCAAAGTATTATATTAAGAAAAGGTTATAAAAAATATCTACATAGTAAATTAAGTGAAATATTCATATACTCTTTATTATATCCTGTATCCTTAATAATTATTGTATTAATATCGTGCTTTATAACAGGATTTAATTTTAATATAGATAGCGTTAATAAAGGAATTGCAGTATACAGTAAAGCAATAGAAAATCATTATCAATTTTATTTTATAATTGTATGTAGCGCAACATACTTAACATGTATATTTTATGGACTTATTGCATTTATTTGTTATATTAAAGAAAACAATACTATAGTTGCCATTATAAAGTCTTATTTATTATGTATTGCTTTAGGCATATTTGATTATATAATTGGTAATTATATTTTTGGTAAGATTATAAAAATGGATGTTTATGCAGGAACTTTTAATATATTTGGTTATGCTAGTTTTAATGAAATTAATAATTATTTATTAATATTTGTAAATTTATTAATTTTATTAATTATTCCTTCTATATATATAGTGTGTAAATATAGAAGAAAGGATAAGTTCTATGAAGAAATTGAAAAGCAAACTTCAAAGATATAGTAGTTTTATTTCTTACTATATAAATAAAGGTAGATTTAAAGAAATATATTTTATAACTGTATTATTGTCTATTTATAGTGCTTTATTAGGTAGAAGTGATAAAGATACTATTGATGGAATTTTAAATGTACTTTCTTTCCCAACATTTTTACTTATATTTTTTGTATTATTACTTGTAAATACTATATCTTTTAATAAACTATTAGATAAAGTATCATACTTTCAAGAAATAAGAATGAAAAATAAATATAATATAATAGTATTTAGAATTAAAGAAACTATATTAGTCACATTATTTTATTTATTCCTAACATTTATACTTATATATTCATTTATATATTTAGGACATCTTGGTTATATTAATAATACTCAATATGGTAATTATAATATTAGTAAAGTATTATTCTTAATTTATTTTACTATTAGATTAACTATAATTAGTTGTGCTATTTGTACATTTAATACAATTCTATATGGTAAATTAAAATATAAAGTTTTTATCTTTGATTTTATTTTCTTAGCAGGATTATATCTAGATATTTTTAATACTAATATGGGTGTATCATTAAATATTTATTATATTTTAGGTTTGATGTCTTTTAAAAGTTTTAAATATGATTTAATTTCATCAATCCTATGTATATTATTATTAATATTAATTAACTATATTTCAATGAAAATAATCACTAGGAGGAAAAAATGAAATCAATTATAAGTGGAGACTTAATGTATATATTTAGTAAAAAGAAAAATATAATTGTAATATTTAATATATTAATGATTTCTTTATTTTTATTTACTAGAAATACACTTATGCAACCTAAATATATTCTAGGTTTAGATTTAACTATAGAAAATACAGATCTTATTACAGTATTTTCTTATTTACTTAATATAGTTACATATATTTATATATTTGTATTTCTTTTAGAAAAAGATTTAAAAAATATGTTTCCGTTATTATTTACTAGAATGTCTATGTATAAATGGTTAATTATAAAGATTATTTCATATATAATTATTATTTTAATTATGAAAAGTATAGAATATATTATATTTATATTATTATTTAATACTAATATAAGTTTAATTCTAAGTTATTATATTCATGATATATCTTATTCATTATTAGTAATGAGTTTAGTATTATTAACTTGTTTATTTAGAAAAAAAGAAATACTTTTTTATATAATACTTATATTAAGTATTATATTTATACCAAAGTGTATTATAAGTAATCTTTATTATTTAATATTTATTACTATTATGGATATTATAATTATATTATTTTCATATTTTAAGAATAATAAATTTTTATATTTAATAGGAGGTATTTATTATGATAGAAATAAAAAATATAACTAAGTCATATGATGAAAGAAAAATTTTAGATGATATCAGTATTAATTTTGAAGAAGGAAAAATATATGGTATTATTGGACAAAACGGAAGTGGAAAGTCAGTTCTATTAAAAGTTATGAGTGGATTTATTACTCCTGATCAAGGAACAATTATCTATGATGGTAAAGATATTAATAAAGAAGAAACATTCCCAGATAATACAGGTGTTTTACTAGATAATAGTGGATTCGTACCAAATTTAACTGGATTTGATAATCTTAAACTTTTAGCGACTATTAATAAAACAATTGATGATAATGAAATTATTGAAGAATTAAAAAATGTTAATTTATTAGAAGAAAAAGATAAAAAGTATTATAAATATAGTTTAGGGATGAGAAAAAAATTAGGTATATGTCAAGCCATAATGGAACATCAAAAATATGTAATATTAGATGAACCATTTAGTGGTATTGATAAAGGTAGTTTAGCCATGATTTATGACTACTTGAAAAAAATAAAAAGCGAAGGAAGAACTCTAATAATTTCTACACATACTAGTGATAGGGCAAAAGATTTATATGATGAAATATATGAACTTGAAGAGGGTAAATTAAATAAAATAGATGAAGAAGATTAGTAAATAATTTTCTTTTTTTTATAATAAAAAAAGCATTCGTTGTGATAGTAAAACAAATAAATTTAGTGTTAAAAAATGGACATTTGATAAGAAAAATTTATTTGTATTTTATTATCTATAACATGATTGATTTTAAATTGTAAAAATGTTATCATCATATTGTAAGTAGGATATGTAAATATGGTGTAGATATAATAAGAAAAATAAATATATATTATAAATGTAAATATATATTGTAGGTGTAAATATATAGTGAAAAAATAATAATATAATAAAAAATGTTTATATCATAAAAGGGCATATTTTACTAGAAAGGGTATGTCTATATGAAAAGAAAAAATGAAAAGGGATTTTCTTTGGTTGAATTATTAGGAGTAATTTTAATTCTTGGCATATTGATATGTTTAGCTATTATGGCTTATGGTAGATATAGTACAAAAGCAAAACATCAATCTTATGATACAATGGCTAAGAGTGTTACAAGTTCTGTTGAAGAATACATGATGGATAATGGAGCGGTATCTCAATTAGAAATAAGCGAACTTGTAAAAGAAAATTATCTTAAACAAACAGAAGATCCAGGAAAAAGAGGAAAAACTTGTGATGGAAATGTAAAAATAATTCATGAAGAAGGTGATGGGTCTACACTTAATGAAAACAGTTATAAAGTTAGACTATGTTGCCATAACTATAAAATGGAATATTCATTTCCAGAAGGAACACAAACAAAAATAAGTAGTTGTGAATTTGATGATAATGAATTAAATCCACCTCTTGTAAAATTATATAGCTGGAATGATAAAATAACAGAGCCAACTATAGAAACCTCAAAAACATTAAAAAATTATGTATCTGGTCAAGAAAGTAAAGTACCAGTAATTTCAATTCCATCCGCAACATCTACAACAACAAATGTAGATCATTATGAATATAAATTAAAAGTAGATGGAAAAATCACAAAACAAAATGAAAAAACAGAGTATTTAAATATTAAAGAAGATGGAACAGTAAAAATTGCATGGAGAGTTTGTGAAAGTGAATCAAAATGTTCAGACTATAGTAACTTCCAAACAGTAATTATTAATACAAAAGAAGCTATTATTAATCCTCCAGCAGCTCCAAACATTGAAAATCCATCAAAAGAAATGTGGACTAATAATGCATTTAACTTAACATTAACACCTAGTGATGATACAAAAAATGTTGATAGTTATCAATACACATACAATGCAAATGCAACAGAAATCGGAACAAATCCTGAAACATCATGGGTAGCTTATAAAAATTCTAATAAAACTAAATTTGAAACAAATGATTTTTCAAAAGAAAGAAATCAATATGTATATATTAGACTTTGTGTAAATGGAAATGTATGTTCAGCAAGTAATAGAACAATGATTAGAATTGATAAGACAGCACCTACATGTGGAAATTGGGTAGGAGAAGGTTCTGCAAATGATTGGACAAATCAAACTAGAACAATAGGCGTTAACTGTCAAGATTCTACTAGTGGATGTGCAAAAGGTATATTTACAAAAACATTCACAGAAGAAGCTAGAACAGCAAATGTAAATATAAAAATCCAAGATAATGCAGGAAACTTTAAAATGTGTAATAAATCTAATGCAATAATAAACATTGATAGAACAAAACCAATAATTGGTATTAGAGATTTTAGTACAGTATTCCAATTATATGATAAATATACTGCAATGGGATACCAATATTATAAAGGATCACCATATGAAAGTATGTATAATAAACACAAAAATGACATTGTTTTAATGACAGGAAGAAATTGTAGTGGAATAAATACAGCAAACGGTCCTGCAAATTGTGATACTGCTTTCCAAACAACAGGAAGAATTTTCTACTATTTTGTTCTTGAATGTTTTGATAGTAAATCTGGATGTAATCTTAGTTCAAAGGAAAAAACATGTACAACAGATAAAAATACTACTGGTAATTATCGTGGCCCATATTCACAACGCTATGGGAATCTTAATCTAGATAATTGTACTTTCTCATACTTACAAGGTTTAAGTAGAACACAAGAATGTATGACAATGGAAGATAAAGCAGGCAATGTCAGTGATGTGATTTGTATAAACTCAGATTTAAAACATTTATCATATATACCTAAAGGATGGAAATACAGATAAAAGGAGAACGAAATGAAAAGAAAAAAAATAATCTTAATAGTATTTATTATCTCAACTCTATTAATAGTATCTGGAATATCCTATAATTTATTAATAGAAAATAATAATTCAAATATAAAAGAAAATGAAAATAAAGATAAACCTAATAAAAATAAAAAACAAAAAGCAGAAAAAATAATTTTAGATTCAAGTGAAACAATAAAAAAAGACAACTTAGAATTTGTATCAAGTGATAAAAATATCTATACATATAGCTATAAAGTCGATGATTCAGATGCAATAGTAAATTATGAAGTAGATGTTGAAAAAGGAACATATACACTTTTAATTGGACAACTTACAAAAAGTGAATAAAATATTGGATTTTTCCAATATTTTATTTTGCTTTTTTTTCACAACTAATATTAGCTTTATAAGAATTAAGTAATATCTTCTCCAGGAGTAAGTACACAAATATTAAAAAATTATTATAACTTAGATAATTGCATTTAAAAAAATCATAGTAAATTAAATGTAAACAAACATCCCTCTAAATAATAAATATAAAGAAACACCTATTGAAACAAACTTATAAAAATGATAATCTATTAATATAAATAAAGAGGTATTTTAATATGATAGAAGAAGAAAAGAAACAAAAAAAATTATCTAGTATAATTACAATTATTTTAATTATATTAGGTATGCTATTACTGATTTTTTTAGTTTATCAAAATAATGAAACTATAATTAATTTTATTAATCCCATAGACAAGAATGATAAAATACCACCAGAAATAACATATGTAACTATAACAAGTGATAATGAAACAAACTCAAACTATGCCGAAGAAGGAAATACAATAACCTTAAAGTTTAAATTTAATGAACAATTAGGAACCAACCCAACCATAATAATAAATGGTAAAGAAACAACTCTATATAAAAGAAATGGTTATTATGTTTCATACTATCAAGTTTTAAATCAACCAACCACTAATAAACAAATAACATTCACAATAAAAGACTATAAAGATAGAAATAATAATCTTGGTAAAGAAATAACAGAAACTACAGATAAAACAACAGTAACAATACTAGCTAAAGGAAGTAAAATCCCATCATCAAATTAAAAAAACAATAAATTTTCATATTTCATTGACAATGAAACCTATATTTGTTATATATTTATATTAATAAAAAAAGAGGTGAGATATATGTCTAAATTAAATATAATTAAAAATTCATATATCAACCATGTCAAAATATAAACGATTCAATAAGTAATTTTGAGTTGTTTTTTTATAATATGGAGGGTTCGTATGATAACGATAGAAGATATTTTAGAAGAATTAAAAAAGCATAATGTAACAGAACAAGATTTAGAAAATGTAAAAAAATCATTTCATCTAGCAAGTGATATACATAAAAATCAATTTAGACAAAGTGGAGAGCCTTATATAATTCATCCATTGAATGTTGCTAAAAATGCACTTAATATGGAAATTTATGATGCCGATACAATTTGTGCTTGTCTTCTTCACGATACAATAGAAGATGGAGAAGATTTTTCAAAAGAAGATATCGCAAGAATAATCAATCCAACTGTTTCAGAATTAGTAGATGGTGTTACAAAAATGCGAAGAATGAATTTTTCAACAAAAGAAGAACAAGTACTAGCAAACACAAGAAAAATCACAAATGGTCTTTCAAAAGATGTAAGAATAATATTGATAAAATTAGCAGATCGTCTTCACAATATGGAAACGCTAGATTTTAAAAAGGCAGAAAAGCAAAGAGAAAATGCCATAGAAACAATGGAAATATTCGTTCCACTAGCTTTATCAATAGGAGCATATAAAATAAAAAGCGACTTAGAAGACCTAGCACTAAAGTATATTGAACCAGATGCATATAAACAAATTTCATATCAAAAGCAAAAACTACAAGAACAAAAAAAAGAACATTTAGAAGAAATAAAATATAAAATCAATGAAATTCTAAAAGCAAAAGAAATACCTAGTCAAATTCTTTTAAGAACAAAAAACATCTGTACAACTTATAAAAAAATATTAGAAGGCTATGAATTGGAAAATATTTATGATTTATTTTATTTAAAAATATTAGTAGAAGAAGTAGATGATTGTTATAGAACTCTAGGTCTTGTACATGGAGAATACCCACATATTAATGGAAGACTAAAAGACTATATTTCAAATCCAAAAACGAATCTTTATCAATCTCTACATACAACAGTATCAGCAAATAGTATTCCTACAAAAGTAAAAATAAGAACATATGATATGGATAAAGTAACAGCTTATGGAGTATCAGCGTTATGGAATATTAAAAATGGTATGACAAAAGAAGAAACTCAAGAATATATAAAACAACACATCCCATTTATAAAAGTATTAATGGAAATAGATGAAAACTCAAAAAACAATTATGACTTTATATCACAAGCAAATAAAAGATTATTTACAGAACATATTTATGTATATGACAAAGACAGAACAATAGAACTACCATATGGTTCAACAGCCTTTGATTTTATCTGCACAATATATCCAGAATTAATAGATAAGCCTGTAGACATCATAGTAAATGAAAAAGTAGTAGGTCAAGACTATGATCTAAATAATACGGATAGAGTTGAAATATTACGAAAAGTAGTTGATAAAAAAACTTCATTAGAAAAAGTCTTGAAGAAAAATTAATAAAAAAATAGACAATATCAATTATTATCTTTATAATATAATAAAGAGGTAATGTATATGGATAGTGATAAAATTTTATTAAAAATAGCAGGAATATTAGACTTATTATCTGCCATAATATTGATATTAACAGATAGTCTAGTAATAGGAATAATTACCCTAGTAATAGGAATAATTATATTATCAATAAGTGAAACCAAAGGACTTGACTTAATAGATAATAAAAAGTCACTTATTATTCTTGGAATTATTAATATACCAATATATTTAATTCCTTCAATATTAATATTTGTATTTATTGGAAAATTAAGTAAATATGAACAAGCTGTAAATGCTATTAATGGTCCACCTAAAAAAGAAAATCAAGAATCAAAAAAAATTGATAACTTATTAAAATTGGGAGTATTAATGGTAATAATATCTGGAATGCTTTTCGCAACTACATCATGGGAAATAATTACAGATAAAATAAAAGTAATAGTCTTAATATTATTTGCTTTCTCATTTTTAATTCTATCAATATTAACAGAAAGAAAATTAAAACTATATAAAACATCATTTATGTATTGGATACTAAGTATATCATTCTATACATTATCAATTGTCGCTATACAGTACTTTGGTATATTTGGTTCATTCTTAACATACAGCGGAATAGGTTCTAAATTATCATACTTTATTACATATTTAGTAATAGGCTTATTTACATATATTAGTTATATAAAATATAATAAAAACTATCTAGCATATCTATCATATGTCGCAATAATATTTGCATTATATAATTTACTTACATATCTAAATTTAGAAGTAATGGGAGTAATTTCATTAGTGTCATTAGTTGTATTATTTGTAAATATTCGCATTAAAGATAATAATGTTCTAAAAATATTTACAAAAACAGCATCATACATCTTAGTTTTATTCATATTAAAATACTCAACTGACGCAAACATATATTTCTTATTACTCGCAACCATTACTAATTTCTTAAATTTATTATATCTAACTATAAACCAAAAAGAAAATTCAAACATAACAAATAGTTTAAACTTAATATTCACATACATATTAATTGAAATACCATTAAGAACAGTAAATACAAATCTAATATTTGACTTTATTTGTACGACATTTTATACAACAACAATAATGCAAAATGTACTAACTACTTCTAAAAACAATAAAAAACTAAGTTATATAATATATACATTTATATCATTTATATGTTTTGGTATATTATCAAGTAAAGACCCATCAGTATCAGTCTTAGTACCAGCAATCTATATCTTATTTAATTTATTATCAATCAATAATTTATTAAAGTTTGAAACAGTGAACATGACAAAATACACAACACCAGTTGCTATATTCTTACTAGTATCAGGAATTTTAAATATATTAGATACAGAACACATAATAAATGCAAACTTAGTCTTAGCATTCTCGCTAACATCAATTATATATAGTCTAATTAATTATCTAAAAAAAGATGATAATATTTACAAATTAAGTTTAATGATATCAGTAACCTTAACACTCCTATCTACAAGTACTAATACAAATATTTTGGTATCTATAATATCATTACTTCCATGTATATATTTATTTATTATAGAAAGAAAACAATCAAATAGATTTAAAAATATTTATTCATATATATTATTACTATCAAGTATTTACTTACCATTTATATGTTTAAATATAATAAATTTAAATATATATCTAATTAATATATTATTTATTTGGGTATTAAGTTTTATAATTGTAATATCCAAATCTGATGACATAAAAACATCAACATACTTTTATATAGCTATACCATTATTAGTACTATGTAATTCAGAAATTGTAAATGCTGATATCACAACAATAATTAGAAGTATACTAATATTTTATATATTATTCTTATTACTAAAATATGTAGTAAAAGGAAAAGATAATAAAAATATAGTTGGAATAATTGGAATAATATTATCAATAGCAATAAGTGGAGTTTTATATCTACCAAGCATAATGTTATTTATCTATTTCCTAACATTAGGTATAATTCTAGTAATTATTGGATATAAAGAAGAATATAATAGTTTCTATATTATGGGAATGATTATGATAATACTAAATATAATTTATGAATTAAAAGATGTATGGTTATCAATACCAGCTTGGTTATATCTATTAGTAATAGGACTATCAATCATAATAGTCACAACGATAATACAAGCAAAAAAACAAAAATAGTGTATTCAAAAAAAGAATACCTATTTTTTTTGACAAAATTCTAATTATTAGTCTGTTATATTAACGATGGTGATCACATGAAAAAAATCATAATAAAAGGATTAATATACATAATAATAGGATACATATTAGGAAATATATTGTTTAAGAGTAAAATAGATTTAATAAAAAATATAACCAATAAAGAAATATATTATTTTATAGAAGAAAAAGGAAGTAATACAGTCAAAACATCTATAAAAGGTTATGATAATCTTTATATAAAAAAAGGAATATCAAGAAACTTAGAAACTGCAAATAAAATAAAATCTATTCTAGAAGAACAAAACAAAAAGGTAACAATAAAAGAAAAATATCTAACAAACAAAGAATTTAAAGAAACAGTAACTCAATTTGATAACTTAATAAATGAAACATCATCACATGAAGAAATATTAAAAATAGAAGAAACAGTAATCGCAACTTATGAAGAAATATTAAGAAATAACACTAATTCATAATAAACTCTCTAATAATATATAGAGGTGAAATATGAATTATAGAATTAAAGATATACCAAAAGAAGAAAGACCAAGAGAAAGATTAAAAGAAGTAGGAATAGAAAATATATCAAATAAAGAATTAATATCTATAATACTAAAAACAGGTACAAAAAATAAAAACGTAAATGAAATATCTCTAGAAATATTAAATAAATACAATCTAAGCCAATTAAAAGACCTAAGTATGAATGATTTAATGAGTATAGACGGAGTGGGTGAGGTTAAGGCAATGGAGTTACTGGCAAGCATCGAACTTGGAAAAAGAATATTTTTAGAAAAAGATGAAAGATTAGTTAAACTAGATAATCCTAAAGCAATATGGAAGTCTGTAAGATATTTACTTTTAGGGAAGAAACAAGAATATTTTTATTGCTACTACTTTAATACAAAACAAGAGTTAATTGAAAGGAAATTAATTTTTATGGGAACAATAAATAGATCAGTAACACATACAAGAGAAATATTTAAGGAAGCATATAGAGTAAGTGCATCATCAATAGTTGCTATTCACAATCATCCAACAGGTGATACAACACCATCAAAAGAAGATATATTATTTACGAAAAATTTAATGGAAACAGGGAGAATACAAGGAATACCAGTAACAGACCATATAATTGTTGGAGACAACTCTTTTTACAGTTTTTATGAACATTTAAACATTCTAAATTGAAACAAAAAGAAAAATATAATATAATAGTTTAGTGAGATGATTATATGTATAGAAAAAAGAAAAAAAATCAAAAATTTATTATAATATCAATTGTTGCTGTAGTACTAGTAATTCTACTATCAATTTCACTACTTACAACAAGAAGTCAAAATACAATATTAAAAAGTATTGGAATTGATATTCAAAAAGTAGTAATGTATCCATTCACGACATTAAATAAAGATAAAGATGAAACTGCATCAGAAAGTTACTTAATTCAAAAGAATGTAAACGCTTCATTAGAAAAAGAAATTAAAGAATTAAAAGACACACTAGAATTAAATAAAACTCTAACAGAATATACACCAGTAAATGCAACAATACTATCAAGAAATAAAAGTTATTGGTTTAATACAATTACAATTGATAAAGGTTCAAACTCTGGTATTGAAAAAAATATGGCAGTCATTACAAAAAACGGTTTGGTAGGAAAGATATCTAGTGTTTCAAAAAACTCAAGTGAAGTAAAATTAATCACATCAGATGATGTAAATTTCAAAGTTAGTGTCGCAATAAAAACAAATAACGATGACAACTATGCTATATTAAATGGATATAATAAAAAAACAGGATTAATAAAAGCATCAGACATAGACAAAACAACAGAAATAAAAGAAGGAGATGTTGTTCTAACTAGTGGCCTTGGCCAATCAACACCTCAGGGTATATATATAGGTACAGTAGAAAAAATTGAAAGTGATAAGTATAATCTAAGTAAAAATGTATACATAAAGACATATCAAGATTTTAATGATATTCACTATGTAACAGTATTAAGGACAAAGTAATGCTAGCAAGTACAATAATATTAATAATATCTTTATTATTAGATGGAATATTATCAAATTATTTACCATATCTAGTAAATGACCTATCACTTTTCACCCCATTACTTACATTAGTCTCTATATTTTTAATATATCCCTTCTTTAAGAAAAAAGAAATATCATACTTTATAATAGTATTTCTTCTAGGAATAATTTATGATTTATTATATACAAATCTTTTATTCTTTAATGCAGTATTATTCTTATGCATAGCAATAATAACAATGTACATATATAAAAATTTAGAAGTAAATGCTACAAAACTAATAATATACCTAATAATTATAATAACAGCTTATGAATCACTAACAGGACTAATATTATTTATCTATAATATTGTCCCAGTAACAATACTAAAAGTATTATATAAAATTACCCATAGCTTATTATTAAATATAATATATGGAGAACTTCTATATGGAATAATAAAAGTTATACCTAAAAAATATAAAAAGATAAGTATCAACTAAAAAAGTTATACTTATTTTTTATTATATTAAATAATCCTTCTACATATAATTAATCGAGGAGATTATATGGAAAGAAAAATAGAAGAAAAATTAGTATTAAAAAAACAAGTAAAAATATTCATAAGTAAAGTACTATGTGCAATAATAATATTTTTAATAGGTCTAATCTTAGTAAAGCAAAATATAAAAGTAAAAGAATTCATAGAAGAAGAAGTATATACTAAGAGTTTTAAATTTACAAAAGTCAGAAACATATATGATAAATATTTTGGAAAAGTATTATCACTTGATAAAGTAGTTAAAGAAGAAAGCTCAGTATTTAGTGAAAAATTATCATATAAAGACTCAAAAGAATATAAAAATGGAGTAAAACTAACAGTTGATGAACATTACCTAGTTCCAGTATTAGAAAGCGGAATAATTGTCTATGTAGGAGAAAAAGATAATTTAAAGACAATAATAGTAGAGCAAGTGGATGGTATTGATACATATTATTCAAATGTTAATACAAACAATTATAAATTATATGACTACATAGAAAAAGGCCAAGTACTAGGAGAAACCGCTTCAACAGAATTATATCTTTCATTCGAAAAAAGTGGAGAAAAACTAGATTATAAAAAATATATTTAAAATAAATCCATTAGTATATATTTTAGGCCTATTCGCAGTTTTAATAGGATCATTTAAAGAATATTTAATATTAAATACAATAATAATAATCCATGAACTAGGTCATTTTATAATGGCTTATATATTAAAAATAAAAGTAGATAAAATATATATCTATCCATTAGGTGGAATTTCCAAGTTTGATATGAAATTAAATATAAGTCCTCTAAAAGAATTTCTAGTTCTAATCGCCGGTCCAATAACTCAAAATATTGCCTATATCTTATTAATAAATATTTTTAAAACAGATAAAGAATTAATACTTATATATCATCTATCACTATTAGTATTTAATTTACTACCAATCTATCCCTTAGATGGAGGAAAATTACTAAATCTATTATTTAATAAAATCCTTCCATACAAATATTCTTTTAAACTAACAATTAAAATTAGTTACATCCTAGTATTGATAATTTTTCTTCTCCAAACAAATATAAAATTAAATATAATTATAATGTCACTCTTCTTATTAACAGTAATTCATAAAGAAGAATTAAAAATAGAGTACACATATAATAAATTTTTATTAGAGAGAACATTGTATAATTTTAAATTTAAAAAGAAAAAAATAATAAAGAATATAAATAATTTTTATAGGAACAATGCGCATATTATAAAAGAACATGATAAATACTACCTAGAAAAGGACTTTTTAGAAAAAAAATACAAAAATTTCAAAAAAAACGTTGACACAAAAAATAGTGTTTGCTATAATTCAATTACTGGTTGTGAAAAAGACTAGTAATTAATGGGGCATTAGCTCAGCTGGGAGAGCGCCACGTTTGCACCGTGGAGGTCAGCGGTTCGATCCCGCTATGCTCCACCATTAAGAAATACACGTTGAGAAATCAACGTTTTTTATTTTTATAATTAAAAATTAGTAAAAATAAAAATATTTGATAATAATATAATAGAGGAGATGCCTGTCAAGAAAAAAAGACTTGTCATAAGAAATAAAATAATATACAATTTAATTACAGAAATCAAACTAAAGTTTATTATTTTGATTTTTTGTATAATATGTGTTATAATAAGCAACACATAATTAATTATGTTAATTGATTGCATTGTGAAGAGAAATCGAGGGACATATTAGTCAATCAAAATTAAACATCTATGGGTAGCATTGTGACGCTTTTAGCTAGGGACATATAAGTCTACTTTTGGTAAAAGGGGAACTCAGGTTCCTCTTTCTTATTATATTAGGAGGCAAGATAATGGATTATAGTTTTTTAGATGGAACATTATGCCATATTGATTTTACTGGAAATGTTGGAAATGAAATTAATAGTATCCATTTAGGTGTATTATATACTATACCAGGAATTAAAAATATGATCTTTTGCATTCCATTAACGAGCCCTAAAAGTAAACATTTTAAATCAGAAGAAGCATTTAATAACAGAAATTATAAAGAAACAAAACATTTTAGTTGGCAATATTTAAAACAAACAGATTCGATTGCTTTATTAGATCAAATGAAAATAATATCTAAAAATAGAATTAAAAACTATTATGAAAACAAAGATGGGAAAATTGTTGTATTAAATGATGAAACTCAAAAAATATTAAAGATGAAAATCATCTCATATATAAATAAAATAATGTATAAAAACAAAAAGTAGTTACATATTATTATATAGATAGCATTGCGACGCTTTTAGCTAGGGACATATAAGACTATCTAAGAGAGACAGATGCTCTCTCTTTTTATTCTGTTTAGACTATGCTCCACCATTAAGAAATACACGTTGAGAAATCAACGCTTTTATTTTGCTTAGGACAAATTTTTTCTTTCTCATTGTTATGATTAAATTTTTATAAAAAAATAATAGTAAATTCCAAATTTATAATTAACCATTACACTTTAAGTACCAAAAAGACTGTAAATTATATAATCTACAGTCTTTTTTGAGTTTTTATTAACTTTGCTTGTACGACAACACGTCCACCATTGTCATCAAGACAAGTAGACAATGTAAGAATTTTATCATTTGTATCAACAGAAGTATTAATAGCAGAAGTATTTCTCTGAATCATAGTATCTAACCATTTACTTTTTTCATTTTTATTATTAAATAAAGTATTAATATAATAAGACTCACTTTTAATAGTATAAATAGAAAATATTTGAAATATCATATTCTCATTAGGAGTAGAAATATAAATAGCTAAATTATCTTTATTACTTTGCCATTTCTTATCAAGAGTATCTTTAAGAGAACCAAATACAGTTTTATTTAATCTACCATGTCCATATATAATATTATTAAAAGATAATGAATTAATATTATTTCTATAATCTAAAAATACCCATCCTGCTTCATTATAACTTTTATCAAATGCATGAGTTAAATAATAATTATTATCTTTAGATTGAACAACAGGATAATTAATATTATTATTTTCCATATGAATAAAAGCAACAGTATCTTTATTCTTCTTTAATAGCTCATCAAAATCAACATTATAAAAAGGAAGATCAATGTAATACCAATAATCACTATCTTTATCATCAGGCGGATTAAAAGCATCGCCTTTATCTTTAATAAACTCTCCATTAGAAATATCATCTATCTCACTATGAAGATTCTTAATTTTATTATTATCAAGTTGCCATGTGACAAGTGAGTATAAAGAAAAAATAAATATTGAAGAACAAATCAAAATTAATATAGCAAAAGGAACTGGTTTTAATCTCATTCTTTTCCTTCTGAGTCTTTTCTGATATTCAACTCTTGTCATCTTCTTTTTCTTCATACTTCTAATCTCCTTAGCTCTTAAGTAAATTATACCATTAATAATAGTAGCTATAAAGCTTTTTCATTGTACAAAATTCTTCATATTTTTTGCTTTACATATAATAAAAAAGTCCCATTTGAATTTGATTGACAACCTATAACTTCGGATATATAATTAGGGCATAAGAGTAGGCATGCTCTTAAAAAAGGAGAGGAGAATATGCGAAAAAAAATATTATTCTTTGCAATGACTATAATTGCTAGTGCATTAATTGTTCCAAATGCATATGCAGAAAATAGTAACGTTGCAAAAATAGGAAATGTTGAGTATTCTACACTACAAGAGGCAATCAATGCGGCAAAAACTGGTGAGACAGTTACATTAACATCTGATACAAAAGAAGATATCACAGTAGCTGAAGGCAAAGATATTACTCTTGATTTGGGAACTTACACATTAACAAACAAATCAGGAAATACCATTACCAATAAAGGTACATTAACTGTTAAAGGTAATGGTAAAGTTGATAACGTTACTCACGGAAAAGGTGCTTTAGTAAACAACGGAAAAGTAACTGTTTTATCAGGAACTTTTACACGTTCAAAAGAAGCAGGAGTTCGTGGTAGCAATGGAGGAAACTCATGGTATGTTATCGACAACAATGGTACAAAAGCAGAATTAATATTTAAAGGTGGAAGTGTTGTTAATACATCAGGATTTAGTTCATTAATCAGAAACATTGAAGCAAAATTATATGTAGAAGCAGGAACTTTTGAAAATGACTTTATCGTATTAAAAAATGATGATAATGGTAAGTTAGTAATTTCTGGAGGAAAAGTATCTACTAAAAAAGCAGGAGGAAGTGCAGTTCAAAACTGGGGTGATTTTTCACTTAAAGGTGGAGAACTAAATGCAGTAGATGGAGCAGCATCAATAACAGCATATTCATGGGATGACAGATATCAATCAACAACAACTATCGAAAATGGAACAATGAATGGTTTCGTTAAAATAGCAAGAGATGGTAGCTATAATGGACATGCTCCAGAAGTTACTATCAAAGGTGGAAAAATTTCTGGGGATATAATTGTTCAAAATGGTGGAAAACTTGAAGTAGCAGAAGGAGAAATCAATGGAGAAATTACTGCTACAACAGGTACAACAGTAAAAACTCAAGGTGGAACTTATACTACAGAGCCAAGCGAAGATATGGTACCAAATGGATACAAAGTATTCGATAATGAAGACGGAACATATACAGTAGCAAAACCTGTAACATTAACATTCAGTGCTAATGGTGAAACAGAAAGTGTTGAAATTCCAGAAGGAACAAAATTAACAGCCGAAGAAATCGAAGAATTAAAAAATGAATTAATGAAAGAATTAGAAGGAACAGGATATACTTTTGATGGATTCTATTTAGATGAGGAATATACAAAAGCCTTTGATTTCACAAATCCAATAAAAGAAGATACAACTGTATACATGAAATTAGTTCAAAAGCGTACAGAAGAAAAGGTAACAAATCCTAATACTTCAGATATCAATATTTATGCAGTAATTGGAACAATGTTAGTAAGTGCTGCTGGTATTGGATATGCAATGAAAAAAAGATTTAATTAATTAATTCAAAGAAAGAAGACATAGAAAAGTCTTCTTTTCTATTTATAAGGAATTTACTTTAAAAAAGTAACTAAAATTATAATTGCTATTTTATATTAACAAACACTTATTTGTAGTCAGTTATAGTAAGTCAAGATATTGAAGACGTAGTACATGTATAAAGCTTATAAGTTTAGGTTGCATCCAAATAGTTCTAAAAGCAAACACAAAGTAAAATTTTGACTGGTGACGACCAAAGTAACAAATTTTAATTTGTCTATTGTTACATATTTCGACAAATAATTATACATTTTATTTGTAAAATTCACTCAACTATGATAATATTAAATACGGATAAGTAAGAAGTAATCTTGCACAATAAATCTTTATCTTTTTATCACGCGTATTGACAAAGATTTATTTATCCACATAAGAAGAAAATATTTCTTCTTTTTTTTTCGAAAAATAAAAAAACTTCCTAATAATATAATAGGAGGTGAAAGTATTAATAAACTAAAAGTTGTAAATCAAGATGGCATTAAAGATTGTGGTATTTGTTGTCTTTTATCTATTATTAGATTTTATGGTGGAGATGTATCTAAAGAATACTTAAGAGAAATAACAAATACAACAAAAGATGGCGTATCTTTATATGATTTATCAAATGCATCAAATATAATAGGTTTTGAATCTACTGGAATGACAGGAAAACTAGAAAATATAAATGTAAATAACTTACCATGCATTGTTCATTTCATAGTAAATAAAAACTATAAACATTTTGTTGTATTATATGAAGTAAATCATAAAAAGAAAAAAGTCACAATAATGGACCCAGCAAAAGGAAAAGTAACTATTAAGTTCTCAGAATTTAATCTATTAACAAGTAATAATTATTTATTCTTAAAACCTATTAAAAAATTACCAATCATGCATAAAAAGAATATTCTAACTAAAAATATAAAATTAAACTTAAAAAGAAATAAATCAACTTATATATTTATAATTTTACTTACCACTATATACTTTATCGAAAACATTGTTTTTTCATATACCTTCAAATACTTTTTAGAATATTCAATAAATATAAATATTACTGAACACATCATAATAATATTTATAACCCTTCTATCAATTTTAATATTTAAGAATATTAATTTAGTAATAAGAAATATAATGGTAACTAAATGGTTAACAATCCTTGATAACGATACAACAACAAATACATATAAACAAATACTTTTACTTCCATATTTATACTATAAAAATAGAACAACAGGAGAAGTTATATCTAGATTTAAAGATCTAAATACCACAAGAACATATATCGCTAATTTAATAACCACTTCTTTAACAGACATATTTTGTATAATTATATTTTTATCAATAATGTTTAAATACAACACAGAATTAACATTAATATCTCTGGGAACATATATAATTCTATTTATATTAACAATACTTTTAACTCCTAAAAAAAAGAAACATATAAAGCAATTATCAAAACACGAAGACATAATAAATACATACTTGATAGAAGGAGTAAGTAATGTAGATACAATTAAAGGTAGTCATCTAGAAAAAAGACTAATAGATAAATTTAATATTAAATATAAAAATTTATTAGAATGTATCTATAAATATAGTACCTTTCAAGAATTATATAATTTCATAAAAAATAATATTAATGATTTACTTCAATTATTAATTTATACAATAGGCTCATATTTAGTAATAAAAAACAAGTTATCACTAGCCAATCTTTTAATATTTGAAACATTTTCTAATTATTTAATTAGTAGTTTTTCAAACTGTTTAGTATTAATTGAAAATTATCCAAGCTATAAAATATCTAAAGATAGAGTAGAAGAATTATTTATGATAGATGAAGAAGAATTTAAAAATAATTATTTCTATCTTTCATATAATTTGACAGGAAATATAATATTTAAAAATTTAAATTATAAAATAGGCTCAAAAGTATTATTTGAAAATTTAAATTTAGAAATAAAGCAAGGAGAAAAGATTCTATTAACTGGATCAAGTGGTAGTGGTAAATCTACTCTCATGAAAATGTTACTAAAATATATTGAAACAGACTATGGAGTAATAAAAATATCAGGTATTGATATCAATCATTATCACTTAGAAAATATAAGGTCAAATATAACATATGTCACAAGTAATGAATTTATTTTTAATGATACAATAAGAAATAATATAACTCTTTATAAAGAGTACAATGAAGAAGACTTAGAAGATATAGTAAAAATTTGTAGTATAAATGACATAATAAAAGATGATTCCTTAGGACTCGATAAAAGACTAGAAGAAAATGGTTTTAATCTAAGTAATGGAGAACGTCAAAGAATAATACTCGCAAGAAGTCTTATTAAAAAAACAAATATTTATATCTTTGATGAAGCACTAGGTCAAATAGATATAGTAAGAGAAAAGAAAATACTTCAATCTATTTTTTCAAAATTAAAAGAAAAAACAATAATTGTAATCTCACATAGATCTAATAACAAGAAACTATTTGATAGAGTTTTAAAACTAGAAGAAAGAAAAATATATGATACAAAAAAAGTATGAAGATTTAACAAAAATAAAAATAATAACAGTTTTATTAATTATTATCCAACTAATATTTATATTATTAATGACAAATTACAAAGTCTATAAAAATAAAACTCTTACATGTATAGTAATGAATAAAAATATTTGTTTATTAGTACTAGATGATAAAGAAAAAGAATTGCTACATAAAAATATGAAATTGTATGTTAATGATAAAGAAAATACTTTTAAAATTATAGAAGACAATAACGTAGTAGTCACTAATGGAAAAAAGAAATATAAAGAAATATTAATAAAAGTAGACTTAGTAAAAAGTTATAAAACAAATGATACTGTTAATCTAACAATAAGAGAAAGAAAAATAAAATTAATAGAAATATTTAAAGTTATATTAGAAGGTGATTAAAATAGAAAGGCTTACTGATAATGAAATGAATAAATTAAAGGGTGGAGAAGGAATGACTCTTTGGATTGCCTTAGGAATATCTGCTTTAGTAGTATTCATAAGTGGAGTATTTGAAGGCATAACAAATCCTAGTCGTTGCAATTAAAATAGGAGGTGTAAATAAAATGAAACCAATCTCAGAACAAGAATTAGAAAATATAAAAGGAGGAACAAGTATATCTGGTACAATAATAAATGCACTTGTTAATGTAATTAAAGAATTAAAAGCAGCTGGATATAGCTTTGGTTCAGGAATAAGACGTATCGCAGAAGGAAATGTTTGTCCATTAAAATAAATTTAAAAAAGATAATAATCAATATATTGATTTTTGTAATAATAGTTATAACTCTTCCATATATAATTAAATTTATATTTAGTTTGGGATTGTATTTTGGTAATTTTTTAAGAAACCTATATCTATTCTTCTTATAAAAACCCTAAAAAAAGGCAAAAAACATCCAATAATTATAGATTTTTCTTTTATTTTTACTAAAAATGTCGGAAAATGGGTTGAAAATCAATAAATCTTCTGCTATAATTCAATTTAGTTAATGTGAAGGGAGGGAATTTGATGGCAACTAAAGTAACTGTTAGAGGTAATCTTGATCAAGCTCTAAGAAAGTTCAAACAAAAAGTAGCAAGAGACGGTGTCCCTTCAGAATGGAAAAAAAGAGAAGCTTATGATAAGCCAGGAGTAAAAAGAAGAGCAGCAAAAAAAGAAGGAATCAAGAATTCTAGAAAAAGAGATCGCGCTAATAGAAATAGAGATTACTAAAATCTCTATTTTTTATTTAAAAATATATTCAATTGGTTAGAAAAAAACCACTAGCGAGTTCTTTCATATTCCAAATAAATTTGCTATAATAAAAACAGGAGATGAAAAAAATATGGTAGAAAAATTAGACAAAGACATGATTGAAGCTATGAAAGCAAAAGACAAAGAAAAATTAACTGTAATTAGAATGGTAAAAGCTTCATTAAAACAAGAACAAATAGATCATAAAAAAGAAATTAATGATGACCTATTAATTGATGTTGTTAATAAACAAATTAAAATGCGTAAAGATTCTATTACAGAATTTGAAAAAGGAAATAGAGCCGATTTAGTAGAAAAGACTCAAAATGAAATTGATATCTTAATGGCTTATTTACCAGAACAATTATCAAGCGAAGAAGTTATAAAAGTAATTGATGAAATATTTGCTGAAGTAAAACCTGAAAGTCAAAAAGACATGGGAAAAGTAATGAAAGAAGCACAAGCTAAATTAAAAGGTAAAGCTGATATTAAAGAAGTATCAACTATCATTAGAGAAAGACTTCAATAATGAAAAGCATCATAAAATGCTTTTTTTTTGCCAAAAAAGCAAAAGTATTTCTAAGATAAAATTATAATTTTACTACCCTCAAACATATAATTAATTGGTGATAATATGTTTGATAGATTAAATAACTATATAAATGATCATAACTTTGAATTAATAATTACTGATAAATATATACATATAAAAAATTATCAAAGATTAATATCGTTAGAAAATAACTTTATATCCTTCACAACAACCTCAAAAAAATTAAACATAAAAGGAATAAATCTTACTCCTAATAAATTATTAGATAATGAAATAGTGATAAAAGGAGAAATAAAATATATTGAGGTTATAAATGAAAAATAGATTAAAAATAAATGTAACTGGAAAAAATACTAATTACTTTTTTAAAGAACTACTAAGAAATAAAATAAATATCTACAACATCAATAAAACAAAAAGTAAATTAGAACTAATCATAGATGCAGAAGATTATGAAAAAATAAAACAAATAAAAACAACCAACAAAATTAAAATAATAGACTATTTTGGTATATCAAAAATGAAATATCTCCTAAAAAAATATAGATTAATAATTATATTTTTCATTTTATCAGTTTTTCTAAATATATTTTTATCTAATATAATTTTCTCAGTAGAAATAAATAATTCTAATAAAGTCTTAGTAAAAGAAATTAAAAATGAACTAGAAAAAATGGGTTTAAAAAAATACAATCTTATGTTATCAACAAAAAAAATAAACATAATAAAAAACAAATTATTAGAACATAAAGATATTGAATGGATAGAAATAGAAAGAGTAGGAACAAAATATATAGTAAACGTTGAAATGCGAAAATTAAAATCAAAGGATAAAGAATGTAAGCCGAGAAACATTGTATCAAAAAAGAACGCCGTAATAACAAGAATAGAAGCAGAAAAAGGAGAAATCGTAAAAAAGAAAGATGATTATATAGTAAAAGGAGAAACAATAATTAGTGGTTTAATTCACAACAAAGAAACAATCAAAAATAAAGTTTGTGCAGTAGGAAAAGTATATGGAAACACATGGTATACAGTACATGTAAAATTTTCTCAATATGAAACAATACAAAAACAAACCAACAAAACAAAACACTCCTTAACAATCCAAATATTAAATAAAAATATACTTTATAATAACAATTTAAAAAATTATAAAATAAAACAGTATAATATAATAGACAGTAAGATAATTCCAATAAATATCGGTATTTCAAAAAATTATGAAATAAAAGAATATAAAAAATTATTAAATGATAAATTGCAAAATGAAAAGGCTTTTTTAGAAGCAACTAAAGCAATAAAGAAACATCTACCTAGTGATGCAACTATAATAGATAAAAAAATTTTGAAAAAAAGTATAAATAATAGTAAAATAGAAGTAGATGTATTTATAGTCGCAGAAGAAAATATTACTGACTATTTTGATATAAGCACCTTAGATATTGATGAGTTAAATAAAAAAGAGGAGTGATTTGGTGTTAGGTCCATTAAGTAGTACAATTCACGGAGTAGTAGATTTTACGTGGCCAATGATTTTAATATCAATTGTAGTCTTAGTTTCATTTAGAATTACATATTTAATTAAAAATCATGAAAGACTAGTTTTATATAAAGACTTATTAATGCTAAGTTTTATAATATATATATTATGCCTGTTCCAAGTCGTAACATTCCAAGATAATGTTTCTTGGGCAAGTAATAATTTTATTCCATTTAAAGAGATTTTAAGATATAATATTACAAGTAATTTATTTATAAAGAACGTAATTGGTAATATGATTCTATTTTTACCATTTGGCTTATTCGCAAGTCTTTATTTAAAAGTAGAAAAAGTCCATTTACCACTAGTATTAAGTTTAATAACATCTATAGCTATTGAGTCTGTTCAAATGTCAATAGGTAGAGTCTTTGACGTAGATGATATTATTCTTAATGTACTAGGAGGAATATTAGGATATATAATTTATAAAATATTAAAAAGTATTGGACAAAGCCTTCCATCGTTCTGTCGTAAGGAATGGTTTTTAGATATATTATCAATTTTAATATTAGTAGGAATTGTTTCAATAATATTGTTTATTTAGGAGGTAAAAATGAATAAAATAGAAATTTTTAAAGAAATAGATGAAGAAGTAAATGAATTAGAAACAGTAGAAAAAGTTTTATATAGTGCAATGGAAAAAGAAAAGTTAGAAAACACAAGTTTTAATTTAATAATAGTAGATAACAACTATATCCATGAATTAAATAAAACATATCGTCATATTGATAGAGAAACAGATGTAATAACATTCGCCTTAGAAGATGAAGATAGCGTAATAATTCCAGATGAAGAAAGAATATTAGGAGATGTTTATATATCAATAGATAAAGCTAAGGCTCAAGCTGAAGAATATGGACATTCATTGCTTAGAGAATTATCATTTCTTGCTGTCCATGGTTTTTATCATTTATTAGGTTATGATCACCAAACAAAAGAAGAAGAAAAAATCATGTTTACAAAGCAAGAGGAGGTACTAAGTTCTTATGGAATTACTAGATAAAATTAAAAATCTATTTAAAAAGAAGACACCTGTTAGAAATAAAGATACAGGTACTGCCTTAGAAAGATATAGAAAAAGCTTTTTTCATGCAATTGATGGAATAGTATACATTACAAAATATGAGCATAATATCATAATAATTATAATAGCTACTATTTTAGTAACCATCCTAGGGTTTATACTAAAAATAAAAACCTATGAATGGTTATTTGTTATTTTAGTATGTGGATCAATTACTGCCTGTGAAGCTGTAAACTCTGCAATAGAAGCCGCAATAGACTTAACCACAACAGAAATTCATCCACTAGCAAAAATATCAAAAGATACAGCAAGTTCCGCAACACTAATATTATGTATAACTGCATTAATAGGCGGAATAGTAATATTTTTACCAAAAATAATAGAATTAATATAGGAGAGAAAAATGAAAGAAGAATTATTAAATTTACATAAAAATGCCTACGTTCCAATTTCAAATTATCCAGTATCTGCTTGTGTAATTACAAAGGATGGAAGAAAGTTTTATGGAGTAAATGTAGAAGATGCCTCAACAAGAGCTGGAACATGTGCCGAAAGAAATGCTATATTTCAAGCTATAACAAGTGGCGTAAAAAAATATGAATTTAAAGAAATAAACATTATGACATCATCAACAAAAACAATTGGTATGCCATGCTTTGTATGTCGCCAAATGATTTCTGAATTATTTGAAAAGGATGCAATCATAAGATGTTTTAATACACAAGGAGAATATATAGAAAAGACAGTTGAAGAATTATGCCCATATCCATTTGGTGAGGAGGATTTAAAATGAAATGTGGTTTTGTTAGCTTAGTTGGAAGACCAAACGTAGGAAAAAGTTCCTTACTAAATTCAATATTAGGTATGCATCTTGCAATAACTTCCAATGTTTCTGGAACAACAAGAAATGTCATAAATGGTATATATAATGATGAAACATCTCAAATAATATTTACAGATACTCCGGGTATTCATAAACCAAGCAATAAGCTAGGAAATATTATGAATAAAAAAGCCTACAATAATACAGAGGGAGTAGATATAATACTATTCCTTGTAGACATATCAAAAGGATTCGGAAAAGGCGATAGATTTATACTAGATAAAATAAAAGATAAAGGTATTCCAATATTTTTACTATTAAATAAAATTGATTTAGTAAAGAATAAAGAAAAACTTTTAAAACAAATAAATGATTTAAAAGAACTACATGATTTTAAAGAAATAATACCAATATCTGCAAAGAAAAATGATAATGTAAAACTACTTATTGACTGTATAAAAAAAGAATTACCGGAATGTGACAAAATATATTCAGAAGAAGATCTTACAAATGTCACAACAAGATTTATAATGGCAGAATTTGTAAGAGAAAAAGTACTTGAACTAACTCATGATGAAATTCCTCATACAGTAACATGTTATGTAGAAAATTATGAAGAAGATGAAAAGGTTGTTCACATACAAGTATTAATTGTAGTAGACAGAGATAATTTAAAGAAAATAATAATTGGAAAACAGGGCTCAATGTTAAAAGAAATTGGTACACGAGCAAGAATAGATATGGAAAAATTCTTAGGAAAGAAAGTCTTTCTAGAAACATATGTTAAGTCAATTAAAAATTGGCGAGATGAAGAAAAATATCTAATAGAACTTGGATTAAAAGAAGACGATGAATAAAAAAAGTAAAAAATCACCACTATATAAGTAGAGGTGATTTTATGACTAAAGATATTTTATGGGAATTATTTAAAAAAACAGGTGATATTAAATATTTTAATTTATTAACAGAATTAAAAAAGAAGTGATTTAATGAAAATAGAGAGTTTTGAAGGAATTATACTAAGTGAAACTAATTATAGTGAATCAAGTAAAATTTTAAATGTTTTAACAGAAAACCATGGACTAATAGGTATAATGTCTAAAGGTTGTCGTAAGATGAAAAGTAAATTACGAGGAGTAAGTAGAAAACTACTTTATGGTAAATTTAATGTCTATTATAAAGAAAATGGTCTTTCTACATTAATAAGTATAGATATAATAAACTCGTTTTCAAAAACATTAATGGACCTTGAAAAAATATCATATGCATCATATATACTTGATTTAACTGGACAAGTAGTAAGACAAAACGACTCTCTAGAAATATTTCCAATATTAAAAAATACACTAATAAAAATAGAGGAGGGGCTTAATCCCTTAGTATTAACTAATATAATTGAATTAAAGTTATTAAACTATCTAGGAATTGCTCCTAATATTGACTCTTGTACTCATTGTGGTAGTAAAAAAAATATAGTCACAATATCAAGTTATGCTGGAGGATACATCTGTAGTAATTGCTACAACAACGAACCACTAGTAAGTAACAAAACAATTCAAATGATTAGAATGTATTATTATGTAGACATAGAAAATATAAAAAAACTAGAAGTAAGTGATGAATTAACAAAAGAAATATCAAGATTCTTAGATGATTATTACGATAGATATACCGGTCTTTATATAAAAAGTAAAGATTTTATAAAAAAAATAAATCAATTAAACAATTATAAATAAAAAATAGGCTATTATTAATTAATAGTCTATTTTCATTGAATGTTTAACCTCACTCATAACTTCTTTAGCTCTTTCACGAGCTTTCTCAGTACCTTTATCTAAAATACTTTGAACAAGTTCTGGATTTTCTTCATACATCTTTCTACGCTCTTGAATAGGTCTTAAGAAATTATTCATTGCTTCAATTAATTCTTTCTTACATTGAACACATCCTCTTGAACCTTTTTTACATTCAGAACAAATTTTTTCAGTATTTTCGTGTTTATTAACTAGATTATGGTAATAATAAACCATACAAACATCAGGATTTGCTGGATCATCTTTCTTAATCTTATTAGTATCAGTTAATGCACCCATAACTTTTTTCTTAATTGTTTCTTCATCATCAACTAAGAATATCGCATTACCTAAACTCTTACCCATCTTTTCATTTCCATCAAGTCCCTTTATTCTTTTATTCTCTGAAAGGTATGCATCTGGTTCTTTTAAAGTTTCACCATAAATTGAATTGAACTTTCTAACAATCTCACGACATTGTTCAATAAGAGGTAATTGATCCTCACCAACTGGAACTAATTCTCCTTTAAATGCAGTAATATCAGCAGCTTGAGATACTGGATAACCTAAAAATCCATAAGTAATACTTTCACCAGAATTACCAAATAACTCTTTCTTTTGAGACATCTCAGTTTTTACAGTTGGATTTCTTTGAAGTCTAGAAACAGTTACTAAATTACTATAATAAACAGTAAGTTCAGCAATTTCAGGTATTTTAGATTGAACAAAGAAATTAACTTTTTCAGGATCAAGTCCGATTGCAAGTAAATCTTTTGTTATTTCATATACATTAGTTCTAACTTTATCTGGATTATTAAAATTATCAGTTAAAGCTTGAACATCAGCTATCTCTAAAAAGAACTCATAATCATCCTGTAATTTAACATAGTTTTGACCAGCTCCAAACAAATGACCCAAATGAAGATTACCAGTAGGTCTTAAACCAGTTAATATAGTTTTTTTCATATTAATCACTTCCTTCATTATATTCTATCATAATTTAAAGACTCTTTCTATATTTGTTTTATATAATAGGATATGTTATAATATGGAACCAAAAGAAGGGGATAAGTATGAAACAAGGAACAATTGGCTTCAGTGACAAATATAAATTTGGACTAGAAATAGAATTTGCTAATGAAGAACAAGACCTAAATCAAATATATTCAGAACTAGTATCAGAAAAATTACCAATAAAATTTCTAAATAATCATGCATTACATGTATCCAAACTTTTAGACTATAAAAGTTGGTACTTAGATATAGATGCATCCGTCACAATAAACTCTAAAGAAAGATTATTTGGAGGAGAACTATCAAGTAAAATAATGACAGATAACCAAAAAGACTGGAAAGAAGTAGAAAACATTTGCAAAGTATTAAAAGAAACTAAGTCATACCCAGGATCATATTGCAGTGAACATATAACAGTAGACATAAAAGAACAATTACAAGATAAAATATTTATTGAGACTTTATATAAAATAATTACGTTATTTGAAACAGATATTTCATTATTTTATATGGGAGACAAGTATGAAGAAAGAAAAACAGCTAAAAAGTATGCCTCAAAAATGAGTATAAGTTTATTAAAAAATATAAGAATAATTGATTTTAATAAAGATTCAATTGAGAATATAATAAATAAAAGTAATTCATTTAAAACAAAAAATGGTATAAATTTAGCTAAAAGAAATCAAGGCCTAATTGAAATTAGATACCCAAACGCAACACTAAATATAGAAACAATACTAAATAATGTTAAATTTACCTTAAGCTTAATAGAGGCAATATCAGAAAATAAATTTGATATTAAATATTTAGATTACTTAATAGATGAATTAGAAACAGATGGAACCTTCTTATTAAGATATTTCTATAATTTTGAAGATGAAGAATTATTTAATTACTTAATAAATACCATTAGTAAAACAAAAACTGATAAAAAAGACTTTATAAAACAATATACAAAAGTAATCCAAACAAAAAAATAGAGAAAAACCAATTCTCTATTTTATCATTTTAACAACATCAATTAAATTACTATGATTTAAAAAGAATATTCCAAATAAAATACCACAAACAGCACCTAATAAATGTCCATCGTGATATGTTTTATCCTTTCTACCACTTAATACTTTCTTCTTAACCTCACTAATTATATAAAAAATAAATATTAATAAAACAGTTATAGGTATTTTACCATCACTAATATTCGCAAAAGAACTTAAAACAATCAACATATAAACATTACCACTTGCACCTAAAATACTACAATTAGTAAATATAATATTGTAAAGTGCAATTACAAGAGAAGTAATAAGTAACATTATAAGTAAATTCATACTTCCATACTTTTCCTCAATCATAGGACCAACTAACAATATATATAAAAAATTGCCAACTAAATGATCCCAATTCTCATGACCTATACTATGAGTAAAAAGTCTTACATAAGTCAATGGATTAAGCCAAGAAGACCTATAATTTTCAAATAATAACTTGTTTGTTTTTCCGTGACTAATTAAATTAAGAAACCAAGCAATTAAAGATAAAATTAAATAAGTAATAATAACTTTTGAATTATAATCAAATTGTATACTACTAAAATCAAACTTCATAAAAAACCTTCTTTATACTATATTAAACTAAGCATATTATACTAAAATGAAATTCAATTTACAATATACAAAACAGCATGATATAATAAAAATATAGTAGGAGGAAGAGAGAATGATATGTAGAAAATGTAATGCACAAAATAAAGAAGAAAGTAAAATTTGTGCTATGTGTGGAGAACAATTAGACACTGATAATCAACAAAATCAAATTAATAGTCAAAATATAAGCAATGAATCAGTACCAGTTCAAAATACAAATAATACACAACTAGAAGGGCAAAATATAAATCAAAATATTGAAAAAGGAGAAGAAATAAACAGTAAAAATAAAAAACTACCAATTATAATAGTTATATCACTATTAGTATTAATATCATTAATAGTATTATTTATTGTAGTTAATCCATCTGCAATTTCAATATTTAGATCAAATACAAATAAACTAAGTGAAACACTTTCAGATGGTTTATCAGGAAAATATGATTCAGTAATAGCAAATGCAGAAGTAACACCAAAAATATCTAATACAGGAAATAAAGATTTAGAAAATATTATAAATAAAGTAAATTTAAAAATAGAAACTAAAACAGATTATAAAAACAAAAAATTAGATTATAAAGTAACTGCAAACTATAATAAAAATAATTTAATAGATATAGATACAATATATAAAGATAAAAAAATGTATATATCACTAGGAAACATATATCCAAAAGCAATAGAATATGATGATAATTCATTATCTGATGTATTTAAGAAAGCAGGAGATAAAAATACAGAAATTGTAATAGAAAAAACAACAAAAGCATTTAATAAATCATTAAAAAAAGAATATTTTAAAAAATCAAAAGAAAAAATAAAATTAAATGGAAAAACTATAAATTCTAAAGTTTATACAATGAAATTAACAGATACTAATATAAAAGATATTACTGAAAGTGTTCAAAATATTTTAAAGAAAGATGATGAATATCTTGAAGCAGCATCAAAAGTATTTAATGAAAGTAAAAGTAAAATAAAAAAATCACTTAATAATATTGATAAAGATGCATCCGTACTAAATGATGAAAATATAAGTATATCAATATATACCAAAGGATTATTTAATAAGTTTGTAAAACTTAAAATGATTTATGGAGAAGCAACATATGAGTTATCTGACTTAGAAAATAATAATTATAATATAGCAGTTACTGAAGATAAAACAACTCTATCATTTAATGTAAAATATTCTTATGAATATAATAAAACATTTAAAATAGACAAACCAACAGACTCAATTAAATATAAAGAACTAACTCCTGATGTTGGAACTACAATATATAATAATTTAAAAAATAATAAGGCATACCAAGAATTAATAAGTGATTTAGGATATGATTTAGGTGATTTAATAGAAGGCTACACAAATGATACTTCACTAAATTATGACAGTGATTATGATTTAGATTATAATTATTAATAATTATAAAAATATTAAATATAATATAAAATAAGAGAAAATAAAAACTCTTATTTTTTTCTCCTCAAACATAAAAAAATAAACTATTAAATTTCAAAAAAATAGCGGATAACTATATATACTTAAATTAAATAAAAATGTGAAAAAGCAAAAGCTATTATTAACAAATAAAAACAATTCTTATTTAAGTAAACCATCATCTACTAATATAAAGTCCCTAAAAAATATGACATTATCATTAAATGTTAATATATTTTAAAATTTTTCTATTAAAAACACAATAAATATGATATAATATGTGTACTTTATGGGGGTAACTATGAAAAATGAAATATTAAAAAAAATAAATCGTAAAGATTTAGAAAAATTAAAGGAAATAATCAAAGGATACCAAAGCCTTGATGAATTAATAGAAGATATTGATTCAGAAATTAAAACAAAAAAAGATCAAGAAAAATTAACACTAAATGAAAAATTTAATCTTAAAATGTTTAGAAAACTTAATATATTACCTGATGATCAAATAGAATTCTTAAGACAAAATAAAATATTAAATCTACAAGACTTAATTGATTGTAATATAGATGAATTAATAAAAAATAAATATAGTCGTGCACTAAGAGAAGAACTAATATTTATAAGAGAATTCTATGATATGACAAATGTAGAAAAAATGGATACACGAAAATCAAAACCTAAACAATTGACAAAACGTAACAAATAGTGTATTCTTAATTAGAAATCGCTGAAGAAGAAAAGTAATATTATTTTCTTTTATAGAGAGTTAGGGTTTGGTGGAACCTAATAAAGAAACAATATGAACGAACACTTCTGAGTACTTAAAGAAATTTAGTAGAATAAGTCGGTAGCATACCGTTATTTATGCTTAGGTTTGATTGAACCGAAAGTGATTATAAAGAGATTTATAATAATAAGGGTGGTACCGCGGAAACACTAGTCTTCGTCCCTTACTATATTTAATAATGTAGTAGGAGATAAGGACTAGTGTTTTTTTATATTATAGGAGGGATATAATGATAGAAAAAGAAAAATTAAAAGAATATGCCAATAAATTAATGTTTGATATGGATGATGAAGAATACTCAGTACTTCAAGATGAGTTTGAAGTTATACTAAAACAAATGGACTTAATTGGAAAAATTAAGGATATAGAAAAAGTTAGTCCAATGACATTTCCATATAAAAATACAGATGTAGAATTAAGAGAAGATGAAATAGGAGATTATTTAACAGTATCAGAAGTATTAGAAAATACAAAACATCAAGTAAATGATCAAGTTAAAGTACCAAAGGTGGTGGATGAAGATGTATAGAGGAAAAAGTATAGAAGAACTTAGAAGTATGTTAGATAAAGGTGAAGTAACCCCAGAAGAATTATTTAATAGTGCTAATAGATTAGCTCACTATTTCCAACAAGATTACAATTCATTTGTAACAATCATAGATAAATTTAAATATAAGGATAGAAATAGTCTATTAAATGGAATTCCATATGCTCTAAAAGATAACTTTTCAACAAGTGGAATCTTAACAACAGCCTCATCTAACATATTAAAAGATTATATTCCCGTATATGACGCAACAGTTTATAAGAAATTAAAAAAAGCCGGTGCCGTGCTAGTAGGTAAGACAGTACTAGATGAACTTGCAATGGGTGGAACAGGAACAACAGGACACACAGGAATTGTAAGAAACCCATGGAACAAAGATTGCATGATTGGAGGATCATCTGCCGGAAGTGCATCGAGCGTAGCTTTAGGAATAGTACCATTCTCAATCGGAAGTGATACAGGTGATAGCGTTAGAAAACCAGCATCACATGGAGGGCTAGTTGGATTTAAACCAACATATGGAAGAATTTCAAGATATGGATTATTTGCTTTCGCATCAAGTCTAGACCATGTCGCAATGTTTTCAAGAAACGTTCGAGATGCCGCAATAATAACAGATGTCTTAAAAGGTAAAGACATAAATGATATGGTAACATTAAATGATGATAAAAAAACATATGCAGATTTAATAGATAATGATATTAAAGGTAAAAAATTATTCTATATAAAAGAAATATGTGGACTTGACACATACAAAGATACCTCAGATGAAACATTAACAAAAACACTAGAAAGCTTTCATGAAACACTAGATAAGTTAAGAAGCCAAGGCTTCATTATTGAAGAAGTATCAATGGATAAAAAATTATTAGAAGCAATATATCCAACATATATGTGTATAAGTTGTGCCGAAGCAACATCAAACAACTCAAACCTAACAGGAATCCAATTTGGACCTCGTGGAGAAGGACAAAGTGTAGAAGAAATAATGTTTGATGCAAGAACAAAAGGTTTCTCTGAATTAATAAAAAGACGTTTCATCTTAGGAAGTTATATTTTACAAAAAGAAAATCAAGAAAAATTATTCTTAAATGCCCAAAGAGTAAGACATATGATAGTAGATAAAATGAATGAGTTCTTTAAAGAATATGACGGAATGATTGCTCCATGTAGTGGAGGACCAGCTCAAAGCTTTGATAGTAGTAGTGAACAACTAAGTGATAGATATTTAATTCTAGAAAACCATCTAGCAATAGGAAACTTTGGTGGATTTCCATCAATTACACTTCCATATACAATGATTAATGATATGCCAGTAGGACTTAATATCACAGGAAGAGTAAAAGAAGATGATGTAGTACTAAACATGGCAAACTATGTAGAAAAAGTAACAGGACTAAGAGATATTTATAGTAAAGTAGGTGATATAGATGTATAAAGTAGTAATCGGACTTGAAGTTCATTGTGAACTAGAAACAAAATCAAAAAACTTTTCACCAGCTCCTAATATGTTTACTGAATCCCACAATATAAATGTCGGAACAGTTGACTTAGGATTACCTGGAATATTACCAGTTGCCAACAAAGAAGCAGCCCGTCGTGCTCTATTAACTGCAATGGCACTACATTGTAAAACACCAGATGAAGTAATATTTGACAGAAAAAACTATTACTATCCAGACCTACCAAAAGGTTATCAAATAACACAAAATACAAAACCGATGGGAATAAATGGATACTTAGATATCTTAGTAAATAATCATGTAAAAAGAGTAGATATTCATGATTTACATCTAGAAGAAGATACAGCATCTTTAGAACATTATCCAAAGTACTCTCTAATTGACTACAATAGAAGTGGTATACCATTAATGGAAATAGTAACAGAACCTTGTATGGAAAGTGCTGATGAAGCCGTAACATTCCTAGAAGACTTAAGAGATGTATTCTTATATCTTGGAGTAAGTGAAGCAAAAAGTAACTATGGTCAAATGAGATGTGACGTTAATATCTCTCTTATGAAAGAAACAGATACAGAACTAGGTACAAAAGTAGAAATGAAAAATATAAATGCATTTAATAATGTAAGAGCCGCAATTGAATATGAAATAAAAAGACAAAGTGAAATACTAAATAAAGGTGAAAAAGTAATTCAAGAAACTCGTCGTATCGCAGAAGATGGAAAAACTTATTCAATGAGAGCAAAAGTAGATGCAGTAGACTACAAATATTTTATTGAACCAAATATTCCAAGTACTCCAGTAACAGATGACTTATTATATGAATTAAAAAGCGAATTACCAGAATTAAAATTAGATAGATATTTTAAATATATTGAAAAATTAGGAATAAGTGAATATGATGCAGCAATCCTTTCAAAAGAAAGAAGTCTATCTGATTACTTTGAAGAAGTAATAAGTTATGGTAGTGATGTAGCTCTAACAGTTAACTTCACCACAACCGCAATTTTAAGTACACTAAATAAATTAGAAATAAAGATAAATGAATTATTTATTACCCCTAAAATGTTAAGTGGAGTAATAAACTATGTAAATGAAGGAAAAATGAGTTTAGATGCCGCTAAAAAATTACTTTATAAAGCAATAGATGAAAAAATAGATCCAAATGAATTAATAAAGAAAGAAAGCTTAGTCCAAATAAATGATTCAGATAAACTTTTAAGTTTAATTAATGAATGTATGGAAGAAAACAAAGAAGTAGTAAGACAATACGTAGAAGAAGGAAACAAATCCGCAATAAACTTCTTTGTAGGACAAGTAATGAAAAAAAGTAATAGACAAGCAAACCCAAATAAATCACGCGAATTAATAACAGAAGAATTAGAAAGGAGATGTAAGTAATGGATAAAAGATATAGAACACATTACTGTGGTAAACTAAGTGAAAGTGATATAGATAGTGAAGTAAGAGTTGCAGGATTCGTTGAAAATATAAGAGATCATGGAGGTGTTATCTTTGTAGATATTCGTGATAACACTGGAGTAATTCAAGTAGTATCAAATGATGATTCTATATTTGATGGAATAACAAGAGAATCAAGTATAACTATTCAAGGTATAATAAGAAAAAGAGCAGAAGAAGATTATAATGAAAGAATATCAACAGGTACAATAGAATTACTTGTAAGTGATTTAGAAGTATTAGGAAAAGCAAATAATGTTTTACCATTCGAAGTTATGACATCAAAAGAAGTATCAGAAGATGTAAGATTAAAATACAGATACTTAGATTTAAGAAATCCAAAAGTAAAAGAAAACATAATTTTTAGAAGTAAAGTAATCGACTTCTTAAGAAAAATAATGAAAGAACAAGACTTCCTAGAATTACAAACACCAATATTAACAGCCTCATCTCCAGAAGGAGCAAGAGACTTTATAGTACCAAGCCGTAAATTTCATGGAAAGTTCTATGCCTTGCCACAAGCCCCACAACAATTTAAACAATTATTAATGTGTAGTGGCTTCGATAAATACTTTCAAATAGCACCATGCTTTAGAGATGAAGATGCAAGAAGTGATAGAGTATATGGAGAATTCTATCAATTAGATTATGAAATGAGTTTTGTAGGTGAAGAAGAAGTCCTAGCAATGGGAGAAAAAATATTCTATGAAACATTTAAAGAATTTGGAAAAGGTAAAAAAGTAAGTGAAAAACCATTTATAAGATTAAGTTATAAAGAGTCAATGGAAAGATTTGGTACAGATAAACCAGATTTAAGAAACCCACTTGAATTAGTAGATTTAACAGATGTATTTGAAGAAACAACATTCCGTCCATTTAGAGGAGTTACAGTAAAAGGAATTGTTGTAGAAGACATCGCAGATAAGTCAAACTCTTGGTTTAATGATTTAGGTGAGTATGCAAAAAGTATCGGAATGAGTGCAGGTATTGGATACTTTAAAGTAAATGAAGATATGTCTTTTGTCGGACCAATCGATAAATTCTTAAGTGAAGATGAAAGAGAAGATTTAATAAAAGTAGCAAATCTTAAACCTAACTGTGTAATATTTTTTATAGCTGATAGAAATAATGCTTATAAATACGCAGGTGAAATAAGAAATGAATTAGGACGTAGACTAGATTTAATTGATAAAGATGAATTTAAATTCTGCATAGTAAAAGATTTTCCAATGTTTGAATGGAGTGAAGAAGATGATCAATACATATTTACTCATAATCCATTCAGTATGCCACAAGGTGGAATGGATGCCCTAAATAACAAAAAACCAGAAGATGTTTTAGCATACCAATTTGACTTTGTATGTAATGGCATTGAAATGGCAAGCGGAGCAGTAAGAAACCATGATTTAGATATAATGAGAAAAGCTTTCAGTATTGCAGGGTATAGTGAAGAAGACTTGGAAAATAGATTTAAAGCTTTATACGAAGCATTCAAATATGGTGCACCTCCACATGCAGGAATGGCCCCTGGAATTGATAGAATGCTAATGCTTTTACTAGATGAAGAATCAATTCGTGAAACAATAGCTTTCCCAATGACAGCAGGAGGAGCAGACCTCTTAATGAATGCCCCAGGAAACGTAACAGAACTACAACTTAGAGAAACACATATAAAAATAAGATAAGAAAAAGAATAGACAAAATAGATGTCTATTCTTTATTTATTTGTAAAATTCCGTAAAGTTAATAATTTGATTGATTATTTTATATAAAGTATAGTATAGTTATGTTAGAATAATAGTTCTTGAGGTGATATGATGTTCGATGCTTTTTGTAAGTATTTAAGTAAAATTACTACTATTGATGTAGGTATAATTAAAGTAGTATCTTTAACATTACTAATTATTTGTATATTTTCAATATTAAAAACAGTAGGTAGAAGTTTTATAAAAGACAAATTAAGTGGAAGAGGAGAATACGTTCTAAACCAATCATTTAAGATATTCATGAACATTATAGAACTGTTTTTACTATTATTAGTATGGAGCGAATATCTAAAAAATATCATGACATTAATTTCAGTATTATCAGCTGCCTTAATTTATGCTCTTCGTGAAATTATTCTAAATTTCTTCTGTGGATTATATATAAAAGTAAGAAGACCATTTAAAGTAGAAGACAGAATTCAAATAGACGATATAAAAGGAGATGTCATGAATATCTCAGCACTTGACTTTGAAGTATTAGAAGTATCAACAAAAGAAGACAATGGACAGTCAACTGGAATAGTAGTAAGCTTTCCAAACTCAATAGTTATATCAAAACCTGTAAAAAATATAAACAAAGGATTTAAATATATTTGGGATGAATTAGTAGTAAACATATCTCTAGATAGTGATTTAGTAGAAAATAAAAAGGAAATGTATAAAATAGTTAATAATATAGAAACTATTAAAAGTATCCCAAGAAAAATGAAAAGTCAAATAAGTGAGATAAATACAGAAAATAGAATATACTATAACAAATATGATCCAATAATTTATACAAGAATTGTCCAAGACCATATAGAATTAACTGTAAGATATTTAATGCATCCAAAAAAAGCAAGATATGTAGAAAGTGTAATTTGGAATAAGATATATTTGGCTTTTCGTGAAGGAAAAATTAATTTATTTACTGGTGAAAATGGACTAATTATTTGTAATGATTTTAAGAACAATGATAATGCTGATAAAAAAGAAGATGTAAAAAATAACGCAGTTGCTTTATCATCTGTCGTAACAACAGCAGTTGAAAAAGAAAAAGTAATCTAGTCACTGAATGATTGGGTTATTTTTTTTAAAAATAAGCATAATTATTATTTAGATGATAATAATATTAAAGAGGGTGGAAGAATGATAGATATCAAAAATAAAATTTATAATGCATTAAAAAAACAAAAAGAATCAGTAGTAGTAGACTTATATTTAAAAGACTATGATGGAGCAAATATATATATTGCTTTAGTATATAATGAAAAAATAGAAAAATTTAAAGTACTATATGTCCCAATAGATGCAATAAGAATAGGTGACAAAGTAGAAGAATATTTCTGTTACCAATTTATCTTTGTAAAAACAGTAAATTATATTATGGAATTAATTAATGAAAATGAAGATCTATATAAAGAAAAACACATGCGAGAAAAAGCCATTAAAACAAATGATTCTTACTACATAGAACTAACAACCCATGTTTCAAATAAAGACTATTTATTTAACTTTAGTAATTATATAGATTATGAATTTGAATTTCTATTTGAAATAATAGTAATATTATTTGAACATACTCCACATATAATTAGTGAATTATGTAATAAATTACTAGAACAATTTAATACACCATTCGAATTACCAAAATATAATGCAACAATAGACTTTAATCTATTTAAAGATGACTATAATAAAATGTTCAATCAAGAAACACTAAACAACAACACCTATACATTTAACGACATAGACTTCATAGAACAAGTAGGTAATAAGTTCTGTGCAGTAATAAAAAACAAGAAATATATTATAGAAAATATAGAAAGCCTAAATAAAATAAGTATCTATAGTGAGAAAAGTAGTCCAATAGGTGCTGAAGTATTAATCATAATAAAAGCTATTAGAGAAAATCTAAAGAAAGAATTTAATAAATTAACTCTTCAATTAGATAAAAGTCAAGATAACAAATTATTAATTTATTTTTACAATGTAGATTTAGAAAATAAAAAGTTTATTGTATTAAATAAATTACTTGAAAAAGACATAACTCTACAACAATTAGAAAATAAACTTATAAAAATTACTCAGTGTAGAGAAAAAGAAAAAAATCTAATTTATAAATATTTAGATAATAAATATGAAAATGATAAAAGAAATGAAATAATAAATTATATTTATAGTTAAAGTAAATTTTTATATTTACTTTTTCTTTTTATTTTCTTAGCACTTATAATTGACAAGTGCTAAAAATGGTGCTATAAATTAGATATACAATTGTTAAGGAGATGAAAAATATGGCTATGAAAGAGTTTAAATCAGAATCTAAAAGACTATTAGATTTAATGATTAATTCTATTTATACAAATAAAGATATATTTTTAAGAGAGTTGATTAGTAATGCAAGTGATGCTCTAGATAAACTTTATTATAGAAGTTTAACTGATAAAGATGTTAAAGTAAATAAAGAAGATTTAGAAATCAACCTTGAATACAATAAGGATAAAAGAACATTAACAATAAAAGATAATGGTTGTGGTATGACAAAAGAAGAACTTGAGTCTAATCTAGGAACAATCGCAAAAAGTGGTTCATTATCTTTTAAAGAGAATATGACAAAAGATGAAAAAATTGATATTATTGGTCAATTTGGAGTAGGTTTCTATTCTGCATTTATGGTAAGTGATAAAATCACTGTTAAAAGTTTAAGTATTGATTCAGATAAAGCTTATTCTTGGGAAAGTACAGGAGCAGATGGCTACGAAATAAAAGAATGTAAGAAAAAAGAAAGAGGAACAGAAATTAAACTTCATCTAAAAGAAGACGATGATGAAACTAACTATTCAAAATATTTAGATGAATATGAATTGAAAAACTTAGTTAGAAAATATTCTGATTATATAAGTTTCCCGATTAAAATGGAATGTACTCATCATGAATTAAAAGATGAAGAAAAGCATAAATATGAAGATCATAAAGAAATAGAAACATTAAATAGTATGGTTCCTATTTGGAAGAAAAATAAAAGTGAAGTAACAGATGCTGACTATGAAAATTTCTATATGGATAAATTTAGTGATTATGATAAACCACTAAAAGTAATATCTACATCTGTAGAAGGAATGGCATCATTCAAAGCATTATTATTTATTCCATCACATGCTCCATATGACTATTACACACAAGATTATGAAAAAGGACTTTCTCTATATTCAAATGGAGTACTTATCATGGAAAAATGTGCTGATCTTTTACCAGATTATTTCAGCTTTGTAAAAGGAGTTGTTGATTCAGAAGACTTATCACTAAATATTTCTCGTGAAATGCTACAAGAATCTCAAAGCATGAAAATAATCGCTAAAAACATAGAAAGTAAAATCAGAAGAGAATTAGAAACAATGCTTAAAGATGATAGAGAAACATATATATCATTCTTTAAAACATTTGGTGTTCAATTAAAATATGGAGTTTACAATAACTATGGACAAGATAAAGATAAATTAAAAGATTTAGTAATGTTCTATTCATCAAAACATGAAAGACTAATAACTTTAAAAGAATATGTAGATGAAATGAAAGAAAATCAAGACAGTATTTATTACGCATCAGGAGCATCTATTGATAAAATTAATGCTCTTCCACAAGTAGAACAAGTAAAAGACAAAGACTATGATATTTTATACTTAACTGATTATGTTGATGAGTTCTGTATCACCGCAATTCAAAATTATGAAGATAAAAAATTTGTTAATGTAAGTGATGGCTCATTAGACTTAGAAACAGAAGAAGAAAAAGAACAAACTAAAAAAGTAAATGAAGATATGAAAGACTTGCTTAAAGAAATGTGTGATGAAATAAAAGAAGTAAATGAAGTAAAATTCAGTAATAAATTAAAATCACACCCAGTATGTTTAACAACAAAAGGTGATGTTTCAATAGAAATGCAAAAAGTATTTGATGCAATGCCAAATGATATGGGAATCAAAGCTCAAACAATTCTTGAAATTAATGAAAAACATCCAATTGCAGAAAAATTAAAAGACTTATATGCAAATGATAAAGAAGAATTCAAAAAATATACAAAAATATTATATAGTGAAGCAAGAATGATTGCTGGACTTCCAATTGATAATCCAACAGAAATCAGTAGATTAATTTGTGAAGTAATATCTAAATAAAAGAAGGAACCCCTTCTTTTTTTTTTTGAAAACATCTTATAGAATAAAGAAAAACTTGAAAAAATTAGTAAATTGTATTATTATATACAGTCAAAAGAGGGGTTATATATGAAAAAAATAGATATTGATATAAACAAATTAGATTATTTAGCTAGTAGAGTTATTAGTATGGAAAAAAATCTACCAAAAGAAATTCAAGGAAACTATGGACAAATGTACTTTAAAGTAAACGAAAAAATGGCTGATAACATATTAAGTTTTGATTATCAAGACAAAAGTGTTTTAACAGTACTATCATCATCAGATCAAATGTTAATGCTTAAAAGTTTAGAGGCATCAGAAGTAGATGTATTTGATGTGAATAGATTAACTATTTATTATTACTATTTAAGAAGATGGTCAATAAAATACAATAATGAATTATACCCTAATATATATAATAATAACCATTTACTAAGGTTAATAAAAAAAGTTAAACCAGAAACAGAATTAGAAGCAAATGCCGTAAAATTCTACTTAAGACATATAAAAGAAGGAACTGAATTAGATAAATTATTCTATGATATAGATAGACAGACAAAAGGGGATTCATTAATTACAACAGCAAGACAAGCTGCCCCATACGTTGAAAAAGAACCAACTTTTTATATCTTTAATTTATTTGAAGATGTAGACTTAGACAAAACATATGACTATATATATATTTCAAATATCCTAGAATGGGCCCAAGAAAATAGAAAAAAATTAATGGTTGCTAAAGAAAACCTAGAAAAGTTAACTAATAATAATGGTATTGTAATATGTTCAAATTTAAATAATAGAGATGAAAACGCTATAAAAAAAGAAAAAAGAATATTCAATTCTTCATTTGAAAGATATGACTTTGAAGATAGAAGAGGCTATGTTTATAAAAAGAGATAATACTAAATAAAGTATTATTTTTTTTATAAACAAAATATAAAAGATATTGTTTCTAACTTTAAAAAGATACGTATAAGAAAAAATAAAGCCAAGAATTGGAATTGTTAGTAAAATATTAATTAAATATCATACATTCGAAAATAATACTTTAGTAAAAAAACTAGAAAATGAAGGAGCAGAAGTTGCCTCACTTGAATTAAAAGGGTTTGTAAAATATAGTTATATTAATGCAATATTTAAAAGTGATTTATAAGCAAGCACTTAATCTTATAGATATATTTGAACATCCTGTAATAAATGAATTAAAAAACACACGATACATAAATGTAACAAATATATATATAATTTAGAAGCTAATAGTAAGCGGAACATTGAAAAATGAAGAAAAATATGATATAATATAAGTCATTAAAGGGGTAGGTGGAATAGATGAAAAATCCATTAATAAGTGATTTAAATAAGAAAGATGTTAACCATTTTGCAACAAAAAGAGGTTTACTATTGAGAAAACTTTTTAATAAGAATTTTAGAAGAATTCTTTCTATGTTTGATAATACAAATATTATTCAAATGAATCAAGGTAAAAACTTATCTGATGATGAATACTTTGAATCACTAAAAGATGAATATATTGATATATCAGAATATAATTTCAAAGAAAAAAAACATAACATTATAGTTGAAAGATACCCAGAATTAGAAAAGGATGAGCCATATATCTTTGTATGTAATCATACGTGTCCAGAAGATATTGAAACAGCTCTAAATGTAATTGATAGAAATTCATTATTAGTTTTAGGATCAATAGAATCATTACAAACAAATCCAGAAATATTTTTACTATGGTTATTAAATGGAGTAATCCCATTCGATATAATGGATAAAGACGAACGCATACTTCTACCAAAGAAAATGGAAAAGACCTTAGAAACTAATAGTATTTTAATATTTCCAGAAGGATCTCATAATTTAAGCCCTAACAAGTTAATAAATAACTTATATGATGGTCCAACCAATCTTGCATTAAAAACCGGAAGAAAAATAGTTGTTGTTTCACTAATAAGAGATGAAGAAAACAATGCAACATATATGGATTTTTCTAATCCTATTGATGTAAAAAAAATAGATATTGACCCTTCAAAATACTATCCAAAAGAACCAAATCCAGAGAAAGCTTATGTAAAATCAATAACAAGTTATATTAGAGATAAGATGGCAACAGGTGTATATTTCTTAAGTAAAAGACACTTTAAACCATTAAAGCGTGAATTATACGATGACATAGAAGAAACAATTCGCAAGAAAAAAGTTGATGATGCATTTGAAAAACTTAAATGGGATAAAGATGTATTTGGAGCAGAATATTTAACTAAAAAAACAAAAGAAGAACAAACATATGAAAATATAAATGAAACAATAAGTAATCTAATTATAAATTCTAAATATTATCCAATATTTAAAAAACAAATATTAAGTGATAATACAAGTTATGTTGTAAAAAGAAATGATGACCTAAGAAAGAATGTTCCAAACTATATGAGAGAGGAACTAATAAAAAGAAAAACAAAATAATTTACAAAAAGATAAAGACTATTTCACTATCAGAAATAGTTTTTTTATTTATAAACCTCGAAAAATGTCGTCTATTATGATAATATTATAATAGGTGATGAATATGATAGAATATGAAATTCCTTTTGTATGTTTAATTTTTACTTTTTTAATATCATTAGTCTTTTTTTTAAAAAGAAAAATAGACTTAGAAGAAAATGTTTATTATAAAAACATACTTATATTTACATTACTTGTAAATAGTACTAACTTTATATCTCATTATTTAGCAAGTATTTATGCAACTACAAGTATAACTGCTTGGTTTGCCAATATATTTTCATTTATTAATAAACTAGGTTCTATATTTATTGTAATAATTACAATAAACTTACTATCATATATTTTATACATTTCCTTTGAAAAATATAGAAAAAACTTAAAAATAAATAGAATGATAAACATAGTATCTTATTTAATAGTTACAGTATTAATGTTTTTACTAGAATTTAAAGTTTATAAAGTAGGGGGAATCACTAGTGGACAAGGTTCAGCTGTGACTTTGACCTTTTCTTTAGCGTTTATAAATATAATAGTCGCATTTGTAATTTCACTTTTAAATATTAAGAAAAATGATAAAAGATTTAATGCAATATTTTTTATAATTCCAATAATACTTTTGCTAGGATTATTTGTAATGTTTCACCCACAATTTAATATTTATGATCTTATTTTAAGCTTGTTATGTTATCTTATGTATTTCACCATAGAAAATCCAGATATAAAAATGATTTCAGAACTAGAACTTGCTAAAGAACAGGCCGAAAGAGCCAATCGTGCAAAAAGTGACTTCTTATCTAGTATGTCCCATGAAATTAGAACTCCATTAAATGCTATAGTAGGTCTATCAGAAGACAATTTAACATACAAAGATAGCTTACCAAAAGAAGTAATAGAAAATTCAAATGATATAGTAAATGCCTCAAACACTCTTCTAGAAATAGTTGGAAATATATTAGATATTAATAAAATAGAAGCAGATAAAATGGAATTAGTTGAAAAACCATATTTATTTAGAAAAGAAATTACAAATATGTGTAAAATCACTCAAACAAGAATAGGAGAAAAAAACGTTATCTTTAATCTAAAAATTGCTGATGATATTCCATATGAATTAATTGGAGATAAAGGAAAAGTAAAAGAAATCATAAATAACTTACTAACAAATGCAATAAAATATACAGATGAGGGTACTATAACTTTAAATATTAGATGTATCAATAATCTACAAAAAAATACTTCTAATATAATTATAACTTGTCAAGATACAGGTAGAGGAATAAAAGCAGAACACATAAATAGATTATTCACAAAATTTGAAAGACTAGATATTGAGAAAAATTCAACAACAGAAGGTACTGGTTTAGGACTAGCTATTACTAAGGCATTAGTTGAAATGATGGGTGGAAAAATAAATGTAGAATCACAATTTGGAAAAGGATCTATATTTATGGTACAAATTCCTCAAAAAATAAAGACTCTAACAAAACAAATTAGAGAAGAAGAAATAATAAGAAATGAAAAAATTCATCAAGAAACAGCTAAAAACACTCAAAGTACAGTTGTACTAAATAGCAATATAAATTATTCTAATAAAAAAGTAATGATAGTCGACGATAATGCTTTAAATATAAAAGTTGCGAAAAGAGCATTAAAGGATTTTAATCTAAATATAGTTGAATCAATGAGTGGACAAGAATGCTTAGATAAGATTCAAGAATCAAATGATTATGATTTAATATTAATGGATATAATGATGCCAAATATGAGCGGAGAAACAACACTAAAAGAATTACAAAAAATAGATAATTTTAAAACACCAGTAATTGCCTTAACTGCAGATGCATTAACAGGATCAAAAGAAAAATATTTAAGCGAAGGATTTATCGATTATATTCCTAAGCCATTTTCAAAAGAACAAATAAAAGAAAAATTAGATAAAATTTTTAAAATTAGTTATTCATCTTTACTAATTGAAAAAAATATAACCAAAGAAATAATGCCAGAAATAGTAGAAGATGTGCCTAGATATAACCCAAATGTTGACAGATTCGCTAATGCTGAAGCCTATGTATTTGGAGATAAAAAGGAAGAAGAAAAAGAAGAAATTATTTAAAGTATTGCTATCTAAGTAATACTTTTTATTTTCTAAAAAAAGTCCTGCTAATTTAAAATCTTTCTATTCTTGTAATTTAAATTTATTTATAATATAATTTTATAAGAATAGGAGAGTGTTAAGATGGCTGTATTAAAAAAAGACGAATTAAAAAGAATGGATGAATATTTTAGAGTTTTAAATTATCTAAGTGCCGCACAATTATATTTACTTGATAATCCTCTACTTAGACAACCATTATCAATTAATCATATTAAGCCAAATGTAGTAGGTCATTGGGGAACAACTCCAGGACAAAACTTTATTTATATGCATTTAAATAGAGTGATAAAAAAAGACAATCTAAAAATGATTTATATTTCAGGACCAGGACATGGTGGACAAGCGATGATTGCGAATAATTATTTAGAAGGAATATATTCAAAATTTTATAAAGATATAACAGAAGATGAAGAAGGTCTAAGAAAACTTTGTAAACAATTTAGTTTTCCAGGAGGAGTATCATCACATGTAGCACCAGAGACACCAGGCTCAATTCATGAAGGTGGAGAGTTAGGTTATAGCCTTGCTCATGCAGCAGGTGCAGTGCTTGATAATAGTGATTTAATAGCCGCCTGTGTTGTAGGTGATGGAGAAGCTGAAACGGGACCACTCGCAACATCATGGCACATTAATAAATTTTTAAATAGAAAAACAGATGGTGTAGTATTACCAATACTTCATCGTAACGGTTATAAAATATCAAACCCAACAGTATTTGGAAGAATGAGTAATGAAGAATTAGATGATTTCTTCCGTGGATATGGTTGGAAACCATACTTTGTATCAGGCAGTGACCCATTAAAAATGCATGAAGATATGGCCAAAACAATGGACAAAGTAATTAAAGAAATTAAAAAGATTAAAGCTAATGAATCTGGAAACTATCCAATGATTGTTTTAACAACGCCAAAAGGATGGACTGGACCAAAAGAAGTAGATGAAAAGAAAATAGAAGGATCATTTAGAGCACATCAAGTCCCAATCCCAATAACACGTGAAAATCAAGATAATTTAAAATTACTTGAAAAGTGGCTAAAAAGCTATAAAATAGATGATTTATTTGATTCAAAAGGAAGATTAATTAAAGAATTAAGAGAGTTATGTCCAACACCAACAAAATGTATGGGAGCATCAAGTTATGCAAATGGTGGACTTCTTCTTAAAGAAATAAAAACTCCAAATTGGGAAGATTACTGTTTAAACATCAAAAAACCAGGAAGCATTGTTAATCAAGATACAATGGAATTAGGTAAATATATAAGAGATTTATTTGTATTAAATAAAGAAAATAAAAACTTTAGAATGTTTGGCCCAGATGAAGCTTTATCAAATAGATTTAATCATGTATTCGAAGTAGAAAATAGAACTTGGAATTATAAAACATTAAAAAGTGATGAGTTTTTATCACAAAATGGTCGTGTAATGGACTCATATTTATCAGAACACCTATGTGAAGGAATGTTAGAAGGTTATTTATTAACAGGAAGATATGGATTTATTCATAGTTATGAAGCATTCATAAGAATAGTTGATTCCATGGCAAGTCAACATGCTAAATGGTTAAAAGTATGTAATCAGATTCCATGGAGAGCTCCAATTGCATCTCTTAACTTCTTGTTAGTAAGTCATGTTTTCCAACAAGATCATAATGGTTATACTCATCAAGACCCAGGATTCTTAAATCATTTAGTAACTAAAAAAGCAGATGTTATTAGAATGTACTTGCCACCTGACACAAACTGTTTACTTTCATGTTTTGATCACTGTATAAAAACAAAAAATTACGTAAATGTAATAATTGCCTCAAAGCATCCAAGACCACAATGGTTAACAAAAACACAAGCAAGACAGCATTGTAAAAAAGGTCTAGGTGTATGGAACTTTGCATCAAATGATGAAGGTAATCCTGATGTAGTACTTGCTTGCTGTGGAGAAACTCCAACACTAGAAGTATTAGCAGCAGTTGATATTTTAAGAAAAAGCGTTAAAGGAATAAAAATTAGAGTAGTTAATGTCATTGACTTAATGAAATTACAAAGTCCAGAAACCCATCCACATGGTATGAGTGATAAAGAATATGATGAAATATTCACAACAAACAAACCGATAATCTTTAATTTCCATGGTTATCCATCATTAATTCATCAATTAACATATAAACGTACAAATAGAAACATGCATGTTCATGGATACAAAGAGGAAGGAACAATCACTACAACATTTGATATTCGTGTCCAAAATGAAATAGATAGATTCCATTTAGTAATTGCAGTATTAAAAGAAATACCAAGATATAGAAAAAGTGGAGAAGCACTAATAGATTGGTGTAATGAAATGCTAAAACAACATAACGAATATATAAGAGAATATGGAATTGATATGCCATTTGTAAAAGATTGGAAATGGGAAGGATTCAAAGATTAACAAAAAATGATAAAAAAAATCATTTTTTTGTTTTCTTTAATGAAAAATTATTTGGATTATGATATTATTTCAATATAAAAAGCAATCTAAATAGTAAAAAGAAAAATTTAGATAAATTAATTAAATGAAAAAGGAGTCTAATTATGAATATTATTTTAGGAATAATAAATATAATATTAGTTTATTCAGCAGTATTAATCATAGATAAATATTTAAAAAAAGAAGGACTAATTGTATGGATAACATTTGCAACAATAACAGCAAATATTATTGTCTGCAAATCAATAGATATATTTTCTGTAACTCTAAGCTTAGGAAACATCTTATTTGCATCTAACTTTCTAGCAACTAATATCATTAGTGAAAAATATAATAAGGAAGATGCTTATAAAGCAGTAAAAATAGCACTAATTATGAATATTTTATTTGTTATATTTACTCAAATATCTCTTTTATATATACCTAGTAAAAACGATATAGTAAATACTGCTATGAAAGAATTATTTTCTATTAACTTAAGAACTACAATATCAAGTTGTATAATGTTTTTTATAAGTAATTGTCTAGGAATATATCTATTTAATAAATTAAAATTAAAAGAAAATAACAAGTTATGGTTTAGAAGTAATGTATCAACAATAATAAGCAATTGCTTAGAAAATTATTTATTTGTCTTCTTTGCTTTCATAGGAATTTATGACTTAAATGTAATTTTTTCAATTGCCACAACGACAACTATAATAGAAATTATTCTATCTATTGTAGACACTCCATTCTTATATATGATAAAAGAAAAAAATAAATAGTCATAGTCGTTATTATTTTTAATTATTTATGGTATAATTTAATAGAGGTGAATCTTATGGAAACAAGAAGAAGCATGAAACTTCCAATTATATTAACATTTATCATGATAATAATTATCGTATATTTATTCGCAACACTACAACAAGAAAAAGTTGTCTGTCAAAAAACAACTCTATTTGACAACGACATCAAACTAGTAGAAACAGTTACAAGCACTATAGATAATGGAAAAATTAGTAGTATTCATTTAGTAAAAAAATTTGTTTTACCCGATGAGTTTTTAAAAGACGAAAGTTACACTAATAGTATTAAATATTCATTAGAAAATACACTTGATTATTTAGGTAAAAAAGTAAAATATAACAATAACAATAATGGATTATCTGTAGTGATTAACGTTTCAGATGATGAATTACTATTACTTGATAATATAGATTTTATGGGAACAGATGATTTGGGTATGATTGTAAATACAAATACTGTAAGTAGTGATGCCATTACATTAAGTGTAGGAGATAAGTATACAGATGGTGAACTAATGAAAAAATTAAAAAATAACAGTTATACTTGTAGGTAAATATGAATATAGATATAGAAAAAGAATTAAATGAAATTGATTTTGAATCAAATAAATTTATAAAAGTAAAAAGTGGATTAATGTTAACAAATAGAGAAGTAGAAGTATTAAAGATGTATCACATTGATTTTGATAATTGTTCTAGCTTAAAAGAAATATTATGCAAAATAGAAAATATAATAAGCAACATGGATATTGTTGATGATGAATTAGATTATATCTCCTCAACAATAGCTGAAAGAGATTATTACCAAAATACAAACAAATAAATATAGGAGATGAAAATTTGGATATAAAATTATTAAATAATAAAGAATTTGAAGGTGAAATGCTAAAATATAATTTTGCCTTAAAAAGACTTCTCAGTGAAATAGAAATTCTTATTGAAGAATATAAATTTAAAACAGATTATAATCCTGTAGAACATATTAAATCAAGAATTAAAAGTTATAATAGTATAGAAGCTAAATTAAAAAATAAAAATCTAGAAATTACTAAAGATAATATAGTAAGAAATGTTCACGATGTAGTAGGAGTAAGAATTGTTTGTTCCTTCCTAGATGACGTCTATGAATTAGTAAAAATAATAAAATCAAGTAAACAATTTGTAATAATAGGAGAAAGTGACTACATAAAGAATCCGAAAGATAGTGGATATAGTAGCTATCATATAAATTTACTAGTACCAGTTCACTTACTTGAAAGAACAGAATATATAGAAGCAGAAATACAAATAAGAACAATTGCAATGGATTGTTGGGCAAGCCTAGATCATAAATTGAGATATAAGTTACCAGAAGACATCCCAGAAGAAATAAAAGAAGATATGAACTTAAGAGCTATAGATATAAGAGAATATGATAAAACAGTCCAACACCTATATGATTTAATTAGAAAATTCAAAGAAAAAAAATAAAGCCATGATAAAATGGCTTTTATTATTTATAAGAGCTTTCTTCTCAAATATTCATTAAAACAAAATATCACTTTTATACCAGTAAAGATTTGTTTATAATTAATCATAAATTAAAAATGATACTGGTAATGGTCTAACAAAGTAATTAATTTTAATTTACCTTTTGTTCTAGAAAATGTGATATACTAATGAAAAATCAAAATTCAACTAGAAGTTTAGTTATTCAACCAATGATTTATTGTTTAAAAAATATCTATAAAATATACTTAGTTGTAGGAGGAAGATAAAATGATTTATTTAGATTATAGTGCAACAACACCAGTAAGAGAAGAAGTAATTGATACATATAGTAGAGTATGTCGTGAATTTATAGGTAATCCAAATTCACTTCACAAATTAGGAATAAAAGCAAAAAAAATTATAGATGCTAGTACTAGACAAATTGCAGACATTTTAGGCGTACAAAGTGATGAAATAATATATACAAGTGGATCAAGTGAAGCCAATAATCAAGCTATAAAAGGAGTAGCATTTAAATATAGTAATAGGGGAAAACACATAATAACAACACCTCTAGAACATTCATCAATAATTGCTCCTCTAAACTACCTACAAAGTATAGGTTATGAAGTTGACTTTGTAAAATTAGATGAAAAAGGTTTAGTTGATTTAAAAGATTTAGAAAACCTAATTAGAGATGATACAATTCTTGTCACAATATCATCAGTTAATAGTGAAGTAGGAGTAAGACAAGATTTAGAAAAAATAAGTAAGATAATAAGAAGACATCCAAAAGTAATTTTTCATAGTGATGTTACTCAAAGTGTTGGCAAAGAAAAAATAAATTTTGAATTATTAGACTTAGCTTCTATGTCATGTCAAAAGTTCTTTGGAATGAAAGGAATAGGAGCTTTAATAAAAAAAGAAAAATTAGTAATTGAACCACTTATTCATGGAGGAAAATCAACAACAATCTATAGAAGTGGAACACCCGCAACTCCATTAATCGCATCATTTGCCAAAGCCTTACGTTTAATGTATGAAGATTTTGATGAAAAAACTAATCACGTTAAAATGCTACATGACTACCTAATAGAAAAACTATCTAAATTAGATGTATATATAAATAGTAATGATGCTTGCATAAATAATATCGTAAATTTTAGCTTAAAAAATATAAAAAGTGAAGTAATGCTCCACGCACTAGAAGAAAAAGAAATATATATATCTACACAAACAGCTTGTTCCACTGGAAATTATTCTTCCTCAGTATTTGCTGTCACAAAAGATAAAGAAAAAGCAAGTAGAAGTATGAGAATAAGCATTTCATATCAAACAACAAAAGAAGAAATAGATATCTTTATAAAAAGTTTGGATGAATCAATAAAAAAACTAGATTTTAGGAGATAATATGAAAGTAATAAAAATAAGTGCTATTTGGTGTAGTGCCTGCTTAATAACAAATAAAAGCTTTAATAAGTTAAAAGAAAAATATAATTTTGAATATGAAGAACTAGATTTAGATATGGACCAAGAAGAAGTTGTAAAATATAATGTAGGAGAAAATATACCATTATTTATTGTATTAGATAATGATAAAGAAATAACTAGATTCTCTAAAGAATTTAACTATGAAGAATTAAAAGAAGAATTAACTAAAGTAGGAGTTATTAATGAAAAAGATAGCTAAATTAATGTTCATAATAATATCTATAATCTTCATATCTACTAATGTAAATGCCAAAGAAACAGATAATTTAACACTATATGTATTTAAAGGTGATGGATGTCCACATTGTAAAGCAGAAATGGACTATTTAGATACAATAAAAGGTAAGTATACTAACTTAGAAATAAAAGAATATGAAGTATGGTATGATGATGACAATGCATCACTTCTAACAAAAGTAGAGTCATACTTTAATATAAAAAGAAGTGGAGTACCAACAACAATAATAGGAAATACCGTAATTCAAGGATATCAAAATGAAAGTAGTACTGGAAAAAAAATAGAACGAGCTATAAACTTCTATGAAGAAAATGACTATAAAGATATAGTAAAAGAAATAAAAGATGGAACAGCCATAAAAAACACAAAAAAATCTGATAAATTTCAGGAAGAAGAAACAAAACTTGATAAAGAAACATCTGTAAAAGCACCGATTGTCGGAAATGTAAATTTAAAAGATGTATCATTACTAACATCAGCTATAATTTTAGGATTAATAGATGGCTTTAACCCATGCGCCATGTGGATTCTATTATTTTTAATTAGTGCCCTAATCGGAATGAAAGATAGAAAAAGAATGTGGACTCTTGGACTTACATTCTTAATAACATCAGGTCTTGTCTACATGTTAATTATGTTATCTTGGATAAGTATAGCTGTTAAAATAACAACAATTGTCTGGATTAGAAATATAATTGCAATAATTGCTTTAATAGGAGCAATACTAAATTTAAAAAGTTTTATAAAAAGTAAAAATTCAGGATGTGAAATAGTAGATTCAAAAAAAAGAAAAAATATTTTTTCTAAAATAAAAAAATTCACATCAGAGAAAAGCTTTATATTAGCTTTTTTTGGAATAATCGGACTTGCAATAAGCGTTAATTTAGTAGAATTAGCCTGTTCTGCAGGACTACCATTAATATTTACAGAATTACTTGCTATAAATAATGTATCTGGTTTTATAAAATTTATCTACATTAGTATATATATCATATTCTTTTTAATAGATGATATAATAGTGTTTACTATTTCAATGTATACCATGAAAGCAACAGGAATAAGTACAAAATATGGAAAATATTCTCACCTAATAGGAGGTCTAATTATGCTCCTTATTGGATTACTTTTAATAATAAAACCAGAATGGTTAATGTTTCAATTCAATTAATACCAATTTTTGGTATTTTTTTAATTTTTTATTCTAATAAAAGCAAAATAATTATAGTAATGATTTTAGCGTAATAATATAGTATAATAAATTTAGTTAATTATAGTAAGCAAATGGAAGTGAATTAGTAACATGGAATGTAATCAAATACTTAGTCAAATCTTTTATATTATAAAAAATATAATGGTTTTAATTAATATTGTCTGTCCAATAATTCTTATTATATCTTTAATAACACAATTTACTAAATTAATGATTTCACCTAATCAAAAAAATGGGATGAGTAAAATTAAAAATAGTATAATTGCACTTTTTGTTGCTTTTTTTATCCCTTTAATGATAAATGTTATTTTATCTTGGTTTGATACAAATTATAATATAACTAATTGTATAAAAAATGCAAAGTATGATAACCAAACACCTTCATATGTTGATATTAATGACAATTCTAAGAAGAAAAAAAGTATAAAATCAGATCCTTCTAAATATGAAAAAAGCGAAAGTAAAGGAAAAAAGATAGCAAAATTAGCAGTTGCTTTATCTCCAACAGCAACTCCAGATGACCACTTATATGCTCCAAATGCGAACCCTTGGTTAAAGATAAATGATTCAAGATTAAATGACTATTTTGAAGTAATGGACGAAACAATTGGAAAATATAATGATAACAATGCATATGGATCATGTGCTCAAGCAGCAGCAGGAGTTATAAGAGCAACAGTAGATCCTGATTTTGATACAATGGGACCAAAAACACAGATTGAATACTTACAAGCTAATACTGAAAAGTGGAAATATGTAGGAACAGTAAATGCTGGTGAAAAATTCGATGAAAAATGTAAACCTGGCGATTTATTAATATGTTCAACCCATACAATGATATATGTAGGAAATAAATTAGCCAGAGAAAAGTTTCCTAATACAACAGGAAATATGTTCCAGGCAAGTTATGATGATGGTGGTCCAAGTGCCCCAACATATGCCAAATATCCATCTATTGATTCTGTCATTACAGAAGGAAGAACTTTTTATATCTATAGACCAACAAGTAAAGGAAACTACACAAAACCATTCATATCAACAAAGAAATATTTAAAATATTAACTTTATTCTAAAAAAGCAAAATACATATATTATAAATATATTCGTCACTAAAAAACATATTCTAAATTAATACTGTTAAAGCAGGATAAAAATATTTACTTCCATTCAAAAATTGGTTATAATATAACTTAGAATAGAAGGAGTTTTACTATGGATACAGAAGAAAAGAAAATGGTAACAATACAAAATCCAGATGGTAGTTTAATGGATGTAGAGGTAGTAACATATTTAATAAGTGATGATCAAATTAATAAGTACTTAGTATATACAAAGGGTGAATTAAGTGGCTCTGAAAATGATGTAGTTATTTATGTTTCTAAAATAATAAAAAAAGACTCTGTATTAACTCTTGAAGAAATCACAGATGATAAAGAATGGAGTAATGTACAAACTCTTTTAAAGAGAATTGCAAATGCTTAGGTGGTGATAATATATGGCTAATTTTAATTTTGTCCAAGAAGATTATATAGACGATTACAAATTTGAAAACATTAAATTAGAAAATGCTGATACAAAAATGAAAGCCATTTTATGGGGACTTATCAGAAATGAACAAAAAGCATTAGCAGAAATAGACAAAATAATAGATACAATCAAAGATGAAACGTTAAAACAAACATTAATAAAAATAAGTGGAGAAAAACTAGATATAATTGTAAAGTTATATAATTTGGGAGATGAGTTATCAAATTCTTTCAGACGACTTGATGAAACATCAAAAGAAGCTAAAAAAACAGAAGATGAAAATATCGCAAGAATAATAGAAAATATTAATTATGAACCACAGACACGAAACGTGATAAAAAAACACCCTCAAGCTCCAAAAGAAAATAATACTAACCAAGTAATAGAAAAAGAACAAAAAAATCAAGTACAAGATGAAAATAAAATTATAGAACAAGCACCGGTAGAAAATAAAGTAGAAGAAGAACAAGAATTACAAAATATAGAAACTAAAGAAAACTTAGAACCTATTGCTCAAAAAGTAGAAGATAAAAAAGAAGAAACAACAAATGCTGATTTAAAATCAACAGAAGAAATAGACAATCAAGAAGAAAAATTAAACAAAGATATACAATCACTAATGAGTGATATTAAAGTAATAACAGAGCAAAAAGAAGTTGAAGATACAACACCAAAAGAAGAACCTGAAAAAAAGGTTGAGGAAGAAAAAGAAGAACCTGCACTAACTACACAAACAGTAGAACCAACACAACAAGAAGCAATAGTAACAATTCCTACAACTGAAACCTCAGAGAAACCAGAAATAGTTTCTAACAGTGCAGAAGAAGTACAACCAGAGATAGCTGCTGAAGTAGCAGAAAATGAAACAAACTCTCTACCAGAAATGGTTATTGAAACTCCAGAAAATGAAACAAATCCCGTTCCAGAAATAGTTTCTGAAACTACTGTAAATGAAACAAATCCTGTTCCAGAAACAGTTCAAGAAAATTCTACATTGCCTGAAATACAACCAACTATAGAACCAATAGTGGAAGAACAAGAATCTCCTCAATTATCACAGACTGATCAACAGGATTTAAAAGAATCAACAACACAAAATGAAGAAATACAACCAGTAGAACAAGCACAACCAGTTGAGGCAGAGCTTCCAAAAGAAGAGCCATTAGCGAATATACCGGACATTCAAAGTATAGTAAAAGAAGATAGTGTAGACCAAGAAGAAAAGAAACCAGATTTTACTAAAACAAATAAAAAAGGCAAAGAAAGCTTACTAGTTACATCAAAACAATATAAAAATTTATTAGGGTCATTACTAACACAAGAAGCTTTATATACATCAATCTTTAATAAAGATAAGCCTATCAAAAATCCAATACTAAATCCAATTCTTCAAGAAACAGTACTAACACCAGAAGAAATGCTAGTCAAAGCAAACCAATTGTATCATGAAGGAAAAAAAGAAGAAGCCGAACAATTAATGGAACAAGTAACTTCTAATCCACAAAATAACCAACCAACAGCTATGCAAAACTATGCAAATAATGAAGTAAACACAATCCAACCAACGGATAATATGTTAAATATACCAAGCTCTAGTGTATCAAACCAATTCACACTAGTGGCATAGGAGATTTATATGGATGATAAATTATTAAATAGTAATTTAAATTATGAAAACTATGATGATTATATAGAAAAAATATTTAATATATTTAGACTTTCTGATAAAGAAAATTCGGTAGTATTAAGTATTAGTCTAAAAAAAGAAAAATGTATAACTAAATTAAAAATTATAAATAAATTTGGAGATACAAAAGAATTCAGTGATGTAATATTTAAAGTCACAGAAGAAATATTTGACACATTTATAAGTTCACTCATAAAAAGACTAAATGATGATGAAAATTTTATAATTAATGACATAGTAAATTTAGATAAAGATGAATATCAAACATTTAGACTTGTTTCTAAAAACAATGACTTAGTGACAATAGATGGTCTAACTAAAGAAGAAGCAAACAAATTAAATAAGTTATTTGAAACTGATGAAAAAAAAGAAGAATTACTAATTAATAATAATGGGATTAGTACATCAAATATTTTAATATTAATACTAATAGTTATAATAATTATATTTATAATTCTATTAAACATTTTAAAGTAAGAAGGAGGAATTAGTATGCGTAATAAGAAAAACAAAAAAAATAACATAACTTATTATGCAAGAATACTAATTGTAGTAGGTCTTACTTTTTTAATTTATGGAGCAATACTTGATTTAAGTAATGAAAAAAGATTATACAATCCAGTAACAGACGTCACAGAAAAAGAAGAAGGAACAGTTAATATCAGCACAATTGACAATAGTGAAGTCGTTCCTGGAAACAAAACTAAAACCACTACAAATAGTGCAGATACAATAAAAAATAATAGTACAAATAATACAAATCAAAATACTCAAACTGAAAGTCAAACTACGACAGAACAACCAGCACAAAATAATACTCCAACGCAACAAACTACACCAGCTCAAAACTATACTCCAAAGCCACAACAAGAGCAACAACCATACGTTCCAACACTTGATGAAACCAATAATAATTTAAGAAACAGCATCCAAAACACATATGGAGTAACAATAAAATATGGAAGTGAAACAAGTGGCTATACAGTAGCAGGAATTAGTACAACACCAATTAATAATGCTACAACAGTAAATGCCTCTCTTACAAGATTAAATGCAGCATTAAGCCTATATCCAAGGGGCATGTTTTCAGAAATAAAAAATGGTGGTATTCCACTAACAATAATGCTTATTAATAATTATTCAGAAAATAGTGTTACTGGGGTTACTGATTCTAGTTATTCATATGCAGTAATATCAATCGCAGTAGCTTATTCTTTTGAAGAATCTTTTTACCATGAATCATATCACTACATGGAAAGATATATGTTCAAAAAAGGAGCAAATTTTACAACATGGAACTCTCTAAATCCTCAAGGGTTTAGTTATGGAAATATAAATAATGGTCTATCTTATGCCTCAACTTACTCACAAGATGCACCATTCGTTAATGCCTATGCCATGACATCAGCAGAAGAAGATAGAGCATCAACATTTGAATATATGATGGCAGGATCAAAAGCAAGCTGTCTAAATTATGGAACACCAGTATGGAAAAAATCAACAGTAATAAAGAACATGATTGAAACAGTATATAATACAGCAAATCCAAATACAACAGAGTATTGGGAGAGATATTTATAAAGGATGGTAGTATGAAACAAATAATATTTAATGACAATAATTTAACAGATAATGATATAGAGCTCAAAGTAGTAAGAGTAAAAGCCTTAATGATTAATTCAAATGGAAAAATCTTATTAGCTCACAACAATAATACATATCAATTCCCAGGAGGACATCCAGAAGAAAATGAAAGTAAAAAAGACTGTTTAATTAGAGAAGTAATGGAAGAAACTGGAATAGAGTTGAATGTCGATGAAGAGCCATTTTTATGTATTACAACATATGATAATAACTATTTTGGAAGTGGAAAGAAGGTTCTAAATTCAATATATTACTATAGAACATTTACTGATTCTTTACCAGATCTTAGTAAAACACATTACGATGAATTAGAATTAGCAACAGATTTTAATCTATATTACGTAAACTTCAACACCCTAGAAAAATTCTTGAAAAATGCCATAGAAAATGGTAGTATAGATGTGAATATAGCCAAAGAAATGATAAACGTAGTAGACGTATATCATGAGGTATATGGAGGTTAAAATGAAAGTATTAGTTACAGGTGGCCTTGGTTTCATAGGAAGCCACACAGTAGTAGAATTATTAAATGCAAACTATGAAGTAGTAGTAATTGATGATTTATCAAATTCAAGTCTTGATATAAAAGATAAAATAACTGAAATTACTGGACGTGACTTTGAATTTATTAAAGATGATGTATGCAATATTAATGCATTAGAAAACATCTTTAAAAATGAGTCTATTGATGCAGTTATTCACTTCGCAGGATATAAAGCAGTAGGTGAAAGTGTAGAAAAACCAATTATGTATTATGAAAATAATTTAATTTCAACACTACATCTATGTGAAGTAATGAAAAAATATAATTGTAATAAACTTATTTTCTCATCATCAGCAACAGTATATGGAACTCCAGAAAGATTACCATTAACAGAAGATTGTAAAGTAGGTGGAACTACAAACCCATATGGAACAAGTAAGCTAATGATAGAACAAATTCTAAAAGATATTACAATATCAGATCCTGATTTCACTCCAATAGTATTAAGATACTTTAATCCAATAGGTGCCCATGAATCAGGATTAATTGGAGAAAAACCAAATGGAATTCCAAATAACTTAATGCCATACATCGCAAGAGTTGCTTCTAAAGAATTAGAAATTTTAAGTGTATTCGGAGATGATTATGATACACCAGATGGAACAGGAGTAAGAGATTATATCCATGTAGTAGACCTTGCTAAAGGACACTTAAAAGCCTTAGAAAAAGCAGTAAATACAACTGGAATTCATTACTATAATTTAGGTACAGGAGTAGGATATAGTGTACTAGATATGGTTAAAGCATTTGAAAAAGTAAACAACGTAAAAGTACCATATAAAATTGTAAAAAGACGTCCAGGAGATATAGCAAGTTGTTATGCAGACCCAACAAAAGCATATGAAGAGTTAGGATGGAAAGCAACACATGGTATAGAAGATATGATGAGAGACTCATATAATTTCATATTAGAACAAGAAAAAAACAAATAAAGTAAATAAAAAAGTAAAATAAATTTTATGCAATGTCAAAATGTGTAAAATTTATTTTTTTTTGAAAAAATTATGGCTATAGTAGGCATAAACCCTTAAGAAATAAGGAAAAATATGGTATAATATAAAGCGTTATTTGAATTAGAAAGGGTGGTTTAAAATGAAAAAAATAGAAAAAGAAAAAATAAGATACTACTACATTCCAGTAGCAACAAAGTTTGTAGAGTATGATGGTGAGCAATTAATAAATATATTAGCAAACCTAGATGATGAAATTGTAAGACGTGAAGAAGAATATTTATCTTTTTTTGGAGATCCACTCTGGGAAACACCTGGATTTGAAAACTATATGAATAACTATAAACAAGAAACACAAAAGAAATATATCGAAAGAGATATTATAGAAAAAATAGGAGTTGTTTACGACCATGGAAAATATAGAGAAATAAAAACAAATACACCTCTATCAGTATCAAGTGATATATGGCTTAATTTGTCTCAACACAAAATAAGCAAAGAAGACCTAGAAGCAAGTATTAATAAAAATAAAAACTATAATACTCAAGTAAATTCATTTTTTAATTCATATGAAGAAAAGAAAACATCATCAAAAGTAAAAATAAAGAGATAATAATAGTAATTACTCTTTATTTTTTTTAAAATAAGATAAAAATATTGTAGAAAGTTTCAATATACGATATAATATAAGACATTGGAGGGAAAATAATGGCAAAAAAAGAAGAAAATAAAGAAATAAAAAAAGAAACAAATAAACATGAAGTTGCTGTAAAAATAGAAGGTGACTCTTGGAAAAATGCAATAGATAAAGTATTTGATAAAAAACAAAAGACTGTAAAAGTTGATGGATTTAGACAAGGAAAAGTTCCAAGAAATGTTTACGAAAAGAAATTTGGAAAAGAATCTTTATATTTAGATGCTGCTGATGCAGTATTACAAGAAGCTTATGGTAAAGCAATGGATGATTCTAAATTAATCCCAGTAGTACAACCAGAAGTAAATCTAAAAAGTATTGGAGAAGATGGAGTTGAATTTACATTTAAAATTATTACAAAACCAGAAGTAAATGTAAAAAAATACAAAGGATTAAATATTACACCAGAAGAAGTAGAAGTAACTGATGAAGAAATAAATCATGAACTATCTCACTTACTTGAAAGATATACTGAATTAGTAACAAAAGATGGAAAAGTTGAAAATAAAGATATAGCAATTATTGACTTTGAAGGTTTCAAAGATGGAGAAGCATTTGATGGTGGAAAAGGTGAAAACTATTCATTAGAAATTGGTTCAAATACATTTATTCCAGGATTTGAAGAACAAATTATTGGTATGAAAGCTAATGAAGAAAAAGACATTAATGTAACTTTCCCAGAAGATTATGGTGTTAAAGATTTAGCAGGAGCTCCAGTAGTATTTAAAGTAAAAGTTAATGAAGTAAAAGAAAAGAAAACTCGTGAATTAGATGAAGACTTCTTTGAAGATTTAGGAATGGAAGGAATCGATTCTGAAGATAAACTAAAAGAAGAAATTAAAGCATCAATTAAAGCTCAAAAAGAAATGGATGCAGAAAATAAATATGTTGATTCATTATTAGAAGGAGTATCAAAAAATGTTGAAGTAGATATTCCAGAAGAAATGGTAAATGAAGAAGTAGAACGTTTAATGGGAAGATTTGCAGAACAAATGAAGATGCAAGGAATCTCACTTGATTTATACTATCAATTTACAGGATCTAATGAAGAACAATTAAGAAGCCAAATGGAAAAAGAAGCTTTCAATAATGTTTTATATCGTTTAATGATTGATGAAATTAAAGAAATTGAAAAAGTAGTTATCACTGACGAAGAAGCAGAAAAAGAAGCAGAAGAATTAGCTAAGAAATATCAAGTATCAAAAGAAGAATTCTTAAGCCAATTTGGTGGACTTGAAATGGTAAAATACGACCTTGAAGTTAGAAAAGTTGTTGAACTATTAAAAGAATATAATAAGTAAAAATAAAGGGTGTTTTTAAGCACTCTTTTATAATGCTATAAATGTAATTTATGTATTAAATAAATATAATAAAAAATGTAAAATTGGAATGGTTTTCCTTGAAAAAATTTCTATTTATTATATAATAGAAAGCAGTAATTAAAATTTGGAGGGGATTAATGATGAATGAGAAATTGGTAGTACTTATTGTAAACGATATAGTCATTTTCCCTAACAGTGAAGTAAGAATTGAGTTTGATAACAACTACGACAAGCAAATGGTCGAAATAGTTGATAAAATAGAAGACAACTTAATGTTAATTGTTAATCCAATAGAAGAAAGTAACTTAGATATAACAACTTGTCCAAAATATGGAGTTTTAGGTAGGCTAAAATTAAAAATGAATGTTCCCAATGGTAAAACAAGAATTGTAATTGAAGGCTTAGGACGAGTAGAAATATCATCATATGAAGAAGAAGGAAAATTCTTTAAAGCAAATTATAAAATTATTGAATATGATGAAGACAATGAAGACTATACATCATACTATAAATTACTAGTAAAATCTCTTGAAAAATATATTAGTAAAGTTCCATATATGAGTAATGCCATACTATCACAATTAAGTGCCATTGATAATTTATCAGATTTATGTGATTTAATAGTAAATTATCTACCATTAAGCTATAAAGAAAAAAAGAAATTTATAACGACAATTGAACCAATAGAAAGAGCTAAATACTTAATAGAAGATATGAATCGTGACATGAAATTTGCTGAACTAGAACAAAAAATAGAGTCAGAAGTAGAAAAAGAATTAAGTGATAGCCAAAAAGAATACTACTTACGAGAAAAAATAAGATTAATGCAAGAAGAATTAGGTGACGTAAATAGTAAAGATAGTGAAGTAGAAAAATATTATAAAAAATTAGCTAAGTTAAAATGTAGTAAAAAGGTCAAAGATAAAATCAAAAGAGAAATAGATAGGTATAATAATTTAAATAGTAACTCTCCAGAACTTGGTATGATAAGAGAATACATTGAATGGATGATTAGTCTCCCTTGGAATATATATACAAAAGATACACAAAACCTATCTAAAGTAAAAGAAACACTTGATCAATCACATTTTGCATTAGAAGATGTAAAAGAAAGAATCCTTGAATATCTTGCAGTTAAAGAAAATACAAATAATCTAAGAAGTCCAATTCTATGCTTAGTAGGACCTCCTGGTGTAGGAAAAACATCTCTTGCTTTAAGTATTGCTAAGAGTCTAAATAGAAAGACTGCTAAAATAAGCGTAGGTGGAATTAATGATGAAGCAGAAATTGTAGGTCATAGAAGAACTTATATAGGTGCAATACCAGGTAGAATTATTCAAGGAATAAGAAAAGCAGGTACATCAAATCCAGTATTCATAATTGATGAAATAGACAAAATGACAAAAGACATAAAAGGTGACCCTGCAAGTGCCTTACTAGAAGTACTAGATCCAGAACAAAATGATAAATTCTTTGATCACTATATTGAAGAGGACTATGACTTATCACAGGTTATGTTCATCGCAACAGCAAACTATATAGAGCAAATTCCATATGAACTAAGAGATCGATTAGAAATAATAGATATTTCAAGTTATACAGAATATGAAAAATTAGATATAGCTAAAAATCACTTAATCCCAAAAGAAATAGAAGAACATGGTCTTACAACACTTCAAGTACAAATTAGTGATGACGCAATAATGCATTTAATAAGAAACTATACAAAAGAAGCAGGAGTCAGAGAATTACAAAGAATGATAGCTTCTTTACTACGAAAAATCGTTAAAAACTTATTACTAAATGAAAGTGAACTTTTCTATCATATTGACAAGAATGAAATAGAAAAATATCTTGGAAAAACCAAATATTCATTTACAGAAAAACTTGATGAATCACAAGTTGGAGTTGTTAATGGTATGGCCTACACAATATTTGGGGGAGATATTCTTCCAATAGAAGCTAATCTTTTCAAAGGAAAAGGAAATCTTGTTCTAACAGGCTCTCTTGGTGATGTAATGCAAGAGTCATGTCATATTGCTCTTGACTATATAAAGTCAAATATGAATCTATTCAAAATAGATGCAAAGTTATTTGAAGAAAATGACATTCATATTCATGTTCCAGAAGGAGCAGTAAACAAAGATGGCCCAAGTGCTGGAGTAACAATTACTACAACACTAATAAGCCTATTTACAAATAAACAAGTAAATTCCGATATCGCAATGACAGGAGAAATAACTCTAAGAGGTAGAGTACTACCAATTGGAGGTTTAAAAGAAAAAATAATAGGTGCACATAGAGCCAATATAAAAAAGGTTTTTATTCCAAAAGAAAATGAAAGAGACCTAGATGAAATACCAGAAAATATAAAAAGTGATATAAAATTTATTGTTGTAAAAAATTATTTAGATATATATAAAGAATTGTTTGGTGATAAAAATGAATAATATAAATATAATTAATCCTACAGATGAAGTTACATTGGAAGATGTAAAATCATTTGAAAATGAAATGTCTATAAAGGCTTGCCTTATAGCAAACTCAACAGAACAATTAGAGAAAATGGTAGAAGATAAAGAATGGTATATAAATATTATACAAATTCTATACTGTATAATTAGTAATGAACCAGCTTTAATACTTTTAGATAGAAGTTATCTTGAAAAAGTATATGCAATAATGGAAGTTCATAGATTTGATGCGATTGGTAGAGAGATAAATGATGAAATAGGTGAATTAATAACTTTAATTAATAGAATAAATTCACAAAGTACAGAAGAAAAAATTTCAATGATAAGTGATTATATTATTAATCAATCTGAAGAAAGACAAATAGAAGTCGTAACACAAGAAGATTATTGTGACCTTCTAAAAAGTATGATTTATGATACAATAATTGTTCAAGCATTAGTAACCAAAGACTTATCTAATATAAACGATACTAATTCTGATTTCTTTATCAGTACAATCAACTACATTTTAGAAGAAATGCCAGAATTACTAGTTTATGAAGATGCCTTAGACTTCGCAACAGAATACTTAGAATCAATAAATGTAAATTCAACATTCCTAGAAAAAATATATAATCGTGGAAGAACAAAAATAATAAATGATACTAAGAAAAAAATAAAAAGTTTAAAAGAAGAATAAAATTTCTTCTTTTTTCATACTCTTCTTTAGGAGGCAATAATGAAAAAGAATATTAAATTTGAAAAAAGAATAGATTTTCCCACAATGGTTGGAGAAATAAGTGCTATCTCATTAGAAAAAGACTTAAAGTTTATAGACTCATCAAATATAGAAGGAAACTTAATACTAAGTGGTAAATATAAATTAACAGAAGCATCAAGATTAGAAGAAGAATTTAATTATAAATTACCAATAGAAATTTCACTCACAGAAAAATTAGATACAAAAACAAGTAGTGTAGAAATATCCAACTTTACATATGAAATGCAAGATGAAAATATAATGATGTGTAATATTGAATTAATGATTGATGGGTTAGAATTAATAGAAGATGACAGAGAGTGTGATGGAGAAGGCGATGTCAAAGAAATAGAGATACCAATAATAGAAAATAAAATAGAACAAAATATAAAAAATCAAGAACCAATAAAACAAGAAAAAACAAATAAAGAAGAAATAGAGGAAGAAAAAGTAAAAAAAAGAATTACAAAACAAGAAACAACTAAAGAAGAAATAACAGAAGAAACAGAAACAGAAACAAATAGTTTCCATTTATTTGACATAACAGAATCAGATGAAACTTATGGTACATTACTTGTATATATTGTAAGAGAAAATGAAACAATAAACTCAATAATTACTAAATATAATACAACTATAGAAGAGTTAGAAAAATATAATGATTTAAAAGACTTGTCCATTGGAACAAAATTAATAATACCAGTAAATAATGAATGAAATAATAAATAAATATCTAACTGATATAAAAAAGATAACTTATAAAAAAGACTATTCAATAATTGAAACATCAACTAATAAAAAATATATAATAATAAAAAAAAGAAAGAATAAAGAAAAACTCTATGATTATCTAACTAGTATAAACTATAACCTTTATAAAAAACCATTAAATATAAATGATGAGTATGAAATATTTTCTTTTGATGACTTAGAAGAAGAAGGTATTACTAATGCGCTAATTACTCTTCACTATCTAACTGAAGAGTTTAGAGAGTGCAGTGAAGAAGATTTAAAGAAAATTAAAGAAAAAATTATGTTTAATCTTGATAAATGTTATAAATATTATTTAAACATACAAGATGAAATCGAAAATATGTCTTTCCCACCACCAGATAAGTACTTACTTATAAATAACATCAGTCAAATATATAAATTACTTGAAGTATCTAAATATAGATTGGATAATCTAGAACTAAATTCATTACGAGAAGTAATATTAATAAATAATTTTGATAATAATATATTTAAAAATATAATAGACTTTAATTACTACTCAAAAGATATATTTGTCTATGATTTAGAAAAACTATATAAAAAAGATTATAAAAACTTTAAAGATGTACTAAAAAAATATAATGACAAATTAAAAATAAGTAAAGAAGAATGGAACCTTCTATCTATACTTATATCAATTCCAGAAGAAGTTACTTTAGAAAATAATCACTATAATGATTGTATAAAAATTAGAAATTTAATAAACTATGTAAATTATACATTTTCTTTTTTATCAGAAGAAGATGAAAAATATAAGGAAACAGATAAGCAAGAACTCGAAGAAGAGAATGAAAACATTTAATTTAGTTGTAATAAATATAAGTATTAATAACTGATAAAAAATAACAATTAAATTTATAATTACAAGAGAAAGATAAAAGATATTACTTCTTCTTTTCTGTCTACAACTAGAGCATTTACAAAATAAAGTATGTTTAGTATTCAAAACTATCACCCAATGTAGTATATTCAACAAATTATATCTTTGACATTGATTTTATAAATGTTATAATATTAATTGTAAATATATTAGGAGGTAATTTATGGAATTAAAAGGAAGTCAAACAGAAAAGAACTTAATGACTGCTTTTGCAGGAGAAAGTCAAGCTAGAAATAAATATACATATTTTGCATCTAAGGCAAAAAAAGATGGATATGAGCAAATAGCTGCAATTTTTGAAGAAACTGCAAACAATGAAAAAGAACATGCAAAAATGTGGTTTAAAGAATTAAATAATGGAGAAATTCCATCAACAGTAGAAAACCTAAAAGCAGCAGCTGATGGTGAAAACTATGAGTGGACTGATATGTATGATGAATTTGCACGTGTTGCAGAAGAAGAAGGATTCAAAGCCCTAGCAACTAAATTCAGAATGGTTGGAGAAATTGAAAAACATCATGAAGAAAGATATAGAAAACTTCTAAAAAATATTGAAGATGAAGTTGTATTCTCAAAAGATGGAGACTCTATCTGGATTTGTAGAAACTGCGGACATGTAGTAATTGGAAAAAATGCTCCAAAAGTATGCCCAGTATGTGCTCATCCACAAAGCTTCTTTGAATTAAAAAGCGAAAATTATTAAAATTAATTAAGAAGTCCTAGAACTTCTTTTTTCTTTATCCTAATTTATGATATAATAGGCCTGTTAGGGGGAAGGACTATGGAACTTGATCACAGTTATATAAAAAATCTAGAAGTTATAGGTTCCGGTGCTTTTGGAAAAATATACAAAGATGGCGATAAAATATATAAACTATATAAAGAAAAAATAGTAGGCGATTATTACCAAATGTATGATAATCCAGCTCTTGATTATCCGAAAATTAAAAAATATAAATTGAATAGACTAAAACAAGTCAAAGGAAAAATAAAAAACTGTAATTTAGCATATGACTGTATTTATATAGATGGAAAATTTAGTGGAGTAGTAGCAGATTACTTTGATGGAGATACTCTAGGAAATATAAAAAACAAACTAAGTTTTGATGAAAAATTAAAAATTAGTAAAATAATTGTTAATACAATGAAAAAATTACAAGCAAATGGAATCTATCCCTTAGATATCCATCTAAATAATATAATGATAGGTAAAGACTTAGAAGTTTGCTTAATAGATTTAGACGATTCACTAACAAAAGTCAAATTAATAAAAAATCCATTTCTAAAAAGACAAAGTTTAAGAAGCCTAAATGAAGCACTACAGGATATATTTGATGAAAAAACATTTACCTTCTATTGTAATGACGAAATTGAAAGATATAAATTTCCTAAGGAAATATATCAAATAAAACCAACATATTCAGGAACAGAAAAATATTTAGATTATAAAGAAAAGAAAGAACAAGTACTATTCATAAGTCAGTATACAAATATTGATAGAATTAAAAAGTTAGAAAAAAATAAAAAAACAATTTTAATTTACGATGAATATGATTTATCAGCAATTAGAAATATTATATTAGAACTTTCAGAATATAAAATTTTTATAGATAAAATACTACCAAAAAATTTCAAAGAAATTTATATAAATGATAATAACGTTATTGATTATTATGACATATCAAACGAATCAACAAGGTATGTTTTACTAAAAAAATAATATACTTTTTATAGGTGATGGAAATGTTTTCTAAAAATATTCCACCTAAAGTATCATCCTTTAGTGCAGTTACTGTAGGTTATTTATTAATAGGTGATTTAACAGCCAGTGAACAAAATGCCTTAGGTAACTGGTTAATGCTAGTAGCCCAAGTATTATGTACCAATGCTTATTTTATTCAACTACAAAACATAAATGAAAGTCAAAAAAATACAAAAGACCAAATTGATATTGATTTATTAAAAAGAATGAAAGAAGCTTTAGAAAAAGAAATAAATAATTTAGAAAAGAAGTGAAATTATGAAAAAAGAATTATTGGCACCAGCCGGAAATATGGAATGTTTAAAAGCAGCTGTTTTAAATGGGGCAGATGCTGTTTACTTAGCTTGTAAAAACTTTGGTGCTAGAAAATTTGCTTCAAACTTTACAAATGATGAAATAAAAGAAGCAATTAAATTTTGCCATTTATATGGAGTAAAAGTTTATGTAACCATGAACACTTTAGTAAAAAACGAAGAAGTAGAATCGTTTATAGAACAAGCAAGATTTCTTCATAAAAATGGAGTAGATGCTATACTTGTTCAAGATTTTGGAATGATTTGCTTACTTAGAGAAATGTTTCCTAATCTAGAAATTCACGCATCAACTCAGGCAAATACATCTTCATATGAAACAGCAAAATTCTATCATGATTTAGGTATAAAAAGAGTTGTCTTCTCACGTGAATTAAGCATAGAAGAAATAGATAAAATAGATATTCCAATTGAAAAAGAAGCCTTTATTCATGGCGCATTATGTATTTCCTATTCCGGACTATGTCTTATGAGTAGTATGCTAGGAGAAAGAAGTGGAAATAGAGGAGAATGTACAGGTTGTTGTAGACTCCCATATACTCTATACGATAAAGATAAAAAGCTAAGTAGCAACAAATATCTACTAAGTACAAAAGAATTAAATACAAGTACTGAATTTGATAAACTACTAAATAGTAGTATCTATAGTTTTAAAATAGAAGGTAGAATGAAAAGCCCACTATATGTAGGATTTATTGTAAACTTATATAGAAGATTAATAGATAAAGAAGAAGTTGATCTAGAAACAGAAACAAAAAAATTAAAAACTATATTTAATAGAGAATTTACAAAAGGACATTTATTCAATATAACAGATAAAAATATTATGAATACGAAAAGCCCTAATCATCAAGGCTTAGTAATTGGAAAAGCATCTCCATATAAAGACAAGATAAAAATAACTCTTGATAAAGACAAAACCCTAAGTCAAAATGATGCCATTAGATTTGTAAATTCAAATAAAGGTATGATGGTAAATTTCTTATATGACTCTAATATGAAGCTATGTAAAGAAGCAAAAGATATTTGTTATGTAGATAATAAATTAAAAATAGAAACCAATGACATCCTAAGTAAAACAGGGGATTATAATTTAGATTTAGAATATAAAAATAAAGAACAAAGAAAAGTTCCAATAAAATTCATAGTAAAAGCTCATATTAATAAAAGTCTAGAAGTCAGTATAAGTGACTATAACACAACAATTACTAAGAGTATTGGAACTGTATACAAAGCAGAAAAAACACCAGTAGATAAAGAAAATATTATTAAACACCTAAATAAACTAGGACAGTCCCCATTCAAATTAAAAGATATAGATATAGAAATGGATGAAAATATATTTATTCAAATTAAAATGCTTAATGAAATAAGAAGGGATTTAGTTGAAAAGTTAATTGAAAAAAGACAATATATAAATGAAGATATAGTAGAAAATAAAGTCGTATTCGAAAGAGTTCCTAATAAACAAAATGAAGGAACTAATAAAATTAGTGTTTCAGTAAGAAATAAAAAACAATTATTAGAAGTACTAAAATTAAATGTTGATAATATTTATGTCTATGATGAAAAGTTATATGAAGAATTTAAATCACATAAAAACGTTTACTATATCTTACCTAAGTGTTCATTTAATATTACGGCTAATTTAAAAGAAAGAAATATAACATCAGATTACTTTGATTTTAGTAAGACAAATACTCTAGGATCATACTCTTTAAATGTAGAAAATATCTATACCGGATATTATCTAAAAAAACATGGACTTCAAAATATACCAATATCAGTAGAATTAAAAGAAGAAGAAATAAAAGACTTCATCAAATTATATGAAAATAAATTTGGAAAATCCACTTTCGAAGTATTCACATATGGTAGAGTAGAAAACATGATAATAAAAGGAAATATACTAGAATTAGATAATAAATTTACCTATAACTTAAAAGATATAAAAGATAGATTATTTCCAGTGTACTATGACAATACAAATACACATATACTTAACTATCAAGAACACAAACTATCTAAAATTAATAATTGTATAAGAAGATTAGATTTTTATGATGAAGATGAAAAAACAATTTCCAAAATTGTAAAATCCTATCAATAATTTAATTTGATATATTAAAAAAAATAATTATGTGTTAAAATAAATTATAGGGAGTGATAAAAGTGGCAGAATCAAAAAAAGAGAAAAATTTATTTAAAAATTATGCTATTCTAATAGTTATATTTATAGCTGCAATAGGCTTAACAGCATATCTATGTAGATGGTATAAAGTATATGATGATTATAAAAAACAAACCCCAGTAATAAGAGGAACATTACAAGAAATAGTTTATGATGACTTAGAACATTATATATTAGAAAACCCATCAGCTGCAATTTATATGTGTGTATCACAAGATAATGTATGTAGAGATTTTGAAAAGAGTTTTTCTAAGTACGTTAATAAAAAAACTTTAAATAATAGTATAATTTATCTTAACTTAACTGGATTAGATAAAGATGAATTTATAAATAGTTTTAATGAAAAGTATAATTTTGAAACTCCACTTACTGGTAATTATCCAGCTTTTGTAATATTTAAAGATGGAAAAATAGATAGTATATTACAAGGTACAGATAATGCACCAGTAACACTATCAAAAGTAGAAAGTTACTTGGAACTAAATAATATAAAAGAGGGAGAATAATCTTCTTTTTAATTGGAGGGTTTTATGAATAATATAGTACTATATCAACCAGAAATACCACAAAATACTGGTAACATTATGAGAACATGTGTCGCAACCAACACAACACTTCACTTAATTAAACCATTAGGATTTAAAATAGATGATGCCCATCTAAAAAGAAGTGGAGTAAATTATATAGATAAATTAGAATATCATGTCTATGAAAATTGGGAAGACTTTAAAAGTAAAAATAAAGGAAGATATTACTACTTCACAAGATATGGTCACAAACCACATACAAGCTTTGATTTTAGTAATAAAACTAATGAAAACTTATATTTTGTCTTTGGAAGAGAATCAACTGGTATACCAAAAGAAATACTAAAAGATGACTTAGATCACTGTATGAGAATACCAATGACAGCTAATGTAAGAGCCTTAAATATATCTAATAGTGTCGCAATCGCAATATATGAAGCACTTCGCCAACAAGATTATAATGACTTATTAAAAGAAGAACCAGACCTAGATAATAATGGTCATAAAGGTAGTAATTTCCTAGAAAAAGAGTAGTAAACTACTAGCTAAAAATAAAAAACTTTATTTTTTCCATAAAATACTATATAATTAAATTGGTGATAATATGGATTTAATACAATATTTAATTATTGCAGCAATATTAATAGTTATATTACTCGCAGTGATTAAAGCAACAAAAAAAGATGCAGACCTAGATTTTAATAAATTAGTAGAGTACTTAGGAGGAAAAGACAATATAGTAAGTACAGAAACAAATATGTCTAGATTCAAGGTAACTTTAAAAGATACATCTAAAGCCAACAAAGAAGGAATACAAAAATTAGGTGCAAAAGGTATCGTTGAAATAGATAATCAATTAAAAATAATATTAGGGTCTAATTCAAAACAACTAAAGAAATATATAGATCAAATAAAATGACATTTTGTCATTTTTTTATTTTTTCGACAAAATTCGACACACATAGTATAAAAAGTATGATTTAATAAAAGTGGTGATTATATGGAACTTTTAAAACTTATACTATTAGATGTAATGTGTATTATACTACCACTTTGTCTATACCTAATATATATAGCATATATAAAAACAAAAGAACAAAAAGAAGATAAATTATATTTTTCAATAACGGTATTAATTTCTCTTATTCTATTAATAACATTTGATAATTTAGAAGTATTTTCTACAAATATGTTTTTTGGAATACCGCTTCTTATAAGTTACTTATCAAAAAGAGATAGACTATCAATTTTTATATCAATAGTATTAATGCTATTATTTAATAATATCTATAATATTTCATTTTTTATACTTTCCATATTTTATATATCTTATTATGTACTATATAGAATACTAAAAAATAAAAAGAACTTTTATAATTTATATATAATATTTTTCTTATTTATTAAATGTATATATACAATAACTTTATTATTTTTTATTATTAAAACAGGAAATGAAACACTTGATTTAATTCATATCCTAGTAATAAGTTGCTCTCTACAAGCATTAGTTTCTTTTTTTGCCGCAACATTCTATGAAAAAAGTAAAAAAGTAATGGATATAAATATGACTTTAAAAGAATTAGATAAAGAAAAAAAACTTCGTGCTTCAGTTTTTAAATTAAACCATGAACTTAAAAATCCATTAGCTGTATGTAATGGATATCTAGAAATGTTTGAACTCGCAACAGAACAAGAAAAACAAAAATACTTAGGTATTATAAAAGATGAAATAAAAAGAAGTTTAACAATAATTAATGACTTTTCATCCCTTGGTAAACTTAAAGAACTAGAAAAAGAAGAACTAGATCTATGCTTATTATTAGAGGATATAAAAGAAATATTATCTCCGTTATATAATAATGCAAATGCAACTATTAAAATACCTGATGATGAAATATATATATGTGGAGATTATAACAGATTAAAACAAGTATTTATAAATATTTTAAAAAATTCTTATGAATCACGAAGTCAAAAAGATTTAATAGTAAACATAAAAATAAAAGAAGAAGAAAACACTTATAAAATCTATGTTCAAGATAATGGTAAAGGTATGTCCCAAGAAACTCTTAATAATATCTGCAAAGACTTTTTTACTACAAAGGAATATGGTACTGGAATAGGTATCCCTTATGTTAAACAAATAGTTGAACTTCATGGAGGAACAATAGAGTATAAATCTAAAGAAAATAAGGGCACAACTGTCATAATACGTTTGCCAAAATAAAAAAGTCCGAAGACTTTTAATAGTAATAATTATTACTTGTAGAATAAGTTGGATAAGTAGAGTAAGTACTACCGCCATAATATGTTGGATAATAAGGCATCATTGGATAAACTGGATAATATGTATTTCCTTGATTACCTTGATTTGAAGCTATTCCATATCCAAGTGCAGTACCTGCAACTCCACCTAATAAAAATGGTGCGATTAAAAACCTATCCTCCGAATATTCTGGATATCCATTAGAATAATTCCCAAATTGTTGATAATTATAATTATTCATAGTATTCCTCCTCATAATAGTTTATGAAACTAAAAAGAAATTGTAACATTTAAAATAAACACTAAGAGGATACAACAAAGAAAAATATTAGATATACTTCACATTGACTTAGATAGATTGTATGGTTTATACTTGTCATATAGGAAAGACTAAGTCATAAAGAGAAGATCATCGAATAATTATCGGTTGGTTTTTTGGAAAAAGTAACTAAAAATTTAGATAAGAGGAAGGAATAATGTTAAAAAAAGATTTATTGAATAATAGTAGAAATAATTTTGCCTATTTGATAGATGATGTTGATTATACATCAGAAAAAAATATAAATTATATTTTTAATTTTATTAAAGATCAAGCAAATAGTGAGTATTTAATTTTTGATTTATATGTTTCTTTACATGAAGATGAGTTTTATCAAGAAGATTTTGTAAAATTTGAAAAAATAATTAGCAAGGAAAGTCATTATGTGCAGAAAATAGATAATGATTGTAAACATAGGAGGGGTTTATTTTCTTTAAAAAATGAAAAATTTACTTTTGCCTTTTTTAAAAATGTAATTAAATATTACAGTAGTATTGCTATTTTTAATAATTTAAATGACATTTGCTATAATTTATTTTTTGACAATAAGGAAAAGTTAGACAATTTATCTTATGAAAGAATTGTGTTAGTAGATTATTGTGTTATAGTTGAAAGAAATAATCTATGTTTCCAAAGCAATATAGATATTAAAATGTTATGTAAAAACTTAAGAGGAAAATATAGATTACTACATGATTAGTATTTTTATAGCTAACACATATACTAAATTTAATAAATAATAATCTACAAACTATTAAAGAATATGAAATATTATTCTTTTTTCTTTCAATAAATTAAAAACAATAGTATAATATGAACACGAAAGAGAATAGTAAATTATAAAAAAATATAGTAAAATATAGAAGAAAGAGTAAGAGGTGACTAAAATGGAAAGACTACAAAAAGTAATTGCCCAAGCAGGAATTGCTTCAAGAAGAAAAGCAGAAGAATTAATTAAAGATGGAAAAGTAAAAGTAAATGGTGAAGTTATTACTGAACTTGGAACTAAAGTAAAAGAAAGCGATAGAGTAGAAGTAAACAATAAACCAATAGAAAAAGAAAATAAAGAATACTATTTATTAAATAAACCACGTGGAGTAATAACTACAACAAGTGACGAACATGGTAGAAAAACAGTAACTGAATTAATTAATACAGAAGCAAGAATTTATCCAGTAGGAAGACTTGATTATGATACAACAGGAGCAATCCTTCTAACAAATGATGGAGAATTCGCAAATATTTTAATGCATCCATCAAATAAAATTGATAAAGTCTATCTTGCAAAACTAGAAGGTATCATTAAAGGAGAACAAATTAATACCCTAAAAAATGGTGTTATGTTAGATGATATACTAGTAAAAGCATCACGTGTAAAATTAAAAAAAGTAAATAAAGAATCAAATACTTCAATGGTAGAAATAACAATTCATGAAGGAAAAAATCATCAAGTAAAAAGAATGTTTGAATCAGTTGGTTTCCATGTAGAAAAATTAACACGTGAAAGAATAGATATATTTACAATCAATAACCTAAAATCAGGTGAATATAGAAAACTAACTCCAAAAGAAGTACAAGTAGTATATTCATATAAAACAAAATAATAAGAGGCCTAGAGCTTCTTTTTTTAATATTTCAATAAGCAACTTTTGTAAGGATATACCTACAAGTGTAGTTAAAATAACAAACAAAAACAAGATAAGTGTAGCTTATCATACAAATAGTAATAATAGTATCTTAAGTTTTTTTACTAATTGAATAAGAATATAAAGCGAGGAGGAAGAATTATGAAAAAATTTGCTGATTGGATTTCAAAGAATAATATTCTAATTTTAATAGTTGGATTATTACTTTTGATACCAGCAATTATTGGGTATGTAAATACAAGAATTAATTATGATATTTTAGTATACTTACCTAAAGAGTATGAGACTATTAAGGGTGAGAATATCTTAACTGATGAATATGGTCTTGGCTCTTACGCATTTGTTATTTCTGATATGTCAGATAATTATAAAGTATTACAACTAGAAAAAAAGATTAAAAAGATAGATGGGGTTAATAAAGTATTTAGTATTAGTGATGTAGTTGGAGTTAATATTCCAAAGGAAATACTTCCTGATGAAGTTACTGATAAACTATATGCTAAAGATACTAGTATAATAATGGTTACATTTGATGGTACTACAAGTGAAGATAAAACACTTAATGCAGTTGATGAATTAAGACATGTAGTTGATGCGAATAGTGTTAGTAGTATGTCAGCCATGGTACTTGATACTAAGAACTTATCAGATCAAGAAATATTTGCATACATTGGAATTGCTGTTCTTTTATGTATAGTAGTTTTAATGATTGCAACTAATAGTTATATTGTTCCATTTTTCTTACTTGGAAATATTGGAATAGCTATTTTATATAATATGGGTTCTAATATTTTCTTAGGACAAATTAGTTATATTACTCAGGCAATAGCTGCAATACTACAGCTTGGTGTAACAACAGATTTCTCAATTTTCTTATATCACAAGTATGAACTAGCAAAAAAGACTGAAAAAGATAAAAAACGTGCAATGAGTAGTGCAATACAAGAAACATTTAAGAGTGTAATTGGTTCATCTTTAACGACATTTGCAGGTTTCTTAGCACTATGTACAATGGACTTAACACTTGGAACTGATATTGGTATTGTAATGGCAAAAGGAGTTTTATTTGGACTTATTTGTGTACTTACAATATTCCCGGCACTATTACTTACGTTTGATAAGTTAATAGAACGTACTAGTCACAAAACTGTAACACCACAATTTAAAGTATTACAAAAATTTTCTGTAAAACATTATATTGTTGTCTTTATATTATTTTTAATATTAATGATACCAGCAATTATTGGTAATAGTAATTATCAAGTTTATTATAAATTAGATGATTCACTTCCAAAAAATTTACCTTTTGCTGTTGCAAATAGTGATCTTGCTAAGAAGTTTGGAATTACTTCTCCAGAGATTGCAATTATTAGTAAAGATGTTAAAAATAGTGAAGTAGAAGACATGGTAGATGAACTTAAAAATATTAAGGGTATTGATATGGTACTAGCACCTAGTACTTTACTAGAGTCTGGTATGGAAGATTTATTACCAGATGAGGCTAAAGAAATTTTAGATAATGATAAATATCAACTTGTTATAATGAACTCTAAATACGAAATTGCAAGTGATGAGTTAAATAATCAAATTGATGTAGTTAATAAGACATTACATAAATATGATAAGAAGTCAATTCTTGCAGGAGAAGGACCTTTAATGAAAGATTTAGTTGTTACTGCAGATCATGATTTTAATATGGTAAATTATACATCTATTATAGTTATATTTATAATTATGTTATTTGTACTTCAATCTATTGGATTACCTGTTATTTTAATATTTACAATTGAGTTTGCGATATTTCTTAATATGGCAGTTGCTTACTATATGGGGGTTAAACTTCCATTTATTGCAAGTATTGTAGTTGGTACTATTCAGTTAGGAGCAACAATAGATTATGCAATTTTAATGAGTACAACTTATTTAAATGAGAGAAAATTAAGCAATAAGCATAAAGCGATGACTGATACGTTAAAAGTTACTGTTCCATCAATTATTACATCAGCATTATGTTTCTTTGCCGCAACTATAGGTGTTAGTTTATATACAAAGATTGATATGATTGGTTCTATTTGTACATTACTTGCTAGAGGATCAATTATTAGTATGTTAGTTGTAGTTATAATATTACCTGCATTATTAATGATATTTGATAAGGTAATACTTGCTACTACTAGAATTAAGGAGGGTAAATAATATGAAAAAATTTAATCAAGTTATGACGTTATCGGTTGCAACTATGTTACTTTTAAATCCAGCAAGTGTATTCGCAATGACAAAGAATGAAACAATTTATTCAACACTTAATTATAATGGTGTTATAAAAAAGACTACTATTAATACAAGACTTTCGGATTTAGAAAAAGGAAGTATTGTTGATTATACTAAGTTAGATGATATAAAAAATATTAATGGACGTGAAAAGTTTAGTCTAGATAGTGGAACTCTTACATGGAAGTCTACTGGAAAAGATATTTTCTATCAAGGAAAGGTAACAGAAGAATTACCTATAAAAGTCACTGCCAAATATTATTTAAATGGAGAAGAAGTTAATCCTAAAAAGATTAAAGGAAAAAGTGGAGATGTAAAAATAGTTTATAGTTTTACTAATGAAAGTTATGATAAAAGTAGTGGAATGTATACTCCTTTTGTAGTAACAACTACTAGTATTATAAATAGTGATAATAATACTGATATAGATATTTCTAATGGTAAAGTAGTAAATACTGGTACTAAGAATATTGTAACTGGTATAAGTGCTCCAGGTTTATATGATAGTGTAGGACTTAATGAACTAAAAGATATGGATAAAGTTACTATTACTTATAACACTACTAAATTTAGTATGAATGAAGTATATTTTATAATTACTCCTAAACTATTAAGTGAAGTTGATGTTAATATGTTAAGTAAAGTTGATAGTCTAAATAGCAGTTTAAACACTCTTCAAACTGGAATGAATGAGTTACAAAATGGTTCTTCTACACTTAATGATGGTGCTAAGAAAATTGAAAATGGTACTAAGAGTTTGAATGATGGATTAAAAAGTGCAACTAATGGTATGCAAGAAGTAAATAGTGGAGCAAGTGAATTAAATAGTAAAGTTACAAGTATCAATTCTTTAGTCAATGCTTTAGTAGATATTATGACTAATGGAAATAGTACAGATTCTGGAGTTATAGAAAGAGTTAATTATGAAAAACAAGTAATTAATAGTTATGATGCAACAATTCTTCCAAAACTTGAACAATTACAAACACTTTATTTAGGTAATGTACAAGCAATTAATACATTAAAAGCTACTAATGAAAGTATTTCACAAATTTATAATGGGTACTCTTTAGGAAACTTTAAATTAGATAGTACAGATACAAGAGCCTTACCAATACTTAGTGAATATTTTGCTAACTTACTTACAAGTCAAGGAATGAGTAGTGAAGAAATTAACTCTACAATTACTAATCTAACAACAGTTAAGAAAACATATGAAGGAAATTTACAATTAATTACATTATTAGAAGGAAATAATCAAGCACTTTTAACTAGTAAAGATTTAATTGGAACAGTATCTTCTAAGTTATCTGAGTTAAATGAAGGTACTAATAAATTAAGTAATGGTACTAAACAAATTAATGATGGTCTTACTAAATTATATAGTGGTTCTAATGAATTATTATCTGGAACAACAAATCTAAGTAATGGAACTAATACTTTAAATGAAGGTATTATAAAAATTAATAATGAAGGAATCTCTAAATTAACAGAATTTGGTAATAAGGCTGTTACTTATAAGAATAAAGTAAAGACTTTAACTGATTTAAGTAAGAACTATAAAGGGTTCGCAAGTGATAATTCAGATAGTACATTATTTATTTATAAAATTTCAAAATAAAAAAATTACTAATTAAAGTAATCTAATACAAATAAAAACCACTAGTCTAAATAAAACTAGTGGTTATTTTATTATGCTTCTTCAATTGCACCTGTAGGGCAAGCATCGATTGCATCTTTAACATTTTGTTCCTCATTTTCAGGAATTTCTTCAACCTTTACTTCTGATAAACCGTCATCATTAATTTCAAAAACTTCTTCAGAATATGCACAGCAAGCACCACAACCAATACAATTATCTTGATTAACTATAACCTTCATGTCTATACCCTCCTTTCAAAAGTATTATATCTAAAAATAATATTTCAGTAAAGTAGTAAAACATTTAAAAATATAAAACAAACAATGTAAACTATAATGTATATCTATTTGCCTAAATATGTAAATTTAATATTAAATATTGTGACCAATTAGTAAAAATATCCATAGGGCAAAATCACTAATTAGTCACATCACATACATTTGTGTATGATGTTTTTATTTAAGAAAATTATTCTTCAAATATTTAATTAACATCAAACATACTTTTTATATTGACAAACGTTTGCATGCACATTATTATATTAAATCAAGATGTTGAAAATGTTTTATATGTAAAAAATCTTTAATTATATATATCTAGATGAAATATTAAAAAAATTAATTTGTCTTATGTTCTACTTATTGATATATTTAGCTTTAATGTATAATACTTAATTAATTTTGAAGAAGGGAGGCAGAATCCTTGAAGAGATTGAATATATTTATTGATGAAACTGGTGAATTCGGTTTTGGTAAAGGGGCATCTGAATTATATGGTGTATCATTTACATTTCATGAGCATTGTGATGACATAATGCCAGAGCTTATGAAACTTAATGAACGTTTAAAGAGGATTGGATATACCAATATGATTCATATGGCTGACTTAATCATGAAACGTGAAGACTATAAAAATTTTGATATAGATAAAAGAAAAAGTATATTCAATGCAATATATAATTTTTCAAGGAAGATACCTGTAAAATATCAAACTATTATAATTGATAAAAAATACACAGATAATGCTAGAGTTTTAAGGCAACAACTTTCTATTGAAATTAATAAAATGATTAAAGAAAATGAAGCTTATTTTGAAAAGTTTGATAAAATTGTTATGTATTATGATAATGGTCAAGAAACATTAGGAACAATTTTAGATTCTATATTTTTAAGGTTTGATGGCTTTGAGCATAGAGTAGAGTTTGATCATAAAGAAAAGAGATTGTTTCAGGTTTCTGATATGCTTACTTATATAGATAAATATGATTACAAGTATAAGAACAAAATGCAATTTACAAGAGGCGAAAAGTATTTTTTTACTACAGAAGATATTCGTAAAATTTTAAAAGAACTTAACAAGAAAAGATTTTAATTAAAAAAGCAACCGCATGGGTTGCTTTTTTAAGCGGCGCTTGGCGCCAACACGGGTTTGATCCATTATTGTAATAATAGACCAAAGTAGATATAAAATTAACATCTACGTTAATATTATACTTCTCTACAACTGAATTATACCAAATAAAATTATTTATGTAAATAACTCATTATGATACTTTTCCTTTGTTGGTTTACTAGTTTATACTATTAATTAAAAAAAATCAAGTTTTATAATACATTATCGTGCTAGTTTTATGTATAATTTCTGTGACTAATTAGTAAAAATATCACATTAATTATGTTTAATTAATTAGTGAAAATATCCATAGGACAAAATCACTAATTATTTTTTTTAAAAAATAGGACAAAATCATTAATTAGTCACAAAATATGTAAATTTAATATTAAATATCTTTTGTTTTGTATATTCATATGCTAAACTTATAATAAGAAGGTGAATAGTATGAGGCGTATGGATCGTTATAATGAAGAATCAAATAACAGACCTAATAGATACGAGAAAAATCAAGAATTATATCAAGATATAGCTACAAATCAAAAATATACAAACATAACAGATGTTACCAACGCAAATGCCTTTGAAATAAATAATTCAAACAGATCTTATACATCACGTGAGTCATATCAACAAATGAAAAAATACCAGAATGTTGAACCTGTTCCAAGAGTAAAAAAAGAACTAGAAGATTTTAATCGTTTATTAAAAAATGATGAAAAAAAGGTATATGATATAAACAGTGTCTTAGAAGAAGCAAGAAAAAATAGACAAGAGCAAGACAAACTAGAGTCTAAAAGAAAATTAAAAAATACAAGTTACAATATATTAGCTGATTTAAATCAAGAAGAATTAGAAAAGTACCGTGAAGAGAAAAAGAAAAAAATAATGACTCCTGAAGAAGAAGAGTTTACAGATTTAATAAATACAATTGCATCTAAAACACTAGCTGGAGAAATAGATAAAGCAACAAGTATTAATCTTCTAAGTGATTTAATGGCAACATCTGTTATGGATAAAGTAGAAGATAAATCATCTCTTGGTTTAGAAGAAGACATAGAAAAAGAAAAACAAGAAAAAGAAGAACTAGAAGATAAAGAAGACAGTGAAGAAGAAAAAGATAAAACAGAAGATTTATCATTATCAAAAGAAAAGTTAGAAGAAATTGCACAGAAAAAAGACGAAATAGAAAAAAACACTCAAAAATTAACAGGAGCTGATAATGACTTCTACACAAGAAGTATGGATCTATCAGATGAAGACTTTGAAATGGATGATGAATTTAAAGATACAGGAATGCCATTAATATTAAAAATAATCATAGTGGTATTAATAATTGCACTTATCGCCGTAGCAGCATACTTCATATATCAGAGAATGTAAAAAATAATTAACTAAAAAGTAAAAGCACTATTCAACTTTTTCTTTTTTTTTGATATATTATATATGTATGAGAGTGGTGAAGTAAATGAATACAAACTTTGTAGTAAACGAGTATGCCCTAGTATGGTACTTATTATTTCAAGCATCTATTTCAGAAGCAGTATATAAATTAAAACAAAAACTATGGGATACCTTTAAAACAGAATATAATAAAACCTTTAATGATAGAGATGCAATAATAACTGAAAAAAAAGATTTTATTCCAAATGATGAAACAATATATAATTTCTTTTTTGAAAGCAAAGACTACCAAAAAATAAAAAAACAAGTAGAAAAACATAGACTTGAACTAATGAAAATTTGGGATAAAAATAAAAAAGTAACAGAAAAATTATATTCAAATATAATTAGAAAAAAAACATATGATTATACTTTTTACGTTGTTTCAAATGAACTAGAAATAATTGATGTTCCAACAGAAGATACAGCAGTAATAGGGATAAGTATAGATAAAAAAGACCCACTTGAATATTTACTTAAATTAAATATGGCATTACTTATAAACAATACAAAAAAATACGAAGATATAGATGAAAAAATAAAACAATCAATTATCGAGTTAGCTGTTTTAAATGAATATGCATCAGACTTATATGAAAGAAGTTGCTATTTAAGTGGAACACCAGAACTAATGGAATTAAAGAGATTGTTATACCCATACTGGTTAATGTATTTAGATGTACCAAAAGATAAATTATCATCTAGAATGATGCGTGATAAAATATCATTCGAAGTAGAAAACTATGCTTACGAAAAAGAACTAAAGAAAATGAATATCGAAGAATTTATAGACTTTTGTATAAGAAATAAAAAATATATAATAAGGCAAAAAAAAGAATCTGTTATTCAAGAAGACGAAGAATTATTATAAAATTAGGTTAGGGGGATTAATATGGATAATAATATACAAATATTATTAAATAAAATAAATATTGATGAGGCTTCTTATCAATATTTTAATGATGCCATAATGAAAAAAATAAAAGTAAATTCCAAAAATAATAGTTGGAATATATTAATAGATAAAGATAACCTTTTACCAGTAGAAGTATTAGAAGAATTAGAATCAAAAAAAATGCTTTTAGATGAAACTGCAAGTAAAATAGAATTTGTATTTAATATTAAAAATCAAGATATAAATACATATCTAAGTTATTATAAATTTTTATTAAAAAATCTAAAAGAAGAACTAAAAGTACTAGAAATATATGAAGACTCTATGAAAATTGAAGATGGCTTTTTAACACTAGTCGCAACAAATGAAGTAGAAAAATCCCGCCTTGAAAAAGCTCTACCTAAAATAACTAGTTTTTATAAACGTCTAAATTATAATTTTAATATTGATATAGTAATGCGTCATGAAGAAAATATTTTAGAAGAAATACAAAAAGATTTAAATAATATAGAAATGCCAAAACATGAATCAACTCCTAAAAAAGAAGAACAACCTCCTCAAGAAAAAAAACAATATAGAAGAGAAGTAAAAGACCCTAATAGTGTAATTGGAAGAGGAATAAAAGAAGATCCTATAAAAATTAAAACCCTAATTGGGGAAGACAATAATGTAGTAGTAGAAGCTAAAGTATTTGGAACAGACTACTTTGAATCATCAAAGACAGATTTTAAAATAATTACCTTAAAAATAACTGATTTCTCAGATAGTATCTACTGTAAAGTATTTGTAAGAGATGATGAAGAATATAAAAGACTTTGCAAAGAATTAAAAAGTGGCAATTGGTATAAAATTAGAGGTTATACAAAAAATGATCAATTTGCTAAAGAATTAGTTTTAAATGCTAGGGATATTATAAAAATAGATAAAAAAGAAGAAACTGTAAAAGATACAGCAGAAGAAAAAAGAGTAGAACTTCATTGCCATACTAAGATGAGTCAAATGGATGGTGTAATAGATGAAGTTGACCTTGTAAAACAAGCTATGAAGTTTGGAATGAACGCAGTAGCAATAACTGATCATAACGGAGTTCAAGGATTCCCTCATGTTTTCAATTTTGTAACTGATCATAATAAACATCTTCAAGAAGGAGAAGAACCATTTAAAGCAATCTATGGTTGCGAACTTTTAATGATAGATGATAATGTCGATATAGTAACAAGACCAAATAGTGATATAATGTTAGATCAAACATACGTAGTATTTGACTTTGAAACAACAGGATTTAATGCAGGTGGATTTGACTCAATCATTGAAATTGGTGCCGTAAAAATAAAAGATGGTATGATAATTGAAAAATATGATGAACTAATAAATCCTGGAAGACCTCTTCCACAAAAAATAATAGATGTTACAAATATAACAGATGCAATGCTAGAAGGAAAAGATAATGAAGAAAATGCCGTAAGAAGATTCATTGAATGGTTTGGAGATTGTCCAATGGTTGCCCATAATGCAAAGTTCGATGTATCATTCCTAGAAATGGCTTATAAAAAATACAACTTTGGTACCTTTAAAAACCCAGTAATAGATACACTTGAATTATCAAGAACCCTAGATAATACATATGCAAGACACTCACTAAGTGCCCTTGTAAAAAGATATGATGTTCCATGGGATGAAAATGCTCACCATAGAGGTGACTATGATGCCGAAGGAACTGCCTTAGTATTTTATAAAATGCTAAAAAAACTATCAAATCGTAATATAGATATAATGTCTGATTTAGAAAAATTAGTAAGTAAAGAAGATATTCACAAATATGGTAGTTCTCATCATATAAATATCCTAGTAAAAAATAAGACAGGGCTAAAAAACTTATTTAAAATAGTTTCCCTTGCAAACACAACATACTTATATAAAACACCAAGAATATTAAGAAGTGTTGTAGAGAGCCTAAGAGAAGGATTACTAATTGGAAGTGGCTGTTATGAAAGCGAAGTCTTTAGAATGGCTAAATCAAAAAGTGATGATGAGTTATCTAATATAATTAGATTCTATGACTACGTAGAAGTTCAACCAATGGAGTGTTATGACCACTTAATTCAAACAGGAGACTTCTCAACGAAAGTAGAACTTGCTGCAAACATAGAAAAAGTAGTAAGAGTAACAGAAGAAGCAGGAAAAATAATCATCGCAACAGGAGATGTTCATCATTTAAGAAGAGATGATAAAATCTATAGAGAAATAATAGTTAACCAAAAAGTACCAGGCGGTGGACGTCATCCATTAGCAAGAAATGGTATTAAAGAAATTCCATGCAATCATTTTAGAACTACAAACGAAATGCTAGAAGACTTTAAATTTTTGGGTGAAGACAAAGCCTATGAAATTGTAGTAAAAAATACAAATAAGATTGCAGATATGTGTGACATAGTAGAAGTAATTATAGATACCGGTGGAATTCCTTTCTCACCAAGAGTTAAAAGCGATGATGGAAAAAGTTATCTAGACTGTCCTGTTGTAGTAACAGACCTTGTATATACAAAAGCAAAAGATTGGTATGGAGAACCACTTCCATATATGATAGAAGAACGTATCGCAACAGAACTTTATGGAGATATAGTATTCAAAATAATTAAAGAACGTCATGAAGACATCGCATCAAATGAAGAAGAATATAATAGAGTTATTCATAAAGAATTACATGATGAAATATTAAAAGGATCAGAAAATATTAAAAGTATAGTAACTGAATATGTAAAAAATAATGATGAAGAAAATCTTGATGAGAAAGCCCTTGAAAAGAAAGTTAAAAAAACTTTAGGTGGAGTAATTGGTGGAGGATTCGATCCAATTTACTTAATTGCTCAAAGACTTGTTAAACACTCAAATGATGAAGGATATTTAGTTGGTTCCCGTGGTTCTGTAGGATCATCATTCGTAGCAACCATGATGGGTATTACAGAAGTTAATCCATTAGCTGCTCACTATAGATGTGAAAAATGTAAATTAAGTATATTTGATGATGAAAACGGAAATGCGCTAGGAGCAACATACTCATCAGGGTTTGACTTACCAGATAAAGAATGCCCTAATTGTCATATTCCAATGTTAAAAGATGGACAAGATATGCCATTCGCAACATTCTTAGGATTTAATGCCGACAAAGTTCCAGATATCGACCTTAACTTCTCTGATTTAAATCAAGCAAGTGCGCATGCCTATACAAAAGTTTTATTTGGAGAAGATAATGTCTATCGTGCCGGAACAATTGGTACAGTTGCAGATAAAACAGCCTTTGGTTTTGTTAAAGGATATTGTGAGGACAAAGGACTAGGAGATATGAGAACAGCCGAAGTAGAACGACTTGCGATTGGCTGTACTGGTGTTAAAAGAACAACAGGTCAGCATCCAGGAGGAATTGTTGTTGTACCAGACTACATGGAAGTTTCAGACTTCACACCATTCCAGTTCCCAGCCGAAGACCCAACAGCAGAGTGGAGAACAACCCATTTTGATTACCACTCAATCGACCAATGTTTATTAAAACTTGATATTCTAGGCCATAGTGATCCAACGCAACTAAGACTAATTCAACTACAATCAGGAACCGATATCTTAAAAGTACCACTAGATGATAAAGAAACAATGTCAATATTTACGTCAACTGAAGCTCTAGGTGTTACAAAAGAACAAATTATGTGTAACACAGGTACATTAGGTATACCAGAATTTGGTACTCCTTTCACAATAAAATTAGTAGAAGATACAAAACCAACATCATTTGCCGAATTAATAAAAATATCAGGATTATCTCACGGTACAGATGTTTGGTTAGGAAACGCTCAAGAACTTATTGCTAATAACATAGTTCCATTTAAAGATACAATAGGCTGTCGTGATGATATCATGGTATATCTTATGTACAATGGAGTAAAACCAATCAAAGCCTTCAAAATAATGGAATTTGTTCGTAAAGGAAAAGCATCAAAAGACCCAGAAACATGGAAAGAACACGTAAAAACAATGCAAGAAGCAAATATCCCAGATTGGTTTATTGGATCTTGTCAAAAAATAAAATACATGTTCCCAAAAGCACATGCCGCAGCTTATGTTATAAGTGCATTTAGAATAGCTTGGTATAAAGTACATATGCCAGTATACTTCTATTCATCTTGGTACACATCAAAAGCAACAGATGTTGATGTAGAAAATATGATTAAAGGATATAACTCAATAAAAGCAAGACTAGAAGATATTCAAGCAAAAGGTTATGAAGCAACAAACAAAGAAAATGGACAAGCTGAAAGCCTAAAGGTAGCTTTAGAAGCAACAGCTCGCGGAATAAAATTCTTAAATGTAGACTTATATGAATCAGAAGCAACAGTATGGAAAGCAAAAAATGAAACAGAAATCTACCCACCATTTAATGCTATAGATGGACTAGGAGATACAGTTGCTAAAAATATAGTTGCCGAAAGAGAAAAAGGAAAATTCATAAGTATTGAAGATGTCCAAAAACGTGCAAAAGTATCACAAACATTAATAGATAAAATGAAAGATATGGGAATACTAGAAGGTATGCCAGACTCTAATCAATTATCATTATTTTAAATAAAAAAAAGAAATGGTTAATAAACAATTTTTTGTTCCCATTTCTTTTTATTTTCAGCAGCTCTAATTACTTGAGCTAAAATATTTAAAGCAATTTGCTCAGTTTTTCTATCAACATCACGTAAAGGATTAAATTCAACTAAGTCATAAGATAAAACCTTATCCATATGATGAATTATATATTCATTAATCTTCATAGCTTCTTCTTCACTAATACCATCAAACTCTGGAATTGATACACCAGGTGCAATATCAGGATCAATTACATCTAAGTCATAACTAATATGAATTCCTTTAGTCTTATAACCAGCAATTTTAAAAGCCTCATCCATAACAGCATCAATACCTTTTTCTTTAATATCATCGGTTGTAAATACTGTTACTCCAGAATACTTAACATTTTCCTTTTCAGCCTCATCAATACTTCTAGCACCAACTATTACAGTACGAGAAGGTTGAATAATTTTACCATCATGATAATATCTTAACTCACTATTTTTATAACCATTTATAGCAGCAAGTGGTAGACCATGAATATTACCAGTTACTGTAGTTTCAAAAGTATTATAATCAGTATGTGCATCAATCCAAATAATTCCTACATCTACATTAACCTTAGCTGATGCAAGAGCACTAGCAATAGCCGCAGAATGATCTCCTCCAATCATAATAGGAAAATATTCTTCCTTAATCTTATCTACCATATTTTTATACAAATTAGAATTAAATTCCTCAATTGCATATTCATTCTTCCTTCTATCTGATAGATTTCTACTCTTAATAATGTCCTTATCTTGTTCAAACATCATACTTTCGCCCTTATAAAAGGCTTTAATATCATTCATTAATTGTACTGGTCCAAGACTAGTTCCATCTATATGAACACCTAAGTCTGTTCCAGCTCCAAATATCATTGTTCTCATTTTATCACCACATACATTTTAGTATATTTTTTATTTCTCCGCAAGAAAAAGACTTTAATTATAAGTAAATATAATGTATAATTTAGTCTAGGTGATTAGTAAAATGAAAACATTAAATGAATTATATCCAGGTATCGGAGTAGATACTAATATAAAATCAATAAAAATAAATTCTAAAGAAGTAGAAGATGGAGATTTATTTGTCTGTACCAAAGGTGTAACTGCAGATAGACACGATTTTATAGATGACGCTATAAAACATGGTGCAAAAGCAATCGTAGTCAGTCGTGATGTAGGAGAAAAACCAGTTCCAGTTATAAAAGTACCTGATACAAATAGAGAACTTCCATATTTATGTCAAAAGTTCTATGACTATCCAGATCAAAAACTAAAAATGATAGGTGTAACAGGAACTGATGGAAAAACAAGTACAACAACAATTATTCAAACATTAATTGGTAGTGATATTTGTGGATATATCGGAACTAATGGTAGAAATTGTGCAGGATTTACTGGTGATAATCCAAATACAACACCAGATGCTCAACTTTTATATGGTTATTTAGATGAATTTGTTCATTATGGTTGTCACTACGCATCAATAGAAACATCAAGTGAAGCTTTCTTTAGAGGAAGATTACAAGCAATGCAATTTGATATCGCAGGATATACTAATATAACATCAGAACATTTAAATATTCATGGTTCTTTTGAAAATTACTTAAATTGTAAATTAATGTTATTTAAACAAACAAAAAAAGATGGATTCTGTATTCTAAATCATGATGATGAGTATTTTGAAACAGTAAAATCAGCTTGTAACGGACAAGTACTAACATATGGTAAAGGAGAAGACAACGACTTAAGAATAGTTGATTTTAAACTATATCCAAACCACACAGAAATAAATTTCCAATATAAAGATAGGGCTTTCTTTGTAGATAGCCCATTAATGGGAGATTTTAATGTATATAACTTAGCATGTGGCTTACTATGCACATTAGCATTAGGATTTAACTTAGATAAAATATTAAATAACATAAAATCAATAAAAATAAGTGGAAGACTAGAACTTCTTAACACAAATACTCCATACTATGTAATGGTTGATTATGCTCATACTCCAAATGGAATAACTAATTTACTTAACTTTGTACATACATTAAATATTAATAGAAGTATTGTAGTTATCGGTCAAGCAGGAGAAAGAGACTATCTAAAAAGACCAAAAGTAGGTAACGTAGTAGTCGCAAATGCAAGTTATGCAATATTCACATACGAAGACCCAAGAAGCGAAGACCCTGCAAAAATATGTGAAGATATAATAAGTGAATTAAAAGCAACTAATACAAATTATGAAATAGTAATAGATAGAAGAAAAGCAATACAAAAAGCCGTAGATATGGCCAAAGATAATGATATGGTCCTAATCCTTGGAAAAGGAAATGAAACATATGAAAAATTAAAAGATAAAACAATTTACTTTAATGATATTGAAGAAGCATATAATGCAGTCGCATCAAGAAAAATAAAAGAAGGAATAAATAGTTAATATAAAGTTATATAGAAAATTCTATATAGCTTTTTTTCTAAAAAGAAAAACATAAATATAGTGAACTTCTATGTTAAAATAATATTTAAGGAGGAACTATGTATAAAACAATATTAGTAAATAAACAAAATAAAATAAAGGAAAGTTACTTAAAAAAAATAAAACTTATAAATACAAAAGATATAAATAATAAAGATGTTTTAATAGAAAAAGAAACATATGAAAACTATCTAAAATTAAAAGACTTTCTAAAAGAAAAAAATATAGAAATAGGTATATCTAGTGCTTATAGAAGTATTGAAGATCAAGAAAAAATCTATAATGAATTTCTTGAAAAATATGGAGAGAAGTATACTAAAACTCACGTAGCAGTTCCATATACTAGTGAACATCATACTGGACTTTGTCTTGATATTAATGTTAAAGTTAATGGATGTTTTCCTAAAGATAATTATGAATTAGAAGAACAAAAAGAATATTATGAAAGTATTTATAAATATTTAAAAGACTTTGGTTTTATTTTAAGATATCCTAAAAATAAAGAAGATATTACTGGCGTTTTATATGAACCTTGGCATATTAGATATGTTGGAGTTGTTCCTGCTAGTATTATTATGAATAATAATTGGACTTTAGAAGAATATCTAAAAGAATTTAGTGGTGTAATTGTTATTAATAAAAATAGTGGTCCAACTTCTTTTGATATAGTTAATGATGTTAGCCATATATTTGGTATTAAGAAAGTAGGGCATACTGGTACTTTAGACCCTTTAGCAGAAGGCATACTTATCATTGCAATTGGTAAGGCTACAAAGATAGTTGAATTATTAACTTCTAAAGATAAAGAATATATTGCAGAAGTAAAACTTGGTTTTTGTACTGATTCATATGATACAGATGGAGTTATTTTAAATAAATGTAGTATTCCTGATAATTTAGATATTTCTAATGTTTTAAATAGTTTTAAAAAGACTTATATGCAAGAAGTACCAATATATTCTGCAGTTAAAGTAAATGGTAAAAAGTTATATGAATATGCAAGAAGTGGTAAGAATGTTACTTTGCCTAAAAAAGAAGTTACTATAAAAGAAATAGAATTAATTTCTAAAAATTCTTCATCTTTTACTTTTAGAACCTTAGTAACAAAAGGGTGTTATATAAGAAGTTTAATACAAGATATTTCTAAAGAACTAGGAGTTTATGCGACTATGTCTAGATTAATTAGAACAAAACAAGGAGTTGTATCAATTGATAAGTCTAATACAATTAATGATTTATTAAATAATAATTATAAAATTCTTAGTATCGAAGAGTGTCTTGATTATCCTATAGTGATTATTGATAATGATGATAAATTCAAAGTATCAAATGGTGTAAGATTAGAAAATAAATGGAATATAAAAGACAGAGTTATATTTAAAGATAGTAATAATAGACTTCTTGGTATATATGAAGTTCGTGATAATATGTTAGTGACTTGGAAGAATTTTAATTGAAGTGCACAATTATGTGCATTATGACTTAAAATACGTGTTCTCATAAAAAATGTACATTTTTAGTCGTTATAGTAATACCAACAAATAAATTATTACTTGCATTTACTACTTTAAATAACAAATAACCAACACCTGTTGACAAAAGGTGTATAATATGTTATAATATGCATGCAATTTCGATGAGGATTGATAAAGAAAATTAGGGGGTATATAAATGAAAACATTATACGATATATTAGGGGTTGAAGAAAATGCAACCGCAGATGAAATAAAAAAAGCTTATCATCAAAAGGCCAAAGAACATCATCCAGATTCAAATTTTAGTAAAAATTGGTCTGCTGAAGAAAAAAATAAACATGAACATATATTTATTAAAGTAAGAGAAGCATATGATGAAAATACATTTAAAAATAGATGGAATATAAGAAACAAAATTTTTGCAAGAGAGTATAGAAAAAATCATAATATTCCAGAAACCACAGCAGGTTTAATTGCTTTAGCTACAGTAGCTGGTATTTTAAATATAACAGCTGAAATGATATATCAAATAATTAGACTTAAAGAAGAAAAGAAAGGCCTAGTATTAAGTCACAAAACAGCAGCAGCAGGTCTTGCAGCAATAGTTATTCTATCATCATGTGGTTTTGCTGTATCATCAAAATCAAAAACACCAGACCCAGCAAATACAACAACACCAATAGAACAAACAACACCATCTGAAGAAGAAATGCAAACTGCTATGACTTTAACTAGAATGTATACAATAGAAGCTGGTGACACACTATCTGGTATTGCAGCAAATGCAAGAACTCCAATGAGAAAAATAAAAGTAATTAATAGTATATCATCTCCGGAATTAATAGAAATGGGTGCAACAATAGAAGTACCATACACTGTTAATAAAGAAGATGAAGAATATTATACAGAAACAATAGCCGTTGAAAATATGACATTAGAAGAAATAGCTCAAAAATATGAAACAACAGTTGAAACTTTAGAAAATTTAAATGCGGAATCAATTAATTATTTATCAGATAATAGCTATGCAATATTAAGTGATACATTAATAGTTCCAAAGTTTCCAACAATTGAAGAAGTAAATGCTATGAAAAATTATAAAGCAAAATAATCAGCAATTTCTAAAAAGTGATTGAAATATAGATAAAATATGTTATAATACAAGAGAAAGGAGTGGGAAGAAACAAATTTTCCCACTCTTATTATTTGAAGGAGGTGCAAATAATGTTAGAAAAAATAAAAGCACTTGTAGATGAAGAAATAAAAGACTTAAATGTCCATGTAGATGATTCATTTATGAGTAATGAAGAGGGTAAAAAAGTATTAAATATCGTCCTTGATAGTGAAGATATAATTGACTTAAATAAAGTAACAGATGCCTCAAGAATAATAAACAAAATAATGGATACCCATGAAGAATTATTACAAGATTGTGATGAGTTAGATATTTATTCTAAAGAGAAGGGAGTAAATGAGAATGAATAGCAAAGAATTTAAAAAAGCTCTAGATGACATTGTAAAAGAAAAAAATATTGATCCAGAAGTAGTATATAGTGCTATGGAACTTGCTTTAACATCAGCATATAAGAAAAACTTCAATTCAAAAACTAATGTTAAAGTATTATTTGATAGAGAAACTGGAGAGATAAAAGTATATTCATATTTAACAGTAGTTCCAGATGATAAAATGACTAAAGAAGAATATGAAGATGCAATATTTGAAAGTTATGCAACTGATGAAGACAAAGATACTAAAGAAGAAGAGGAAAAAGAAGAATTAGAAAAAGAAGAAGCAGAAAAAGAAGGAATTGAACTTCCAAAACCAGAACAACCATCATTCTTCAATAAAGAAACAGAAATTAAATTATCTGATGCTAAAAAGATTGATAAAGTATTAGAAATTGGTGACACAATTGATACTGAAATCACACCAAAAGACTTTGGACGTGTTGCAACATCAACTGCAAAACAAGTAGTTGTACAAAAAATAAGAGAAGCTGAAAGAAACAGTATCATGGAAGAATTTGGTGACAAACAAGATGAGTTACTAGTTGGAACAGTAGCTTTAGAAGATACAGATAACTACTTTATTGATTTAGGAAGAACAAATGGAATCTTACCTAAAAAAGAATGCATCCCAGGAGAAAAAATTGAAATGGGTTCACAAATTAAAGTATATGTATCAAAAGTTGACAATAATGGTAAAAACTTACTTGTATTATTATCAAGAACACACTATGGTTTTGTAAAAAGATTATTTGAGCTTGAAATTCCAGAAATAAATGATGGAACAGTAATGATTTATAGTGTTGCAAGAGATGCAGGTAATAGAAGTAAAGTTGCAGTATACTCAGAAAATCCAAATGTAGACCCAATTGGAGCTTGTATCGGAGAAAAAGGTTCAAGAATTGCTCGTATAATTGAAGAATTACATGGAGAAAAACTAGATGTAGTTCGTTATGACAGTGACCCAGCAGTATTTATCGAAAATGCTCTAAGTCCAGCAAAAGAGTTAACAGTAGCAATTACTGATCCTAAAAAGTTAGAAGCAATGGTAATAGCAGATGGAGATAATTTCTCTTTAGCTATTGGTAAAAAAGGACAAAACGCTCGTCTTGCAACTCGTTTAACTAAATTCAAAAAAATTGATATTAAAACAACTGAACAAGCAAGAGAAGCAGGAATTAATTTTAGATAGGTGAAATTATGAAACAAAGAAAAATCCCTATGAGAACATGTGTAATAACAAAAGAATCTTTACCAAAACAAGAGCTACTAAGAATAGTTCGTACTCCTGAATATGACGTAAAAGTTGATGAAACAGGAAAATTAAACGGTAAAGGAGCATATATTAAAAAGGATCTTGCTGTTTTAGAAAAAGCAAAAAAAACAAAAATCTTAGAAAAAAGATTAGAATGCAAGATAGAGGAAAGTGTCTATGAAGAAATAAAAAAAATAATAGAAAAGTGAGGTGAGTCTTCATGATGACAATTAAAGATTACGCACAAGATGTAGAATTGGAAATTGAAGAAATAGAAGCACTATGTGATAAAATCGGAATTGAATACCAAGACGAAAACACTGACTTAGATGAAACAAGTATAATATTATTAGATAATGCTGTAGCAGAAAAAGATAATGAAGAAGAAGCAAATGAAGATGAAGAAATAGAAGAAGAAAGAAGACTAGAAGAGGAAGTAGAAGATAAAGCAGAAGAACTAGCTTTCAATACTAAAATAGATCTTGATGATACAACTTCATTCACAAAGTTAAAACCAAAACAAGTAAAAAAGAATGATAACAATAAAAAAGACTTCTTAAAAGAAAGAAAGAAAATCTATAAACACAGAGAAAAATTACAAAGTAATGAAGTATCTCAAGATGAAAACACAATTCTTTATAAAGAAGGTATGACTGTAACTGATTTAGCAACAGAGTTAAATGTAACTCCAATTGAATTAGTTAAAAAACTAATGGGTCTTGGAATAATGGCATCAGTTAATCAGTCATTAGATTATGATACATCAGAAGTAATTTCATCTGAATATGATAAAACATTAAAGAAAGAAGAAACTCAAGATATTTCAAACTTTGAAAATTATGAAATAGAAGATAATGAAAAAGACTTAGTACCAAGACCACCAGTTGTAACAATTATGGGACACGTTGATCATGGTAAAACAACATTATTAGATGCAATTAGAAATACTGATGTAGTAGCAGGAGAAGCTGGAGGTATTACTCAAGCAATAGGTGCATACTCAGTAAAATGTAATGATAAACTAATTACATTTATTGATACTCCAGGACATGCTGCATTTACAGAAATGAGAGCTCGTGGAGCAAGTATTACTGATATAGTTATTATAATTGTTGCTGCAGATGATGGTGTTATGCCACAAACAAAAGAAGCAATTGACCACGCAAAAGCAGCAGGAGTACCTATCATAGTAGCAATTAACAAAATTGATAAACCAGAAGCAAATATTGATAGAATAATGACTGCTCTTGTAGAAAACGGACTAACTCCAGAAGAATGGGGTGGAGATGTAATTGTTAATAAGATTTCTGCAAAAACAGGAGTAGGAATAAATGAACTTTTAGAAAACATCTTATTAGTAGCAGAAATGCAAGAATATAAAGCAAATCCAAATCGTTATGCAACTGGAGCTGTAATTGAATCTAAAAAAGATAATAAAGTAGGTACAACAGCAACATTATTAATTCAAAATGGTACACTTCGTTTAGGAGATCCTATTGTAATTGGAAACTATTATGGTAAAGTAAGAACTCTAAAAGACGATAGAGGAAACAACATCGTAGAAGCAAAACCATCAACACCAGTAGAAGTAACAGGAATTTCAGAAGTACCAAGCGCAGGAGATAAATTCATGGCTTTTGAATCAGAAAAACAAGCAAAAGAAATAGCTCATGAAAGACAACTTCGTGCTAAAGAAGCAGATACAAACTTTAGTGGTATGACTCTAGAAGATTTATTCGGAAGAATAAAAGAAGGAGAAAAAGAAATTAATGTAATCCTAAAAGCAGATGTTAACGGTTCATTAGAAGCAGTTAAAAATGCTTTAGTAAAAATAGATGTTGAAGGAGTAAAAATCAATGTAATTAGAGGTGGAGTTGGGGCAATCACAGAAAGTGATGTAGTACTAGCAAGTGCCTCACAAGCAATTATTATTGGATTCAACGTACGTGGAAATGTTGCTACTATGGATACTGCAAAACAATATGGAATAGAAATAAAAACATATGATATTATCTATAAAGTAGTAGAAGATATGGAAAATGCCATGAAAGGTATGCTAGACCCAGAATATGAAGAAAAAGTAACTGGAACAGCAGAAATAAGACAAATCTTTAAATTCTCAAAAGTTGGATTAATTGCTGGATGTCACGTATTAAGTGGAACAATTAAAAACCACGAAAAAGCAAGAATCATAAGAGATGATGTAATAGTATATAATGGTTCAGTAAACACACTACAACATGAAAAAGATCAAGTAAAAGAAGTAAAGAAAGATATGGACTGTGGTATGACTTTAGAAAATTGTCAAGACTACAAAGAAGGAGATATCATAGAAGTTTACGAACTAGTAGAAATAAAAAGATAAATACAAGGATGTGTAATTTATGGCAAGTATAAAAATAGAAAGATTAAATCACGCAATCCAACAAGAAATAAGCATTATTCTAATGCGTGAAATAAAAGACGAAGAAATTAAATTCGTAACAATCACTGGAGTTGACACAACAAATGATCTAAGCTACGCAAAAGTCTATTACACAGTATTAGATGAATCTAAAAAAGAAAAAACAGAAGAAGCACTAAAAAAAGCTTCATCATTTATAAGAACAAAATTAGCTGAAAGAATAGATATAAGACATACTCCAGAATTAAAATTCATTTATGATACATCAATTGCTTATGGAGAACATATAGAAGATATAATAAATAAAATAAATGAAAAATAAAAATATAAACTATTGTATACTGATAATATTTCAGTAAATACAATAGTTTTTTTATAAATTAATGTGTTATTATTAATAAGAGGTAATAATATGTTTAGAAAAAAAGATAATAAAAAAGAAATAGTAAAAGAAGAAAAACAAACTAAAAATAAAGTAAAACATAAACTAACACAAAAAACAAAAATAATTATAATCTCCATATTCTTAGTATTAATATTTATATTCTTAACTGTAAATAAAATAGCATCAAAATTAAATACAATAGACAAAGTAAAAGCAGAAGACTATTTAAATATCGCAACTGAATATGCAATATCAATAAACAACAGTATTGAATCTAACAATATAACTTGCTTCGATAAAACTACAAAGAGTCAGGTTAACATAAATGACTTACCAAAAGGTAGTTATTATTATATTTTCACAACAAAAGAAAATGTAAGATATAAAAAACAAGACTTAGAAAATTATAATAAATTATATGCTAGTGAATTCGTAACAAGTACATCTCCTTGGCAAACATCTCCATTAATGGGATATGTAAAAATAGAAAAAGATAGTACAAATAATTATAAATTCTATGTAAATATTTCTGATACAAAAGGAAATACTATAATATCTGAAAACACTGAATATGATAAATTAAAAATGTCTAATATAAAGACACATAAAGTATTAGAAAGACCAACAGAAAAAAATATATGTTTATATAAATAAATCTTTAATATAAATAATAATTATGTTATCATTAATATGATAGGAAGGGTGTTTTAAATGACAAAGAACAAAAAAAATGAACTATATGATGATTCATGGATATACATCTTATTATTAACAACACTAGCAATTCTTTTAGAATCATTAAAATCATATACATTCAAAATATCAGGAGTAAATATAACATATTCAATAATATTACTACCAATAGTATTTTTAATTGCTAACTACATAACAAAAAAATATTCCTACAAAAGATGCGTAGCAGCTATTGCTATATCAGCAGTAATATCAGTATGTTTTATGGCATTATTATCATTTGCTCTAGGTAAAAATTTATTATTATCAAATTTTACAGCAGAATTTTGTGCCTATGTTGTTAGTCAGTTTGTAAATTTAACAATCTATTACTTTTTACTTAAAAATACAAAGTCACCAATGATATTAGTATATTTAAATTATTCATTCTCACTAATAACATTTACATTATTCTATACAATATTAAATTTAAACATGATATTATTAGATGACTTTTGGACAAAATATTTTATTATGATAGGTATAGGTTTCTTAATAAATATCCCATTAACAATAATTGATAATACATGTAAAAGAGGAAGAGACATAAAAAAATAATATGTCTTTTTTTATACACAAAAAAAGTTATTCAACTGAATAACTATATAAGTACAGAAAGTAAAAACAAGCATGTATTATGCAATATATGTAAACTCATAGATGTAAAAATTGTTTTAGTTTTACTATATGCCATTGCAAACGCTGCCCCTAAAGCTCCATATGGAATGATATATAAATAATCAACTAAGCTAGAAGCACTACTCATAACATGAGCTTCTCCAAATAATAAGAAAGATAAAAATATAAAAATCCATTTATTTTTAAATACATCATATAAAGTTTTTCTAAAAACTACCTCTTCATTAAATGGAGCAATTAAACAAACTTGAACTGCCATGAAAATAGGAGAGGCACTAATCATAGCTTGAACAGTATTTTCATTACTAGCCCCACCAGAATGTAAAACATAATATAAGACTAAATTAGAAGTCATCATCACAACAAGTCCAACTAAGTACCATTTAAATCCAGTATCAAAATTTTTAACCCAATTATTTTTAAATGTTTTAAATTCCTTAACCAAATCATCTCTATATATAATTAATAATATTAGAGAAAAGACCACACTAGAAAAGCAAGATAATAAAACCGCCATACTCATATTACCCCGAATACTTTCAATATTCATATTAAAAAGTATTACAGGAATATATTGAAGTAGACTTGAATAATAAAAACAAATAAAAACAAGAAAACTTCTAATAATTATTTTTCTATCTAAATTAATTAACTTTTCCATCATAAAATCACCATAATAAATGTATCATAAAAAAAATTGTTTTTAAAGTTTAATTTAATGTATTTTATAAAGCTATAATATAATACAAGTAGTTTATATATGAAAGGTGTACATTTATAGATAATAAAAAAATAATATTTTTAATTCTAACTCAGAAGATAAAATATATTAATATTTATTATCATAGTAGAAAATAATAAAAAATGTGGCAAAGTAGAATTATATATTGATTTAAATAGTGAAGAATAATAAAAACTCTTGCATAATAATAAAAAACATTATATAATACAAGTACTTACCGTTACTCAGTTAGAAAAATTTCCGATTTCTTACTTAGTTATGGTGGATTATTAAAGAAAGGAAGTGTTAATATGGCATTAACAAAAGAAAAAAAGCAAGAAATTATAAAAGAATTTGCTAAGAGTGAAAAAGATACTGGTTCAGCAGAAGTTCAAATCGCAATTCTTACAAAAGAAATCGAAGAATTAACTGAACATTTAAAAGTACATATTCACGATCATCATTCACGTAGAGGTCTTTTAAAGAAAGTTGGTCAACGTAGAAATATGTTACAATACTTAGCTAAGAAAGATATTCAATCTTATCGTGAAGTAATCAAAAAACTAGGTTTAAGAAAGTAGGCACATTTTTTAGTGTCTATTTTTTTTGAAATAAAAGAAAGAGGTAGTATATGAAGAAAACATTTGAATTAGATTTTTATGGTAAAAAGATAGTTGTAGAAAATGGATGTTTAGCTAAACAAGCAGATGGTGCTGTCTTAGTAAGATATAATGATACAGTTGTTTTAACCGCAGCAGTAGTATCAAAAAACGCAAACCTTTTGTCTGATTTTTTTCCACTAACTGTTAATTATCAAGAAAAATTATACTCTGTTGGAAAAATCCCAGGAGGTTTTATAAAAAGAGAAGGGCGTCCAAGTGAAGCTGCAACATTAGCTGCACGTATGATAGATAGACCAATGCGTCCATTATTTCCAGAAGGATTTAAAAATGAAACACAAGTTATTTCAACAGTTTTATCAGTTGATCAAGATTGTTCACCAGAGTTAACTGCAATGCTTGCATCATCTCTTGCAGTATCAATCTCAAAAATCCCATTTAATGGACCAATCGCAGGAGTAAAAGTTGGTAGAGTAGATGGAGAATTTATTATCAATCCAACACCAGAAGAATTAGAAAAGTCAGATTTAGATTTAACAGTAGCCGGAACAAAAGATGCAATTAACATGGTAGAAGCAGGAGCAAAACAAGTATCAGAAGATGTAATGTTAGATGCATTAATGTTTGGACATAATGCTGTAAAAGAACTAATTGCTTTTGAAGAAAAAATAATTTCTGAAATTGGTGAAGAAAAAATGGAGTATGAAACATTAACTCCAGAAAAAGAATTAGTAGAACGTATTGAATCACTAATTACAGAGAAAATGGATAAAGCACTTCGAATAAAAGAAAAATTAGAAAAATATGCTGCAATAGATTCAATTAAAGAAGAAATGGTTGAACTATTCACAAAAGAAAATGAAGATAAATTAAAAGAACAAGAATTAAAAGAATTACTTGTAAAAGTACAAATGGTTGTATCAAATGTGGAATACAAATTATTTAGAAGTATAGTTGTAAAAGAACATATAAGATCAGATGGAAGACAAATGGATGAAATAAGACCATTATCAACAGATATAGATTTACTTCCAAGAACTCATGGTTCAGCACTATTTACTCGTGGAGAAACTCAAGCTTTAGGAGTAACAACTTTAGGTGCACTTAATGAACACCAAGTAATTGATGGATTAGGATTAGAAGACCAAAAGAGATTTATGTTACACTATAACTTCCCACAATTCTCTGTAGGAGAAACAGGAAGATATGGAGCACCTGGACGTCGTGAAATTGGACATGGAGCTTTAGGAGAAAGAGCACTTGCTCAAGTAATTCCATCTGAAGAAGAATTCCCATATACAATAAGAGTTGTATCAGAAATTCTTGAATCAAACGGATCATCTTCACAAGCAAGTATTTGTGCAGGATGTATGTCACTAATGGCAGCAGGAGTTCCAATAAAAGCACCAGTCGCAGGTATTGCTATGGGACTTATTACTCATGAAGATGATTATACAATTTTAACTGATATCCAAGGTATGGAAGACCATTTAGGAGATATGGATTTTAAAGTTGCCGGAACAAAAGACGGAATAACTGCTCTACAAATGGATATTAAAATAAAAGGAATTACAAAAGAAATATTAAAAGAAGCACTTGCTCAAGCTAAAAAAGCAAGATTAGAAATATTAGATGTTATTAAAAAACAAATCGCAGAGCCTCGTAAAGAAGTATCAAAATATGCTCCAAAGATGGAAACATTTATGATTAACCCTTTAAAAATTAAAGATGTAATCGGTAAAGGTGGAGAAATGATCACAAAAATTATTTGTGAAGCATCTAATGTTACAGAAGTTACAAATGTAAATGCTGTAAAAGTTGAATTAGAAGATGATGGTCGTGTAATTATTTATCACAGTGATAAAGAAATAATTGATAAAACTCGTAAGATGATAGAAGATATCACAAGAGAAGTAGAAGTAGGAGAAATCTATCCAGCAAAAGTTGTTAAAGTAGAAGACTTCGGATGCTTCGTTGAAATTTGGCCAGGATGCGAAGGATTAGTTCATGTATCACAACTAGCTCATGAAAGAGTAGAAAAACCAAGTGATATCGTATCAGTAGGCGATGAAATAATAGTAAAAGCCCTAGGACCTGACAAAAAAGGAAGACAAAACTTCTCAAGAAAAGAAGCACTACCTAAAAAAACAATAAGAAAAAAAGAATCAATTAACAAAGAAATACAACAAGAACAAGAATCAAATGAGTCTAAGTAATTAGATTCTTTTTTTTATCATATAATTTATCAGGTGAAAAAATGAAAAAAATAATAATTTTAATAATATTTTCTATAATTAGTATGTACTATACTAATATTTGTTTAAATATACTAAAAGATAATGATCCAATAATGAAACAAATAAAATTAAATATAAATAAATACAAAGTAATAGGAGAAGATGCAAAAATAATAGGTAATAGTATAATTCCAGGTAAATATGGAAAAGAAATAGATTTAAATAAAACATATAGTAAAATGAAAAAATACGGAAATTATAATGAAACACTAATGGTAATGAAAGAAGTACAACCAACAACATCAATAGAAAACATATATACACATTATATTGAAAAAGGTAACTCTAATAATAAAAGTGTTGCTTTAATATTCACTGCTTCAAATATTGATAATCTAAGTAAATTAGCCAGTTATTTGAAAAGAATCCAAGTACCAGTAACAATATTTATAGATGGAACACTATTAGAATTAAATGAAAATATTCCAAGTAGTTTAAAAAAATATGAAATAGAGCTATTAAGTTATAATGAAGGTTATGAAAAAAACTTATTTCAAACAGCTCTTTCTTATCTTGAAAATCAAACAAATAAAAAGGCAAAATATTGTTATAGTGAAAAAGAAAATAAAGAAATATTAAATCTATGTACATCTTTAAAGCTACATACTATAAAACCATATTTAGTAATCAATAAGAATTTATTTAACAATATAAAGAAAAATTTATCAAATTCCATTATTATAAAAATAGATATAAATGATAAGAACTTATCAGAACTAAAAACATCAGTTGAATATATCACAAAAAAAGGATATGAATTAAAAAGAATTGATTCACTTCTATCTGAAAAATCAAATTAATCTAACTTATTGATTTATTTTTAATATTTATTTATGTTATAATTAAAAAGAGTATAGAAATTCTAGAGAGGGTAAGAATATGAATATTATTAATAAATCAAATAATAAAAAAGGGTTCACATTGGTTGAATTGCTTGTAGTAATTGTTATTCTAGGAATAATAACGGCAATGTCTATTCCATTAATAAGAAATATAGCTGAAAATGGAAATGAAAGAAAATACACAACATATTCAAAGTCACTGGTTGATAGTGCAAAACTTTATGTAAATTCATATTCCAAAGATTTATTTGGTAATAATACAACTGGATGTGCTTATATTAAATATTCTGATTTAAAGGATAAAAGTTTAGTAAAGGATATTCAAATAGAAAATACATCATGTAATACAGATAACACATTTATAAGAGTTGTAAAAATAGAGGACAAATATAGCTATGTTGCTCAACTTGGATGTGGAACAGTAAAAAATAATAAAGTTAATAAAGTTGAATTAAGACCAAATCCAGGAATAGTAATAAATACACAATGTAGTACTAATCCAGAAACAAAAGTTACAATTGAGCCAACAATTAAGAATGAAACATCATTAACTAAAAAATCATTATCTTTCCAATTAAAAATGACAAGTTTAACAGGTTTTCAAAATAATGGTGCACTAAAATTAAAATATGCTTGGACAACATCATCAAATAGTGTAGGTTCAGATGCCGAATGGAAAGAATTGACTTTCCCAACAACACCAAGCATCAATGAACAAAAGAAACAAATTTTAGCTAATAAAGAAATTACACTTAAAAATACAAATCAAACAAAAATAATAACACCATCTGGGGCTACAGGAAAGTATTTTTTAGCAGTAAAACCAGAAGTAATAAATGATGTATCTGGAAATGATATATTATTAAACAACAAAAATAATATTATATATTTTGGTCCATATATTGTTGATAATACAGCTCCAACAGTTCCAAATATTAATATATTCCAATGGAAAACAAATGATGCAAATAGTAAACCAACAAATAAAACAACCGGATTAAGCTTATATACGCCTGGTACTTGGTCTGGAAAAAAATTAATTGCAGTACCAAGTGCAACAGATACAATAGCTGGAACAAATCTTACATATAAATATACAACAACAGGAAAAACTACAAATGAAAAGGATGTTATAAGTAACTACAGAAATATTGAAGCAGAAGGTGAATCTAAAATTAAGTTTAAAGCTTGTGATAAAGCTGGTAACTGTTCAGCATATTCAAACGAGGCAACAGTTAAGATAGACTTAACTCCACCAACAGTATCAACCATAACAATAACATCAACAAATGATAAATATAATGCTTTAACCGCAACAGCAAAAATTACTGCATCTGATAATATAAAAGAAAACAATTTACAAATGTGTATATCAACATCAGATTACTGTTCGAACTGGACAACATATACTGAAACATCATCTATAACATTCCCAGGAAGCTTAGATGGAAAGAATAGAACATTATATGTATCTATAAAAGATCAGAGTGGAAATATTAGTAAACAATCAAAAACTTATAAAGTGTATGAAGAATGTGGAAATAATATTAGATCTGATGAAAATTGGATTAATCAAGGTACATGTAATAAATCATGTGGTCCTGGAAAACAAGATCAAATATCACATACAATAGATAATTACACAAATAATGCCTGTCAAGCAACAAAATCTCGTAAAGTAGATTGCAATATTAAAAACTGTTGCGATCAAACAACACCATCATACGGAGACTGGTCAGGATGGGGTAGCTGTAGTGCAACCTGTGGCCCAGGAACAAAGAAAAGAACAAGAACTGTAACATACAAGTCTACTATTACAGGTGAAGTATGTTCAACTAGCACAGAAGAAGATAGTACAAATTGTAATGATAAAGGCTGTTGTGATCAAACAACACCGACATATGGTTCATGGTCAGCATGGGGCAGCTGTAGTGTTTCATGCGGTGGTGGAGAACAATGGAGATCTAGACCTATAACATATAATTCTATATATACTGGAGAACAATGTTCAACTGGAACAGATTGGGAAAAAGCAGCATGTAATACATCTTCATGTTCACCAACAATTAATTGTTGGCGAGATGGAGCATGGGGAGTATACGGCACAAATAATGGAGTTGCTGGCAGGTGGTATTGGTTTGAACTGACTGGATATACAAGCGGATATAATCCTGGGACACAGTATAGGTATTCAATGGGATATGGTGGAATAGTTCAACAAAGTCAATATCAATGGTACATCGATAGATACACATTTATAAAAAGTAAAGGACAAACAATTAGTTGGGGTGGAGCTGGTTCTAATGTTTGTAATGTAGTAGGATAGGAGAAACTATGAATAAGAAAAAAAGTAAAATAGCCGTTATAATTATATGCTTATTTGTTTTTATAGGAATGGTTTCCATAATACTTGGAATATTATATAGTTCAACATCTTCCAACAAAAAAGATGATAAGCCAAATGTTAATAAATATCCAACAGTTGAGGACAAAGCACTAGATGAGAATCAGAAGAAGGTCCAAGAACTTTCTTCTGAATTCAATAAATATCTTGTAGATGCAACGAAAACTGCAAATGACTATTATGAATTGACAGGAATAGAACCAAAATTTTTCTCACCAATGGTAGGAAAAGATTCAACACAGGAACAAGAAATACCAAGTGAGTATAAAAAGAAAATAAAAGACGATTTAACTGAATATGATAAAGCTTTAGAAAAATATTCAAAAAAACTTAGTGATACAATAAAAGAACACTACAAATTTGAACTAGTTGAAACCCCATTATATACAGAAAATAAAAAACAACTTATGCAAAAAGTAAAGATAAGACCATTTAGCTACATAATGTATAGAAACGATCTTCAAGAAGTCATGCAAAAACTATTAACGATGGCAAATATCAATGTAGAAAAAGAAAGTGCAGAATCTATAAAAAACATCTATATGGCCAGGGTAAAAGCAATGGAAGTTTTACAAACAAATATTGACGAATATAAAAATACAAAAGAAGAAGAAACAAATTTAATATTTGATATAGGTAAAAAAATAAAATGTAGCAACTGCCAATTTTATATAAATAATGCCCAAGGATTTTATTTAGATGAAGTAAAAGCATACGCTACATATAATAATTATGAGCAAAATAAGAGTGCACGTATTTCAAAAATAATAGATAATGCAGTATCACAAAAAGTACTAGATAAATCAAACCCATTAAGTTTAAAAAAATAAACATTAAAAATTAAATGTAGGCAAAAAAGTCTACATTTTTTCATTATAAATAATTCGTATACATTAAAGAATTGCTGAAAAATCCAAATTATAGTATAATTCTAACTAGGGTGAAGTATATGTACTTAAAAGGAATAGTAGCTAGTGGGTTTAAATCATTTGCAGATAAAATTGAATTAAAATTAGATGGAAGGACTACATGTATTGTAGGTCCAAACGGATCCGGTAAATCTAATATAGTAGATGCAGTACGCTGGGTTCTTGGAGAACAATCAGTAAAATCACTTCGTGGTGATGGTTCAATGTCTGATGTAATATTTTCTGGAAGTAAAAGTAGAAATTCACTAAATGTCGCAAGCGTAGAATTAATATTTGATAATAATGATCATTTTCTAAATGTTCCATACACAGAAATTTCTATAAAAAGAAAAGTATATAGAAGTGGTGAAAATGAATATTATTTAAATAATGAAAAGTGTAGATTAAAAGATATAAACAATTTACTTATGGATACTGGTATGGGTAAAGAATCATTTAATATCATTTCCCAAGGAGAAGTAGATAAAATATTAAGTAATTCCGCAACAGACAGAAGAGTAATATTTGAAGAAGCATCAGGAATATTAAAATATAAAAAAAGAAAAGAAGAAGCCTTAAGAAAACTAGATAAAACTCATAATAACTTAGACAGATTAAATGACATAATTCAAGAATTAGATTTACAAATAGGCCCATTAAAAGAACAAAGCAAGAAAGCATCAGAATATTTAGAAAATAAGCAAGGATTAGATAAATATGAAGTATCATTACTTGCATATGATATTGAAAATCTAAATAGTGAACAATCCAATTTTAAAATAAGAAAAGAAAAATTAGATTCTGAAATTTTAACACTTCAAACTCACGCAACAAAAAATGACACTAAATATTTAGAAGATAATAATAGATTAGAAAAATTAGAAATAGAGAAATCAAATCTTCAAAGAGAACTTTTAAAAGTAACTGAAGAAAAAGAAAAGATAGATGGAGAAAGAAACCTTTTAAAAGAAAGAAGCAAAACTACAAAAGAAGAAGATGAAATAAAAGAAAATATCAGAAACTTAATTGAAGAAAGAGAAAAATTATCAAATGAAATAAATACTGTCGATGAAAAACTAAAAGATATTATCAATGAGTCATCTCGAAAAGAACAAGAGTCAAAAGAAGTAGAAAAGAATCTTCAAGATGCTAAGAGTGAAAAAAATCTTCTTACAAATGATTATTCAAGACATAATCAAGAATTAATTTCTACAAAACATAAAATTGATAATTTAAGAGTAGAGATAGAATCAGGATCAGACATGCCAAATAGTGTTAGAAAAGTATTGAAAAACAATGAACTAACTGGAATTTATAATACAATAGGTAATGTTTTATCAGTAGATGAACAATATGTAAAAGCTCTAAATACTGCAATATCTACTAGTAAAAACTTTATAATTACAAAAGATGAACCATCAGCAAAACAAGCTATTTCATATTTAAAAGATTCACATGCTGGACGTGCAACATTCTTCCCAATATCAGTAATAAAAGAAAGATATGTTGACTATGATACAATAAACATTCTAAAAAATAGTAATGACTTTGTTGGTATAATGTCAGACCTTGTTAAATATAATAAAGAGTATGAAAATATAATTAAAAACCAATTAGGAATAATAGTAGTGGCAACTTCAATAGATGCCGCAACACGCCTATCTCATATGATAAAAGCAAGATATAAAATAGTAACATTAGAAGGAGATGTTATAAATGTAGGAGGATCATTAACAGGAGGATCAAACTACATTGGAAAAAGCTCAATTATTTTAAAACAAGAAATACAACACTTAGAAAAAACATTTAACCTATTAAAACAAGAAGAAGCAGAAATACAACAATCACTTCAAGATAACAATAAAGAAATTACCGCAATAGAAGAAAAATTATTTAGTATTTCAAAAGACAAAGTTGCTTTAAAAGAAAAATATGATAATAAAAAAAGTGAATTAATAGAAATAAAAAACAAATTAATATCAATCACAAAAGAATATGAATCACTTGAATTAATTAATAATAATGGAGTAAGTGAAAAAGAACAAGAACTTATTAGATTATTCCATGAAAAAACAGCTCTAAAAGAACAAATAGAAAATCATATAACTTCTATTTCAAAAGAAATATCTAATTTAAAAGAAAAACAAGAAGCTTATCAAGCAGAAGAGAAATTAAAAAATAGTCAATTACATAGTAAAGAAAAAGAATCAAGAGATTTAGAAATAAAAATAAATAGAAACGATGTAAAATTAGATAACATGCTAAGTATATTAAATTCTGAATATGAAATGACATATGAAAGAGCTAAAAATGAATATAGTCTTGATATTGAACCAGAAGAAGCAAGACTAAAAGTAAATACATACAAAGCTAACATAAAAAGAATTGGTATGGTCAACTTAGATTCAATAGAAGAATATGAAAGGGTAAACACAAGATATGAATTTTTAAATAATCAAAAGAGTGATTTACTAAATGCTGAAGACTCATTACTTGAAATAATGAATGAAATGGACGAAGTAATGAAAGAAGAATTTAAAATTACATTTGAAAATATAAGAGTAGAGTTCCAAAAAGTATTTAAAGAATTATTTATGGGTGGAAATGCAGATTTAAAACTAACAAACCCAGATGACTTACTATCAACTGGAGTAGATATAGTTGCATCTCCTCCAGGAAAAAAACTAACGACAATAAGTCTATTGTCAGGAGGAGAAAAAACTCTAACAGCAATAAGTTTATTATTCGCAATATTAAATGTAAGAACAGTACCATTCTGTTTATTTGATGAAGTAGAAGCAGCTCTTGATGAAGCAAATGTTGCAGCATTCGGTAAATATTTAAATCACTACAAAGATAAAACTCAATTTTTAATAATTACCCACAAGAAAAAGACTATGGAATATGCCCATACTCTATATGGAATAACAATGCAAGAATCAGGAGTATCTAAATTAGTAAGTGTAAAGTTAGAAGATCATGATGAAGTATTATAAAAATAAAAAAAGACTAAATGCCACGCATTTGGTCTTTTCCTTTATAAGGATTTTTAGTATCAATATGATCAATAAATAAAATACCATTTAAATGATCTAACTCATGTTGAAAACAAATTGCAAGTTCTTCGCGACCTCTTACATGTATTTTTCTTCCCTCAGTATCATATGCTTCCATTGTAACTCTAGCATATCTTGGAACGATTCCTTCAACTGGTCTATTAACACTTAAACAACCTTCGCCTTCTTCAACATAAATCTGTTCCATAGAATTACTAATGATTCTAGGATTAATTAAAATATAAGTTTCAAATTCGCCCTCACCAGGTTCACCAATTTCATTAACAACTACAAATATTCTCTTAGCAACACCTAACTGTATTGCACTAAGTCCCATCCCAGGTCTTAAATCATACTTTTCAGAAAGCTCCGGAATTTGACTATCTGTTAAATATTCAATCATTGTATTAATTAAATCTTTATCCTTTTTAGATAATGGAAAAGTAACCTCTTTACTTATGTTTCTAAGTCTTTTATCCTTTTCATCTAATATATCTTTTGTTTTTAACACTAGTACCACCTCAATCTATATAAATTTAATAATGTCTCTAAAAATTACATATATATTATAACTGATATTTAAAAAATGTCAAAAAAAAGAGTGATTTCTCACTCTAATACTAATTACCCCATCTAGTTCCAATAATAATAACAAGTAAGATAAATAGTACCAAAATAATTGCATAATTACTATTAGTTGAGTTATTACTTACAGGATAATAATATGATGTAGTATTTGGACAACATGCTTGTCCTCCACCATAATAATACATAAATATCCTCCTTTACTAATCTAATATAATTTATGTAAGTTTACAAATTTTGTTAATAAAATAGAACTAACGACTAATTTATATAAGTTTTTATATTAATTTTATGATATATTTATAATAGAAGGGAAAAGATATGAAGAAGATATTTAAATATATAGATAAACCACTTTTAATTGTAACAGTAGCCTTATTTATCTTTGGATTAATAATGGTTTTTTCAGCATCTAATGTTACTGCATATATGTCACATGCAGTAAGTCCATACAATTATTTTATAAAACAAGGAATATTTTTACTTGTAGGAGTAGTAATTTCATTAATAATTGTTAGATTCAATTCAAGATCATATGGCTTTTTCTCTTGGGTTTTACTCATTATATTTACAATTTCACTAGGAGTATTACTAATAGTAGGAAAAGCACAAAACCAAGCAGTTAGCTGGTTTGATTTTGGCTTTTTTAGTATTCAACCAAGTGAATTTATAAAAATTATTGTAATAGTCTTCTTGGCAACCTACTATGATAAAAATAAAAAGAAATTAAATAAATGGTCAACAAGTCTTTTCCCAATAGGATTATGTTTAATAATAGCTGGCTTAATATTCTTTCAACCAGACCTTGGAACAACAATCATCTTTTGCAGCATTGTAGGTATTATATTTTTATCAGTTCCAATATCTAAAGAAATAAAATATAAAACAATATTTGTAGTCCTAGGAGTAGTTGCAGCTGCCTACATGGTTTTAGTAGGTACAGGAAGAAGTGCACTACTAGATAGACAATTACAAAGATTTAATTATAAGAATCCATGCTCTAGAATAATGAGTGATGGAAACCAAGTCTGCAACTGTTACATTGCCATCAATAATGGTGGACTAACAGGAGTAGGTCTTGGTAATTCAACACAAAAATATCTTTATTTACCAGAACCATATACAGACTTTATTTATGCAATAATAGTTGAAGAATTAGGTGTTGTTACAGGTGTTGGTTTAATACTTTTATATTTGTTTATCTTATTAAGAATATTAATAATAGGTAGAAGCTGTCCTAATAATAGAGGAGCAGTTATCTGCTATGGAGTAGCTGCCTATATTTTCCTACATGTTGCAATTAATCTAATGGGAATCATGGGTATGATGCCAATGACTGGTGTACCATTACCATTTATGAGTTACGGTGGAAGTTTTACTATATGTTTAATTGCTGCCCTAACAATAGTTCAAAGAATATCATTTGAAAACGGAGTAATGAAAGAAGGTAAAAAAAATGCCTAATACAGTAGTACATGAAGAAGTAGGATATTATCTATCAAAAAAATTAGATACCTCATCATATGAATATTATCTAGGCCTAATGGCACCAGACGCAGTAAATGTAGAACACTTCGCCAATAAACAAGAAAGGTGGACTTCACACGTAAGAGATAAAGATTTAAATATATGGAAAGAAAACCTAAAAAAATTCTATAAAGAAGAAAAAAATAAAATAAATAATGACTTTCTATTAGGATACACAATTCATATACTAACAGATATTGTATATGATGAATATTTTGAAGAAAAAATTCACAAAGAAATATTAAAAAATAATCAAGAAAAAAATTACTGGTATATAAAATGGTCAGATATGGATAAATATAGTTTTAAAGAACAATCAACAATAAATACTATATTATTAAAAAATAATAACTATATAGAAATAAAAAATATAACAAAAGAAAAACTATTAAAATGGAAAGAAAAATATTTAAAAAATCAATCAAATTTAAACAAAAGTCTTTACTTTAATCAAAAAATAATAGATAATCTAAATATAAGGGTAGAAGAAGAATTAAAAGAAATAATAACGAATTAAAAGAAAAAAAGAATTAAAATAAAAGATAAGGGTGATAGTGTGAAAAGTGTAAAAGAAAAAAAGAAAAAAAATTTGATTATGAGTGATTTAATAGGACCAATAATAGCCATTGAAAATATTATTGTTCTTATATTTTACTTTTGGTGGAACTTTATAGATATAAATAAACCTGATTTTATGTCTTATGTTCTAACATATTTACTAGTTTTAATAACAATAGTTCTAATAATTGTAAGTATTTGTAGTTTAATAAATTTATTCACAAATAAAACAAAAATAAGTAAAAATATTAAAAGAGATAGAATAACATTCTCTGCAGTAGGAATAATTCTAGGTCTAATTATGCTTCTATTTACAGATAGTATTGCATCATCAATTGGAATCTTTAAAGAACCAGTTAAATCTTGTGATAATAGTATAATAAGAGAATTTGGTGTAGGAATAGGAGGAGAATAAAATGAAAAATCAAAAATTAAACTTAATACATATACTTTCATTTCTATTACTAATTATATTTTCTTTGATTTTTTTCTGTTATACTAATCAAGTTGTATTTGAAGAAGTAAATAAAGAAATAATAGATTGTTCATACAATACACTTGGTCTAATCGCAAATAGTTTAATACTTATTATTTCAATAGCTATAATAGAAATATCAATAATGGCAATTAAAAAATTACCTAAAGATAAAAATGATTATAATAAAGCTTTAATAATATCAAATATAATTATTGGTACAATATTAAATTTATTTATAATTTTCTGGCCAATAGCTGAATATTTATTAAAATGTAGTTAAGATGCTTATGCATCTTTTTTTATTGATTATTCGAGCATACTGGACATATACTTTTTTCTATTGATTAATAAAGAACTCTGTGTTATAATATGCATGTTTGAATTGGGGAAAAGAGGAGAGGTTGAAATGTCAAAGAAGAGTCCACAAGAACGTGAATTAAGTGAGTTCAGGGCTAAACTTGATGCAGACTTAAAGAACTGTTCCAATGTTTTTATTATTGGTCACAATGAACCGGATTTTGATGTAATAGGATCTGCAATAGGCTTATATGCACTAGCAGTCCATCATGATAAACAAGCATATATTATAGTTAATGATGATGAGGCAAAAATAGAAGCTGGTGTAAAGAAGATAATAGATGATAATAGAGATATAATAAAAATTATCACAAGAAAAGAATTTCTTGCCAGAATAAATGAAGACTCACTGCTTATCATTACAGATACAAATAAGAAAAATATGGTGGCAGTAAATGAAGATCTTGATAAGCTAAATAAAGTATTTATAATTGATCATCATGAAACAAATGATTATACAATTGAAAAAGGAACAAAGTATATTGATGTAACCGCATCAAGTGCATCAGAAATAGTCGCAAGAATTTTAAATGCTACTAGAATGAAATATTCAGGAAAAATAGCCAATTATTTATTAGCCGGAATAAGTTTAGATACAAAACGCTTTAAACAAAATACTAGTTCAATCACACATGATGTTGCGGAAAAATTAATTAATCATGGAGCAAGTATTGATGACGTAAACGAATTATTCTTAGAAGAATTTGAAGACTATTGTAGAATTAATAATTTTGTTATATATGGAACATCAATAAGAAAAATTATAAAATCAGCCCAAGCTGATTCAGGTTCAACAAATTTAGATACAATAAATGTATCATTTACGGTTAATAGAAATGCCCCAAAAACCATATACCAAAAAGAAGACTGTGCAAAAGCTGCAGATAAAATGTTAAAGTTTAAAGGAATTGATGCATCATTTGCCTTGGGATATGTAGATGAGAACACAGTCCATATATCCGCAAGAAGTGCCAACGGAAACAAAGTTGATGTAGGTAAAATACTTGGAGAATGCTTTGGTGGTGGAACATCTCAAAGCGCTGGAGGAAGAATAGAAACAGATGATATTTTCAAAGTAGAAGATGTATTACTACAAATACTCCAAGAAAGTATTCCAAATGATAAAGTAGAAGAAATAATTGAGCCGAAAGTACTAAAAATAAAAAGATAGTTTAAATTATCAAAATAATAAATAAATTTTATAAATAGTTAATGTAGTAATACATTGACTATTTTTTTTGACTAATTATAAAGTAATAGCCATCAATTCTTTCTAAATTATATTGAATTAATATTTAAACTTATATTCGAAAAAAACAATTATTTTTTTTAATAATAAAATAGGAGGTGATAATATAACATTTAAATATCGTTATAGAAAACAAATTATAATAGGAATATTCATATTAATTTTATTTGTATTATCAATAACAGTTACAGTAATTACACTAAATAATAGTAAAGAAACAAATAATGAAGTAATATCAAAATCAACAAATACACTAAAAAAGAAAAAAACAAAAGAAAATGTTGAAACATATAAAGTTGATATTAAAGGAGAAATCTTAACTCCAGGAATATATACTTTAAAAAGTAATTCTAGAGTAATAGATGTAATAGAAATGTCAGGAGGCTTAACAGAAAATGCAGATACTTCGGTTATTAATCTAAGTAAAAAAATAACAGATGAAATGGTAATAATAATTTATAGTAAAAGTGAAGTGAGAGACTTTGAAAAAACCAAAGAAAAAGAAAAAACAATTCAAGAAAAATGTATAAAAAAGGATGATAATGCTTTAAAAAATGATGCCTGTATTACAGATTCAGTAAAAGTAAGTGGCAAAATATCACTAAACTCTGCAACAAAAGAAGAATTAATGACCCTAACTGGTATAGGTGAATCAAAAGCAGAAGACATAATAAAATATCGTGAAGAAAATGGACCTTTTAAGGCAATAGAAGACATAAAAAATGTATCTGGAATAGGAGATAGCTTATTTGCTAAGATTAAGGAAAATATTACTACATGATGCATTATTTTATTTAATATTTGCTTTAGTAATATTACTTACTATATTTAGACTAAGTATAGTTAAATCATCAATTTATAACACAAATACAAAAAAAGTAGAAGGCGTAGTAAAAGACATTCATATAATCAATGACAAAGTAGATATAACTCTAAAAGCAAAAGAAGATTTAATAGTAACTTATTATAAAAAAACTAAAGAACAAATAAACATTAACATAGGAGATAAAATATTAGTAATAGGTGAATTTACTAAGCCTACCTCTCCAAAAAGTAAATATTTATTTAATTATAAAAAATACTTAGAAAGAAAAAATATATATTTCCAAGTAAAAGCAACATCTATCATAAAACTAAACAGTAACAAAAATATATTTTATAAATTAAAAAAATTAATAATAAAAAGAATTCCAAATAGATATCTCTATACTTTTATTTTAGGAGACAAGAAATATTTAGATAAAGATGTCATAAGAAGTTATCAAGAAAACGGAATAAGTCATTTATTCGCAATAAGTGGTATGCATATAACACTACTTACTGGCATGTTATCTAAGTTATTAAAAAAAACTAAAATAAGTGAAGAACAAGAATATTTTATAATAACTATATTTCTAATAAATTATTTAATATTAGTAGGCGTTACTCCATCAATTCTACGAGGAATATTGTTCTATATATTTTTTACACTAAATAAACTCTATTATTTTTATATAAAACCGGTAAATATCTATTTATTCATTATATCTTTATCATTACTTGTAAATCCAAATTACTTATTTGACATAGCATTTCAATATTCTTACTTAATAAGTCTTTCTCTAATAAGTCTTTCAAGTACCCTTCAAAGTAATAACTACATAAAAAGTCTATTAAAAGTATCTATCATATCTTTTATAGTAAGTATTCCAATAACTATACGCAATTTTTATCAAATAAATATACTAAGTATAATATATAATCTCTTCTATGTACCACTAGTAAGTATAGTAATATTTCCTATGTCATTACTTGTCTTAGTAATACCAAAACTAAATATAATTTATAATATTTTTATAATAATACTTGAAACAACATCAACATTTTTTTCTAAAATAAACGCTCTAAAACTAGTTTTTATAAAATTACCTGATATAGTTTATATAATTTATTTTATTATTATACTAATATACATATTTAGAAATAAGAAAGAATATTTATATATCTTATTAATATTATTAACTATTCATTTTTCAATTCCCATAATTAGTAATAATGACTATATAGATATAATTGATGTTGGCCAAGGAGACTCAATACTAATTCATTTAAATAGAAAAAATATATTAATAGATACAGGAGGAGATACATCTTATAGTTCTAATAAAGATGGAGAAATATTTTTTAATACAATTTATCCAACTTTAAAAAGTAATGGTATAAAAAAAATAGACTATTTAATACTTAGTCATGGAGATAAAGATCATATGGGAGAAGCAAAGAAAATAGTAGAAAGTATAGATGTAAATAAAGTTATATTTAATGTAGGTAGTTATAATTATTTAGAAAAAGATTTAATTAAAACTCTTAAAAGAAAGAACATAAAATACTATAAAAATATAGAAAATATTTATATAAGAAATACTCCAATATATTTTTTAAATACAGGAGTTTATAATAATGAAAATGATAATTCTAATGTCATATATTTTATAGTCAATAATTATAAATTTTTACTTATGGGAGATGCAGGAGAAGATAAAGAAAAAGATATTCTAGATGAATATGACTTATCAGATATTGATGTCTTAAAAGTAGGGCATCATGGTTCAAAGACAAGCAGTAGTAAAGAATTTATTAACGAAATAAATCCTAAATATGGGATTATAAGTGTTGGAAATAATAACAGATATGGTCATCCAAATAAAGAAGTGTTAAATAATTTAGAAGATTCAAAAATATATAGAACAGACAAGCAAGGAAGTATTATGTTTAAAATTAAGAAGAACAAATTAAAGATTGAGACATGTAATCCATAGAAAGGAAGATGATGAAATGAATGAAATAAAAGAATATACAGAGAAAGTATTTGAAGATATAAAATATATAGATGAATTTGGTAATGAATACTGGTTAGCTAGAGAATTACAAAAAGTATTAGAATATACACAATGGAGAAGATTTGAAAATGTTATTGATAGAGCAAAAATAGCATGTAAGAATAGTAATGTTTACATAAATGAACAATTTGCCGAGGTCGGCAAATTGTCAATAAATGTAAACGGTGGTCAAAGGAGAATAACAGATTATAAATTATCAAGATATGCTTGTTATCTCATTGCTCAAAATGGTGATTCAAGGAAAAAAGTAATTGCTTTAGCTCAAACATATTTTGCAATTCAAACAAGAAAACAAGAATTATCTGAAAAAGAGTATAATGAACTTACAGAAGATGAAAAAAGATTATATAGAAGGAATCAAGCAAGAAAAGGTAATTTAAGTTTAAATAAAACCGCAGTTAATAGTGGAGTAAGAAATTTAGCCAGATTTCATAATGCAGGTTATAAAGGACTTTATAATGGCGAAACAGCAGATGATATATTTAAAAGAAAGAAACTTAGATATAGAGAAGATATATTAGATAATATGGGCAGTGAAGAACTAGCTGATAATATATTTAGAATTGCTCAAACTGATGCTAAATTAAAAAGAGAAAATGTAGATAATGAATATACTGCAAATTCTGTTCACTATGAAGTTGGTAGAGAAGTAAGAAATAGCATTAGAAGATTAGGTGGAATTATGCCAGAAGATTTACCAATGCCAAATAAAAGTTTAAAAGAAATAGAAAAAGAAAGAAAACATGATATATTAAATATAGGAAGTGATTAATGTGGATTTTGATTTAAAAATTAAAAAAAATGATTTAACAATATTTTGTTCAAATGGATTAGAAAACTTTTCTAATGAATTTATAAATTATTTTAATGAGAATATTGATGAAATTAAAGAAGAGTTATCAATAAAGAAAGATACTAAAATAATAGTGGCAATAACTGATGATGAAGAACAAGCTGGTTTTGTATATGGAAAATCATCATTTCATGGATACTTTAATGATACAGGAGCATTTGCATATATAAATTTAAATGGAGGCAAAACAAAAGAATATATGTTTAAAGGATTGATACATGAATTAGTTCATCATTTATATAAATATTATGTATATGGGAAAGATAAAGAAAGAATTACATGGGTTGATGAGGGACTTGCACAATTCTTTTCGGGACAAAAAGAAGATTTAAAAGATAAAAATAAATATAAACTTTTTTTAGAAGAAAATTTAGAATATTGTGATAATGTTAATTTAAATGAATTAAATCATAATGACAGAAGTTTTGGAAATAAAAATGGTTATAATTTATCTTACATAGCGATTAGACATTTATACGAAACATATAATCACGAAGAATTTATTAATATAATTAAAAGTAAAGAAAAGCTTTTAGAATTTGGAAGTACAATATTAGACCAGATAAAAGAAAATAAGAATTCTAATAGAACTATTTTGAAATCACTATGATTTCTTTTTTTTGAAAATAAATGTGTTTCATTCGACTTACTTTTTGACAATCACCACATGGAGATAAAGATCATATGGGAGAAGCAAAGAAAACAGTAGAAAGTGTAGATGTAAATAAAGTTATATTTAATGTAGGTAGTTATAATTATTTAGAAAAAGATTTAATTAAACTCTAAAGAAAAATAAAATACTATAAGAGTATAGAAAATATTTATATAAGAAATACTCCAATATATTTTTTAAATACAGGAATTTATAATAATGAAAACGATAATTCTAATGTCATATATTTTATAGTCAATAATTATAAATTTTTACTTATTGGAGATGCAAGAGTAGATAAAGAAAAAGATATTCTAGATGAATATGACTTATCAGATATTGATGTCTTAAAAGTAGGGCATCATGGTTCAAAGACAAGCAGTAGTAAAGAATTTATTAACGAAATAAATCCTAAATATGGGATTATAAGTGTTGGAAATAATAACAGATATGGTCATCCAAATAAAGAAGTGTTAAATAATTTAGAAGATTCAAAAATATATAGAACAGACAAGCAAGGAAGTATTATGTTTAAAATTAAGAATAACAAATTAAAGATTGAAACGTGTAGACCATAATAGAGAGGAGGAAGATATGAATTATTACAATGAGATAAAAAACAAATTAATAGATAATGAAGTATACTCAAAAGTAAAAGACTATTCAAAGGAAAGATATAAAGTTATTACATACTTTGAGGTTGGTAAACTGCTTGATGAAGCTGGTAGTAGGTATGGTGATAATATTTTAAATGATTATTCAAATAGATTGGTTGCCGAGTTTGGAAGAAAGTACAATGAGAGAACATTGAGACGTATTAGGCAATATTATAGAATGTTTAAAGATGAAAAATGGTCGCCAGTGGCGACCAAATTGTCTTGGAGTCATTATTCTGAATTATTGTCTATTAAAGATGAGAATAAATTGATGTATTATATTAATATTTCATATGTAAGAAATTTATCTAAAAGAGAGTTACGCGAAAGAATTAGAAACAAGGAATATGAAAGATTACCTGATGAAACTAAAAACAAAATAGTTACTAAAGAAAAAGTTGAAGTAAAAGATCTTGTGCCAAATCCTATATTAATTAGAAATAAGAATAATATAGAAATAGTTACTGAGAAAGCATTACATAATTTAATATTAGAAGATATAGAATCCTTTATGCAAGAACTTGGCAATTCATATAGTTTTATAGGAAGTGAATATAAGGTTAAGATTGGTGACAGAAATCATTATATAGATTTGTTATTATTCAATATAAAGTTTAATTGTTATGTAGTAATCGAACTAAAAGTAACGGAATTTAAAGTTGAATATATATCACAAGTTCAAAAGTATATGAATTATCTAGATAAAAATATAAAAGAAGTAAGTAATAATAATACTATAGGAATATTGATTTGTAAGAGAGAAAATAGATTTGTAATAGAATATTGTTCAGATGAAAGAATTGCAGTTAGAGAATATAAGTTAGCATGATATAATATGTATATAGGAAGTGATCATTATGTCAAAATTACTTGAAACAGATTTGTGTAGAATTAATTATTCCAATAGTTTGGAAGAATTAGCTAATGCAACAGTCAATCTATTACAAAATAAGATTGTTGAATATAAAAAATTATTTAATATTGAATTTGATGAACAGATTATTGTGAATTATTTTGACAATTTAGAAGAGTTTAGAGAATTTATATATAAGATAAGAGGAGAAAGAGAGTCATTACCTAAATATGCAAAAGGTACTTATGATGATGGCATGGTTAATGCCTACATTGAAACAGATACACAATTGAAAAGGTTATATACTGCAAGTCACGAGTTGTTTCATATTTTATATATGAAATATATATTAAAAAATGATTATTCAAAGAGAATAGTTTGGTATGATGAAGGTATGGCACAATTTATTTCTGGAGAAAAAGATAAATATGCTAATGACGAAAAATTTAAAAAATTTTATTTAAATGTAAAAGAAAATACTAAAACAATACCTAATTTAAATAATTTGAAACATGGCAATTCATTTTGCAATGATGAATATAATGGATATGATTTAAGCTATTTATCTGTTAGATATTTGAATGAAATATTAAAATCAGAAGATTTTAAAAAGCTTATGTCTGATTTCTCAACTATAAAAGAGTATGGAAATAATTTAATATATAGAATGTTTGATTATTATGATTTGAAATTTGAAGGTAATAAAAGAATAAGATAAAACTAAAATGGCATTATCAAAAGTGTAGTTTTTAAAAATAAATATATTTCATTCAACTTACTTTTTGACAATCACTATACGTAGATAACGATTATATGAAAAAAATAGTTTGAGTAGAAAATAACATCAAAAATAATGGCTTTTAAAATAACTGTAAAAAGAAACAAGAAATTACAAGAATATATAAAAAAGTGATACAATAAATTACGAGGTGTCTTTTTATGAAATGCATATTTTTAGATTTTGATGGTGTAATTAACAACTGGGATCAATTTGATGGAGTATCTACCGAAAATGCAATGATATTGAAAAAGATTGCTGATATTTCTGATGCAAAAATTATCGCTACTACAAGTAATAAATATAGTTTGCAACACCATGATAAAGTAGATTATTATAAATCAATTTTTTATAATAACTATGTTAAATTTTTAAATGAATTAGGTATACAAATATATGATATAACTCCATATGTTGATGCAAATAGAACTTTAGAAATAAAAAAGTATATTGAAGATCATGAAGTAGAAGAATATGTTATTCTAGATGATGAATTAGTTGGTAAAGAATTACAACAACACCAAGTATTTCTAGATTTATATCGTGGACTACAAGAAGAACATATTATTCCATCTTTAAATATATTAAATGGAAATCTAGGTTTTTATCCTCCTAATTATGATAGAAGTGAAACACCTGCAGAACTAAATTATCGAATAAATAAATATTACAGTAAGATTAGAAAAAAATAAAACAAATATTATTTTTGTATTAAAAACTAAATATAAATAATAAATTATATTTTATCAATACCAAAGAAATGGACGTGATTTTATGAATGAAGACTTACTTAAAATAAAAAAATTTTAAAAGAATATCCTAATTGTAATAGGAAAGAGATTGCCAATATAATAAACAATGATAAAGAAATAGTTAAATTTAATTCAACTAATACAATTACATTTGTTGCAAAAAATGGTGTATTACTATTACCTAAAGTTGCTTATCAAATTTTCCCATTATTAAAAAATTATGAAAATTATGGAGCAAAATTAAATAGTCATAGAAATATTGCCGATTATCTAGATACTAACACAACATATAGAGGATATATAACACATCTAATTGAAAGTGGTATGAGTGTCTATGATTATTTTGAAGAAAGTTTATTGCACGAAACAATGCATATCTGTGGTAGCCGAGGTGGAACACCGTTAGAAGAAGGAATTAATGAGTTAAAGACACGCGAATTAGCCCAAAAGTATAATATAAAAATTGCAGCATATGGTTATTCAAAAGAAGTGGAAATGGCTAAAAAAATGCAAAAAATAATTGGAAAAGAAACAATGGACGAATTAACATTTATACCTAGATATGAAAGAATAGTTTTTTTAAGAGATAAATTAGGTGAGAAAGTTGCTGAATTATATTTACAAATATCTGATGAAATGACGAAGAAGTCAGAAGATTATTATAAAAAAATATCTCAAGTAAGTGATCCATTTGAAAAAGCAGAGCTATATGATAACATCGATTATACGGATTTATACCAAATAGTAGATACCTATATAGATAATAAGACAAAGTAAACAAATAAAATATCAAAAACTATTAAATTAATAATTTTTTTAAATACTTCTAAATTTATAATACATTTAAAACGCATATTTATATAAAAAACACAAAATGAAAATTCTAAAAAAATAAAATTAAAAAATACAGTAGATTTTTATAATTATTTTAGGTAAAATAGATGTAGTTGGTGGTGGTTATATGGATAAATTAAAAAATATATATGATTTTGATTTAACAGACCTAACACATTCTTTTCAAGATGCATGTAGCGATAAAGATTTTAAAGATTATGTATACGGATTAAATATTAAAGAAGAAACACTTATGCGTTACACATCAAATCTTGAAGACGCATATAAAGAAATGACGTCTTGTAAAAACTGTAAAAATATAAATGATTGTCCAAATAAATTAAAGGGTTATATATATACACCTATTAAAAGTGGTAATGTTATAACTTTCTCTTATGATGCATGTAAAAAAACACAAGACAAAATAAAAGAAGATGCATATAAAGCAAATCTTGATTTATTTGATATGCCAAAAGATATTAAAAATGCAAGATTCCAAGATATGTATAAAGATGATAAAAATCGTCTTCCTATTATTAAGTATTTTAAAGAATTTATGGATAATTATAACGAGAAAGAAAAACCAAAAGGAATATACTTAAATGGATCATTTGGTTCAGGTAAAACTTATTTAATTGCGTCTCTTTTTAATGAAATGGCAAAAAAAGGAGTAAAGAGTATATTAGTATATTATCCTGAATTTTTAAGAAGTTTAAAAGCTTCATTTAATACAAACTATAACGAAAAATTTGAATTATTAAAAAAAATCCCTTTATTGTTAATAGATGATATAGGTGCCGAAAATTGTAGCAACTGGTCAAGAGATGAAGTACTAGGCCCAATTCTTCAATACAGAATGGACAATCACTTACCAACATTTTTCACATCTAACTTAACATTAGATGAATTAGAAACATCTCTATCAGTAACCTCATCAGGTATAGACAAATTAAAAGCACGTAGAATAGTAGAACGAATAAAGCAATTAACTATTCCACTTGAATTAATAAGTAAAAATAGAAGGGGGTAAAAAAATGAACATCGAAAAAGCTTTAAGAAATTATATAAAAGGAATAGGTCCGAAAATGAAATATGAACATTTCCTTGCTATAACCAAATCTAATGATGGAAACAAAGCTGCAGATGTTCTTTTTTCATTAATAAATGAACAAATCGATACAATGACAGATACTAAGCTCTTAGATAGAACAGTAGAAGTTATGAAATATATCGGTCTACTACTTGTAAATTCAGAAACAGTAGATAGAAAGTTAGTTAGTAGAAAATTATATAAATTAGGAGAAAAATTATCAAGAATTGAAAGAGAAGGGAAAAAGAAATATAATATGAAACATCTTCAAAGTGAATTCAAAAAAGTAAGAAGACAAATAAATGAACTTGATACAATGTTAGAAGATAAAGAACCGAAAAGATATGAATTAATGAAATATCTGATAAATGAAACAAGAAATATTGACTATATTGACTGTACAGTAAAAAATATGCCTAATATTGTAAATGTACAAGACAAAGATAAAGTTTCATTATTTAGAAATCTTATAAATAGATACTTAGAAAATGTAGAAGATTATAATGAAGAAAATATTCAATACTACAATAATATGATTTCCTATATTATGAATCAGAAAAATTTTTCATTATCAGAAAAAGAAAGAAGACAATGTTTATTAGATATTAATAAATATCTTAATAAGTTAACATATAAAAAGAAAGCTGCAAAGGCCAATGCAAAAAAAGTAGTTTGGGTAGATAGACTAGTAGATTTAATAAAAGAGTTAAATGAACAAAAAAAAGACATTACAGAAATAGCCAACAAATACAATGTACAAGTATATTTTGATGATGAAATATTAGAGCAAGCAAAACTATCTAAAGAACCTAAAGAAGGTCAAATGAAAGATAGAGAAATATTAGATGATTTCATAATAACAATAGATGGAGAAGATGCTATAGAAATAGACGATGCTTTATCATGTAAAAAACTTCCTAATGGTAATTATCTTTTAGGTGTACATATTGCATCAGTACTAGGATATTTTGAATACACATCAAATATAGTACAAGAAGCACTGACTAGAACAAGAGCAATTTATTTACCAGCAAAATATCAAACAAAAGATAATGATTTTCAAAGAGCTATTCCAATATTTCCATATAGTTTCTCAGCAGAAGCAGGATCACTTATAGAAAATAGTCCCAAACTTGCAAGAACATTTTATTTTGAAATTGATCCTCAAGGTAATTTAGTTAATGAAAGATTTATTAAATCAGTTATAAGAAATAATAAAAAAATGACTTATGAAGATGTGAATGAAATAATTCAAAACGGAACACAAGATGAACAATTACAAGAAACAATTACAAATTTAAATATAGTTGCAAATTTATTAGATACAAAAACAAATGTCTCAGAATTATATAAAAACATAAAAGAAAATACTGAAGATTGCTCAGAATTAAGAGTTAAAAAAATGGGCTCTGAAAACATAGTATATCAAGCAATGCTCCTTACAGGAACAAGAGTTGCCACATTCTTCAATGATCATAACTATCCTTGCCTGTATAGAGTTCATAAAATTGATCAAGAAAATAGTGGAAAACTACAAGCCATTATTGATAATATAACTGAAAACTATGGTGGTAAAGAATTTAAAAATTTATATAAATTATTAGAAGGAATATATCCAAAAGGCTTTTATGCAACTGAAGGTAAACATGATGGATTAGGAAAAGAACACTACTGTCACTGTACATCAGGACTTAGAAGAGCAGCCGATATAGTAGTAGAACATGCCCTAGAAGTATGTTATGATAAAACACCTACCGAAGAAGAATTGGCATTGCTTAAACAAGAAGTTGAAAAAAGAGCCAAAGAAATTACCAAAAAACAAGCTCCAATAGAATGGTTTATTGATGACTATAGAAGAGTTTACAAAAAAAGACGATAATAGTCTTGGTTAGTTAAATAGTTAAATGCAATTTGTATTTAATTATTGGTATTCAATGGTATAATGCAATTTATACCTTTCT